>NZ_CALHDW010000013.1 GCF_938023125.1 uncultured Porphyromonas sp.
TGGCAGAAAAGGTGACTCACACCTATGCGACTGCACTCGCCGAAAATACTATTGTAACCATCGATGCTAGTGATATTATGGCCCTCCGAGATGGCGGTTATACAGCTGGCAACGTTATCGGTATTGCTGCATTGGATGCTCCCAATCTCGTAGCAATCGAAATGCGTTATACTAAGCTGTACGCATCGCAGAAGATTGACCTCTCGGGGTACAATCTGCAAAAGGTTGTAATGAACAACGTGAAAGAGGTGGTTCTTCCTCCCGCATCAGAAGACCTCAAGGAGATTGTTATAAAGAATATGTATAGCACAGATTTGGGAGAGAATGATCCCGAGTATGCTTGCCTTACAGTGGATAGACTCGATCTCTCAACCTATGCAAAATTGGAGAAATTGGACCTCCAGAACCAAAACATTAAGGAGGTGAATGTCTCTGGCCTTGAGGAGTTGAATTATCTCGTTATCAGCAGATCTAATCTCCATAATCTTTATGGAGCCAAGGAGCTGAAGAAGCTTGCTTTTATAAACGTTAGTGGTAACTATTTGAGCTTCGATCAGATCCCTCTCCAAGGAAGTGCTACGTACCATACCTACT
Organism: uncultured Porphyromonas sp.; assembly: GCF_938023125.1. Lineage (GTDB taxonomy): Bacteria > Bacteroidota > Bacteroidia > Bacteroidales > Porphyromonadaceae > Porphyromonas. The sequence goes on from NZ_CALHDW010000013.1 coordinate 595, forward strand.
TCCAGAACGCCTATCCTATGGAAGGACATCACTTTGGTTTGGTTGCAGATCTGAGTCATCTCGCTGTTGTGAAGAATGCAGAAGGTCAGGATGTTAATACGGTCTTTACACCATGGTGGCACAAAGACGCTGCAGACTATAGCGGTGAAGCGATTCCTCAGGATATGTACGTTGTAGAAAATGGTAAGATCACATTCAAAGAAGCCATACTCAATGGCCAAGAAAGTCGTGAAGTAGAGATTAGAATGACCAACGAGGTTTATCCTAAAATTACCATCTCTTCTTACTTCCCCTATGCTACAGAGGCCTTCTCTATCTCTAAACCATCAGAAGAAAAAGTCTTCTTTGACTGGAGTGCAGATCCTATAGAAGATGGGATTGTACGTGTAGAAGACGAGAGAGGTAGAGAGGTATTCGCTGGCAATATCTTGGTGGGGACTCAGCTAACGTTCTACATCAAACCTTGGGAAGGTAAGATGATTAAAGAATTTAAGTATGGCTCACATAGTCTCACGCAAGCAGACTTCAAATACGATGCTCTTTCCGAAGAGTATAGCTATACTATTCGCATAATGTCTCAAGAAGAAGCTACCGTACAAATTACTTTTGCAAACAGCACCTACAAGGTAGAATTCTCTACTCCGGAAGGAATTCCCGCAGGTTCTCTCGTGGCTTTCAATGGGGAAACAGCTATCTCTAGCGGAGATCAGGTGGCCGGTAAGACGGAAATCAGATTTTCTATTGATTCAAGCGTGTTAGACGAAGCGAAAAAAGAAGTTGACTATTGGTTGGTAAATGGAAATAAAAAGGGCGAAGGACGAAATCCTTTGGTACTTACCATTACTGAGAATGTAACTGTATCGGCAGTCCTCAAAGAGAAGGGGAATGAACCCAAGCAGGTCGCTTTTTCTGTGAAGACAGAGCCTAAGAGCGACACCGGCCTAGACCTCGCAACCTTTATCCTAGACGTGAAGGCTCCAGGTAAGGATGAGTACGAAATGGCATTCGACTATGCAACACTTACCGAGGGTTCTGAAGTGATTTTGAAGGCAATGATCATGTCCGATTTCAAAGAACTCTACGATTTTGTAAAGATTATGGTCAATGGAAAGGAAGTTGAGCATACCATCGAACCTTCTTTGGATATGCCTACTGCTCGCTTTAAGGTGACAGGGGATACTGAGGTTGTCTTTGTTTATTCGAAAAAAGACCTTCCCGGCTTCATCATTAACTATAGCGTAAAAGAAGGGAAGGGTACACTCACTTGCACCGGTACAGATGGCGTTGTAGAGAATGGTAGCAAGGTGCCCTATTCAGAGTCAATCGAGTTTGTTGCCACCCCCGATGATGGCTACGAAATCGCTTATTGGGAGATGGATGGCGAGAAGAAAGAAAGCAAAGATTCTCAGCAGCTCTTGAGCTTCTTGTCTGGTGAGTCTCACGATGTGAAAGTGGTTTTTGCGCTCAAGAATAGTGTTGATGCTGTGGCTGGTGCAAGTGTCTCAGTTCGTCTCGAAGGTACTACACTCCTTGTGGAAGGCGACTACAAGGCTGCAATCTCTATATACGATGCTATGGGACGTTTGGTTTTGACGACTACAGAGCACAAGGTTGATCTCACTACAATAGCTAGCGGAGCTTACTTTGTACAAGTGGGAGCTGCCGTCTACAAAGTGTTGCGTTGAGAGGCTACATTAATTATGTGATACAACTTATGTAGTCGGGTGCGTTAGCACGACTACGTGTTGAGATGCACTCCGGATGGATATCCGGAGTGCATTTTTTTGTGAGTTTGCTCTAATGAGAAAGAGTTGGAGTCGAAGGTCGTTTTTTGCTCCCTTCGGTTGTGACTTCCCTCTAATGTTGTCGCTTCTTACATTTACTTCCTAGAGAATAATTCGTCAATAAGGGGGATATAAAGTCTTATATTGTCTAGTCTAGTTTAGCTAGTAAAATTTGATGCTTAAATCAAAATATATACTTATCTTAGCTGGCAGATAATGGGGATGATCTCAACGTCCTCGCCCGATCTTTTCACTTCCGTTGCTACTAGCGATAGCATCCCGCAAAATATAAGACTCCATAATAACACCAAAGAATTATTGATCAGATGAAAGCAAGAACGCTGTTGAAATTTCTCGCACACACTCTCCTCTTTTCATTATCCGTCTGTGGAGTAGCTCTAGCTCAAGATCCATCCTCAGAGTGGAAGCCTCTCAAGGGCTTTGACTACACGGCTCAGACTATTGATGGGCAACGTATTAACATTGATTCGCTTGTGAGGGCTGGCAAGAAGGTCGTTTTAGATTTTTCTGGAACATTTTGTAGACCTTGTTGGACAATACATCAACGAGGCACTGCAGAACGCCTTTGGAAAAAGTATGGTCCTCTAGGGAGTGACGAGATGTACTTTATCTGGATTGAGGCTACTGGAGCCAGCAGAGCGGCCATTGAAGGAAAAGAAGGGAATACTCTTGGAGACTGGACAAATGGAGGCACCGTCCCTTATCCGATTGTGTCGGATGCCCAGATGGCAGATGCTTTAGGAATTCCCCTCTCATACGTCCCCTGCATCGTATTGCTCTCGGCTAACGGTACCTACATTGAGGTGCAAGATATATTACAAATCAGCGAAGAGGGGGTTTACAACAAGAGTAAAGAGTGTCTTTCTGCTCAAGATACCCCCGTTGTGCGGGATCTCTATGCCCCCTCTTGGGGCATGACAACTAAAACCCCCTGTGAGATACAAGCCTATGTGGGCTCTGTCTCTCCCATCACAAAGTATATTTGGCAGGTCAATGGTAAGGACTATGCGACTACCTCTGAACCTCGCTTAATCTTGAATTGGCCAACAGAAGGGGAGATGGAGCTTGCTCTGAAGGCTGTCAATCAGTATGGAACCGGTACCTCGCTATCCAAGCAGATTAAGGTGCGACAGGGAGAGGAGAAGGCATCATTGCCCATCAGAGAAACCTTCGAAAAGGGGGGATTGATAGGCTGGAGCCGTGCAGATCTAGACAGAGACCTTATCGGATGGACCTATCTCTCTCAAGAACTCTCACGCCTCCAGGTGTCCGAAGATCAACTCTCAGCAAAGACGATGGCACACTCTGGCGAAGACTGTCTGGTCTCTTGGTCGTTCTATCCGACAGAGTTTAGGAGCTATACAAACCTAATTGGCTATAGAGTCTCAACTAAGAACTGGCTCCTTCCGCCTCCTATAAGCATTCCCGAGGGCGGGGAGGTAGAGACACATCTAACCCTCTATGCTCGCTCCTTTAGTAAACAATTCTTGCAACAAGATTCTCTCTATATATACTATGTGCCGGCACCGGTTAATCCGCTCTCTTGGACAGATGGGATGGTTAAACTTCTAACGACTCCTATATCCTACAATTGGAAAAAGGTTGAGTGCGACTTGTCTTCTTTCCGAGGACAAAAGATCCAGCTCATACTGGCGCATGAGACCTATGGGGCCACCGGGCTATTGATTGATGATGTTTCTATTGAGACAACGGATAATAAAGGAACTGCCGTGCAACTTCCCAGCCGAGGTCAACTCACACTCGTCAATGGAATACTCTACCTAGAGACTTCTTCCGATACCGAGTGGTATCTATACAATGTCGCCGGGGAACTACAAGGCCGAGGTGTTCTGAGCGACGGATCACGTCAACTAACTTCAGCCCCTCTCTCAAAAGGGCAATACATCCTCTCTACCAAAGGATCCAATGGTAGCTACTCCTATAAGATTCAAATATAAACTAAAGAGACTAAGAACTATGATGCAAAGAACTACCTCTTTACTTCTGACCTTTATCCTCCTTTGCTTAGGAGGGCAATGTACTTTGTCTGGTCAGAACAAGATTACTTTGACTACCAACAAACTTGTTGGAGAGTCAATCAAATTGCAGATCAAAGCCGTGCCGGGAGCCTCACTATCCTATGAGGGGCTGGAGGAAGATGCCAGTGGCAACTACACTGTCGGTTCCAGTACATTCTCTATCATCGGTGATGTCGAAGTACTACGCTTTACCAATTGTGGCATCAAGGCTGCTTCTTTCTCTCCTCAGCATAGTACCCTTAAGGAGGTGTGGGGCAACTTTAATCAAATGGTGGGCACCATTGATCTCTCTGGGGCTCCCAAGCTAGAGACCTTTGTCGTTACGAAGAATCTGCTTTCGCATGTCAATCTAGCCAACTGTCCCAAGCTTTCGCTCATCTACGCTGATAGGAACTCTCTTGAGACAATAAATATTGAGGGGTGTAATGCCCTCACGTTCCTCTCCCTCTCTACTAACTGTCTGAGTTCGCTGTTATTCCCCTCAGAAGCAAGCGGTCTAAAGGAGATACGATGCGAAAACAACCAGATCAATGGCGAAGCGATGAGAGCGACCCTTCGTTCACTCCCTGACCTCCGCGAATCTCCGGAGTTGGCAAGCATATTGTTGGTTAATCAGAGAAACCAAAACGAAAAGAACTGGGCATGGCATTCCGATATAGTCCTAGCCAAGGAGCAACGAGGCTACCTTTGCAATGGCATTTCTGAGGAAGGCGAAATAGGGGATTATGAGGGCATAGAAGATCCACAGGTAATCACCCAACAGATCTCTATGACTATTGGAAGCGACCTCGTAGGAGAATCTAAATTCATGACTATCAAGGGGATCGGAGAGATAACTATCGATGGTGTAGAGGAGGCTTATGACCCCAATCGAAATAGCTACACCTTTACAAAACAAGAGGTAACCATACGTGGCGAGGTGACCGACCTTACCTGCTCCATACTTGGGCTTACAAAACTCGACGTCTCTCAAGCTACCTCTCTTGCCAGACTAGACTGTAGCTCTAATGCACTCACGGAGCTTGATCTCTCCAATAATACCAAACTCGAGAAGCTCATCTGTCTCAACAACAAGATAGCTCAGCTAAGCCTAGACAACCATGCTGAGTTGACAGAATTCAATAGCTCTAACAACGAACTGACTCAACTCAGCATCAAAAATAGTCCCAAGCTCAGCAGATGTGATGTATACCTCAACAACCTATCCACAGAGGCATTAAATACTTTCGTTGATGGGCTCAGAAGTTGTGAAGAAAGTAGCCATGGCATATTGATTCTTATTGACACAAAGAATAAGAAAATTAACGAGCGCAATAAGCTCACCAATGAGATTATTACCTCTGCTCGTGGCAAAAACTGGGATGTGTATGACTGGGCAGCTGGCAATGCCGTTCAAATAACTGACATTGTTATCTCTGACGCTCTCATTACTCTAGAGACCGGACTAGCCATAGGAAACAAGATTGCTTTAGAGATCAGCGGATCAGACAATGTTACTATAACGGGTGTTGTTGAGCCTTTTGAAGCTTACTACAAGGAGTATACGCTCACCGATACCAAGATCTCTATAAAGGGTGACGTCAAAGTTCTTGTATGTAGCGGGCAGAAGATCCAAAAAATTGACGTCTCTCAATGCCCTCTTCTAGAGTATCTACACGCTTATAGGAATGAACTTTCCACTTTTACGATCTCTAATCACAGCAATATCAAGCGACTCCTATTGAGCGAAAACGTTCTTACCGAGGTGAACGTCTCAAACTGTGAAAAGCTAGAGAGTATCTCCCTCTGGGGTAATAAGCTAGAAGGTATAGGGTTCAGCAATTGTCCTAAGATTACCTATGTAGACTGTATGCGCAACAATATCGGAGATGCAGCCTTCTTGCAATTTGTTGAAGCGCTCCCCTCTATTCCTAGTTACGAAAAGGAAGGTGTCTTCTTGGCCATAGACACCCAGTGCAACCCTAGTGACAAGAACGTTCTAAATAAGAATACAGTAGGAAAGGCAATGGCTAAGCATTGGGTTGCCAAGGACTTTAGCGATGGCAAGTTCGGAGAAGAAGGTGCGCCCTTCGAGGGTAGTGACGTCGCTGCGGACAAGATTGTAGAGGCTAACCTCGCAATCTACCCGAATCCTGCCACCGATTGGCTCTACATCTCGGGAGCTGCTCCAGGTGCTGCCATTTCTCTACATGCACCCGATGGACAACTCCTCTACCAAGGCACTACATCTGCCGAAGGTGTTGCCTCTATAGAGTTAGTCGTTCTCGCTCCTGGATACTATATCCTCCAGGTAGGCTCTGATACAAAGCAGATTATCAAGCAATAGTTGGGTGGGGAGGAGGCTCTCCCTCTTAGATCCTCTGTTTGAGATTTGAACGAAAAAGGGGCTTGGCCAATGGTCAAGTCTCTTTTAATTTATATGCCCTAGACTGCAGAGGCTACTTATGGGAGAGCATGCGAGAAGGGTAGAACTTCTCCGATAGAAGCATTTGTAGAGAAGTCAACGCTAGGGTGAGGCCTCAAAATAAAACCAGATCTTTCCTATACCTTCTTGTCTAGTGCCATAAGATACCTACAAGTACCTAGTTGTTAGTTGTTAGCTAGCGGCGAGATGCGGCTTGCGTACTGTGTGGCCAACGCCATCTAAGCGAGTCTAGAGGCTTCATTTTCATTATCTCTGGAGAGATTATTATCTATCCCTTTGTGTATCAGAGCTCTTTACAAGAGCCCTTCTCTCTTTCCTTTTGTCTTGTTTTCCCCTCTTGCATGTTGTTTTACTTTCGTTCTTTCTATGCTTTTTCTACACTTTGTAATGCCTGTTTGCCAAGTGTGTGTGTCAAACTTATCAATTCCTCTTACCCAATATGTGGTGAAAGTAGATTTTTATACCTACTTTTGTGGAGCAAAAGACAAGTCTAAATCTGCGATAGCCATTTAGTATGGAGAGTAGTGTATTGGAGCATAGGGCTGTAGTTAGTGCTGTATATGCTGATAGAGTGATAGTTACTATCACGCAATCAAGTGCGTGTAGTGGGTGCCATGCAGCCAAAGCTTGCACTGCTGCAGACCATAAAGAGCGCCCTATTACCATATATCGTCCGATGGGAGAGTATGAAATAGGAGAGCTGGTCTTACTCAAAGGTCGTTATGCCATGGGTAATACGGCAGTGGTGATTAGCTTCGTTGTACCTCTGGTATTGTTGCTCGTTGTTGCATTGCTTGCTGTGCATGTTTTGCATCTCAGCGATCTTTATGCAGCTCTTTGCACTTTGGGGGGAGTGGGAGTGTACTATCTTATCCTTTCTTTCTTCCGCAAGTCGTTGAGCAAAAAGTTTGTCTTCTATATAGAGAAAATCCAATCTAACTAAACGATATGATACTAACTCTTACAGTTATTGTACTGGGAGCAATTGCGATTATCAGTGCATTGCTACTCTATGTTGTGTCGAAGAAGTTCGAAGTACAAGAGGATCCTCGTATTGGCGCAGTGGCAGAGGTGCTACCTCAAGCCAATTGCGGCGGTTGCGGGTATCCCGGGTGTGGCGGCTTCGCATCGGCATGTGCAGGAGCAGAATCGCTCGATGGTCTCTTTTGTCCCGTAGGAGGAGCCCCTGTGATGAGCAAGGTGGCTGAGATTTTGGGCTTGGCAAGTGTAGCATCCGATCCCCTGGTTGCTGTAGTTCGTTGTAATGGTACTTGCGAAGCTCGCCCTAAAGTAAACGAGTATCAGGGTGCTAGAAGTTGTAAGATTGCTTCTGTACTCTATGCTGGTGAAACAGGGTGTTCTTTTGGTTGCCTTGGTCTAGGCGATTGTGCAGACTCTTGTGACTTCGATGCTTTGCATATGGATGCCACTACCGGTTTGCCCGTTGTAGATCAAGACAAGTGTACTTCGTGTGGAGCTTGTGTGAAGGCGTGTCCTAAAACCATCATTGAGCTACGCAAGAAGGGCCCGAAGAATCGTCGCATTTTTGTCTCTTGTGTCAATAAAGACAAGGGTGGTGTGGCTATGAAGGCTTGTAAGAATGCTTGTATTGGCTGCGGTAAGTGTGCTAAGGAGTGTGCATTTGATGCTATTACCGTAGAAAACAACCTAGCATATATAGACCATACTAAGTGCCGTTTGTGCCGTAAGTGTGTGGTTGTATGTCCTACTCATGCTATCCATGAGGAGAACTTCCCTCCCCGCAAGCCTGAGGCTCCGAAAGAAGACGCTGCTAAGCCTGCTGCTCCCAAGACCGAGCAAGCTGCAGAAGCCCCCGCTAGTGAGGCTCCCAAGGTTGTGGCTCAGCCTGCTAACTCTCAGAGCGAAGCTCCACGAGCTAATGCGTGACATACGTAATTTATTAGAAGGAAATACATCGATCATTTATAGATACTATGCAGAGGACTTTTCGTATCGGAGGTATTCATCCTCCCGAAAGTAAGTTGTCGGCCGGGCGCCCTATAGAGGTATTGCCCTTGCCTAAGCAGGCTGTGATTCCTTTGGGGCAGCATATTGGTGCTCCTGCACAGGCAGTAGTTGCCAAGGGTGACCTAGTAAAGGTGGGGACTCTTATAGCAAAAGCAGGAGGCTTTGTTTCTGCTAATATCCATTCTTCTGTATCGGGTAAGGTAGCAAAGATAGATGCTATCTATGATGCAAGTGGGTATAAGAAGCCGGCCATCTTTATAGATGTAATAGAAGATGAGTGGGAAGAGTCTATAGACCGAACGCCGGATCTCAAGCGTGAGTGTGCTCTTTCTCCCAAAGAAATTGTAGATAAGATTGCCGAGATGGGCATTGTAGGGATGGGGGGAGCTACCTTCCCAACCCATGTAAAGCTCTCACCCCCTCCCGGGCAAAAGGCAACTGTACTTATCATCAATGCCGTAGAGTGCGAGCCTTACCTTACGAGCGACGACGCTCTGATGCGTGAGCATGCCGAAGAGATTATGGTGGGATGTACCATCATTATGAAGGCAATTGGGGTAACCGAAACCAAGATTGGGATTGAGGTAAATAAGCCCGAAGCTATTAGCATAATGGAGAAGGCAGCAGCCTCTTTCTCGGGGATTGAGATCGTTCCTCTCAAGAAGCGTTACCCACAAGGTGGTGAAAAGCAACTTATCGATGCTGTTATTCGTCGTCAAGTAGCAAGTGGTGCTCTACCTATCTCTACGGGTGCCGTAGTGCAAAACGTAGGTACAGTATATGCTGTTTACGAGGCTGTACAGAAGAATAAACCTCTTCTTGAGCGTGTTGTAACAGTTACGGGTAAGATGCTTCAGAACCCCTCTAACCTTCTTGTACGCATTGGTACTCCTATGATTGACCTTATCAATCATGCCGGCGGTATGCCAGAGGATACCGGTAAGGTAATTGGCGGTGGTCCTATGATGGGTCGTGCTCTCGTTAATACCGAAGTACCCGTAGCTAAGGGCTCTAGTGGTTTGCTCCTTCTCAATCGTAAGGAGTCTACTCGTCGTCCTATGCGTGATTGTATCCGCTGTGGTAAGTGTGTAGGTGTATGTCCTATGGGGCTTAACCCTGCCTTTATTATGCGTGATACCGTGGCTAAGAACTGGGATAGCTGCGAGAAGATGAATGTGGCGGACTGTATTGAATGCGGTTCGTGTAGCTTCACTTGTCCGGCAGATCGTCCTCTATTAGATCACATACGTATCGGTAAGCAGACGGTAATGGGCATCATGCGTTCGCGTAAACAATAAGAACCTCATACAGTGATTCAAGAGTGATGGAAAATAAATTAATCATAACGCCTTCCCCTCATATCCATAGTGGGGATAGCATCAGCAAGAATATGTACGGGGTGCTTATTGCACTTATCCCGGCGTTCCTCTTCTCGGTGTATCAATTTGGTTGGCATGCTCTTTTGGTAACGGCTATCTGTATCGTTACATGTTGCCTAACCGAGTGGTTTATTACCCGTTTTATGCTCCGCCGCGAGAATTATATTTTGGATGGCTCGGCTATCCTCACGGCGGTGCTCCTTGCGTTTAACCTCCCTTCGGAGCTCCCTTGGTGGATTGTAGTATTTGGCGCTTTCGTTGCCATTGCTATTGGTAAGATGGCATTCGGGGGGCTTGGGAATAACGTATTCAACCCTGCTTTGGTAGGTCGTGTATTCCTCCTTATTTCGTTCCCTGCACAGATGACCACTTGGCCTGTTGCCAATAAGCTCACTGCAATGGTGGATGGGGAGACGATGGCTACGCCTTTGTCTCTTATGAAGCAGGCCGTGCACGGCGATACGAGTGCCCTTGAGCAACTTCCCTCTCATATCGATCTTTTCCTTGGGTTAAACCCCGGTTCGATGGGGGAGATTTCTGCCATAGCATTGCTTATCGGCCTTGTGTATATGCTCTGCCGTAAGATCATTACTTGGCATACACCTATTTCAATCTTCCTCTCAGTGCTTGTGTTTGGTGGTATCCTTTGGCTTGTTAATCCCGATGTTTATCCCGATCCCATCCAGCACCTAACGACCGGAGGTCTTATGCTTGGTGCCATCTTTATGGCTACGGACTATGTTTCTTCTCCAATTACACATCGTGGTCAGCTTATCTATGGTTGCTGTATTGGGTTGCTAACTGTGATTATCCGTACATGGGGTTCCTATCCGGAGGGGATGTCGTTTGCCATTCTCATTATGAATGCCTTTACGCCCATCATTAACCTCTATGCGAAACCTAAACACTTTGGAGAAAAGATAAAGAAGGAGGCTACAAAATGAAAAAGCTTGCATCTACATTCCCCAATATGCTCCTATCGCTTACCCTCATTTGCTTGCTTGTGGGGGCTATCCTAGGAGTTATGAAGTCGGTTACTGATGAGCCTATTGCCAAAACGGAGCTTAGTAACAAGATTGCTGCCATTGAAAAGGTTGTACCCGAGTTCGACAACAATCCCCTTGATGAGGTACTGGAGTACAAAGAGGGAGAGAAGGACGTTGTGAAGGTGTACGTGGCAAAGAAGGCTGGCGAAGCTGTTGGTTATGCCGTAGAAACCTTCACCAAAAATGGTTTTGGTGGTCGTATCGACCTTATGGTAGGTTTTGATGCCAAGGGTGTTATCTGCGACTTCTCAGTGCTAAAGCATGGAGAAACTCCGGGGCTTGGTGCCAAGATGGACGAATGGTTCCATACCGACGCCAAAGGTGGTAATATCCAAAACATGAAAGGTGTGGATATGGCTGCTGAGAATGGTACGCTCGTGGTTGCAAAGGATGGCGGTAAGGTTGATGCTATTACAGCTTCTACCATTACAAGTCGTGCCTTCCTCGACGCCGTTAATCGTGCTTATAAATATTACTTAGAGGCTGCTGGTGGTGCTTCTGCCGGTGCTGAAGCTACGGATGCTGCTGCGGCTACACCTCAAGACGAGGCTTCCACTGCAGCAGAAACCACCTCTACCGAAGAAAATGCGGCTCCTGCCGAGAAAGGAGATAACAAATGAATCAATACGTAAAGACGCTTACTAATGGATTCATCAAGGAGAATCCTACTTTTGTACTTCTCCTTGGTATGTGTCCTACGCTGGCAACGACCACATCGGGCAAGAATGGTCTTATGATGGGGCTTGCTACAACCTTCGTGCTTATCTGCTCGAATTTGGTTATCTCGCTTCTGAAGAAGTTGATCCCGGACGCTGTGCGTATCCCCGCATTTATTGTGGTGATTGCCGGTTTCGTAACGGTGTTGCAGCTTCTCATCCAGGCTTTCCTTCCCGATCTTAACAATAGCTTGGGTATCTTTATCCCTCTTATTGTTGTAAACTGTATTGTATTGGGTCGTGCAGAGTCGGTAGCTTCTAAGCAAAACCCCGTGCTCTCTATGCTTGATGGTGTGAGCATTGGTCTCGGTTTTACTATGTCGCTAACCATCCTCGGTTCGGTACGTGAGTTCATCGGTTCGGGTAAGGTGTTTGAGCATCTTATTTACCCCGATTCGTATGGAGCATTGGTCTTCATCCTTCCTCCGGGAGCCTTCATGGTATTGGGATGTCTTATTGCTCTCTTCAACGTAATCACGAAGAAGTCTTGATGATTTGTAGAACCCTTAATACGATTGTGTTATGCACTATATAATGATTATAATCGCGGCAATTTTCGTCAATAACGTCGTATTGTCGCAGTTCTTAGGGATCTGTCCCTTCTTCGGGGTATCTAAGAAGATTGATACAGCTGCCGGGATGGGTGCTGCCGTTACGTTCGTGCTTGCTATTAGTACGATGGTGACCTTCCTCATCAACCAGTTTGTATTGGTGCCCCGTGGACTTGAGTTCTTGCAAACGATTGCGTTTATCTTGATTATCGCATCTCTTGTACAGATGTTGGAGATGGTGCTTAAGAAGGTTTCTCCTCCACTTTACCAAGCGTTGGGTGTATTCCTCCCTCTTATCACTACTAACTGCTGTGTACTAGGGGTGGCTATCCTTGTAATTCAGAAAGAATTTACCTTCCTAGAGAGTTTGATTTACGCTATCTCTACAGGTTTGGGCTTCTTCTTGGCAATGGTAGTCTTCGCAGGAATTCGCGATCAAGTATCAAAAGCCAATCTCCCCAAGGCTATGAAGAATATCCCTATTGCCATGATTAGTGCCAGTATTTTGGCTATGGCTTTCATGGGATTTAGTGGTATCGCTTAATTGCTAGCCGATTCAGGAGATTCGGTAAACAACCGAATTTGAAAGAGAATGGAGCGGTGTTGTTCCCCATCTAGAGGGGAGCAGCACCGCTTTCCTTTTAGATCCTTTGAGAAAGCTATCCCATAAGAGCCAGGATCTCCCTCTCCTAGTTCGGGATAATTTGTCCTTTCTTTCTTGTTAATATATCATAAATGGGGGGGGGGTAAAACCTCTTTTATAAGAAATATATATCTTTGTGCTATTCCGCTTCCTAGGTAAAAGTGGAGGGGAATTCCCGCTGATTTTTATCAAGAAATCAGGCAAAACTGGCAGGTGAAATCAGGTGAAAATCGCGGGATAATTGGGCAGAATATTTTCTTCTCCCAGGCAGGAAATATTCTCCACCTCGGTAGAAAAAGGTGTAGAGCCGTAGAAAGCGGAAAAAATACCTATTAAATTAGAAATAGAAAGGGTATATATTGTGAGACGACGTTTATTTTATTGGGTGACTATCCTGCTGCTAGGAGGAGTCTCTTTGGCTTCGGCACAAAGCGTACGAGGGAGGGTATTAGATGAGAATGGGGTGCCTATCTCATTTGCTACGATGCGCCTTCTTGTGCTGCAAGACTCTACCGTTATCAATGGCGGTGTCTCCGATGCAAATGGCTCCTTTGAGGTAGATCGTAAGGGGGCTTCTCTCCCTCTCTTGCTAAAAGGGAGCTACATGGGCATGGAAGATGTCTACCATATGATTGCAGAGGAGAGTGAGATAGAGCTACGTATGCACCCTCTCACTAGTCAACTAGAAGAGGTAACCATAACGGCTCATCGTCCCTCACATACCCTTGTTAATGGTGGGATTAGTACAACCATTGAGGGCACAACGTTAGCCCAATTGCCCAATATCTATCGTATGCTTGCCCAACTGCCCATGGTAGAGGTGCAAAATGAAGGTATAACGGTGCTGGGTAGAGGTACTCCCCTTATCTATATCAATGGTCGTAAGATGACTGATGCCACCGAGCTACAGCGTCTATCTCCACACCTTATTGAGAAGATAGATGTTGTAACTACCCCCGATGCACGATACTCAGCTTCGTCTCGAGCCGTTATTCTCATAACGGTGCGCCGCGAACCTGGGAGTGGGCTTAGCGGTATTGTACGAGGGGATGTTGAGACCTATCTCCGCAAGCAGGAAAAAATAGCTTTAGGGGATTACCTCCTTGCTGACCTGAACTATCGTGTGGGGAAGTGGGATATTCTTGCTTCTGTGAGTCAGTATAATAGTTTCTTTGTAAAGGATATGAAGGCTGACTTTTGGGGGCGAGCGGATGGCAATGAGTGGCATAATAGATCTACTTTGACTTATGAAAAGCAGCACAACCGCATTCAGTCTTCCCTTGGTCTTAGCTATACGGATGCCCTCAATAGTGCGGGGGTAAAATACAAAGGCACGTGGGAACCTTTGTCTCGAGAGGTACTTTCTACCGAATTGTACTCACTACGCAATAGTGGGTCGGAAGAGAAGCTTTGTAATCGGGATCATCAGAGAACCTTTCCTCATCTATCACATCGGGCTAATGCTTACTATATTCGTAAGTTAGGCTCTTGGGAGCTATCAGCAGATGGAGACTTTTACAGCTCCTCTTATAAGGGAGAGGGTGTAGTGGTAGAGGGGAAGAGCTTCGACCAAATTGATCATACCTATGTCAGTAAGAAAGGTGCTACTAATCAGGCTTGGGGTGTTCGCTCCGAAGTGCGCGGCCCCCTTTGGGGAGGAACATCTTCTTTGGGGATGGAGTACTCAAGCACGAAGCGTGGGGATACTTATCAAGCTGCCGCAGAGCTAAATCTCCCGAGTAATAATACCCAAATCAAAGAGCAGCAATTCGCCTTTTATCTAGGGCACTCTATGCTTATTGCCGATAAGGTGCAATGCTCGTTGGGGCTACGCTTGGAGCGAGTAGAGAGCGATTATACCTCTCAAGGTAAGCGAGTGCCGGAGCTTAGCCGTCAGTATTTCAATCTCTTCCCTAATTTCTCTTTGGCAACTCGTCTTTGGGGAATGAATGTACAACTTGCATTTAACTCTCGCATTGAGCGTCCCCAATATTGGCAGTTGCGTTCGGATTATAGCTATATCAGCCGCTTTGAGTACCAAACGGGAGATCCCAACCTTCGACCCGGGCTCACCTATGCTACGGAGTTTACGCTCAATCGTAAATGGATTACATTCCTTCTATCCCATCAGTATCTCAAACATAGCATTCAGCAGGTTACAACTCGTATGCCCGATATACAGGAGGAGGGAAAGTATCGCCCCTTTACTACGCTTCTCACTCAAATCAATGAGCAGCCTTTTCACAGGATGCAGGCAATGCTTATCCTCTCCCCTAAGATTGGGTTTTGGAGCCCCTCCTACACTATTGGAGCCCTCAAACAAGTTGGTTTTTATCGCTACGATTTTGAGGAGCGAGTAGCTCTTTCCAAGCCATGTCTTTATATTGCTCTCAAGAATAATTTTGCTCTACCCTATGATGTCCTTTTGGGGGCTAATTTCGAACTTCTAGGCTTTGGAGATATAGGGAATGCTTCCTTCGAGAAACCCCAGATCCGGAGTTCTTTAGAGCTAGGTAAGCAATGGTTGGGAGGAAAACTTTCGACGAATTTATACCTTTCGGATCCCATTAGAAACGAACACTATCGTATGGTCTCTCGCTATTCTCACCTTCTAATATCTAATTTTTACTCTCCTGAGATCTCTTTTTCTGTCTCCTATCGGTTTAATACCACAAAGAGTAATTATCGTGGGCGCGGAGCTCTCGACCGCGAGGTTAGTCGTATGAGTAGGTAGGGTGGCTCTGGGGATAATTTCCCCACGCCAAGCTGAGGGATGGCGAAGAGCATATAATAAAGGGGAAAATAGGTCGGAGTGGTCAATTTTCTTGTGTACTTTTGTGAAAGTAAATAAGAAGAGTATGATTCGCTACAAGATAGGCTTAGCTCTCAGTGGGGGTAGTATCAAGGGGTTTGCTCACCTCGGTGTGCTCCAATATATGGATGAGATTGGGCTCAAACCCGATATAATAGCCGGTACCAGTGCCGGAGCTATCATGGGGGCTTTTTATGCCGATGGATACAGCCCCAAGGAGATATTTGAGATTTTTTCTTCTGTCGGCTTCCGAGGAATGACCTCTCTACTACCGAAGCGTGGGGGGATGTTCTCAACGAAAAACTTTATGGAGCGGCTCAGAACCTATCTCCATCACCAGAATATAGAAGAGCTACCCATCCCGCTGCGCATCGTGGCTACCGATTTGGATAATGGTTGTCAGCATGTTTTCTCCGAGGGATCTCTTCCCGAGCGCATCATGGCCTCTTGTAGTATTCCCGTACTATTTCAACCGATCGTGATCGATAGGGTCTCCTATGTTGATGGTGGGCTATTCCGCAACTTCCCCGTCACGGTGATCCGAGAGGAATGCGACAAGGTAATCGGGGTAAACCTAGGACCCGAAACATTTCGTCGCTATAAGAAAACTATTAGAGGGGTAGCCGAGCGTTCGTGGCAATTGGTTTTTCGTCAGAATACACGCATTGATAAAGAAGTTTGCGACCTCCTCCTAGAAACTTTTAAGGTAATGAAATTTGGGATGTTTGAGGTGAGTAGTGCCGCAGAGATCATGGCGCTTGGCTATCGTATGGCACAGCGTAGTGGCATGGAGCACTTCCTACCCATACAGTTGCCCTCGGAGTAATCCTTCTACTATTTCTCTAGGATAATCTCTAGAAGGGCTTCTATATTGCTTGCCTCTCGTTCGGATTGATTGAGAGAGCCATATATAAATTTTGAAGGATAGACTTTGATATATTCTCCGCTTACCTCTTCTTCGGAGGTGGGGTAAGTGGCTATGTTGTAGCGGGAGAGTGCTTTTTGCACCATCGAGGCTCGCTGGCCGTCGCCGATTAGAGCGATAGTGGATTTCGTATCCCTTTCGATCGAAAATAATCCTGTTTGGAGATCGAATCGGATACCACGCCCTGCCAAGAAGTTACTCAGCGTTCCATCTAAGGCAAGATCCTCCGGAGTGCCGACTCTCAGGCCTTCTTTTTTGTCAAGCGTCCATATCTTATCTGCAATCCGTAGGGCAAGTTCGAGATCGTGCGTGCTCAAAAATATGCTTTTCTTGAGGGTGTGTGCAAGACGGAACAAAAGATACATTACCTCCACTTTGGCGGGGAAGTCGAGAAATGCGGTGGGCTCGTCTAAGAAAATAATAGGAGTCTCTTGGGCTATAGCCTTGGCAATCATTACCTTTTGTCTTTCCCCATCACTGAGCGTCTGTACCATGCGATCTCGTAGGTTGCTTATACCCACGGCCTCGATGGATTCCTCTACGATTTTTTTATCCCTAGGCATGAGTTTGCCCCAAAATCCGGTATGGGGGCTTCGTCCTAGAGCTACCATCTCAAAGGCAGTCATATTGCGGAGGTCGCATTTCTCGGTCAGTACTACGGCTATGAGCTGGGCAAGTTGTTTCGGTTTGTAGAAAGAAAAATCTTTGTCAAGTAGGGTAATTGCGCCCGCTCTTCTCGGCAAGAAGCCTGCCAAGGTATAGAGAAGGGTAGACTTGCCTGCACCATTTGCGCCAAGTAGGCAGGTCAGCTCCCCACGATAGAGCGAAGCCGAGAGGTGCGAGGAGACAATGTGTTCGCCCCAACGCCCTTCGTAGCCTGTGCTAAGCTCCTCTAGTGTGATACTTGGCTGTTTGTTCATTCTCGTATTTCTCCGCGATGCTTGCTAAAAAGTACAGATATGACTACCGGAGCACCAATGAGGGCTGTTACCGAATTGATGGGAAGAGCCCCCTCAAACCCGGGAAGTCGTGCAATGAGGTTGCACAGAAGGGCAATGGCACTCCCCAAAAGGATGGATGTAGGTACCAGTATGCGGTGATCGGAGGTCTGGAAAACGCTGCGACAGAGGTGGGGTACAGCCAGTCCGAGGAAGATGATAGGTCCACAGAAAGCGGTTACTAGGGCAACCAATGCTCCCGAGGTGGTGATGACCAAGAGACGTGCTCTCTTGATATTCAATCCCAAACTGCGGGCATAACTCTCGCCCAAGAGCATGAGGTTGAGCGTTTTGATAAGTAAAAAACTAAGGGAGAGGAGTACAAGAATCAGTACAACAAATAGGGGCACTTGCGATGGGGAGATGCGAGAGAAGCTTCCCAATCCCCAGAAGACATAAGCCTTAATATCCTCTTCTACACTAAAGTATTTGAGTACCCCTATCACCGCATTCACTACATAACCTATCATTACCCCAATGATAAGAAGTGTTACATTCCCCTTTACTCGCTGTGATACGTAGGCTACGAGTACCATAATGGCAAACGACCCTAGTATTGCACCCAGGGTAACAGCGACCTCGCCCAAGATACCCAAAGAGCTAAGAGCTACCCCACCTAAACTACCCGATAGCAGGACAATAAGGGCAACCCCTAGGCTTGCCCCCGAGCTAATACCCAATACAGACGGCCCTGCAAGGGGATTGCGAAAGACCGTTTGCATCAGTAACCCACTCACAGAGAGCCCGGCTCCGGCAATCATGGCCGTGAGAGACTGGGGAATGCGAGACTTCGTTACTATGTTGAACCAAATAGGTTCGGATGCGTCGCCCTCTAGGCAGATCTTTATAATCGAATTTAGGGGAATGGAGACCGAGCCTAGAGCGAGGTTGAGCAGAAACAGCAGCACAATACCCCCTACAAGAAGGATGATTTTGGAGGATAAGGCAAGTTGTTTCATAAAGGGGGAAACGTGCTAGTTTGCTTTTAATGCTCGAGTCGATGGTAGTACGTAGGGGAGTACTCTGGGAGCAACTCGGGGTGGAATACCTTTATGAAGTCCTTGAGTAGTAGGTCGGGGTGGATGATGGCAGACTCGTAATAGGGGGTGGTGGATAGGTTGCAATAGATAACACCCTTTTCCTTAAATGCCTTAAAGTCTTTGTACCGCTCGTCTTGAGCTTGTAGGGCTCCATAGGTAAATTCCCCATCAAAGCTACTTAGGATGCGCCAATAATCCACCTCAGCAGCTTTGCTATAGATGGTCTCGAAGTCTAGGGTAACGCCTCCGGTATTGGGGTCATCTTTGAGAAAGTAATCAGCGCCTGCATCTCGGAATAGTTGTGCAAGAAAGCTCTTACCACCTACAGCGTACCAAGTGCCACTCTTGAGATCACCACTAAAGACCGTTGGGCGAGGTGTTGCCTTCTCGGCTATTTCTTTCCACTTGTTGTATTCGTCTCTTAGCTCGGCAAATACCTTATTAGCCTCACTCTCTTTACCCAGCAGTAGCCCAATGAACTTAATCCATTCCGCTTGCCCTAGAGGGCTATTCTCCTTATATCCCAGATGGGGGATTAGGGGGATATCTACGTCTTTGAGGTCGTCGTAGCCTCCTCGTTTGAAGGGTGAAATCAGGATAATATCAGGCTCTATCGCCATTACTACCTCTCTATCGAAATTTCCTTCGATGCCTATTTTGTTGATTTTCCCGCTCTTTATTCGCTCCTTAACCTCCTGATTAAATAGATGTCGGGTGCTACTCATCCCCACCACCTTGTCTAGTTGGTCGAGAGCGATGAAGTTGGATAGCTGTAGGGTAGTCATACAAACAACCCGATTAAGCGGTATCACAACCTGTGTGTATTCGCTAGGGATGGCACTTTTGTCGCACTGTGCAGCATCCTGAATAAAGGCAAAGTGATATTGAGTAGCCTCTTCGGGGTTTTGGGGATCCGATAGGGTAGCGAGTACTGCTCCGGGGATATATTGTAGACGAAAACCCTCAGCATACTCTACCTCAATACGCTTAGTAGCGTCTCCGGTGTACTGCAAAGAGTCTTCTTTTGTTTGGTTGGATTGTTTCCCATTAGAGCAAGCCGAAACAGCCCCCCAGAGGAAGAGCGTGAAGAAAGAGTAGAAGAGGATTTTTTTCATACGAGGTTAGCTAGCAAGAGGGCTATAATCTGTAAAGCACCACCGAAGGGCTCTTCTTTCTGAGTCAGGAAAGGGCTCGTTCGGTGGTTTTAGAGGGGAGAAAGGGTTAAGCCTCTGGGTATAGTTCGTGCAAGCGATCGGCTACTTCTTTACCCAATTCAAAGGCTTTGTTTAGATCCTCTTCGTTGGGGGCACCCATTTGTTCTAGAGGAGTACCAACGAGCTCCCAGCCCATTTCTTCGGCAAAGGGAGTAAGCTTGCGCACAGCCTGTCCGGCCCATGAGCAAGAACCGAATATAGCGCAAATGTGATTCTTTACTTCTCTGAGTCGGATCATATTGAGCATATTCTGGATCGGCATGTAGATCTCGTTGCTATAGGTGGGGCAGCCTACGATAAGGGCACGATATCGGAATAGGTCGCGGAGAATGTAGGAGGGATTTGTGCGCGATACATCGTGGCAAACTACCTCTTTGATACCGGCTTCTCCAAGGCCTCGTGCTATGGTGTCGGCCATTACAGTGGTATTGCCATACATACTTCCGTAGAGTACTACAGCTCCCTTTTGGGTATCGTATTTACTTAGTTGGTCGTAGATGGCAAGGGCACGTGGGAAGCCTTCATTGGTCCATACGGGTCCGTGGGTGGAGCAAATAGCATTGAGGGTAAGGTTCATCCCAAGTACTTTGGTAAGTGCTTTTTGCACGAAAGGACCGTACTTTCCTACGATGCAGGCATAGTAGCGATACATCTCTGTGTAGTACATCTCCAGCGAGAGCTTGTGGTCGAGCACGTGCGAATCAAGAGAACCAAATGTACCAAAGGCATCTGCCGAGAAGAGTACGCCTTCCGTAGTATCGTAGGTAAACATTACCTCCGGCCAATGTACCATGGGTGCCATAATGAAGGTGAGGTTGTGGTTACCTATAGACAACGTATCTCCATCATTTACGGTGATGAGATCTGCTTTTAGGTCTGGGTAATAGGCCTGAAGCATATTAAAAGTCTTTTTGTTGCCGACTAGTTGAATGTTGGGGTAGTGGCGTTGCAGCATCCCGATAGAGCCACTATGATCGGGCTCCATGTGGTCGATTACGAGATAATCGATGGGACGATCCCCAATGATTCGCTCTATTTGACGGAAGAACTGTTCGGAGTAACAGATATCTACGGTATCTATAAGGGTGATCTTTTCATCCACAATAAGATACGAGTTGTAGCTTACCCCATGGGGGAGTGGCCACATGCTTTCGAAGAGATCTTTGGTGCGATCGTTTACACCTACGTAGTAAATAGAAGGGGTAATGTTTATCTGAGGAATCATAGGATATGTATTAAAAGTGGGTTTAGTTTTCTTTTTTCTTTGGGAGAGGAGCAACCTCTAGTGCGGGGCGACGCAGTGCGTAGATGATAAGAGCGAGCCCTGCAATTATAAATGGGATACTTAGGATTTGTCCTTGATTTAGCCCAATGGTATCTACCCATTTTAGCTCCCAAGCCTCTTGTACAAACTTCAATTTCTCTATGAAGATTCGAGCGGTAAATGTGCCAAAAAGGAACCATCCCAAAATCAATCCCGGGCGGCGGCGAGCAGCATCTCGACCCCAATAAAGCCAGCAACACACCCCAAACACGATGAGGTAGGCTAGGGCTTCGTAGATGGCCGTTGGGTGGCATCCCATATCTGTGTTGAGGGCGAGATATTCCTGAGAGCGTATAAAGCGGAATGCCCAGGGGAGGTCTGTGGTCACGCCAAATATCTCACTATTCATGAGGTTGCCAATACGGATCATGGCCGCAACGAGCCCCACGGGTACGGCAAGTCTGTCTAGTGTCCATGTAATAGGCTTATGGGTCACCTTACGCGAGAAGATCCATACGGCGATGATAATCCCTATGGTTCCTCCGTGGCTGGCGAGCCCACCTTCCCATACTTTGAATATCTCGAGGGGGTTAGCCAGGTAATGAGCCGGATCGTAGAATAGGCAGTGCCCGAGTCTGGCTCCTACAATGGTACTGATAACAATGTACCACCAAAGTTTCTCAAACCAACTATCGGGGAGTTGCTCCCGCTTCCAGATAAGTCGCTCGATATAGGGGCCTAGTAGAATGAGCCCAAGACTGAAAAGCAGGCTATACCAGCGTACATCTCTCCCAAAGAGGGTGAATAGAGTAGGATCAACGTCCCAAGTTATAGCGTTAAGGGTAAACATAATTCTTTAGCAGAGTTTGGTGATCCATTTTTCCCGATCCCCCGGTAGAAGATCAATCGGGGCGATCTCCGGCATGGTATAGGCACCGGGAGGCATTCTGAGGGCAGCTCGGGCAGCACAAACCATCACCTGAGCTGTAAGAGCCGGGTTATTGATTCTCATCTCGAAGTTGAGGTGTTGATTGTGGGTAGCTCCCGATACGCCTTTGCGTTCCATAGATACACCATGTCCCATATCGATGAGCTGATCCACATCGTCTACCACTACTACATGCGTCTCGTCATGGGCAAAGTAGTCATCTTGCTTGATACGTTGTGCTACCTCAACCTCGTTGTAGCCTGCGGCTAGCTCAATGTAAACCATACGACGATGGAGACCTGTGCCGATAGGGATCGTAACGGAGAGAGCTTTCTCCACCCCCTCAATAGCTTTTACAGCTACGGTGTGTCCCATACTCATCCCGGGACCAAAATTGGTATACGTAATGCCTTTGGGCACTATGGCTTCCATTATGGTTCGTACCATGGAGTCACTCCCGGGGTCCCATCCTGCAGAGAGAACAGCTACCGTATTATGGGCTATCGCTGCTGCATGTAGAGAGCGGCGAAGGGGTACGATACCGCTGTGAATGTCGAATGTATCCACCGTAGCAACCCCTCGAGAGAGAATATCTAGGGCATACTCTTCTACGGCACGAGTGGGGGTACATAGTAGGGCCACATCCACTTTGCCAAGCGCATCAATGGAGGTGACTACGGGAATATCTTGGAGGGCAGCGGGTTGCTTCTCCGTCAAGGAACGACGTACTACCCCAGCCAGTTCAAAGTCCGGAGAAGCCTTAATGGCGTCGAGGGCGTAACGTCCTATATTGCCATAGCCAACAATAGCTACGCGATATTTCTGATTCATATTCCTATATCTCTATACTTTCTTTGTCGTGTTTCTGTTTATAGGCTTGGAAGAAGCGGCGATGGAATGCCTCCTCAACCTGCTGTTTTACAAGCTCCATGGAGGTGGGTTTATCCATCTCTTGAGCCATCGAAGTTACGCCCTTATTGGTGAATCCACAGGGATTTATCCATGAAAAATAGGATAGATCAGTAAATACATTAAGGGCAAACCCGTGCAATGTAACGTAGCGAGAAGAGTGAACGCCGATAGCACAAATCTTGCGAGCTCGTGGGGTATTGGGTTCTATCCAAACTCCCGTAGCGCCTTCTAAGCGTTCCCCATGGATGCCGTTCACCCTTAGTGCATCGATAATACATTGCTCTAGGGTATATATGTATTGTTTGATACCCATCCCAAATTGCTCTAGGTCGAAGATGGGATAACCCGTGATCTGTCCCGGCCCATGATAGGTAATGTCTCCGCCTCGGTCGATATGATGAAGGGAAATCCCCTTTGCGTGTAAAGCCTCTTCGGGGAGGAGGAGGTTGCTTTCTTTTCCATGCTTCCCGAGCGTAAAAACCGGCTCATGCTCACAAAAGAGAAGGGTGTTTTGGGGGGCTTCTCCCCGGTGCTTTTGCTCTATGGCTCTTTGGAATAATTCTTTTTGTAGAGCATAAGCCTCATCATAGGGGATGCTCTGGCAATCTCGGAATTCGTAGGGAAGATGAGCTGCAAGAGAGGCTTTAAAGCCCTTTTTGTTGCAGATCTCAAGATGCTCGCCTATGCGCTCAAGTCTGAGACCATCGTAACTGGCAATGACTCCCTCCGGAAGCATTTTTGCCAAGTCTACAGCACAAGGCGCATGATGCGATAGGTGTATAATGTAGGTGTTTCTTGCCTCGACCTTTTTGCCGAGAGCTATTGCCTCTTCGATGGTTTGATGGGTAGGATGAGGCTTGGTAAAGCGTAACCCATTGACCAAAAGGGTATCTACACCGCGCAGTTTCTCTACCTCTTCGTCTGTAATTGTCTTCAGATCGGTGATGAAGGCAAAGTCGCCAACCCTAAATCCTGTGATGGGGAGTCTCCCATGAAACACGCGTATGGGTTCGAAGGTAAGCCCTTCTACTTCGAAAGGAGCTAATGAGATCTCCCGAAGCTTGAGTCTGGGAGCGCCAAGGTAGGGCGTCTTCCCAAAATAGTAATGTAGGCGGTATCGGATTGCCTCTAGTATACGATTTTCTGCGTAGATCGGTAGATCTCGAGCCCATGCTATGGTGCGCAGGTCATCGAGTCCGGCAATGTGATCGTAGTGTTCGTGGCTTAAAACAATGGCGTCTAGCTCATCTATTTCTGCAAGGATGGCTTGTTGCCTAAAGTCGGGACTGCAATCTAAGAGGATCTTTTTCCCTTCGTTTGTTTCTAAAAGGACAGAGGTACGGGTTCGCTTGTCGGCAGGGTCTGTACTCAGGCAGGTACTACAATAGCAACCCACCTCAGGTACTCCAGTACTGGTGCCGGATCCTAAAATCCGTACAGATTTGATCTCTTTTTTCTGCATCTCCACTTCGTTGGGTCAGTTGGTAGCTGGGGCTCCAATATAACGAACTTCTGGATGGAGGGTTACACCAAAGGCTGCTTCTACTTTTTCGACCAATAGGGATGCAAATTGAGCAACATCTGTACCCTTTGCACCTCCCTGATTGACCAATATAAGCGGTTGCCGCTCGTAGGTCCCAACACTTCCTACACGATACCCTTTGAGTCCGGCTTTATCTAATAACCATGCTGCCGATAGCTTTACCCCTTGCGATGCCGGATAGTGTGGCATATCGGGATACTTCTTCTCTAGCTCTTGGTAAACCTCTAAAGAGACAATAGGGTTCATGAAAAAACTTCCTGCATTGGGAAGTACTTTAGGATCTGGGAGCTTTGCTTGGCGAATCTCAATAACAGCCTTTCGTACATCCTGGGGAGTTACATCACCACTTGGTAGGTAGTCGTGTAGAGCCTTGTAGGAGAGATTTACACTTGCTTTGCGCAAGAGGGAGAAGACCACATGCGTAATAATGTAGCGCTCGGCCTCCTTCTCTTTGAAGTAACTATAGCGGTAGTCGTAGAGGCACTCCTTGGGGGAGAAAACTCGTTTAGCCCGCGTCTTGAGGTCGAATGCCTCTACTTGGTATATCAGCTGGGCTACTTCGCTACCATAAGCGCCTATATTTTGCACGGCGGCAGCACCCACAGAGCCTGGTATCCAAGAGAGGTTTTCGGCTCCGTAGTAGCCTTGCTCTAGAGACCAGGCAACAAATTCATCCCAAACAATACCCGATCCAATGCGTAGCAAAACGGTCTCTTGGTCCTCGTCTTTGGGCGTGGGAAGTACCTCTCTATCCCTGATCTCGGAGTAGAGTATAGCCCCATGGTAGTCGTTGAGGAATAACAAATTACTTCCCTCACCGATAGCTAGGTAGGGAAGGCTTGTAAAGTATTCGTCGCGGGCTAGACGATCAAGATCGTCGAGAGAATGATACGAAACCCACCAGTCCGCAGTGGCTTCGATACCGAAGGTATTGTGCGAGACTAGTGGGAATTTCTCTTTTATTTCCATCGATTAGCGAGCTTCTCTTTCAAGCAGCCAAGCGTCTTGGAACTGAGGAGCAAAACGTTCTTTGATTTGTTCGCGACTAGAAACGGCTTCTTCGCGGCTCATAAAGCTTGCCACGATTACGCGGATCATTCCGTGTTCGTTTTCTGCAAGGATGGGCTTAAAACCTGCTTCTTCCATGCGTTCCTTTAGAGAAAGTGCATTGGTGCGGTTTTGGAAGCTTCCGATAACTACGCTATAGCGATTGAGACGGTTTGCATCTTCACCTTCGGAAGGAGTGAGACGCTCGCGACGCATTTGTACAGAACTCTGAGCAGGCTTTGACACGATGATGTCGTTTTCGTCTGCCTCTGGAGCATGGTTCGAAGATTGATTTTGAGCAATCTCACGTTGCTTTGCTTTCTCGTATACCTGGCGATAAGTGCTTTGTTTGGGCTTGCAGGCTCCGAGAGAAACCACGAGAGCAAGTGCAGAAAGTGCAATAATTGATTTCTTCATCTGTCTATCAATATTTAGAGTTTCCAATACTTATGTACACCACCTTAGGGAGTTCTTTGTACGAGAGTCGCTCTCCCGATATTCCCCGTAGGTTGAGACTGAACCAAAGAGCCGAAGGAATCTCCATCGATTCTACGCAGTGTCACAAAGGTAGTGAGTTTTTTGTTTCGAACCACTCTTACCACCTTGTTAGAGAGAAGAAGGGTTATCTGTCTGGGGTGTATTGCTGTCTAAGTAAATCTCTTTTGGGTACTCCACATGAGCTAAAAAGAGGGCTTCTCCACGCACTGAGGCGCCTGCTCTATTGCGATCTTGTGCTCGAATAATCTCTATAATATCTTCGGGAGCAAGGGTCGAAGCCCCCACTTCTAAGAGAGTGCCCACAATGGCACGTACCATATTGCGTAAGAAGCGATTGGCTGTAATGCTAAATTGCCAAGTAGAAGGGTAGGGCGAGGGGGACCAAAAAGCCTCTTGTATCGTACATACATTGGTGTGCGTATCGGTATGTAACCGACTAAAACTGGTAAAGTCGTGTGTGCCAAGGAGGTATTGAGCCGCTTGGTTCATCTTCTCAATATCGGGAAAAGGGCGTACCGGTAGCACCCATTGCCTATTGAATGGGTCGCGTTCTTCAGCTATAAAGTAGAGATAGCGGCGAGATGTTGCATCGAAGCGTGCGTGGGCACCAGGCTGCACCGGCGTAATGCTTCGGACATCTATGCTATTGGGTAAGATGCCATTGAGACTTTTGCGCCAGCGATAAGGTGTTCCCTTTGCAGTCTCGGGTATATCCACATGAGCCGGCAAGGAGTAAGCATTCACCCCCGCATCGGTACGCCCCGCTCCCACAATGGAGATAGGGGTGCGAAAAAGAAGGGATAGAGCTTCCTCTA
Organism: uncultured Porphyromonas sp.; assembly: GCF_938023125.1. Lineage (GTDB taxonomy): Bacteria > Bacteroidota > Bacteroidia > Bacteroidales > Porphyromonadaceae > Porphyromonas. Next base: position 27,184 of record NZ_CALHDW010000013.1, read on the forward strand.
CCACTTGCTGCACGGCAAGCCCATTGGGTTGGCGTTGCCAACCACAATAGCTACTTCCATCGAAGGCTATGTCTAAGAAATAGCGAGGCATAGAGAGCTACTTTTTGGACTTGGTAGTCGTTCGTTTGCTGGTCGAACCTTTGCGAGTACCTGATGGATGACCATCCTTCATAATATTGAGGCACTCTTCGTAAGTAAGTTCGGCTGCCCGCTCTTTTTGCTCTTTGCTTAGTTTATAGTTTTCCTTTCCATGTTTGAGGAAAGGACCAAAACGTCCCGTGCGTATGGTGAGCTCCGGATCCTCAGAGAACCTCTTTAGCTCAGCTTTTATCTCCTCTTCACGTTTCGCCTGTATGAGTGCTATACACTCATCTAGTGTGATGGAAAGAGGATCGTACTGCTTAGGAATAGAGGTGAACTTGCCTGCGTGTTGAATGTAGGGACCGAAGCGACCCGAAGCCACTTTTACGTCATTCCCCTCAAATTGACCCGCAGTGCGTGGTAATTTGAAGAGGTCTAGAGCCTCCTCCAGTGTAATGGTTTGGATGGATTGTCCCTCCCGTAGTGATGCAAAGCTAGCCTTTTCGGTAGGCGTATTCTCCCCTATTTGTACCAAAGGGCCGTAGCGTCCAATGCGTACTGTTACAGCTTTGTTTGTGGCAGGGTCAATGCCTAGATTTCGTTCTCCTCTGGCGTGATTGTCAAAGGACTCTAGAGCCGTCTCCACCATGGGATGGAAGAGGGTGTAGAATTGTTCCATGGTGTTGGTCCAAATCTCTTTCCCTTCGGCTATTCGGTCGAAGAGCCCTTCTACTTGAGCCGTAAAGTTGTAATCGATAACCTTTGGGAAGTTCTCTACAAGAAAATCATTCACCACAATCCCGATGTCTGTGGGGAGAAGTTTGCCCTTATCGGCTCCTACCTTCTCGGTACGTATCTTGAGAGTAGGTGTGGGATGCTGGGCGTTGCAGATATAGTCGTGATACTGATGTTCGGTACCACTACCGGTCCCTTTTTGTACGTACTCTCTAGCTTGTATAACTTGTATTGTGGGAGCATAAGTAGAGGGTCGACCGATACCAAGCTCTTCTAATCTGCGTACGAGAGAGGCTTCTGAGTAGCGAGCCGGAGCGCGTGTTATATGCTCTGTAGCAACGAGCTCTTGGGTGTTGAGCAATTCTCCCTTACTAAGAGTGGGGAGTTGATGGGTATTGTCCTTTTCTTCCTCTTCGTCGCTATGAGAAGTATAGTTGTAGGCTTTGAGAAATCCCTCGAAGCGGATTACTTCACCCTCTGCTACGAAAACGTCGTTAGAGGTCTGTCCCCTAAAGGTTGCCGTTGTCTTCTCCAAAACGATGTCTGCCATCTGGGAGGCTAGAGTCCGTTTATGGATCATTTCGTAGAGTTTTTGCTCTTGGGGAGTACCCGAGATACTTTCTCTGCTAAGGTCTGTAGGGCGGATAGCTTCGTGTGCCTCTTGTGCTCCCTTACTCTTTGTCTTGTACTTCCGTAGTTGGTAGTAGCTCTCGCCCCATCGCTCTTTTATGGCTTTGGCAGCACTATTGAGTGCCAACGTGGAGAGGTTAACGGAGTCCGTTCGCATATAGGTAATGTGCCCCGATTCATAGAGTTTTTGGGCTATACGCATGGTTGTCCCCACGGTGTAACCTAGTTTGCGAGCAGCCTCTTGCTGTAGAGTAGATGTGGTAAAGGGGGCTGCAGGAGAGCGTTTCCCGGGTTTACTCACGAGACTTAGTACCTCCATCTCTTGAGCGCTGTTACGGCTTAGGAAATCCTTGGCTTCTTCCGCGGTATCAAATGCTTTTTCTGCAATGGCTTGCAGGGTTTCCCCTTCCGTTTGTTTGCAAAGAGCCGCTATAACTTTATACGAAGAAGAAGGACTGAATTGCTGAATCTCTCGCTCTCTATCCACGATGAGACGGACGGCTACCGACTGTACACGTCCTGCTGAGAGAGCCGGTTTGATACGCTTCCATAGGATGGGAGAAAGCTCAAATCCTACGATGCGGTCAAGTACGCGGCGGGCTTGTTGTGCATCTACAAGGTTGAGGTCAATATCCCGAGGATGGGCAATAGCATAGTCTATTGCTTGCTGTGTTATTTCGTGGAAAACAATCCTTTTTGTTGGTTTCCCTGCACGTTCTAGCACCTCATACAGATGCCAAGCGATAGCCTCTCCCTCGCGGTCTTCATCGGATGCTAACCACACCATCTCGGCATTGTCGGCTGCTTGCTTTAGCTCTCGTACCACAGCAATCTTATCCTTACTTATAATGTAGTTGGGGGCGAATTGTTGGGAAATATCTATACCTAATCCACTCTTTTTTAAGTCGCGAATATGTCCGTAGCTTGAGAGTACTCGGAAGCCTTTCCCAAGAAATTTCTCTATCGTCTTAGCTTTGGCAGGTGATTCGACAATCACGAGGTTAGGGGTCTTTTGCATCGCTTTTCCGTATTTTGCGACAAAGGTAATAGGTTCATACGAACTAGAAAAGTCTCTACGAGAGCAGAGCCCCTCACGCTGTCCCTCGAAAAATCCCTTCGAAATGCTCTTCTCTCAGAAAGTTGCCATCGTCTATCCAAAGAGCCGGATCCCCAATAAAAATAGGCTATTTCGAGCTCAAATCTCACCTGATAATAAAAAATAAACAGCCCTAGATCTGGAAAAATCTAGGGCTGTTTTGGGTCTGTGTGCTGGGTGAGATTTTTTTTGAAATCACCCAGCGGGGGAGTTGAGGAATGGTCACCCGGATCTATAATCTATATCTAGAGGAATTATAAATCCTCGTTCTATTTTGTCTCGTCTTGGGGGCGCTCGTAATTACCGACTCATGCCAAGAGGCGGAGGGTACTGTGGGGATTACTCTACGTATAGAAGGAGCCCCTTGAGGTATTCTCCCTCAGGATGGTAAATGCTAATGGGGTGATCGGAGGCTTGGCGCATCTGTCGTAGAATCCGTACACTGCGCCCGGATTGTACTGCAGCCGTGAGCACCGTTAGGCGGAACTCTTCGGGAGAGACAGCTTGGGAGCAACTATAAGTGAATAGCAATCCACCCGGAGCAATTCTCTCTAGAGCAAGAGCATTGAGTTTTCGGTAGCCATTGAGAGCATTTCTTACAGCAGCGCGTTTCTTGGCAAATGCCGGAGGGTCTAGGACAATAAGATCAAAACTTCCCTTGGCAATACCCTTTAGATATTCAAAGGCATCGGCTACAACGCCTTCGTGTCTGCCGCCCGCAATGGAGTCGCCCCAGTTGCAAACTACATTTTCTTCAACGAGGGAAAGGGCTCGTGCCGAGCTATCGACCGATACAACCTCTTCTGCATTGCCTTGCAAAGCATAGAGACTGAAGCCTCCGGAATAGCAAAACATGTTGAGCACCCTTTTGCCGGAAGCCATCTCTCCCACAAGTTGGCGATTCTCTCGTTGGTCGATAAAAAATCCTGTCTTTTGTCCGTGTTCCCAATCCGGAATAAACTGGATACCATTCTCTAGTACAATCTCAGCTTTGTTGTTCCCTACTATAAAGCCATCCCCTACGTACTCTTCGCTGTGTGAGGGAAGTGTACTCGAAGATTTGTCGTAAACGGCAGTAACCTCAGGCGCAAGTAGCTTGATGAGGATATCTGCAATGACTTTGATTTGTTGGTACATACCCAAGCTGTGAGCCTGTATCACCGCTGTGGAGCCATAGATGTCAATGATAAGCCCCGGGAGTCCGTCCCCTTCGCCATGAATTAAGCGGTACACCGTATTGGTAGACGAGACTAAGTGCAGCTCTTTGCGTAGCTGGTAAGCTGCCGATATCCTTTCGAAGAAGAAGAGGGAAAGGTCGGTAATGGTCTGATGCCCATAGGTGAGCATTCTAACGGCGATACTCCCGCCTTCGTAAAAACCGGAGCCTAGAGCTTTACCATCGTGTGAGAACACTTCGACTAAACTTCCAACTTCCGGAGAGCCTTCTATGTGGGCAATGGCGCCACTAAAGATCCAGGGGTGAAAGCGGCAGACAGATTCGTCTCGACCTGCTCGTAACGTAATGTGTAGGGGAGATGGGACTGGATTCATCTATTTAAAGAGTATTTGATTTGTGACAAAGTCAAAGGGAATTACCACAGAGGAGGTTAGTGGGGGAGTATTGTCATACCGCCTAACCGCTCGGCAATCTCTTTCTTTTTATGATTGAGTTCGTTGATACGTTGTAGGAGACTCATTATTTGTGAACCATCCCCATGCTGTTGGGCATCACTTAGAGATTGCTGGCACTGTTCGATTTCTTGTAGTACACGCTCTACACGGAGGGCGTCAATGGCATGGAGAGACTCGCTAATGATCGTCTCTAGTTCCGGGCTATTGTCTTCGTTGTATATGCCCAATGCTTGGCGTTGTGCTCGGGACAATTGATATCGATCGCTCAGGAGCTCCAGAGTAAGATCTGCAATGTATGGCTCCGAATGATTGGCAAAGAAATGGGCCGGTCGGAAGCTCTCCGTAGTGCTTAATTGCTCAATGCTTTCGTTTACAATTTTCTGGAATGGGGGAGTAGACTTCTCTATCTCTTCTGCTCCGAACCACTCGTATATATAGAGTGCGAGGGGCATATCGCTTTGGGTCCCATCGCCGTTGTCAATAGGGATAAGGCGTTCTCCGTAGCGAATTATAAGGCGTAGGAGCTCAATCTCTTGGCGTGTAGGGGGAATAGTCGGTTGGGTAGAAGAGTCAGAAGAGGGAGCCTCATCTTCCGTCTCGCTGAGGGAGGTCTCTTCTTCGTGCTCCTTTTCTTCATTGCGCCTTCGCTCCTCTTGTAGGGCTGCTTGTCGGCTGCGAGCCTGCTCTTCGTTTGCCCTACCCATAAGATGATTAGAACGAGCAATTTTTACTTGCCGTAGGAGTAGCTCTTCGTCAATATGGAGAGTTTGAGCTACACTTTGGGCATATACGCTCCGTTCTATGGTGTCTGGGATAAGTCCTATGCTGTGAACAAGGTCATTGATAACGGCGGCCCGCCTTCCCGGGCTCGAAGCCATATCGTCTTGGAATAGTCCGGTTTTGAAAGAGATAAAGTCGACTTCGTGCTCCGAAATGTAGGTATTAAACTCATCGATGCTTCGGCTACGAGAGAAGGAGTCGGGGTCTTCTCCTGCAGGCAAGACGAGTACTTGTATATGCATTCCTGCCTCAAGGAGGAGATCGATCCCACGGATTGCTGCCTTTATACCGGCAGCATCTCCATCGTAGAGTACGGTAATGTTTTTGGAGAAACGACGGATTAAGCGTATCTGTTCTCGTGTGAGGGCTGTACCGCTGGAGGCCACTACATTTTCGATACCGGCCTGATGCATGGCAATTACATCCATATATCCCTCCACCAAGTAGACTTTGTCCTTTTGGGCAATCGCCTTTTTTGCAAAATAAAGTCCGTACAATTCGCGACTCTTTGAGTAGATAATGTTCTCTGGAGAGTTTATGTATTTTGCCATTTTATCGCTCTTTCCCATGATGCGCCCCCCGAAAGCAACGATACGTCCGCTTACGGAGTGTACGGGAAACATGATGCGCTCTCGGAAGCGGTCGCCTCCCGATCTTCCCTCACTGGGCTCGAAACACAACCCCGTAGCGTACAAATATTTCGCATTATAGCCGGCTTGGGTCGCTGCCGTGAGTAGGGCATTATGCGATGATGGAGCGTATCCCAATTGAAATTTCTCAATCACCTCTTCGGTTACACCGCGGGAGTGAAAGTAGGATAGAGCGATACTGCGCCCTTCGTCGCCCTCCAGAAGTTGCTTTCCAAAGTACTCTGCTGCAAACTTTTGCACTAGGTACATGCTCTCTTGTTGGTTACGACGCTCTCGCTCCTCGGGGCTCTCTTCTCGTTCCTCTAGGGCTATCCCATACTTGCGAGCAAGGTAGCGAAGGGCTTCGGGGAAGGTCATTTTCTCCAATTTCATGAGGAAAGATACCGGAGTCCCCCCCTCACCACACGAAAAGCATTTGCAGATGTTTTTGGATGGCGATACGTGGAACGAAGGGCGACGATCCGCATGAAAAGGGCACAAGCCGATGTAATCCACACCCGCTCTGCGGAGTGAAACAAAGTCGCTGACTACATCAACAATATGTGCAGTATCAATGATTTTCTGTTTTGTAACCTCGTCTATCATTGCCTCTCTTGAGAGCCCTTTTGGAACTAATTTTGGTAGTATACACGACGCACCCGAGGTGCAAGGTCGGCAATAAGTTCGTAGGGAATGGTATCAATGGCACTTGCAAGATCTTCAATTCGAGCCTCTTTATCACCAAAGAGAATTACCTCGTCTCCCTCTTGAGCTTCGGGGCACTGGCTTAGGTCAATCATGCAGGTATCCATGCAAACATTCCCCACAATCGGGCAGCGTTTGCCACGCACTACTACCCATCCTCTGCCGCAGCTCATGCGTCGGCTGTAGCCATCGGCGTAACCAATGGGGATGATACCAATCTCGCCTCCTTGGGTGAGATGTCCACGTCTACCATACCCAATCGATTCATTTTCTGAGATATACGATTTTTGTAGTAGGGTGGTGCGCAACCGTACTGCCGGCTCTAGATGCTTATCCATAGTGGGGGATATACCGTACAATCCAATGCCAAGACGAACACAATCGAAAGCATATTGGGGGAATCTTTCGGTACCTGCAGTGTTGAGGGCATGGTAGAGGGGGCGGTATCCTGCGATCTCTGAGAACTGATCGGCCGTAGTGCGGAATACCTCCAGTTGATTGCGTGTGAAGGCGTCTTCTTCCGGCATATCTGCGGCTGCCAAGTGCGTGAAAATACTCCGAGCACGTAGCAGATGGCTCTGAGCAAAAAAGCGAGCCAATTCGGGAATCTCGTCCGGACGGAATCCGAGTCTGTGCATCCCGGTATCCACTTCGATGTGCACTCCGATATTGTCAAAGCCCTGTTTGTCAATTTTACTTGCAAGAGCACGTAGCAACTTCCACGAGAAGACCACGGGCTCTAGGTGCCACTCCAAAAGGGTGTCAAAGGCTGTTGGCTCCGGATTCATCACGAGGATGGGAGAGAGAATACCCTGACTGCGCAATTCGCGTCCCTCATCGGCCACGGCTACGGCAAGGGCGCCTACGTGCATTTGGTCTAGTTTTTTGGCAACTTCGTAGGCTCCTACTCCATAGCCTTGTGCCTTGACCATGGCAATGCATTGCGTCCCTTGTGGTAGTTTGGAGCGGTAGTACTGGAGATTGTGGGCCACAGCATCCAAATCGACCTCTAGGGTAGTCTCATGCACTTTGCGTGAGAGCCTGTCCGAAATGCGCTCGCAATGAAAGGATCGAGCGCCTTTGATTAGGATACAAGCTTGGGAAAGCTGTTGAGGAATGTCGCTAGACAAGAAGTCTTCTACACTAGGGAAGAAATTCCTCTCGCCGATTTCCGTTGGGAAAAACTCCCGATAAGCAAATAGTTCTTTGCCTATCCCATAGAACTTACTAATCCTATACTTCCCGATGAGCTCGCCCACTCGGCTATAAAGAGGGCGCTCGTTGAGGGCACTCTGCTGTATCTCGGTTAGGATAAGTACGGGCTCAAGATCGGCATCGGCTGCACGTTGTTGCTGGAAGTCGAGGGCGATCTTTAGGGAGTTGATGTCGTTGTTGTAAACATCGTTGATAATAAGATTATTCCTATTCCCTTCGATGAGTTCCAAACGCATTTCTACGGGTTCGAGCTTCGAGAATAGCTCGGGATGATCGAGTAACGAGGGATTAATGATAATCATGGTGAGGATGCACGTGAGCACATTCTCGATGGAGGCTTGATCGGTAAAGGGGATTTCGATGGAGTATTCTATCCCCAAGACCAAAAAGTTGAGCTTGGTAGTATCTCGCTCGGTCTCTATACTGCGAACGTAGAGGTGGGCTTTGGGGTCTTTTCTACTCCACCCTCGAGCACGAGAGAGTAGTCCTAGTCTTTGTAATCCTGCAGCTATCTCGGGCTCGTCCATGTTGTAAACAATGCGATCGCAACCACCAAAGAGTAGTAGTTTTTCGTCTACTTTTTGGGCAATGCTACTGAAGTTTTCTTGATGTGCCGAACCTATGTTGGTAATGACGCCTATGGTGGGTTTGATCACCTCTTCTATGCGAGCCATCTCGCCTAATTGGGAGATCCCCGCTTCGAAAATGGCGATCTGGTCCTCCGAAGTCATCTTGAGAACGGAGAGAGGTACCCCGAGTTGGGAGTTGTAGCTCCGTGGAGAACGTACTACACGATAGGTATCTGCAAGTAGCTGATAGAGGAATTCTTTGACAATGGTCTTGCCATTACTCCCCGTAACTCCTACGACAGGGATGTCGAATTCTCTACGCCATTCTGCGGCTATTTTCTGTAGAGAGCGAATAACATCGCGGACCTCCAGAAAGCTAGCATCGGGGTATTGCTGGGTTAGTTTGTCGAATTCATCTCTAACAACAAAGCTGCGAACCCCATGGTTATACAGTTGATCAATATAGAGGTGCCCATCACCAGTGACTGTACGGATCGCAAAAAACAATGTGCTCTGAGGGTGCATGAGGGAACGGCTATCGGTGAGGAAATGCTCAATGAAGACTTCACTACGAATTGCACATCGGTGAGCGTGTATCTTTTCCGCAATAGTCTGTAGAGTGTACATAGGGTCTTTATTCTCGTCTATTAGTTACATCCATTGGGAATGGCACCCTAGCCGAAGGTTTCTCTTTTTGAGTTTTTTCATCTTCTCTTGGGTGCTTTCCGAATTGCTAAGGTACATGTTTTTCGTGACTTTGAGGGGGCATAACAGCCCTTTTTTCAATCGAAATACAGACAATCGCCTCTCCTCCTGGATTTGTATAGAGCTGGCCCAACCTTAATCTTGTTTGTTAGTCATCATCTCTTCGCTAAAGCTGTGTTTTGTTACCTTTTTGTTGCCATTTTTTTCCTTTTTCGGGGCTAAAGCCGCAAGAAAATGGGACATTTCCTCTCGGGAAGACAACAAAAAAGCCCTCGAATTTGAGGGCTAAATGCTTGGTTTTCAAGTTGTGATCAGGTCGGGATTCGAACCCGAGACCGACTGCTTAGAAGGCAGTTGCTCTATCCAGCTGAGCTACCTGACCAAGATCCATTCTGTGAAGATCCGAGCGCAAAGGTACAAAATCTGAACTAATCTACTAGCTTTTTGAGACTAGCAAAACGGATAAGTATGGTTTTTTCTCCAGCGGTGTCGAAGTTGACATGTATTTTGGAGTCTTCTCCCTTGTCAAGTACACTCGTTACCACCCCTCGCCCGAATGTGGGATGTTGTACGGTATCTCCTACCGAGAAATTGGTGGCTCCCTTTGGGCCCCCTTTGGGAGCTTTCCTTTGCGAATAGGGTATGGGGATGGCTCGTTTACTGCCCGAAGCCCCTTGTAGAGATGGTGCAAAAGAGGCTTCTTTTTTCCTCGAAAGAGAAACCTTTTCTCCCTGAGAAGGAGTGGCGTTTAGAGTGGCAATATCCTTAAAATCTAGCCCAAACTCCCCATGTCGATTCTTGCTACTTTCCCACGAAGATAGAGGGGCAAAGTCATTGCTCCGGCTTGTGAATTTGAGGTCTGTCGAGCAGTTGTGTGGATTCAGATACCTCATGTCCAGATCCCTCAAGAAGCGGCTAGGGATCATGTATTCTGTCATACCATTGATGGCTCTATAGCGTGCAAAGGAGATCGAGCAATACTCTTTGGCCCGGGTAATTGCCACGTAGAGGAGCCGCCGCTCTTCCTCGATGTTTTCTTCTTCGGCACTCAGTATCGAGGGAAAGAGTCCCTCTTCTAGCCCAACAATGTATACGTAGTCGAACTCAAGCCCTTTGGCTGCGTGGATGGTCATCAAGTGCACGGCATCGGCATTTTCTCCCGTCTCTAGGTTGTCTGTGATAAGGGTGACGCCTTGGAGGAAAAGCACGAGCAGGTCATGTAGAGAGGTGGTCTCGCCCCGTTCGAAAAATAGCCCATCAGCTGAAGTTTCATCCTCAAACTCTTGTACTCCGGAGACGAATTCGTTTACATTCTCTAGTTGAGTGTGCCCTTCGATAGAGGTGTCTGCACGGAGTGTATCTAGGATTTGGGAACGAACAAGAATAGACTGTACCCACTCCACAAGTGTCTTGCCCTCAGGATTATAAGTAATATCGCGGATTAGCTCTAGATAGGCCGTGAGTTTGGTGCGGGCAGACGAAGGGAGAGCATCCGGTCGAGCTATAAGAGACCCTGCTGCAGCGAAAAATGAGGATTTGCTGTTGTTGGCTTCCGTTCGGATTAAGGAGAGGGTTTTATCCCCAATGCCCTTACGAGGGTATTTGGCCGCACGCTCAAAGGCTTCGTTGTTATGAGGGTTTGCAATGAGTTGCAGATAAGCTAGTACATTTTTGATCTCAGCTCTACTATAGAAGGCAATGCCCCCATAGATACGGTATGGGATACCTGCCTGGCGCAACTGATCTTCGAAGAGACGGCTCTGTGCATTCGTGCGATAGAGTATAGCAAAGGAGCCGTAGGTGCTATTGGGGTGGCTGCGGTAGCGTTTGTAGATAGACTCTACAACGTGCTGAGCCTCTCGGTAGCCGGACTCCATCTCGTGGAGATCGATTTTTTCTCCTTTGCCTCGGTTCGAAAAAACCTCTTTCTTAATTCTGTGTACGTTGTGTTCTATCAAACTATTTGCCAGCGCCACAATGCGTTGGGAGGAGCGATAGTTTTCTTCGAGCTTGAAAAGCCGTGCCGAGGGGAAGGTATGCGTGAAGGTGAGGATGTTTTGCATGCTGGCTCCACGGAACGAATAGATACTTTGGGCATCGTCTCCTACAGCGAATATCCGTTGTTTTGCCTCTACCAGACGGCGTGCTATCAAGTACTGGGAGGGGTTGGTATCTTGGTACTCATCGATAAGTAGATAGTCTACACTTGCAGCACACTCTGCTTGTACATCGGGGTGATCTCGTAGGAGAATGTTGAAATAGTACAAGAGGTCGTCAAAATCCATGGCGTTGGCTTGACGGCATTGTGCTACGTAGGCTGCGTAGACGGAGTGCAGCATGGGCACCCCTCGTCGGTAGTCGTACTCTGTATATTCGCCTCCGGCAGCATAGCCTTCGGGGGTAATTAGGTTGTTTTTGCAATGCGAAATTCGCCCCAATACCAACTTAGGAGTGTAGGCCTTTGGGTCGAGCATCATGTCTTTTACAATGCGTTTGACAAGGCTTTTACTGTCGCTCGTATCATAAATGCTGAAGTTGGGAGTGAACCCGAGAAGCGGAGCGTATATACGAAGATAGCGCGAAAAGACGGAGTGAAAAGTCCCCAATTTCATCCGAAAGGTATCCCTACTTCCGACCATCACTTCCACGCGGGAGAGCATCTCTCGAGCCGCTTTGTTGGTAAAGGTGAGAGCCATAAGTTTATGAGGGTCATACCCTTCCTCAAGTAGGTGAGCTAGCTTGTAGGTGAGTACACGTGTCTTGCCAGATCCTGCTCCGGCAATTACCAAGGCTGGGCCATCGTCGTAGAGTACGGCCTCGGCCTGAGCAGGATTAAGTTCTTTTTCGTAGTCTATCATTGGTGACGGAGTAGAGCCTCTATCTTCTCAATCAGAAGCTGTCGAGCTAGATCATCGTTCAGTATATGTACGGTATCGTGTAGCCATTTTTCTACTAGGCCTTGGGTGTTGTGTGGGTGGCTTTCATTGCCAGAGGATCCTCTGGATTCTCCCCATGCCAGATGCTCGGTATGGGTGCGACAGAATACAAAAGAGTGTAGTATGTCGGGGAAGTTCTCACCATTATCGAGGAGAGGAAATAGGGGCCGATAGTCGCGAATGAAGCGGTAGAAGGGGCCTATGATATAGGGAGAAATATGCTGAGCAATAGAAGAGAACTGCACGGGCGTCAAGTGGTTAACCGACTTAAGGTGCATGTATAGATGCTTAAATTTGAGTCGTTTGATGGTGATAGACATCTTATTGTGCCACTCTTTTAGGATGTCGGCATTCTCTATAAATATGCAGTTGTATAGGTTGGCAAAGAAGCGTTCCTTTACGTTGAAGGACTCGGGAGTGACGATGTGTAGCTTCTCTTGCCGGAGGGGTGAGTGCTGCGTTAGTCTCTTCCATAGGTTCACGGAGTAGGCATCCTCAGCTACAATAAGAGAGGGAGCTGCCTCTATGGAATTTGTGTAGTCAATGATGGCAATAATCTGTTTGCGGAGTGTTGTGGTCATCTCACCCACTACAATGCCATTCCCTTGCAGTAGATACTCAAACATCTCGTGGCGCAACTCGGGCTGAGCGCAGTTTAGGGCATAGTCTGTAGCTAGCTCTCTGTCGGGGTATCTCTCTAGTAGCTGTCGTTGCCAATTGATAGCTTCAAGCTCTCCCTCTACAAACTCCCAAACATCATCGTAGCAGCGGAACTCTCCATTGATGGCGAGCCCTTCTTCGTAAATCTCTTCGAGTTTAGAATAGTGCTCTTCTCGGAGTATATTGTTACTGTCGAAATACTTGCGTCTGAATGATTCGTAGTTCTTGAGATCGCTGATCCCGATGCTCAATCGCACAGACCGCCCTCCCTTGTAGCTTACATATAACGAGGTGTGACGCGGGGTATAGGCTCGGTGTCCCCAGGGGTAGCCATCTTCGTGTTTTTGCAAATATAGAGAGACAGCTTCTATATGCTTGCAGGTGCCTAAGCCATTGGTTCGGAAGTCGAGGCACGAACAGAAGTTCTTGTCACTACGTACCCCTCTAAAGGCAACGCGGTAGTGATTTGCCCCATTGTGTACCAAATAGTCTCCCCATATTTTGTTGTCATCGAGGTGCTCAACGATAAATTCATTATCGCGTGCAAACTCATGTCGAAGGGCAACTTGCCACTCTTCAACCGTCATTCCTTCCGGGCAAAAGCGATTTGATAGTTTAGGTCTTTCCATGCTGTCTCTATATGAATATATCCTTATATAATCCGATCAAAGATACGCAACAATTCTCTGTGGAGATACTCGGTGGTGTCCTAAATAAACAGAAGCCCCCCGGGCGAGGGAGAGGGAAGGGCGTATCTCTATACACCCGATGAGAACGTTAGGACTCTTTGTACATGTTTTTTATCTCAGCTTGGTAATGCTCGTAGATCACCTTACGACGCAGTTTGAGTGAAGGGGTAATCTCGTTTCGATCCATGCTGAAAGGTTCGCTGATGAGGGTGATACGTTTGATTTTCTCAAAGGCGGCCAACCCGGCTTGTAGCTCCTCTATGTGGGCCATGGCAATTTGTTGCACTGCCGGCATACGGGCTATTTGATCAAGAGGGCTTGAGGCGTCTATGTTGGGATCTCGCTCTTGGGCGAGGGAGATAAGGAGCGACCAATTGGGGTAGATAAGTGCGGAAACAAATTTGTATCCATCGGCTACGACGGCCACTTGCTCGAAAAGCCGATGAGATGTAAGGAGGTTTTCGATTTGCTGTGGGGCAATATACTTCCCATTGGCAGTCTTGTAGAGGTCCTTTAGGCGCTCTGTAAAAAAGAGGGTGCGCCCTTCTAGACGCCCCGCATCGCCCGTACGGAACCATCCATCTTCGGTAAAGGCCTCGGCATTAGCAGCCTCGTTGTGGTAATATCCCGGTGTAATTGTTTCCCCTCGTAGCTGTATCTCATTATCCTCAGGAGCGATGCGCACTTCTATTCCTTCAAACACTTCGCCGATAGATGATAAGACAAAACCACGTTCGGGGTAGGCTGAGACCGTGGCACAGGTTTCGGAGAGTCCATATCCTATAATGATGGGGATATCTACCGCATTCAAGAATTCATTGATAGGCTCGCTCAGCAAGGATCCTGCTGTGGGGAAGAAGCGCCCGTTTTGTAACCCGGTGGCACGTTTCAGTAGGTAGTAGATGGTGTGTTTATAAACCCAATGCTCAAAAGATAGAAAGAGGGGTGCGGGTTTATACTGGTTCCAATAGTCCAGTTTATAGCGTTTCCCCACTTTGATAGCACGGCGGAATATGTTGGCCATCAGGCGTGGCGAGTTGTCAATGTGCGCCATAACCCCTTGATACACTTTCTCCCAATAGCGAGGAACGTTGCACATGAGAGTGGGCTTGATTTGTGGCATCAACTCTTGTATTCGCTTGGGGTTGGAGACAATAGCAACACGCACTCCCAAGGCCCAGCATACATATACCCAAGCTTTCTCGAATATATGGCTAAGGGGGAGGAAGTTCACTGAGGTGTCGTTGGGACCAATGGAGGGATAAACCTCGTGGTGCCGTCGGACTTGCTCTACAAATGCGTTGTGAAGGACTTGTACGCCCTTAGGCTCTCCTGTGGTCCCACTCGTGTAGATGAGGACAGCAAGGTCTTCGCCTCGCGCCTCACTCATGCGAATTTTTACTTTCGTTTCGCTCGGCATAGAGTCTCCGATGCGAATGAACTCGTCATAATATATCGAGGTCTTATCGTCGAATTGGCGTACTACTTGCCGATCGAAGATTATAATTCGCTCGATTTGCCCCCGTTCGTGCTGTACTTGATAGGCATTATTGTACTGATATTGCTCGCCTACAAAGATGGTTTTGATCCCGGCACTACATGCAATAAAGTAGACTTGATCCGGAGAGCAGGTAGAATAAAAGGGAACAGAGACTCCACGCAAGGCAAAGATCCCGAGTTCGGTATATAACCCTTCGCTCCTATTGGGGCTGTAGATCCCGATGCAATCTCCCGGTTCTACCCCGAGTTGAGCAAGCCCTTTGGCTGCTAGCATGCAATTTTGGGCCACGGTCTCCCCTGTAAGCCACTCCCATTCTTGTGTTTGGGGGTTGAGTTGTTTCAGTATTCTGTGGGAGTGGTAGTTGCTCTCTAGTAGCCCAATGATTTGGGATAGGTGGGTAAGTTGCATAAGTTTGTCTCTTGATGCTATTATAAATCATGTAGGGACGAGACTCAGTCTTGACGCCTCACCCCATACAAAGGTACCGATTTTGCCGTAAGGATAGCTCTTTTATCGCGAGATAACTTGTAAATATCACACTAGAGGGGTGCTATGAGAATCGTAAAACTAGGATAATAGAGAATGACTATTTGGGATTAGTTTACGGCCATTTTCAAGGATTTGCAGAGTCTGGGCTTCTTCAGTTGTGATATCGCTCTTGCTTCCCGGATAGCTTCTTAATTCAGTTTATAGATCCTATTCCGTCCCAAAATATTGTGTTTTCAAGGAAGACAAGGATTGGAATCTAAAAGGTTTGGGACCTACTCACATAGTCATCGAGTCAGAACTCGTATAGTAAGATTCAGTAAGAAATGTCTAAAGGCTTCCATAAATGGAAGCTCAATTCTGCGACCATCCTCTAGTTTTGCGTATATTTTTTTCGTGCATATCTCTGATGGAGTGCAGGCATTGAAATATGCGAAATAGCATAATAGTGTTCGCAAAAGGTTTACTGGCGTATCGTATCCCTCAATCTGAGGAAGCTCAATATTCATAGACCAAATATTGTTATAGCCGAATGGTGCTTGTTTTTCAATAACGCCTTCCAGCTCCAAGTCAACCCACTCTTTCTCACATATCCAGGCCATACGATAGACATTATGGTTTGCATAGGGGTTTCTCTCTTCTCCCTTGTAATAGCG
>NZ_CALHDW010000014.1 GCF_938023125.1 uncultured Porphyromonas sp.
AGGAGGGGGCTTTGGTTTGTTTAATCTTGCTCATACAGCTAACTAGAGTGCTTTCTAATACAACGAAAAGATACTAATAATCAGCGAGATATGCAACAGTTTGGTCCGATTAGACGTGTAACAGTCTCCTTTTTATTATACCGAGAGGGCGGGTATTTCTTGTCTCCTCCCCGGGAAAAAGAGTGAGGGCGGAGAGGTTTTTCGTTTTAGGCTGAAATGGAGGAGGTTTGCAGGCTAAAATATTTTTCCTTTTAGGCCTAAAAATTCTTGTTTTTCAGCTAGAATGTGACCAACATATAGGGCAAGAAAATTTTCCGTTTCACCCGAGAATCTCTTAGAAAGTATCTTTGATACGGGCGAATAGAACTACCTTTGTTGTAGATTTTAGACGCAGAGTAATGGAGCAAATGAAGAGTAGGTATGATGTAGAGAGGTATCGCAGAGATTTTCCTCTTCTACACACCGAGATGAATGGTAAGCCTTTGGTTTATCTGGATAATGCTGCTACCACACAAAAGCCTCAAGTGGTAATAGATAGTATCGTAGAGGCATATACAACGTGCAATGCCAATGTACATCGTGGGGTTTACCGTCTTAGTAGAGAGGCCACAGAGCGACATGAGGCTGCACGAGCCACGGTAGCCAACTTTATAGGAGCCGATAGCCGCGAAATCCTCTTTACCAGAGGTACTACAGAAAGCCTTAATTTGGTAGCCTCTACCTATGGTATGGAGTTTCTCCAACCGGGGGATGAGATTATCATTAGTACACTGGAGCACCACTCCAATATAGTACCCTGGCAGCAGGTGGCTCTCCGTCGTGGTTGTACCTTGCGCATTATCCCTATCCACGATGATGGCACTCTAGATCAAGAGGCCTATCGCTCTCTGCTTACCGAGCGTACACGCCTTGTCTCCATAGCCCACGTAAGTAATGTTTTAGGTACGATCAATCCCATTCGGGAGATGATTGCCGAGGCGCACGCTGTTGGCGCTGTGGTGGTAATTGATGGGGCACAGGGAGCTGCACATGAGGTCGTGGATGTAAAAGAGTTGGATTGTGACTTTTATGCATTTTCCGGTCATAAACTCTATGCTCCTACCGGTATAGGAGTGCTCTATGGCAAGGCCGAACTCCTAGAGAAAATGCCCCCTTACCAATTTGGGGGAGAGATGATCGAGAAGGTTACTTTTGAGCAAACCACCTTCAATACCATACCCTATAAATTTGAAGCCGGTACTCCCAATTTTGTAGGATCGGTAGCTCTAGCAAAAGCGATTGAGTATGTGCAAGGAATTGGTCTAGAGGCTATTGGCGCACACGAAAAGCACTTGCTTAGTATGGCGGTAGACGAGGTGGCTTCTCTCAAGGGCGTACGGATGATTGGTACGGCTCCCAACAAAGAGGCCGTGCTTACCTTCGTAGTAGATGGAGTACACCCCTATGATTTGGTGCTTTTGATGGATCAGCAAGGTATTGCATTGCGCTCCGGTCACCATTGCGCCGAGCCTCTTTTAGATCGTTTTGGGGTAACCTCTACCCTCAGAGCCTCTTTTGCCCTCTACAATACCGAGGCTGATGTACAAGCCTTTGTTGCGGCTTTACGTCGTGCTCTTAGTTTCTTTTAAGAAGGAATATAGGGGATGTTAGACTTGCATTTTTTGGCAGATGGCTGTATAGAGTGTGGGTGCGATGAGGCCGGACGAGGCTCCCTCGTGGGGGATGTATTTGCGGCGGCTGTAATCTTGCCGGAGGACTTCTGTTTGCCGGAGCTTAACGACTCGAAAAAACTAACGGAGCGCACTCGTTATCGTCTTCGTCCCCAAATAGAAGAGCAAGCAGTGGCTTGGGCTGTTGGGCGTGCTTCGGCAGAAGAGATTGATACGTACAACATACTTCACGCTTCATTCTTGGCCATGCACCGAGCTATAGCCGCCTTGAGCATTACTCCCCAACGTTTGCTTATTGACGGCAATCACTTCGACCCTTACCTTGATATCCCCCATGAGTGCATTGTAAAAGGGGATAGTCGCCTAGCCTCTATTGCCGCAGCTTCCATTCTGGCCAAGACCTATCGAGATGACTATATGCTAGCTGCTCACAAACGATTCCCCTTCTATGGGTGGGATCGCAATAAGGGATATCCTGCCCCGGCTCATAGGCAGGCGATAGAAAAAATAGGGCATTCTCCGCTTCAGCGTTTCACCTTTATGGAGGCGAAACTCTCTAGAAAGGAGTAGGGTAGCTTAGTGATAAAAAGGGTGTGACGAGAGTGGTTGGCTCGCTAAGGGGTGGTAGTCGCCCTTGAGCCCAATAGGGGTGCTGTGACGTATGTCGTGCACAATTTCGATACAGGGGCGTACCTCTTCCAATCCAAATCCTTCTCCTCTCAATATATATTGGTAGCTCTCGTTGTGTAGCTCGGTAAAGCCAACACTGAACTCAAACTCTTCTCCGTCTATATTGATGGTGCGATAGGTTCGCTTCTCGCCCTCTACGGCATTGGGTGGAAGTAGTTGGGCATTGATGGAGAGGAAGTAACGCACTCGGGCTCTCTTTAGCTCGAGGTATCCTGCACAGCGATCATGGCTCATTACGTGCACGATGTTGCGTTGTACAGAGCCAAAGATCCAAGTAAGCATATCATAGAAGTGTACCCCGATATTCGTTGCAATACCTCCACTTTTCCGATCATCCCCTTTCCACGAAGTGTAGTACCACATGCCACGAGAGGTAATGTAGGTGAGGTCTACATCGTATATCTTCTTGGGATCTCCATTTTGTACCTTCTCGCGTAGGGCGATGATAGAGGGGTGCAGACGTAGTTGTAGTATGTTATAAACGTGGTGCCCCGTCTCCCTCTCGATTTGTTGTAGTGCGTCTATATTCCAGGGATTTAGCACGAGAGGTTTCTCGCAGATGACTTCCGCCCCAAGACGCATTGCGTAGCGACAATGGGCATCGTGGAGGTAATTGGGAGAGCAGACGGAGATATAATCGAGTTGCTTTGGGGTACCTCGCAGTTTGCTGTTGTGGCGGTCGAATAGCTCCTGTTCGGTAAAGAAAGAGGCTTCTGGAAAGTAACTATCGATGATGCCGACGCTGTCGTGAGGATCGTAGGCAGAGATGAGCTGATTACCGGTGGCTTGTATGGCGCGGAGATGGCGAGGGGCAATGTAACCTGCGACCCCTATGATGGCGAAATTTTTCATTCGACTAGAGATACTTTAGAGTTAGAGAGTTGGTAAACTTCTTGGGTGATAGGGCATTGGGCTCGGCCTTTTTCGTTAAAATTGAGTCGCTCGCCATGGCGGCTTACCCATCCAATTTGTCGAGCAGGGTTCCCTACCACGAGGGCAAAGTCAGGGACATCGCTGAGTACTACAGTACCTGCACCTACTAGGGCATAAGCTCCGATGGAAATGCCACATAGGATGGTTGCATTCGCCCCGATAGAGGCTCCGCATCCTATTCGAGTAGGGAGGAACTCCTCTTTTCTGCTTATAAAAGCTCTAGGATTGAGGATGTTGGTGAAAACACAAGAGGGACCTAAGAAGACATTTTCGGCACAATGTACTCCGGTATAGATAGATACATTGTTTTGCACTCTACAGCCATCCCCAAGTATGACTCCGGGAGAAACAACTACATTTTGCCCTAGAGAACAATTATTGCCAAGGGTAGCCCCTTGCATAACGTGTGAGAAATGCCAAATAACGGTGCCGCTACCAATGGAGCAACCTTCGTCTATAATGGCTGTGGGGTGAGCTTGATAGTGTGCTGTGGGTACGTCCATAAGGCTATGAGTATTTTAGCTTCTATGCAAATTGCCGGATGGCTGCAATTACCCGATCTTGCTCCTCTAGGGGGAACTCGGGATAGATGGGTAGAGAGAGCACCTCAAGGGGGAGTTGCTCTGCCACGGAGAGGGGCTCAGGGCAATGCACTAAGGGGGTGAATGCAGGCTGATGGTGTAGGGGCTGTGGATAGTAGACCATGGAGGGAATACCCCGCTCCGAGAGATGCTGGCGTAGTTGGTCTCGCTTCCCACTAAGTACCCGCAAGGTGTATTGGTGATACACATGCGTTGTGTAGGGCATCTCTTGGGGAGGAATAATGTTTTCTACCCCTTGTAGAGCCTTTGTGTAGCGGTGAGCCAATTCGCATCGTCTCTCTCCATACTCGGCAAGATGGGGAAGTTTACACCTTAGTATTGCCGCTTGCAGCGTGTCTAGCCGTGAGTTGCAGCCAATGGCTTCGTGTTTATATTTTGTGCGCTGACCGTGGTTGGCGATCATCTTGAGCCTCTCGGCAAGGCGATCATCGTCTGTAAAGAGGGCTCCCCCATCGCCGTAGCATCCCAAATTCTTGGATGGGAAGAAGGAGGTGCAGCCAATATGCCCCAAAGCGCCTGCCTTTGCCCTCCTTCCATCGGAGAAGGTATAGGTAGCGCCCAAGGCCTGGGCGTTGTCTTCTATTACGTAGAGGTTGTGCTCTTGTGCGAAGCGAAGTATTGGCTCCATGGGGCAAATGGCTCCAAATAAATGCACGGGGATAAGAGCACGAGTGCGTGGGGTTAGTACTTTCTCTAGTTGCCTGGGGGCGAGACAGAAGGTCTCTTTGTCTACATCCACAAGTACCGGTACCAAGCCGAGTAGGGCTATCACCTCTGCGCTTGCCACATAGGTAAAGGCGGGTACAAGCACCTCGTCACCCGGCTTTAGCTCCAAAGCCATTAAGGCTATCTGTAGAGCATCGGTGCCATTGGCGCAGGGAATAACATAGCGGCATCCTACAAAGTCTGCCAATTCTTGAGCGAATAAACCTACCTCCTCCCCCTGGATAAAATCGGTTTTCTCTAGCACCTTTTTTATCGCTTGGTCTATCTCCTCTTTGAGAGATAGGTATTGAGCATGGAGGTCGAGCATCTTCATATCAAGGGCGGATAGGTGTAGTTACTTGGTGAGGTAGAGGTAGACGGGTAGATGATCGGAGTAGCCACCTATATATTTACCACCGGCAAAGGTGCGCAAAGGCTCTCCCCGATGCTTGGGAGTTTGCTGGAGAAGATAGTCGCGACGGAATATATAGGCGAGTTGATGACTCTCAGGATCCTGATACAAATGGAGCCCCTGTGTGTTTTTCTTCAGGAGATTGCCACTGACTACGATGATGTCAAAAAGATTCCATTTCCCTTTGTAGGCGAGAGTGCCGGCGCCTTGGCGATACATAGGGAGCATGGGCGAGAAAAGATCTGTCGCATGAGTCTCATCGATAGTTTGGCAGAGATTGAGCCCCTCTACTACGGAAGCATCGAAAGGATCGTCATTGAAGTCTCCCATCAGTATTGCCTTACTCCCGGGGTACTCTCTGAGGAGAGAGTCTGCCACTTGGCACATGGTTTGAGCGGCCACCATACGTCGCCCTGCTGAGGCGGGGTCGCCACCATAGCGAGAGGGCCAGTGCCCTACGATGAAGTGAAATAACTCATTATCTATGGTACCTGTGGCAAAGAGAATGTCTCGAGTGGGTATTTTGGACTCTTCGGGTAGTGCTACAAAGCGCACACCACTGCTCTTGAGGTGAAAGATCTTAGCATCGTAGAGGAGGGCACAATCTATCCCACGAGGGTCGGGAGAATCGTAATGGATGATGCTGTAATTACGCTTTCGAATGCTGGGGTTTCGTACCAAATCTTCTAGCACATGGCGATTTTCGACTTCGGCAAGACCTACAACGGCCGCTCCGTTGTCTGCAATATCACCCAATACACGGGCTATATTGTTCAACTTCTCTTGGTAGCGTTCGTTTGTCCATTCACGTTTGCCTTGAGGAAGGAATTCGGCGTCATCGTTAGCGTCATCGTTGCAATCGAAGAGGTTTTCTACATTGTAAAAGGCGATGGGGATGCGGTGTGCTACATTTTGAGCACTCAAGGCGCCTACCGAGAGAATAAGGAGGATAAAAAAATGGATAGATCGGTTCATAGAATTATACATGAGAGAGGATATATAAAAATAAAGGGGGCTAAGGCTCTGGCCTAAGTTGAGGATTAAGAGCCTCCTCCGAGGCGAGAAGGCGATCGAAAAGGAGTTCGTCCTCTATGGTTGAGGAGGAGTCGCCCGGGCCCTTTCCTGAGATGAAAGCAACTCGTAGGCTGCGAATGTAAAGTGTATAGCCGGGGTATCCTTTTCCTCCGGGTTGGAATAGAGAGAGGGTTAGGCGCCCTGGCGGGAAATCTTCTTTGAAATCGAGGGTACAGTAGGTCTCTCCATTCGAATTTTTGAGCGGAGTTTGAATGGATACTTGGTGGGAATCATCGGCATAATAGCTTACCTCAAGAATGGGTGCCAATTGATTCTCGATCACTTTCTCGGGAAGTTCCTCTACATCGATCGAGACCTCAAGCGAGCTACCCGCCGGTATTCCGTCATTTATAACGGCACTATGCGTTATCCAAGAGGCTTTGCTCAAGAAGCTAACACGGCAAGGGTAGTAAGAGTTGGGGACGATTTGCTCGATATTGAGATTGCTTAAGTCTCCCGATTCTGAAGAGAAAAATAAATTCTCAGGAGAGGGAGTGGAGCCCCCCTTCTGCACGGCTTCCAATTCTTTGTCGAGGTCATAGGAGGCACGTCGCACTATGTCGGCAAAGTAGAGGGGCTTATCAATGTTGTAATGATATACGATGCTATCGAAGTCGGATCGTGTAATTCCGTACTTCTCAAAAATCTGATCCTCTAAGGCAAGTCGCATTGTGTCGTTGATGCTGTTGCCTAGATTGTCCATGAGGCAATCGGCCTTGTAGAGTTCGCCAATGAGTTGTCTGAGCTTCTTATCACTCAGCTTGCGTTGCCATTTGTCTCCGCAACTTGATAGGCTGCCTAGGGTGATGAGAAGGGCAAGAGTCCCTAGCAGATAACGAGCGCAGCGCTGCATAGTTACTCTTCGTTATCGGGGGGGGTGGTTTGGCGATGACGTTTGGAAGGCAGCATCTCAAGGGCGCGAGATAGCGGCGTGCGGCAAAATAGAATAAGAGCCACAACGCCAACGCTGATGCACGCATCTGCAAAATTGAAGATGGGATCGAAGAATGTAAACCGCTGCCCACCCCATTTGGGGATCCACGAGGGTAGTGTACAATCGATCAGTGGGCAAGAAAACATATCTACAACATGCCCATAAAAGAGGGGTGCATAGCCGCCGTCTTTTGGGAAAATCTCGGCAATGGTCCCCTGGCTGGAGGAGAAAATCAAACCATAAAAGAGGGAGTCAATAATATTGCCGATCCCTCCGGCTGTAATGAGGGCAAGCACAATCAGAAACCATGTAGAGAACTTGCCGCTACGTATCAGCCGAGCGACCCCCCAAGAGAGTAGCCCCATGGCTACGATGCGAAAGAGAGTCAAGAAGAGTTTACTACCTAGAGTAATCCCATATGCCATCCCCTCGTTCTCAACGAAAAGCAGGTGAAATCCACTGAATACACGTATATCTTCTCCGAGCATCATATGGGTCTTTACCCATATTTTGATAGCTTGGTCGATAATAAGCAATAGGGCAACAATCCCCCATACCACAAGAGACTGGGTGAGTCTCTTGCGGTGTAATTCTTCGGGGGTAAGCAGGTCTTGAGAAATTAAACTCATTGTGTTTAGGAAGAGGAGTTTATCTCAATCAGATATTTTTAGTTACGCTTACCGATAGGCAGAAGTCGTCGAAGTCGAGTTCTACAGCATCGCTTACGGTATCGCTGAGCAGGATGCTTTCGGCTTGTACCTGACGGGCAATATAGTCGTGATGATGCTGAAGCACTGGATCCATTTTGCTCCCTGCGAGCACAATGATATCGATGTGATCATTCACCTCGAAGCCTGCCTGTTTTCGTACATTCTGGATACGATTGACAAACTCGCGCGCCAGCCCTTCTTCGATGAGTTGCTCTGTGAGCGTAACATCTAGGGCAACGGTACGCGTGCCTTCGGTTGCAACGAGCCATCCCGGTATGTCTTCTACAATGATGTCTACGTCGCTACGCTCTAGTCGTACAGCCGTATCTGCAACAGTCAGTTCTAAGAATCCGTTGCGGTCTAAAGCTGCAATTTCCGAAGCTTGTAGGTCGGCAATAGCTTGAGCCAAGGGCTTCATGATCTTGCCGTAGCGGGGACCGAGCTTTTTGAAGTCGGGCTTGATACGTCTGCTCCAGATGCTCTCTGATGCATCTACATAGCTTATATCCTTTACATTAACCTCAGAAAGGAGGAGGGAGCGAATGGCCTCTATTTGAGCTTTTTCTTCTTCATTGGAGATGGGGAGCATGATCAAACTGAGAGGTTGGCGCACCTTTATATTAACCTTTCGGCGGAGTGCTAGCACCATAGAGGATAGCTCTTGAGCTATTTGCATCCTTTCTTCCAATTGCTTATCGATAAGCTCGGGACGGCTCTCGGGGAAGTCTGTAAGGTGTACAGAACGCCCGTCTCCCACAAGATCGCGATAGAGGTGATCCGCATAGAACGGAGCGATGGGAGCGATGAGCCTTGCAATGGTAGTAAGGCACTCATAAAGCGTTTGGTAGGCACTGAGTTTGTCTTGAGACATCTCGCCAGCCCAGAAGCGTTTGCGTGATAGACGTACGTACCAGTTACTTAGGTTTATGGAGACAAAATCGTCAATAGCTCTGCCCGCTTTGGTGGGTTCATAGTTAGCAAGATGCTGGTCAACCTCGGCAATGAGGCTGTGCAACAGCGAGCGGATCCAACGATCTATCTCGGGTCTCTCGCTGTCTGACAAGGGCTGTTCGCTTGCTATAAAGCCATCGAGATTTGCATAGAGGGCGAAGAATTGGTACGTATTGTATAGGGTGCCAAAGAACTTGCGGCTTACCTCCTTGATTCCCTCGGGGTCGAACTTGATGTTATCCCATGGGGAAGCATTGGTAATCATATACCAGCGGAGGGGGTCTGATCCGTATTGCTCAATGGTGGCAAAGGGGTCTACAGCATTGCCTAGACGCTTGCTCATCTTGTTTCCGTTCTTATCGAGAACCAATCCATTGGCCAATACGTTTTTGAAGGCAACGCTACCACGTACCATGGTAGAGATGGCATGCAGCGTAAAGAACCAGCCTCGAGTTTGGTCAATCCCTTCGGCAATGAAGTCGGCGGGGAATAGCTCGCCACTTTCTATCTCCTCTTTATGCTCAAAGGGATAGTGTACTTGAGCATAGGGCATAGCCCCTGAGTCAAACCAAACGTCGATGAGATCCTGTTCGCGCGTCATCACCTTGCCGGAGGGAGAGACGAGCTTGATCTCGTCTACCACGGGGCGGTGAAGGTCGATCTTTTCGTAGTTCTCGTCACTATAATCGCCCGGAGTAAAGCCTTTGAAAGGATTGCTTTTCATTACGCCCGCAGCGATAGACTCTTCGATGGCTTGGTAGAGCTCTTCTACAGATGCGATACAACGCTCTTCGGTGCCATCTTCACTTCTCCAAATATTCAGAGGCGTACCCCAGAATCGGCTACGTGAGAGGTTCCAATCTTGAAGGTTCTCAAGCCACTTGCCAAAGCGACCCGAACCAGTGCTCTCGGGCTTCCAATTGATGGTGTTGTTTAGGGCAATCATCTGCTCGCGGCAGGCCGTAGTACGGATGAACCAGCTATCGAGAGGATAGTAGAGAATAGGCTTATCGGTACGCCAGCAGTGGGGGTAGTTGTGGGTATGCTTCTCGATGCGGAATGCTTTATTCTCCATCTTAAGCATCACACAGATGTCTATATCGAGGCTCTCTTTGTCGTCAATAGGCTCGGGAGAGTAGGCGTTCTTTACATATCGCCCGGCATACACATCGTAGAGGGGGAGGTCTACTCTAGAGGCAACAAACTCCTTAGAGAGGTGCTCTATTTTATAGAATCTTCCCTTGAGGTCTACCATGGGACGCTCTTGCCCATCGCGGTCGATGAGTACCAACGATGGGATGTTATTTTGTTGGGCTACACGGCGGTCGTCTGCACCAAATGTAGGGGCAATATGAACGATGCCGGTACCATCTTCTGTAGTTACAAAGTCTCCCGTAATTACGCGGAAGGCTCCTTCGTCAGGCTTAACCCAGGGGATAAGTTGCTCGTATTGTAGCTCGGCAAGTTCGCTTCCTTTGTAGCGACCTACTATGCGCCAAGGTAGTTTCTTTACCTCTTTTGGTGCAACTTCGGGTAGCTCTTCTACTTGATTTTTGGGATCGAAATAGGCCTCTACACGGGGGGCACCCATGATGATGGTTTGCTTGAGAGACGTGTAGGGGTTAAAGGTCTCAATGGCTACGTACTCGATATTGGGACCCACACAGAGGGCGGTGTTGGAGGGAAGAGTCCAAGGAGTGGTAGTCCAAGCCAAGAAGTAGGCGTCGCCCCAATTGCTCCATTCTTTCTTAGGATTTAAGACTTTGAACTGAGCTGTGCAGACTGTGTCTTTTACATCGCGATAGCAGCCAGGTTGGTTCAACTCGTGCGTACTAAGCCCTGTACCGGCAGCGGGGGAGTAGGGTTGGATGGTGTATCCCTTGTAGAGAAAACCCTTCTTGTGGAGGTCTGCAAGAAGCCACCAAAGCGTCTCGATATACTTATTCTTGTAGGTGATATAGGGGTGATCCATATCTACCCAGTAGCCCATCTTCTTGGTAAGTTGCTCCCACTCTGCAGTGTATTTCATTACCTCGCGACGGCAGGTCGCGTTGTATTCGGCTACACTAATGGTTTTGCCGATACTGTCTTTGGTAATACCAAGGAGCTTCTCTACACCCAGCTCTACGGGTAGACCGTGTGTATCCCATCCGGCCCGGCGGTCCACACGATACCCCTTCATGGTTTTATAGCGACAGAAAATATCTTTGAGAGAGCGGGCAATTACGTGGTGAATGCCAGGCATTCCATTGGCAGATGGTGGCCCCTCATAGAAAATAAACGAAGGAGCATCAGTGCGTTGACGAAGGCTCTCGGCAAAGAGGTTTTCCTCTTCCCACTTAGCTAGGATCTCTTTATTGATTCCCGAGAAGTCGGGCTGTGTATATTCTCTGAACTTCTTTTTCATTGTCTTCTCTTCTTGCTATTTTCAGCTATACAACAAAGGTAATAATATTATAGTGACTAATGCATGTGTCGGGTGGGGATAAGTCGTTGTCTAGAGTCCTTCCCTTGTTGCTTTACATCTTGCGGGAGTATATAGAAAAAGGCTGACACTCAAGGAGGTCAACCTTTTTCTGTACTAGAAGAGGCATCATGCTCCCCCTCTTTGGAGGAAGAAGTGTGCCGAACGGTAAGACTTTCTTACTCTACAATAGAAACTTTTCCGGTTTGGCGAGATCCATCTTCGAGCGTAATGCAGAGGATGTAGTTCCCTACTGCAGGAGCCGAGATAGAGGCTTCTGTGCCATGTCCATCTTGCTGAGCAACAAGAACTCCATCCACCGAGTATAGCGATAGCTGGGCCATGTTTTTCTTCATTTCGACCTTAACGGAAAGTCCTATTTGAGAGATGGCAACACTCTCTAGAGGAGAGATGGGGGCAATGGCAGTCCCCTGGGCGGGGATGGCAGCTCTTGTGAAGTAGAGAGTCGGAGTGCCGGACATGTTTTTGAAGAGCCCGGATATGTAAAGCCAACCTCTTGGATCTATTTGTAGGAAGGCTACCGTACCATCGGGGGTTAGCCCAAAGTCGTAACCTTCGCGGATCTCTTTGCCCTGAGCCGTAAGGGCACGGAGGTATGAGGTTTTAGCTAGAGCGACGTCTCCACCACCCACAAAGACATACTCTCCATAGCGGAGGGCGCTATAGCAAGCCCAGTTGGCGCTTGGGTTAAGAGAGGCGAAGTTGTAGGGTTGATAGTGATCCATTTCTACCTCACCTTTGGAGTTGATTACACAGCTCAAGAAGCGAGGATTGCCGTTGATCTTGGTGAAGTCACCGGCTATGATATAGCGCCCCTTGTCGTAGGGAGCAATGCTTTTGATTGTGCAAGAGTAATCCGTATCGTCCTTTGCTGCAATGTGAAGAAAGTCTTTATCCAAGCTACCATCTTCATTGAAGCGGGCGATACCATTCAACCCACGTATTGCTCCATACTTAGAGAAGAAGCCCGTGATGTAGAAACTACCATCTTCCTCCATATAAGAGCCGAGGATAATGGGCGATGATTTCTCATTCACAGCATCTACGGGTTGGTAGGAGATGTCGTGTTCTCCATCCGCAGAGAAGCGAGCAACGAGGGGTGCAAAGATGCCATTAACTGTGTTAAAGGCACCTGCTACATAGATACTTCCGGATGGATGAACCATGATTTTGTTTACCTCTGTTGTGTAGTTCTCGTTGAAATGTTGGAGTACAAACTTATTGTCTTGCTTGAATGTAGGGTCGAGCGAACCATCGCTATTGAGACGCACCAGCATGCCCACGGGAGCACCATTGTATTCGGTAAATGCTCCGGCAACCAAGTATTTCCCTTCTTTAGTACGGGTGATAGCATACACTAGATTGTTGAATCCACTTCCCCCTTTATTGAAGGTTTTGTCCGGGCTGCCATCCTTATTGAGTCGCATGATGCAGTCCATTCTGAGGGCTTCTTCGTCCGAAAATCCCCCATTGTGGAAGGCCCCCCCTACTACTATTTTGTCGTCGGGGTCAATGACCATGGTCATTACATTCCCATCTAGGGTGGGGCGGAATGTGCGATCTATCTCGGTGGGAGGCAAAACCTCTTGGGCTGAGGCGCGGAAGATGGAGAGGAGTAGCGCTAGGGCTACGAAGCTATATTTTTTCATTTTCATTGTTGTAGAAACATTACAGACTAACCTTGGTTGTGTAGTAAGAATCCTGCTCGGGAGAGGTTGCTACAATAACATAATTGCCAGAGGGGAGAGCGACCTCTTGTTGGCTCTCCGCCATTAGTGTAAGGTGGGCGATCACTTCGCCACGGATCGAGTAGATGGCTACCATGCAAGCCTCGTTAGCGTGGAGCGCTATTCCGTTCTCTTTGGGTTGCCAAGAGAGAAGGTCTTTGTTATAGGATATCTCTTCGTTGGCTGTCTTGTTGTGCTCACGAGCAAGGATGGGGAAGAGGATCGCTTCCCCGGAAAAGAAGTCCTTGCCAACGATGGCGAATACATCGAGTTCTTGGCTTGGATCTATCTCGTTCTTAAGGAAGAAGAATGAGTAGATATTTCTCATCGGGACGCGTGCTCCGTCTTTGTCTTCCACCTCAAAACGCTGGTTTGTTGTGGGAGGGAAGACGCCATATCCGAGTTGGGGCTTCACGATACGAACCTGCTGGAGCGATACGGGAGCCTCATCGAGTTCGGGAAGTTGCTTATTAAGCTCGGCAATGCTAATGAAGGTCTTGTTGAAGAATTGGTAGCTATTCTGACTAAGAACAGTGGTGGGAGCACCATCTACCACGAATACGAGATTATTATCTTGCTTGATAAGTTGACCTCGCATCTTCTTGATCATTGAAAACTTCTCGGGGAAGTTATTACTGATGGGTAGGTAGTAGAGGGGGTCATTGACAAGCATTCCCATCTCACCATCCCAGAGCCAATATTGGTTGCAGAGAGGCACAGAGAAGTTGATCAGGATGGGAGATCCCTCTTTCGGAGTCAGTTCGTAAAAAGCACCGATCTCTCCATTACGTAATTCGCTTAGGGTCTCTATGGCCTTGTAGGGACGGACGTAGAAATCCATTTTGTAGTCATCAATGCCTTTGTAGGGAAGCCCACTTATAAGGTCTACAACACGTAGTGATAGAGAGTGTTTTCCCTCAGTGAGGTTGTCGAATGTTACCTTGCTACCAGGGATGTCCGGGTTGAGGTGCTTCACCAACATCTCGGGTTTATCGTCTAGCTTGACGGTGATATAGGAGGTGGATTTGGGGTAGGGGTGCTCGCCCGATCCCCAGAGTACCCATGTAGCCCCGCCAAGAGCTGGGGAGACGGTAAGAGAGGTCTGGCTTGTTTCGTAGCCGTTGGTGATTCCATCTGCACGTATCTCCCAGGCCTGATCGTTCTTGATTTGGTAGGAATAAAAGCGGATGTCGTCTATGAGGATACGATAGTCTGTCCCGTATTGTATGGCATTGCCTGCATAGCAAATACGGAAGCGGAAGGGCTTGAATTCCTCTTCAGGTTGTTCGATGGTCGCTGTATAGGCATGACGGTCGAAGATGAAAGGCGAGTTGGCCCTGTGCCAGTTCTCTCCATTGTCGTAGGTCAATTCGTATGCCCAAGCTTGGCGTTGTCTAGAGACAACGCCGTCCATGCCGGACGCTGAGAAGGCAAAAGCAATTTGGCTTGCTTCTATATTATCGAGAAGCTCTAGCGAAGCGACTTCACCATTGAAGGAACCGGCCCGTAGTTCGAGGGCTTTGTGTCCTGTGGGAATTCTCTTGGTGGAGTCTGAGGTGATGACTGCATTGCAAACCTTCCACCGGTATCCATCGATGGTTATGATTTCTTCTTTGAGATCGTTTTTGGTCCAATCTTCAAACCCGGTGTGATAGAAGGGCGTAGGTGGTTTTACGCGAGTTTGCGAGTTTGCGAGCCCTGTGGAGCAAAAAACGGCTGCCAAGAGTACCAGTAGATGTAATTGTTTTTTCATATTAATTTGTTAGTTATTGCTTGCAGGTGTGGTGATGTTAATATCTTTTCGTTGCACCCACATCAGCTTATAGTCGCTTTTCTTGGGGTCGGTCGCGTTGTCGACCAAGGATACTGCTACGAGTATATCCTGAGGGCTCTGTGTGGTGATAGACTTCTCTTGATATACCTCTCTATTATCTGCGGTGTAGCCTATGGGGCGATAATAATACTGAAGCCAAGGCTCTACTTTTTCTTGGTAAGCGGCACGGGTTTGCATGAATAGGTTCACTCGTTCGAGACGCTCTCCACGACCAGAGTAGGCGATGGCGTTGCAGGGGGCGAGCTCATCTTCGGATAGGAGCACGTAGAAGACAGAGGTCCAGATATCGTTGGGCTCTACTTTTGTAGGAATAGCGGCTACGGCTTGGTGGTCTTTCTGCTTGTCTTCAAAGGCTCGCACCTCTTCTATGTTGGCTCCTACTTTTGTGAAAACCCCCGTTGGGAGTTGGGGGCCTTCTTGCTTCCCTGAGGGGTCCGGTTGGGGGGTAGAAGGTGAACAAGAGGCGAGTAAAAAAGAAGAGAGGAGCAACAGAACGGCCGAAACCGAAATGGCTCTAAGTCTTATAGGTCTTATAAGACAATTGTAGTGTGTCATATAACTGTTACTTTTTTATTCAAAGTGCAACAGCAAAGATATAGAAATGTATCATAAATAAATCTCTTGGGCATTTATTTTTGAGGGGAGTGTGTGCTGTCGTAGTAATACACCTCAACCTTTAGAGACAACAGCCTTGTGTCTATCTATGCTTCTTAGGCTTCATTTCTCGTCTTCCTTGGGGAATATTAATGGGGAATGTTGCATCGGGATGTATAAGAAAGATGTATATTTGTCTATGAAAAAGAGGGGGAGCGTAATCTTTATTCCCTCTTCGTTTGTTCTTTTTGTGGTGAATCTTTCTCCACTATTAGAGTGAAACTAGAAAACAGATTAGCAGCCAACCAGAAACATAATATGCGTATTACACGAACTTTTTTCTGCTCCATTTTGCTGGCTTCCTCCCTGCTAATTGCAGGGTGTGGGCGCAAAAGCAAAGAAAAACTCTACCGAGAGCTGTTGCAAGATGCTGCGCAATTGCAAGCCGAGGGGAATCTGGCGAGTGAAGAGTCGCTTGACGGAGTCATAGACCGCTTTGACTTATTTATCACAGAGCATCCCAAGAATGCCCATGTAGAGGAGTTGCGTCAGAAACGTGGGGCTTTAGCGGATCAGCGTGATAAGTGCAGGCTCTTTCGCATTCGCAATCAATACGAACTAATCACCTCCGACACAGGGCATTCTCTCGAAGAAATCCTCAAGAATACTCACAACCTATTGGTCATTTTGAAGACTTCGGAAGCTCAAACTTTGCTCAATAAGTACCCCAATGCCAAAGTTTATGAGCCGGATCTCTTGGAGTTTAGAGACGAGATACAAGCCATCGAAGCTATAGCTACAAGTAGCTACTCTTCCCTCAAAGAGTTTAACGAAGAGGTGGAGGCTCGGCAGTCGCGATTCGAGCAGTCGCGATTTAGTAGCATACCCACCCTATGGGAGAAGCATACTGATGCCAAACGAAAGAAACTGATCAATATGGAGATAGAGCGTGCAATTGACTCAATTATGCCGGCTTTGGAGCATGAGGCTTCTGTGCGCACTACCTATAACCATAAGCATTACCGAGTAAAGAGTATAGAGCTGGTATCGAAGACTACGCCCACGTGGGTTTCCTCTCCTTCCGGAATGATATGTGAGGCCACATTCCGTGTAAATATGGTGGGGGCTTGGTTTGGTATTGATAGGGGTACGGCCAAAGTTTCTGTTAAGGGAGGAGTCTTCCAAACGGATAGTATGGGGTCTATTGCCTATCGCATCTTGGATCATTCGGAGCTCGAAACTACAGGTGATTTATAAAAACTTTCTGCCCTAAAGTGCACTCCATTTCTACCCTAAAATTCTATCGTTTTGGGGTGGAAATGGACTCCTATATTGCCTAGAAACTTTTTCGAAATAGGCCTACCATCTCTTTTTTTGTACCTTTGAAGCATGAATGAGTGTATCTATTCTGCTTACCACAGGACCCTCTCTCCGAGGGTTTCTTCACCTATAATCCCCCCAATTTCATGCTAGTTGCCTTTCTAATTAAAACGTTGCAATTGATGCTCTCACTGAGCATTTTGGTCGTATTTCACGAGCTTGGCCACTTCTTAGCGGCACGTCTCTTTGGGGTACGAGTGGAGCGATTCTTCCTCTTTTTCGACTGGGGAAGGGCTCTTTTTAAGTACCGATCGAAGCGTAGTGGCACCGTCTATGGCATAGGCTGGCTCCCCTTTGGGGGTTATTGCTCTATGGCGGGTATGGTGGACGAGCGTTTCTTAGAGTTAGATGAGAAGTCTACGCCTCAACCCTACGAATTTAGAGCAAAACCGGCTTGGCAACGGCTCATTATCATGATTGCAGGTATCCTGTTTAACCTGATTCTTGCCGTTGTTATCTATAGTAGTATTGCACTCCACTGGGGAGATTCCTCCTTATCGAGTGCCAATATTACAGCTGGGATGAGTTTCTCACCTGCGGCTCATAAGGCAGGATTCCAAGATAATGACATCATCCTTTCGGCCGATGGAAAGCCTCTCGATGCCCTTTCTAATAACTTTATTCGAGATGTGATTACCGCAAAAAAGGTGATAGTACGTCGGGATGGGGTAGAGAAAACCATTGTGATGCCTAGCGATATGATGCAGCAGGTGATGGCTGAGGGCGTTGGCTTTATGGGTATGCAGATCCCTTTTATTGTGGATAGTGTGCTCCCCAATACTGCTGCTGCGAGAGTGGGGCTGCAGGCGGGGGATATCCTCTTGCAGGTAGATAGCCTCCCAATTGTGGATGCCACGGATGCCCAACTTATCTTTAGAGAGCAACGCAATCGAGTACATTCGTTGCAATTGCTCCGAGCCGGAGATACTCTTACGGCTACCCTTCAGCCTGATACTGCGGGGCGCATTGGTGTGCAACTTCTTGCCGATATAAATAGGATATATCCTACCGAGGAGATACGATACACCCTGTTGCAGAGTGTGCCGGCAGGTTGCTCCCGAGCTGTCAATACGCTCAAAGGGTATGTAGGGGACATGAAATATGTGTTTACCAAGGAGGGGGCCCAGCAGATGGGAGGCTTCATATCCATAGGGAAGCTATTTGATAACTTCTTCGATCCCTATCGCTTTTGGAGCATTACAGCCCTTCTTTCGGTGATTCTTGCCTTTATGAACTTCCTCCCGATCCCGATGCTGGATGGTGGGTATATCCTCTTTACTCTTTGGGAGATTATTACTCGTAGAAGAGTCAGTGATAAGACGATACTCAAAGCCAATAAGATAGGTTTTGTTCTGCTTCTTGCCCTTTTGCTTTATGCTAATGGCAACGACTTCTTCCGCACCCTCTTTCATTTCTAATCCTCTATGTCGCTACTAAAGACCTATCCTCGAGCCTTTGAAGAAAAGGTCGGGTTCGACCAAGTGCGTGAGCTACTGAAGAAAAAAACATGTAGCTTGATGGGGAAGGAGGAGATTGATGCCCTCCGTGCAGAGGATGATTCTACCCTTATTTTGCAGCGTCTGGAGCGCGTAAAGGAGTTGCTTCTCATACTACAAGAGGGGCGAGACTTTCCCTCTCTTTCGCTCGAAGACCTTCGTGGTTCGCTTGATGGGATACGCCCTGAGGGTACTTATCTGAGTGAGGATCGCCTGCCGCATCTCTTGCAAGCCATTCGTACGATGGAGCATCTCTATCGTTTTTTGGGCTATCAGCAAGCGACAGACCCCGAGAGCGGAGAATCGCCTCGCTATCCTGCTCTTTTGCAACTGCTCCCCGAGGGGCTTTTGCTCCCTCATATCGCTCAGCGGATTGATAGCCTGCTCGATCGCTTCGGTCGAATACAAGACTCAGCCTCTCCCGAGCTGCGAGCCATCCGTACGGAGCGTTCGTCGGTAGAGCGTAGCATGGCGCGACAGATTCGCTCTCTATTGGCACAGGCAATACGTGAGGGCTGGGCAGACGAAGAGGCTCGCCCTTCTCTGAGAGATGGGCACCCCGTAATACCGGTGAATCCAAGCTATAAGCGGAATATCCCGGGGATTGTACATGACGAGTCGAGTAGTGGGAAGACGGTCTTTATAGAGCCTATCGAGATTGTTGAGTCGAACAATCGAATGCGAGAGCTAGATGCCGCCGAGCGCAGGGAGATTATTCGTATCCTGATACTCCTTGCCGATGATATTCGCCCCCATATCCCCTCTCTATTTGCCATGTACCGGTTGGTAGGGGTGTTCGATGCTCTCTTTGCTATCGCCCGTTTCTCACAAGAGGAGCGAGCCATTGTGCCCGTTATAGAGCCACGTCCCTATTTGGATTGGAAAGAGGCGAGGCATCCTCTTCTCCGCCGAACCCTACAAGCCGAGCAACGGGAGTTAGTGCCTATTGATTTGGCACTCAAGGCCCCGAATGCGCGTATTTTGCTTATCTCGGGTCCTAATGCGGGGGGAAAATCGGTATGCCTCAAGACTTGTGCTTTACTACAATACATGCTGCAAATGGGGATGCCTATCCCGGTACATCCCGACTCTACAGCCGGTCTTTTTTCTTCCCTAGCCATCAATATAGGGGATGATCAGAGTATCGAAGACGATCTTAGTACGTATAGTTCGCACCTGGTGAGCATGCGCCACTTTTGCAGGATAGCCTCCCCCCGCTCCCTTTTGCTCATAGACGAATTCGGAGCCGGTACAGAACCTGAGTTAGGCGGAGCTATTGCCGAAGCTCTTTTGGCGGAGTTTAATGCACACAAGTCGTTTGCTCTTATTACTACGCACTACCGTAACCTCAAACAATACGCCTCTTGCCACCAAGGCATTATCAATGGAGCTATGCTTTACGACCGAGGGGCTATGCGTCCTCTTTTCCGCCTATCCATTGGTCAGCCGGGTAGCTCCTTTGCGATTGAGATCGCTAAGAAATCGGGCTTACCCAAAGGGGTGCTGGAGATGGCGGAAAGCCTGGTAGGGAAAGAGATGCTTGATACGGATAAGTACGTACAAGAGATTGCTCGAGACAAACGCTATTGGGAGAAGAAGCGTGACAATATACGCCGCCAAGAGAGGCAGCTTGAGGAGGAAATAGAGAAGTATCGCTCTGCACTTGCCAAGTTGCACTCCTCACGCAAAGAGGTGCTAGCCCAAGCTCAAGACGAAGCACAACGACTGCTCAAGGAGAGCAACGCCCGTATTGAGCGCACCATTCGAGAAATTAAAGAGAGTAATGCCGAGCGCGAAAAGACGCTCCTAGCACGGCAAGAGTTGCAGCAATTCGCCCAAGAGACAACCCTCGCTCATGGCGAAGCGGCTCAATCGGAGGCTAGTCAGGCCATTGATAGAGAGTGGCAACGTATAGAGAATAGGCGTAAACGAAAAGAAGAGAAGCGCCGCAAAGCCTCTGACGAAGCTGACCAAATCGCTCCCCAACCGCCCAAAACTTTACCCCTGGAAGAGGGATGTAAGGTGCGGATCGTATCACAAAACGGTATAGAGGGCACTCTATTAGAGCTGCGTGGGCGTCAGGCTCTCGTTGCTCTCGGGGGAACTATGCAAACAATGATTGAGGTAAGTAAGTTGGAGCGAGTGGCGGGAAATACCCCAAAAACTTCAGCTCTCACCGAGCGCATCTCCAGTAACATAACCGAGCACATCCATGAGAAGAAAACTAACTTCCGAGAAGAACTCGATGTGCGGGGAATGCGTGCCTTAGATGCCTTACAAGCTGTTGAGTACTACCTCGATGAGGCAATACAAGTAGGTTGTCACCGGGTACGTATTCTGCATGGGACGGGCACTGGAGCCCTACGCCAGAGCATTCGTCAGATGCTTCCCACGCGCCCCTATGTGCTCCGATTCTACGACGAAGATGTGCGCTTCGGAGGAGCCGGTATAACAATAGTGGAACTATAACGAAAAACAGATGAGTAGAGAAGAAGAGAGACTCCACAAACTCGAAAATGCTCCTATACCACGCCTCCTATTCACTTACGCCCTCCCCTCGGTGATAGGAGCGGTAGTCAATGCTCTCTACAACATAGTAGACCGTATCTTCATAGGGCAGGGGGCCGGAGATGATGCCCTAGCCGGTATGGCAATAACATTGCCCATTCTTCTCTTTTTGGTGGCTTTTGGTATGTTGGTAGGGAGTGGGGCGGCTGTTCGTGTCTCTATCTATCTAGGGCGGAATGACCATAAGACGGCAGAGCGTCTTTTGAGTAATGCCATTATGCTTACGCTCCTTTTCAATGTGACTATATGCTCCATGGTTCTGCTTTTTATGGATCCTCTGTTGCATCTCTTTGGGGCTAACGACATAATTATTCCCTACGCCAAGGAGTATCTCTATATTGTAGTCCCTGCCAATATTGTATCAGACCTTTGTTTCAGTTACAATGCCATCATGCGAGCATCCGGCTATCCCCATAAAGCCATGATTTCGATGCTCCTTGGGGCTGTGCTCAATTGTATCCTAGACCCCATCTTTATTTTTGATTTTGGTTGGGGCATAAAGGGGGCGGCTTGGGCAACCGTCATTTCGGAGATTGTGGCTGCTGTGTTTGTCATGAGTCACTTCTTCAATCAGCGTCATACGCTCCACTTCTCTCGTTCTTGGGGCGACTATCGTCCGGACTTCAAGATGATGTTGGCAATTGTTTCCATCGGCATTGCTCCTTTCGTCATGATGATTGTCAATAGCCTTATCAACATCATCATGAATCGGAGTTTTGTGTACTATGCCGCCTCTACTGCAGAAGCTAATATCTCCATAGCTGCCTATGGAATTATCCTTAGTATTACCCAGTTATTCATCCAGTTTATGGTGGGGGTTTCTATGGGGATGCAGCCGATTGTCGGGTTCAACCTTGGGGCGCGTAAGATACGCCGCTCCATAGATACGTATAAGTTAGCCGTCCTAGTGAATGTTTCTGTAGCGGCTATTGGTTTTGCAATGGCCCTATTTACTCCCAGTTTAATTGTACAGGCTTTCTCTAGAGAAGGGGATGGTGCCCTTGTTACTTTTACAACGCAGGCTCTGGGGATCGCCATGATGGCATTCCCTATTATTGGTGTACAAATCACGAGTGTGCAGTTTTTCCAGAGTTTAGGTAAGAGTGGTAAATCGATGTTTTTGAGCCTTACCCGCCAAGTCGTTTACCTTATCCCATGCCTTCTTATCTTCCCTATTTTTATGGGGACTAAAGGGATTTGGGTTTCGATGCCTATAGCGGATACCTTGGCCGGTATTACCAGTATTCTGATGGTGCTATACCAGATCCCTCGCTTGCTGAAGCGGTATACTCACGAGCCGGACGAGGCAAAAGAAAAGGTGCTAAAGGGGTGATTCACCTCAATAGCACCTTATATGTACTCTCTCTTTGGGAGAGAATGTTTTTGCGGATAGCGGCTTTAGCTCATTACTTTGTCATATTCTTCGCTGAGGGTTTGCATGATCTCGGCAACCGATCGGATGGATGAAATCTGAGCGGTTACCTGTCCAATTTCCGGTTCTCCCTCAGCTAGATCTCCCTCGAAGATCCCTTTTTTAGCACGGCCTTTGCCTAGTAGAGCCTGCATTTCTTCGGCGCTTGCTCCACGATCTTCTGCGGCTACAACTTGTTCCCAAAAGCCTTTTTTCAGCAATCGTGTTGGAGCAAGTTTTTTGAGTACAAGGGCTGTATCTCCTTCTCCTGCAGCGCAGCAAGCCTGCTTGAAGTCGGGGTGTGCCGAACTCTCCTCGCTTAGAGCAAAAAGGGTACCGATCTGTACTCCTTCCGCCCCTAGGCACTGAGCTGCTGCAATGGCACGGCCTGAGGCAATACCGCCTGCGGCAATAACCGGAATCTTTACAGCGTCTACAACGGAAGGGATAAGGCACATCGTGGTTGTTTCCTCTCTACCATTGTGACCGCCGGCCTCGAAACCTTCTGCCACGATGGCGTCTACTCCTGCGGCTTCTGCCTTTTGAGCGAATTTGGCGCTACTAACAACGTGCAGTACTTTGCATCCCGCCTCGTGCAATTTGCCTGTCCAAGTTTTAGGATTTCCGGCAGAAGTTACTACAATGGGCACCTTTTCGTCCATAATTATCTGCATCATCTTATCCATTTCCGGGTAGAGGAGAGGCACGTTTACGCCAAAAGGACGAGTTGTAGCTTGCTTACACTTTTGGATATGTTCAAGGAGAGTCTCGGGGTGCATGGAGCCGGCTCCGATGAGTCCAAGCCCTCCGGCATTACTTACAGCCGCTGCCAAACGCCAGCCGCTACACCAAACCATTCCCCCCGATATGATAGGTTTCTCTATCCCGAGGAGCGAGGTGAGTCTATTTGTCTTCGTCATTATGCTATATTATTATAGGATTTAATTGCATCAATCATAGATGCAAACTTACGTCTTTCTCGTTGATTACAGCTAATCTCATGGGAGATTCTTTGCTACTAGGAGGATCTGTCAAATTTGTATCCCAAAGTGGAATTTTTCCCGTTGACTAGCAAAAAAAGCAAAAGGACGCAGACAGGCAAGTTGAATATGGGCTATTATACAATAGATTCGGAGTATTTACTACTGTTGAAGAAGTAGGTAATCTCCTAGAGGGTGAAGAAGATGCTTAGAAATCCCCATGTTATCTGTGTGTTTTCAAGTTGTAAGAAGATAGCTTGGATATGTTTCTATTTGTAAGAAGAATATTTATGCAAGAAAAAGAGTGATTGCGTTTTGCCTTTCTGAGATTATTTTATAACTTTAGCCCCAAAATCAAGAGAGTGAGTAGGAAGCGCAGACAGATTCTCCGCAGTCGGTTCCGCTAACTTATTGATACAAAGGATTAGATACTGTAACTAGGTGTTCTTTGCTTATGAAAAAAACATTACTAATGATGCTTACACTGCTTTCCATAACTCTGACGGGTATGGCTCAAACGACAGCAGTGGTGAACTTTTCCTCTACATCAGGGGGAACGGTGCGTGCTAACACGCTTGACTACCAAGAGGTCAAGTCTGGTGATGCTATTGCAGTTGGTACGGAGATTATGCTTCGGGTAAATCTTACCAACTATGAAACAACCTACGTCAAAGGATGGAAGATTAACGGTAACGAAGAGTTTCCATACCAGGAAGAAATTAAGTACACGGTACAGAGCGGAGAGAATAATCTAGAGGCTCAGGTTCTCCCGCTTCCTGCAGAGGGCTTTAAGGTTACGGTCAAAGCCGGCTCCGGTGGTAAGATCGCAAAGACCGAACGTATGGATGCCGATTATAATTGGATTCCTTTTGAGAGTGGCGATATACTGCCCACACGCAGAAGTGTCCATATTGTTTCGGAGGCTGACCCTGGCTATGCTGTAGAACAATGGCTGATTAATGGTAAACCCCAAAGTTCTTCTGCCGAATTGTGGACATTTACGAGTACTCCCCTAGATATTGAAGTGCGCTTTAAGCAGATCAAATTCTATAAGGTGGACTTCTCTGTAGAAGAGAATGGTAGTATACAAGCTAGCTATCTTAAGAACAATTGGGATACTCAGTTTTCTTCGGGAGAAGAGTTGCCCGAGGGGTCGCAAATTACCTTCTTTGTTACCCCCAATGAGGGTTATAAGGTTGATAAGTGGATTGTCAATGGGGTAGAGGAAGAACCTAATCTCTATATGCCACAGAGACTCCAAATGTCCCTTACCGACAACCTCACCGTAAAGGCTGTACTTAAGGCTCTTCCTCCTAAGCACCATATCAAAGTAGAGAAGGGACAGGGTGGTAGCGTAACGGCATTCTTCGTTGACCCCGAAGATGGATACAATGTTTCATTTGACTGGGAAAAAGATATCCAAGAAGGAGTAGAGCTTTCGGTACGTGCTACGCCCAACCCAGATTACATGATAGATAAGTGGTACTACAATAATGAAGAGGTACAACCTAGCGAGGAAGACCCCGAACTATATGTCTTTACAATAAAAGAGCCTGCAACTATTCTTGCCACCTTCAAGCCTGGTAAGTCTGGCTACAAGGTAGACTATTCTGCAGGAGAACACGGATCTATCGAAAAGGCAGAGGTATATCTACCTTCTGGTATTACTTCGTTTGAATCAGGACAGTCTATACCTTCAGGTACAACTGTCGCTATAACAGCTAAACCAGACAAGGGCTATGGTGTAGACCAGTGGTATGTAAATGAAGAGCCCCAACAGGCCTATGCCGGAAAGCTAACGCTAGAAACTGAGATCGGTAGACCTACGAAGATCCGTGTGACCTTTGTGAAGGGAGCGGCCGTTGAGTACCCCGTATCTTGGTCAATAGAGGGCGGAATCATGATCGCTAAATACAAAAAGAATCCCGAAGATGCTACATTCACCTTCCCTAAGAGTGGAGATCGCATTGAGGAAGGAACAGAGGTTACTTTCTGGGTTAACCCCGGGACAAACGAGGTTAAGGAGTGGTTCGTCAATGGTATCCTAAGAGAAGACCTCGCTGGCGTTAAGGAAACCTCTTTCTTCATTGAAGGTGAAACAAATATCAAGGTTGTTTGTGCAGCTCCCGCTCCCACATCCTACAAACTAACCTATACTGCAGGTGCTAATGGTTCGCTTGTTGCAAATAGAGAGAGTGGCGAGACTATCTCTTCCGGATCTGCTGTAGATACAGATACTAAGGTTAGACTTACAGCTACACCTAACGAGGGCTTCGAACTAGAGAAATGGATTGTCAATGGTTCTACGCTATCCGATAAGGGGCTCTCTATTGAGCTTATGATGGACAAGGACCAGACTGTAGAAGTTTCCTTTATCAAGAAGGTTGTTGAGTACACACTATCCTATAGTATTAAACCAGAGGCTCAAGGTAAGCTAGTGGTAACTAATACGAAGACGAATGAGGCGATCGCTTCCGGCTCTAAGGTGGTTGAAGGTACAGAGATAACCTGCCAAGTAACTCTACCAGAGGGCTCCAATTGGTTGCTAGAAAAGTGGGTGATCAATGGTTCTGACTATGCAGAAGGTGCTAAGATGTCTTCGATCAAATTTACAGTCTCTAAGGACCTAAAGATTGAAGCTGTCCTAGTACAAAACAATGCCGTAGATACTCCTGCCCATGCAGGCTATATCGTATTTATAAAAGACGGACAGCTACGTATCGAAGGTCTATCGGCTCCGGCTCAGATATTCTTATACAATACACTCGGTGAGCTTATTCTCTCTCGTCAGGTTGAGACCTCACCGATCGTTCTCGGCGATCTACCAGAGGGTATTTACTATGTACTTGTAGAAGGCAATGTCTACAAGGTTGTGAAATAACTTTCTCTCTTAGATAGACAATAACAATTCCCCTAGGCAATGCGTTCCAGCGTATTGCTGCGGGGGTTGCTACTCGAATTCACTGGTTAGTAATAAATAGAATCGAACAAAATGAACAAGAAAAACTACTCATTTACTAGTAGATTTTGGTGCACATTGTGTCTCCTTGTCTACTGTGGGTTCCTTTCAACCTTGTCGCTCTCGGCTCAAGGGAAGGGGTGGAAGATCTCTTTGGCTCCTCCTGCTCTAGAGTCGCCTGCTAATGTGACAGCCAATGGCTTTACGGCTACTTGGAGCAATGTTAGCGTACAGCAGAAGAATAGCGATGGAACCCCATGGAACGAAGTATTCTTCCGTTCCATCATCACTAGAGAGATTAAGGCTACGAAAGATGGCGTTTATAAGATCGCTAATGCAGTCATCAAGCCCAATCCCGATGGTACCAGAAAGCAGGTATCTTACGTGCAGACCTACCTCAATGATCAACTCTCTCAAACAGACTGGAGTACGGCGTTGCTCTATTGGACTCCTAACGGGTTCTCTGTCAATGCCAAGGATATGGAGGGCTCTGGTTTGCCCGCTGATATGATTGGGGCTAATGCACGTATTACATCTCCCGTCATGGACCTCTCCAATGGCGACAGAAAGTACACGGTAGAGTTTACTGCAAAGGCACTACAAGCAAACGGCCAATCTGTCAAGATGAAAATCTTTGGTTATGGAGAAGAGCTCAATTATATTGGCGGTGTACCTGGTGTTAAGGACTTTACGCTCCCCAACGATGGTAAGGCTCATAAGTTTAGCTTTGACTTCGATGGTGGTACTTGGTGTAACCGTGTCATCATTGAAATTAATGACTTTGCAGAGGTGGAATTCTCTGGAGAACTTGCAGTAAAGCAGCAACTTAAGAAGGGTGAAACCTCTTTCCGTAGCACTTACTACCTCATCATCCCATTCCAATTGGTTAAGTCACATAGTGACAATCCTGAGGATATACCTTTGGGTCCTGAGCGCTATAAAGTGAAATATTCGTATGACTTTGCATCGGGAAATAATTCACCTATCGACTCTCGTTGTTTAGATCTCAATGCTGCAAAGGCAGATGGTGAGCGCATTGCTTATCGTATGTTGTATACCGACAATTCGCCATCTTATGGAGATCGTCGTAACCTAAACAAGTCGATGTACTCCGCACCGGCCTATTTTGATAATGTCGAAGAGGATAATAATTACCTCTATGTAGGATATTGTGGCTATGAAGCTCCTAACTACGAGGCTGTTGAGCCTTCAGGTCCATCTTGGGCTGGTTACCATGGTGGTGCCATCAAGATAACCAAGGAGTTGCTTAAGGATCATATTGGTAGCAAGGTAGTAGGTGTTCGCTTTGCCTCTGCTGCTTGTTTGCAAGAGAACCAGGTTAATGACAATCCTGGTTACTTCGATGTTAAACTCCCTTGTATCTTCCTTGCTAAGACTGTACTAACTCTTGATAGAACGGATATCAATAACCCCGTAGTTATTACTCCTTGGGAGCCTATCGAGGTAACCTCCGTAGGTAAATTTAAGGATGGATGGAATAGTCTCTTCTTTGCTAATCCCTATCTAATTACAGAGGAAAGCGAGTTCTTTGCAGGGGCTTACGCTTACGATGCTGCCGCTAAGGGCGGGATCCTTGTACGTAGCTACCATACTCCCGGAGAAGATCCTAACTCCGCTTGGATTGCAACAAACTGGAGTACTTATACCATTGGTGAGGCTCAGTTCAATAGCAAGGTGAACAAGTGGGAAGGTCCTCTTTTGATGCAGGTCATCATTGAACCTAAGGCTGTAGATCCCACAATCCAAAATCGTGGTGAGTTGCGTGGTCTTACAGTACCTGCCTTCGCCTTCACAGATGAAGAGTTGAAGCCTACTGTAGATCTCTTCAACTCCGGTATCAAGGATATCACTACTATTAAGGTTGAGACAGAGTTAGGCGGTAAAAAGCAGGAGCAGACCGTAGAGCTACCCAAATACTTGTCTTCTTCTTTGACACAAGCTGTTGAGTTGCAAGCGATTAATCACGATGGGGTCTCTGGTAAACTTAAGCTAACTGTCAAACTTCTTGAAGTAAATGGAGTTGCTCTCAAGACTCCTTCTGTACAAACAGCTGATCTAGAACTTCTCAGAAGAGACGAAGTTTTTGAGCGTACGACCCTTGTAGAAGTCTTTACTTCTGAGGCTTGTCAATACTGCCCCGCTGGTGTGAAATGGATGGATGAGCTTATCAACAAACCCGAAAACGAAAAGATCCGCAAGAATCTAGCTGTTGTATCTCACCACTCTTTCTTTGCTCCCGACTTTATGGAGCATTCCTATAGCAAGGGCTTGGCTCCATTCTATGGCGTAAGAAATGATAATGGTGATATCACGTTGGTAAGACCCAGCTCTCCGACCAATATGTTCAATCGTAAGCCTGTGGCTGCACTCGACGATGCAAG
Source organism: uncultured Porphyromonas sp. (assembly GCF_938023125.1). GTDB lineage: Bacteria > Bacteroidota > Bacteroidia > Bacteroidales > Porphyromonadaceae > Porphyromonas. Next base: position 28,518 of record NZ_CALHDW010000014.1, read on the forward strand.
AGGAAAGAATGGTTCTGTATGTGGTATCATAAAGAATCAAACAGAACTAGAAAAGGTTGTAGACGATGCAAAGAGAAATCCTGCTTCTGTACGCCTAGAGGTTAAGCCTTGGTTCACGAAGGACAACAATAAACTTAACGTTATCGTAGAGGGGCATGCTTCAGCTCGTCTGGATCGCTCTCGCCCTGTATATCTAACGATCATGGTTACCCAAGATCAGATAGCAACTCGTGATCAGAAGTATAGTGCTTCTCCCATCCCAGGCTTTGTACACACTAATGTTCTTAGATATGTAGATGATGCTGGTTTCAAGGGTACTGAAGTGAAGTTCGATGAGAATGGAGACTTCAAGATTGTAAAGGAACTTCCCATCAACTCAACAAATGCTACGACAGGTAAGCTTGAAGACAATGCAATGCTTCTAGAGGGTAGCAATAATACCCTAGAGGATGCAATGAAGCAGGCCAATGTAGTTGCATTCCTACACTACTATCAAGAGCTTCCTACCAATGATAACGTAGAAAACAATGATAAGCGACTCCTCGCTAATGAGGTTCTCAATGCTGCTCAAAATAGAGTTTCTTTCTCTAGCCCTGATGGTGCAGATATGATCGCTAATCAGAATGTTCACGTAACGGTACAAGACGGATCTATTGAGGTAAATGTTCCCTATACCGATTTGAAGGTGTATGACATGGCTGGTCATATGATTTCTGCTACTGGCATACAAGAAGGTATTTATCTAGTTCGCCTTGAACTAACAAATAGTTCTGTGATCTTTACGAAGGTCATTGCTAAGTAGTCTCATCCTTGTGCCCTTCATCTCTGAGTCTTCTTTGCTATAGAAGACCCGGGATGGGGGGCTTGTTATAGACTTTGCAACTAAATAATACAGATATAAGTAATGCGTTTACTAAAACAGTTATCAGTAGTCTCACTCCTATTATTGGGTACCTCGCACACTCTTTTTGGGCAAGGTCTCTTCTCCGGGGGTGATGGCTCTAAATCAAATCCTTATCAAATTGCTACGGAGCAGGACCTCCGTACACTAGCTGAGCAGGTGGATAAATCCAATAGCTTTGCTGGGAAATATCTTAAGCAAACAGCAGACATTACCTTCTCAGAGGGGACGCCGGTACTGCCTATTGGGGGGCCTCTCATCGAAGATTTCCACCGAGATGAGAATCGTTGCTTCCAGGGTGAGTATGATGGAGGCATGCACAAGATTTACAATCTCAATATCTATGATAAGCTACAGCTAGAAGTTGAAGGAGATGAGGCTCACATGGCTGTAGGTCTTTTTGGGGCTCTCGGTCCTCGAGCTACCGTTAAGAATGTTGTTATTGCCTCCGGGCATATCTATGGTTTTGCATCCGTAGGAGCCATTGCAGGGCGTATCACCGAAGGGTGTACTGTCACTCGTTGTAAGGTTGGGCCTGATGTGCGCATCTCTTGCTGGAGCAGTGGGGGAGGTGTCGTTGGCTCCTCTTTGGGCAAAAACATGAAGATTATTGAGTGCGTTAACTATGCCAATGTCGCTGTCTATGGTCAGGGTATACACAAGACCGCAGGGGGTATCATTGCTTCTTCGCCCAACACCACTATAATAGGTTGTGCCAACTTTGGAGACATTTGGGCAAAGGATGGATTTGCTGGTGGTATCCTTGGATACATGCCTCAGTCTACTCAAGAATTCATTTTTGATTATCCAGAGCTTAGGAGTTGTATGAATGCGGGAGACGTCTCTTCAATGGGTACAAACTCTGCAGGCTTGATCGGGGTTGTGGCTTACAACCTAACAGATGATAATGGTCCTATTCCTCATCGTTTGATTTCAAACTCTTATAACTATGGTCAGACAATGGCCGCTTATACTCGATGTTTTGGACCTATCTGTGCCTTCCATACAGGGAATAGATTTCCGCTTACTGTGGATAAGGTTTTCTATAACAAGGATCGCTATATCGTGAAGTCTGATGGTTCTGCTGATGCTCAGCTAGGGTATTCACTAGGAGAGGCTAAGACACATGCAGAGTGTACTTCGCCCGAGTTCATCACAACTCTCAACGATGGAGGGGTGTCTCTCTTTGAGGCAGATAGACATCACATCAATGGTACTATGCCCATCCTCAAGTGGATCAATGAAACCTATGATCCCGAGATCGATAAGCCTAATCAGTATCGTAAGGATCGTAAGTCTTTGGTTTACAAGCGCCGTGCAGGTTCTTTCTTCCCTCCCAACCGTTCGGGAGACTTCTTGATCTACGACAAGGGGCTACTTATCCCTAACATCCAAGCAAAGTCTCTCGGATGTAATATCGACAGAGGCTTTATAGATCGTGTATTACCGGTTAAGGGGGGGAGCAATTACACTTTCTTCATGTCTTCCTCGGCCTTCCGTCGCGAAATTAAAGAGGATGGTATGTATGTAGCTGAGCGTCCTAATAAGCCCGCAGACCATTGGCTCATTACTCCTTCTTTTAAGGTAGAGGCAGGATCTCCTTGGTTCCATTGGGTCGCTGCATCAGAGGATGGTAAGATGCCCTCTACTTATGCTCTATATATTGTAGCAGATGCTCAGGCAACGACTCCTGAGAAATTCCTTTCAACTGAGCCTATTTATGAAGTTGAAGCGGAGCAGGAGATCCAGGATATGAAGGAAACTATTGAGGATGAAGAGCGTTTTTATTGTGTATTACATGCTCACAAGGTAGACCTCTCAAAGTTTGTAGGTAAGGAAGTGCGTCTTGCATTTAGAGATCGCACTGTTGATCAGTTCAACCTACTGATAGGACAGATGAAGATGGGGCAAGCCAATGCTGTAGAGGCTGTAAATGGTACAACTACCAATATCGCAGTTGCAAATCAGACGATCACGGCAACTCATCCCGATAGCCAACTCACTCTTTATAGCTTAGAGGGGATTCGCCTTGCACAAGCACAAGACCAACTCGTCTATAGCGGTTATCCGGGTGTCTACGTGCTAGTAGTGTCAGATGCTACAGGGGATGTAGAACGGCACAAAGTTATCCTCTATTAATCTCTAATTCATAAGGACCGATTACAATGCTTGAGAAAAACCTTCTCTTCTTGTAGTCGGTCTTCTTCTTCAATCTCATATTCACTTAATATTAGTAAGGACCTATGAAAAGAACGAGTACACTGATGTCTGTTGTCTTATCGATGACAACTATCACATCGCTCTCGGCTCAGGAGCTCCAGAGTCGAAAAGCCTCCGTTAACCCCCGCAATGCAGGGGCAGAGATTACTGTAGTAAATGGCAAGTCGGTTCTTCGGGAAGGCTCTCATCCCTCGGAATCTATGGGCAAGTTAACCCTCTTCCACCGAGAGGACTTCTCGCTAATGACTGCCGGTACAGAGGCCGAACCGGACACTGTTGGTACCATCTGTGCTCCTGATGGGACCTATAAGTATCGCATGTGGCAAAACATAGACCCTAAGTATACCCATTGGCGTGGCTGGGGTGGATCTTTTAAGGATCTTACCTTTGAAGAGTGTAAGGGTAAGGGTTATACCCACGCTGCCGGAGGTACCATCCACCTCGGGAGTAAGGAGGGTGCAAAACTTAATACGCCACCTCTAGATCTTAAGAATGTCATTCTCCACGAGGAGGAGCCTAATAGTGACAATATCATTGTTCTACGCTTTAAGGCCAAGGTGACGCAGGAGATTGATCCGGAGCTTTGTGCTGTACGTCTATTTGTAGAATCTGCCGAGACCTCTTGGTATTGCGATAGTGACTTCCCGACTTATAAAGGGTCGTGGGATGTGCTACGCCAACTCTCGCCCAATATTACTACGCTATCGAAAGACTGGAATACCTATGAGGTCGTTTTTGCGGGTGCCGGTCACAGTACCATTGTCAACATGGGCTTCATGGTAATGCCTATGAGTAGAGAAGTCGCAGAGACTGGAGAGTTCCACTTTGATATGCTTGTCGATGATATTGAGATCTTCAAAATGGAGCCCTATCTACCGATTCCAAAGGTTACCCCTCACTCTAGCTTCATGGGCGATAGCTTTGTTGCCAATTGGGAAGCCGTTGAAGGAGCTGATCGCTATTTCATTGATGTCTACTGTATGCAACCCGATCCCATGTACCCTCCCAATCCTATGGGGCAGCAACCTATGGTACGTAAGGATGTGATCGTAGGACAAGAGGTGACCGGTACCAGCTATAAGGTAACGGGTGTTGAGCCTCAGTACACTTATTACTACAATGTACGCGCAGCAAAGGGAACAAAGGAGTCTTACCGCTCTGTTGATCAGGCTGTAAATGGTATTGCTAAACCTGAACTCAAGGACGTGTCGGAACTCACTGCCGGACGCTACGTTGCATCTTGGACCGGGGTTCCCTCTGCCGGACGCTATGCTTACATGGCTTATCATGACAGACGAGTATATCAGGATTCTGAGGTTACAATTATTGATGAAGACTTCACCGGAGTGAAGGATCTTGATGGCAATTCTACCGGTTGGTCAGTGGATAATCGTCCTACGGGTAGCTATGGTAGAGCCTTCCCGAAAGACCTCCATATGCCGGGATGGGAGATGTACGCTTACTCGCCGTGTACAGACTATGTAGGCTTTGATGGTTGGCAGTATATCAACCACGGAGTTAGTGCCTCAATGCAATCTCCTGAGCTTGACCTCTCACACGGAGGTGGCGTGATTAACGTCTCTATGAGTCTCTATAGCGCTTATGCCAAGGAGAGCAACCAATTCCCACAAGCTGCTCTTGCCCTCTTCAACTACAACGAAGAGACAGAGCGTTATGAGCAGGCAGACCTTGTATATCCCGCTGAGGAGAATGAGATGCCCATTATCAATCGTTGGCAAGACTATCGGGTACAGCTTAAGAATGGTAGTAAGCGTTCTATCATAGCTCTCTTTGCAGTCAAGGGGCCTGAGTATCTCTTTGTGGATAACTTCAAGGTAACACAACGTTTCAAGAAGGGTGAATCTTACCTCGCACCATACTTTGGCGAACCTCTCTTTGATGGTACCTCTATTGATGTGACCGTACCCGAAGCCGTACAAGGTGATGCTCTCTATCACCGAGTTAAGGCTATCAAGGCTACTGAGAGAGACCTGATCTCGAGCGCCTTCACAAAGATGGGCTTGGTACGCAATATTACTGCAAATACTCCACTCGTTCTTACGGAGCCTACAGCTCGCTTGGCTAATGGAGTACTCTCTATTGCCAATCCTAATGGGGATGCCGTTTACGTCTATGACGTAATGGGACAAATTGTGTACAGAAATGAACTTGGTGATCGTGAAATAGAAGTAGCTCTTCCCGGCGAGGATGCCTACATCGTACGTATCGGTCATGTAGTCAGCAAGGTTATCTAATATTAGAGCCTAGTACGAATTTCAATTTTGTGGGGGTCGGACTTGTCCGGCCCCCACTTGTATTATACCCCCTCTTTGTGGAGACTGTAAATCTTTTTCGGACACTACCGTCGAAAACATAATTTTCCAGACGTGGAAAATGATTCCAGACGTGCTGAAAAGAAAATTCCGATGTGTCGAAATTTCGGGGTGGGGACCGAAGATTTATAATCTCTTACTAGACGGATCGTTATTCTAGTAAGGAGAAATCTGTAAAATTCAGGTTTAGATTCGGGAAAAGAGATGGGAGGATGAAGCCCCCTGCTTAGCGGATTTGGCTGTTGGGGAGTAGCTGCTGCAGATGCTTGGCTAGGGCCTCCATTTGCCATCTTGGAGTGGAGGTTGCCCCGCAGATACCGATACTTTCATCTTCTCCGGATGGTAGCATATCGGGGGTTAGTTCCTCGGGGGAGCCGAGAAAAAAGGTCTGAGGATTGGTTGAGCGACACTTCTCAAACAGCACCTTCCCATTCGAGCTCTTCTTGCCTGCAATGAAGAAAATGCGGTCGTGACACAGGGCAAACTCTTGGATGTGTGGGATGCGGAGGGCTACTTGTCGGCAGATGGTGTCGGCGAAGGTAAAGGCTACGCCCGGGTGCATTCGCTGCTTAATTTTCTCTACAATCTCTCCAAAGGTCTCGAGAGACATTGTCGTTTGGGATATAAGGGAGATGGGGCGAGAGAAGTCGAGTTGCTCAATCTCTTCGGGCTCTTGTATTACAATGGCCTCTCCGTTGGTTTGCCCTACTAGGCCATTGACTTCGGCATGTCCTCTCTTGCCAAATATGACAATCTGAGTGTGCTGTGCTGCTCCCTCTTGGTAGTATTTGCGGATTCGCTTTTGCAGCTGGAGCACTACGGGGCAGGTTGCATCTACAATTGTGATTCCTCGCTCTCGGGCGGCTTGATATACGGCGGGCGGCTCCCCATGTGCTCGAATGAGTACACGTTTGCCACGGAGAGCATCGAATTGCTCGTAATCAATGGTGGAAAGCCCCATATTCTCGAGCCTATCGACTTCGTTTTTGTTGTGTACAATATCCCCCAAGCAATAGAGGAGTTCTCCCTCTGGAGCTGAGGCCATCTCTCGCTCGGCTTTCTTGATGGCATGAACGACACCGTTGCAGAAACCCGACCGATGATCTATTTCGATGGTAATCATTTTTAGTCGGAGCAGTGAGCGATGGTCTCTCTAGCCCACGAGAGAGCAACCTCATCTTGCTGATCTAGCGTAAGGTCTGAGTTGTCAAGTACTCGGGCATCTTCGGCTTGGCGTAGCGGAGAAACGGCACGAGTGGAGTCGATGCGATCCCGTTCTCTTAGGTTGGTTAGGACTTCTTCTAGAGTAGAGGTTGTGTCTCCCTTGCTTCGCAGTTCGTCAAAACGGCGCTGGGCACGCACCTCGGGGCGAGCTGTGACAAATATCTTAAGTTCGGCAAAGGGGAAAACGGTAGTGCCGATATCTCGTCCATCCATTACGATCCCTTTCTCTCTCCCTAAGGCTTGTTGCTGTAGGGTTAGCGCGGTGCGAACAAAGGGAAGTGCGGCAATGGGGCTAACATGATTGGAGACCTCCATCGTGCGGATGGCTTCTTCTATATCCTCATCGTTGAGGAGAGTACGTAGTTGTCCTTGGCTGTCTCGCTTAAAACTTACCTTGAGTTGAGGCATATCGTTAGCTAGTCGCTCTTGATCCACCTCGCCTTGGGGCCACATTCCCTGTCGTAGCGAGTAGAGCGTGATGGCGCGATACATAGCTCCGCTATCAATATAGATATATCCTAGAGACTTAGCTAGGGCTTTTGCCATGGTGCTTTTGCCACAAGAGCTATAGCCGTCAATGGCAATTGTAATCTTCCTATCCGTCATACGAAGAGAGACTTATATGAATTATTCTACTTAGAAAACATACTGATCGCTCCCAAAGTTCGTGCAAAACGTAACCATGAGGCTAAGAGAAGAGGGATGGTAGCGCGATGCTGCAATCCCAAGGCGGAAGGCACGGTGATTGAAGCCAACTCCGAGAGAAAACCCCGAGAGGAAATTACCATTCTGCACCTTGAGGTCTTGGGCAACTCTAGGGTTGTAACCGAGACCGATCCATAGCATATCGTCCATAAGATACTCCGCTCCCAATGTGAAATGGCGAACGAAGCGACTCATAAACTTCTGGGAGGTACTGAGTGAAGAGCGGAGGATTACGGGATTCAGTCCATAGGCTGTAGCATGGATGCGAAAGGGGGCATGTAAAAAGCGTTGGGAGAAGCCAAGCCGGAGATCCCAAGCCGGAGGAGTCTTTCTCTCACTGTATCCTTTGATTGTTGCTCCGGCATTCGTGATTGCAGCACCCAAAGAGAGACCTTTCTCTCCATCGTAATAGCTCACTCCGGCATCTACCGCAACACCAAAACTATTGTACCGTTCGATATTGCCGTATAGCATCTTAAGGGCAACTCCTCCTCGTAGCTTATCGGTTAGCTCGTAGCTGAATACTCCTTGCAGAGCAACGTCCGTTGCGGAGAAGGTAGAGCCTTGTATGTTGTTTTTGTCATAGCTTGTAAGTTTTCCATAGTTTAGTGCTCTTACGCCCACAGCCCAGGCACCACGCTCCCCCACAGGTAATCCATACATAGCGTTGGCGCCATGTGCCCCCGACATGTAGTTGAGATAGGAGAGAAATAAGCGCCCTGCGGCTTCTTCTCCGTATAGAGCCGGGTTGTCAAAAGCTTGCCCATCCATTCCATCTACATAGGTGAGGGCTAGCCCACCAATAGCCATTGTTTGGGCAGATGTTGGGATATTGAGAAAAGTAAACGACTGCTCCCTCTCTTGAGCCTTAATGTGCGAAGTAGGGAGTAGAAGCACGAGAAGTACTGCCCAAAGAAGGGGGGGAGAAAAGATCTTTTCTACCGAGAGATGTGCCATAAGAGGGGAGAGAGGTTTGTTTCTTTCCATATATCCTACTAACGTGTTATGCATTCTCTGTAGTATATTCTGCCTAGAGGTTTAGTGATGATGTAACCCTCCGAGAGCTGTGCCCCACTGATAGTGAACGAAAATTACAATCAATGCATTGAAGGCAAAAAGAACGACTCCTTGTGCCGTTCGTACTAGTACCTTATTGAGCTGAGCTCCCTCTGTATGGAGCATTGTACGTTGTAGGTGCATCATTTGGGCAAGATAAATCCCCGAAGATAGCATCCCTATGATAGAATAAAAGGGGAATAGGAGGAGGAGTACGGATAGGAGTATATTCGCTAGATAAAGCTTGGGGGCAAGAGACTTCCCAAAGCGTACAAAAAGAGTCCGCTTGCCCGAGAGGGTATCCTCCTCTACATCGCGATAATTATTGACAACGAGTATATTGCAGCTGGCAAAACCCATGGCAGAAGCAAGGGCTATAGCCTCCCAGGAGAGTGTCCCACACTGGATATAGTAAGTGCCACCGCCGGCTACCAATCCGTAAAAGAGAAACACCATAACCTCTCCCAAGCCGTGGTAGGCAAAAGGGAAGGGCCCTCCCGTATAGGCAATGGCCCCTAGGATAACGAGAGCGCCCACAATGAAAAGCCAAGGAGAGGAGAGTAGGATTAAGGCAATGCCCGTAAGGGCCGTTGCAATAATGGTGATAATAAGTAGGTTTTTGACCTCCCGATAGCTAACTTTTCCGAGGGAAAGAGGGCGCTCAAAGCCTTTTCTCTCTTTACCATCAGCCCCTTTTTTGAAGTCGAATAGATCATTTGCAATGTTGCTAATAATCTGCGCCAATAGCCCAACAAGCACGGCGAGAATAGCCGTTGTAGGGCGAAAGAATCCATCTAAGGCAGCAAGTGCAAGTGCCGTAATAACGGGAGCAAGAGAGGCGGGTAGGGTATGAGGACGGACGAGGTGGAGGACTTGTCGTAGTGTCATGAGGGAGTTTAGACGATAGGCTGCTCAGTCAATCTCGGGGGATTGTAGGTTGATATTGGCGAACAGATGGTCGGAGAGGGCAATCATAGCACGCTTTTTGTCCACGGTCCCTATTACAAGTACGAGGCTGTAATTGCTGCTACCGTAGGAGATCATGCGGATGGGAATGTCATCAATAGCGTCTAGAATGCGAGACTCAAAGCCCATGCGATTCCAGCCCATATCCCCCACAACGGCCACAATTGTCATATCCTTTTGGTAGAGTACAGAGCCCCATTCCTCGGCCTCTTCTGCAAATTGGGCTACCTCGGGAGCCTCTTCTACGGCGATGAGATAGCTGTCTCCCATTGTTGTCAGAAGGTCCACACAGAGGTTGTGTTTGGCAATCAATTGGGTAATAGCAATAACATAATCGGATAGGGGAGATCCACTCTTGACATGGGGATGGCGGCGTAGCGTGAGAAGGGAAATACCGTCTTTGGCGGATACGGCTTTGACCATATCTCGGCTAGTCTCACAGGATATGAGAGTGCCGGGGGCCTGAGGGTCGAGTGTGTTGAGTAGGCGAATTGGGATATTGGCACGACGAGCCGGTTCGATACAAGTAGGGTGGAGTATCTTGGCTCCAAAGTGTGCCAGTTCTGCGGCCTCGCCAAAGTGAAGGCGACGTACCGGGCTGGTCACATTCACAACCCGAGGATCGTTATTATGAAGTCCGTCTATATCGGTCCAGATCTGTATCGTTTCGGCATTGGCTGCTTCCCCTACAAGGGTAGCTGTATAGTCGCTTCCGCCACGTCGTAGATTGTCTATTTCGCCGAAGGCATTGATGCAGATATACCCCTCTGTCAAGAAGAGGGCATTGGGGTCGGGCGCTGCTGTAAGTAAGGGCGTTAGATGCTCTTGGATGTGCTGAGGCTCGGGTTCTCCATTATGGTTGATACGCATAAAGGAGAGAGCATCAAGGTGTACGGCATTTATATTCTCATACTCTCTGAGCGTGAATCTCATAAGGGTTGTGCTAATGATTTCCCCTCGAGATAGAATGCGCTTCTCGTTGTTTTGAGTGAAGGCTTCGTTGTGCGTTTGGCTCTGTAATTCGGCAAAAATGGGAGCTAGGGCCTTCCATACCTCTTTGCGGAGGTCCGGTGATTCGAAAAGTTCCTCTATAACGGATTGGTAACGAGCCTCTAGGGTCGCTACAGCCTCTTCTGCCTCTTGCCATTGGGCATTGATAATGCGCTGTGAAAGTTGGACGAGGGCATCCGTCGTGCCGGACATGGCAGATAATATGACGATCTTGCGTCCTGCAATGGAAGAGACCAAGTGTGCCACAGCTCGTATGCGTTGTGCACTACCTACCGAAGTTCCACCAAACTTGAGTACAATCATAGGGTATCGTAGAGATTAAGATAACTAGAAAGAGTCTTCAGTAGAGAGTTGGATTAAGCCTCCGTAGGCTCCATTCCTTGTGGGAAGGTGAGCTTTAGGGAGCGCGATGCGGCCTCTATGGTGTAGGTGGGGGCAGGGAGTTCTCGCATGAGCTCGTGGTTGTGGGTGGCCATAAGTACGGCCGTTCCCTCCTTAGATATTTGTTGTACAAGTTGCCCAATGGATAGCGCCGTTTGGGGGTCTAGCCCGGAAGTGGGTTCGTCCAGCAAGATAAGCTCGGGCTTGACGATGAGTGCGCGCGCAATGCAAATGCGCTCAGCTTCACCTCCCGAGAGTTCGTGGGGCATTTTGTAGCCTTTGCCCTGCATCCCTACCTTCTCGAGTACCTCCTCTATGCGTTGTTGGCGTTCGAGACGAGGAAATTTCCCCGTAGCGCGGAGTACAAAGTCGAGGTTATCAGCTACGGTGCGATCGTAAAGTAATTGATCCGAAGATTGGAATACGATACCCATCCGACGGCGAAGTGCTTGGCGAGCATTGCGCTTGAGGTGAGCTAGATTATACCCCAAGACATAAGCCTCTCCTTTGGTATGAGGAAGCTCTCCGTAGAGAAGCTCTAAGAGAGAACTCTTCCCTCCCCCTACAGGGCCCGATAGGTAGGCGAATTCATTATGCGCCAGACGTATCGTAACATTGTGTATAAGTTGATTTTCTGCACGAGCCACTTGTACATCCTCCAGATGCACTGTGTATTCTGTAGAAGTGGAGTTCTTTTTCATATTGTTCACTCTTTGTGTGATTACTGTTTTGAGGAAATCAAACGAAGGTCTCTCTCTTGGGATTAGTCTTGCTCGAGGAACCTAACGTACTCGTTACAATTGGCTGGCAATTTTTCTAGCGTTGCCGGATTGTAAGAGTCGTATAGGGCATGAAATCCAATATACTTGGCACGAACGAAGGCGGCAATCCCATCAAAAACCTGCATATAATGAGCCAAGGAATGACATTGTATTCCCCCCTCAGAAAACTCTTGTTCTTTACCTCCGCAGGAGACGGCCACTGCCAGCTCTTTCCCCTCCATCTTATCACCGCCTTCGCCATATGCCCAGCCGTAAGTAATAACTTCGTCAAGCCATTTTTTTAGCAGGTAGGGTGCTGCATACCAATAGAGAGGGAATTGAAAAACAATGCGGTCGTGAGCTTCGATAAGAGCTTGCTCGGCGGCAATGTCAAAAGAGGCTCCATCGGGATAAGCATCGTAGAGAAAATGAAGGGTAGCATGCCCACAAGCCGTTTCGCTCCATGCCTTATTTATAGTTGAGGTAGAGAGGGTGGGGTGAACCACTATTACGAGAGTCTTTTTCATTGCTAAATGCCGTTTTTATATAATATCAAAGGGGGAATACCCATTGAGATACCCCAATAAGTATTCCCCCACAAAGTTACAAACTATTTTCTCTGTAGGCGAGATGCTTTAGAAGCAATAGCCAAGACCGATATAAGCTGTAGAGTTCTTAAGAGACAAATCCTTTAGTTGACTTGCAATGCTTTTTGCATCTGTTTGAGCCACATTGAGGAAGCCAAAGTCTGCGCCTACGGTACCATAGATATTGCCGAAGTATAGCATAGCAGATGCACCCCAACCTACATCGAAGCGGCTGGCCTTACCAAGACCAAGGATACCTTCTTTGAAGATATTGAAGCTTGTTATGGCACCCTTAATGCCCGAGCTTTGTGAACCGGCAAGAGCTACAGCAAAGTAGGGACCTGTCTGTGCTGCCAAGCTGAGGCTAGGAGTAAGAGATAGACGATACCCGATATTAACGGGGATCTGTAGATAGTGCATGGTAATCTCGTTTTGAGTATTCTTGTTTATCAAAGAACCGAGTTGTCCTATAAGAGAGCTATCTTCTTTAACCTTACCCTTAGCACCCTTCATTTCGAAAGAGAGACCTGTACTTGCATAGAGCCCTTTGTAGAGAGGTATATCTGCGTAGGCACCTACGTGGTACCCAACTTTCGTGCCACCACTAAGAACCTTTACTCCGTGAGTAGCAAGAGAAGAGAATGCGAATTCAGGACCGGCTTCTACGCGAAGGGTAAACATTTGTGCGGATGCTGTTGCTGTACAAATAAGAGCAGCAGCGAGTGAAATCAATAGTTTCTTCATAAGAATTTCTGATTTTTCTTTATTCTGTTGTGTGTTTGTAACCAAATATTATAGGCCGTAAGCGGCTTTGATCGCATCGTACTTATCCCCCATCTTGAGGTTATAGTACACCTGAGCGAGTACGTAGTAGCACTGATCAGGATTCTTTGCGTATACCTTCTCTAGATAGGGTAACGCTTTTTTGAAGAGTTCGGTAATCTTCTTGTCGGTAGCCGCATCGTACTTGTCGCTAGACTTGAGAGTTACAGCCTTGTTGTAGTATACACGGCCCATGTTGAAGTTAGACTCCGTGAATTCGGGGTCAATAGCGAGAGCCTTACCATACCATTCGAGACTCTTTTCTTCATCGCTGGTTTCATAAAGTTTCCCCATTACGTCGTAGAGTTGAGCATTGTTGGGAGCCTTTTCGATAGCAGAAGCCAAGAGAGAGATCGCCTCTTCTGTGCGGCCCATCTGGATGAGGGTATTGATAAGATTTACAGAGTAGTACGATTCGTTAGGATACAATGAGAGACCTTCTCGCATTGTTTCGATGTACTTGGCTGTATCTGCATTCTCAAGATAGGTTTGAGAGAGGATCTGAATAAGGTCGTTACGACGATATTCTACATTCTTGATCTCTTCTGCAAGCTTGATAGTAAGCTGCTTGTCTCCTGTTTGATAAGCATTGATCACAGAGAAGAAATCTACCATCATAGAGTTAGAGTCTGCAGCTGCTATAGGAGTATCTGCAAACATCGGAAGTTTCTTTATTTGCTTGAAATCGGAGAAGGCACGGAGGGCATCTTTGTAGTTTTGCTTCTCCATGTAGTAGCCCCCTGCATTGATGAAGTAGAGGAGGTTGTTGGAAAAAGCATCCTTAATCTTTTTGCCAAATTTCCCGGGCTTGGTGCTACCGCCATTGGCAGCCGTCTCCATATCGATGGTGCCGATATAGTAGTCAAACATGTCCAGAAGGGCCTTATTCATCTCAGCACGATTCGGCTCTACACCCTCTAGTTGCTTTACGTTCTCGTTTGTAAAGTTGCTCTCTTCTACATATCCTGCAATGTACATTGTTTTTGGGTCGCTCTTTGTTTCTTCGTTTTCGAGAGCTGCTTTGATAAGAGCACGAGCTTCGTTGTAATCGCCCTTTTTATCGGCAATCTTCTCAGCTCCCTTTACATTAGCCTTTTGTGCCATGGCAAACCCACTAGTCATGAGGGCTGTCAAAACAATAGACATTACTTTCTTGGTTGTCTTCATTGCGAATAGTTTTTTATAGTTTATACGCTTTATACCTACCTTCGAGAGTGGAGAGGATCCTACAAGACTGGCCCCGATAGTGCCCTCTTCCCTCTCTAGAGTAAGTCCTTTTAGTTCTTTTATTCTACGTTATCTTCTTCTGTTTCTAATCGTTGTTCTTGTGTGTTGTCAGTGATCTCTTCATAATCATTAGAATCGACTTCGGAAGTAAGGTTTACTTCTTCATCAGTAGCACCCTCTTTTAGTAGGGCCTTTTCAGCTTCTAATTCTTCGCTGGCAACAATACATACAGAGGCAATTTCGTCTCCTCGGCTCGATAGGTTGATGAGCTTGACCCCTTGAGTTGCACGCCCTATCACGTTGATAGATGACATGGGCATACGTATAGCCACGCCACTTCGATTGATAATCATCAGGTCGAGTTCGTCCGTTACAGAGCGGAAGTCTACGAGAGATCCCGTCTTCTCTGTGATCTGCATGGTCTTTACTCCCTTACCACCGCGATTGGTGATGCGGTAGCTGTCGAGAGTGGTACGCTTACCATAACCACATTCACTCACTACCAAGATGGTTTCCTTTTCGGGGTCTTTGAGTGCTACCATTCCTACAATAGCATCTTCCACACCCTCGTCTAAGATCATACCACGTACCCCGGTAGTAACGCGCCCCATTGAGCGGACTTTGCTTTCGGGGAATCGGATGGCTCGGCCTCCCTTATTGGCAAGGAGTAGCTCGGTCTTACCATTGGTGAGACGAACGCTTACCACGCTATCGCCTTCGTTTAGTTTGATGGCGAATACTCCCTTGCTTCGGGGGTTAGAGTACGCCTCTAGCGGAGTCTTCTTGATCATCCCCTGCTGGGTCGCAAACACGAGGTAGTGCGAAGCCACAAATTCGGGGTCCTTCTGGAGTTTCTTGATGCGGATGCACGCTGTGATGCGGTCGTCCGCTTCGATGTTGAGGATGTTTTGGATTGCGCGTCCCTTGGTGCTTTTTGCGCCTTCCGGGATCTTGTAAACGGGCAACCAGAAGCATCTACCCTTGGTGGTGAAGAGTAGTAGAGTAGCATGCATGGAGGCAGAGTATATGTACTCAATAAAGTCCTCTTCTCGGGTTGTTGAGCCCTTCGATCCTACACCTCCGCGCGCTTGGCTACGGAAGTCACTTAGGGGAGTACGCTTGATGTATCCTAGGTGTGAGATGGTTATAATCATCTCATCATCTGCATAGAAGTCCTCGGGGTTGAATTCTTCGCTAGAGAATACGATCTCGGTGCGGCGAGGGTCTCCGAACTTTTCTTTTACTTCAAGTAGCTCGTCTTTCACTACCTGCATGAGTAGCTCGTCGTTGGCAAGGAGGCCTTCGAGATACTCGATTGTTTTCATAAGATCGTCAAACTCAGCACGGAGCTTGTCGCTCTCTAGGCCTGTAAGAGCACGCAGACGCATGTCTACGATAGCTCTGGCTTGTAGCTCTGATAGCTCAAAGCGCTCACGAAGACGCTCCTGAGCCTCCTGGGCATTTTCGGATGAGCGTATGATGTGGATAACCTCATCGATATTGTCTACCGCAATGAGCAACCCTTCTAGGATATGGGCACGTTCGCGTGCTTTTCGGAGGTCGAAGATACTGCGGCGACGCACTACATCGTGTCTGTGATCCACAAATTCTCCGATCAGTTGCTTTAGATTGAGTAGGCAGGGGCGCCCCTTTACGAGCGCAATGTTGTTGACATTGAAATAGCTCTGTAGGGAAGTGAGCTTGAAAAGATGGTTGAGCACCACAGAGGCGTTGGCATCGCGCTTTACTTCTATCACGATGCGCATACCTCCCTTACCGCTCGATTCGTCACTGATATTAGAGATACCCTCGATACGGCGCTCATTTACTAGTTGAGCTATGTCGCTTACAAGTTGGGCTTTATTTACTTGGTAGGGAATCTCTGTTACAATGATATTTTCACGACCATTATTATCGGTCTCAATCTCTGTGCGAGCTCTTAGTACGATACGTCCTCTACCGGTCTCAAAAGCCTCTTTTACACCGGTATAGCCATATATGAACCCTCCCGTTGGGAAGTCGGGGGCCTTGACGTAACGCATAAGATCGGCAACCTCTAGATCACCACCTGCATCTATATAGGCAACGCAGCCGTCAATACACTCTCTCAGGTTGTGGGGAGCCATATTGGTGGCCATACCTACAGCAATACCCGAAGCCCCATTGACAAGCAAGTTGGGGAAGCGGGTGGGGAGCACGGTTGGCTCTTGGGTCGTATCGTCAAAGTTATTCTGGAAGTCGACGGTTTCCTTGTCGATATCACGCAGCATCTCTCCGGCCAGCTCCGTAAGACGAGCCTCTGTATAACGCATAGCAGCGGGCGAGTCTCCGTCTACCGAACCAAAGTTCCCTTGGCCATCCACTAAGGTGTATCGGAGGTTCCAAGGCTGAGCCAAACGTACCAAGGTCATATACACAGCACTATCACCATGGGGGTGGTACTTTGCAAGCACTTCACCAACCGCCTTGGCAGACTTACGTGTGGGCTGAGAATGTACGTTACCCATCTCATTCATTGCGTAGAGTACGCGCCTATGTACAGGCTTAAATCCATCGCGAACATCAGGTAGAGCACGAGATACAATTACCGACATTGAGTAGTCAATGTAGGCTGATTTCATCTCGGTCTCTATGTCGATCTTTATTATTCGATCTTCTATATCTTCCATATTTATAGTGCTCTAGGTTGCAATTCTCCTTGGTCTCTTCTCTTAGAGAAGGGCAGGAGTTGTATCCTAAATTTATACGCTAGTTTTCGTTCCGAAGTAGGGTGGTTTTCTTTCCCTTTCTACTCTGTTTCTATTTTGTTTTCACCCTATTTCCCTTGGGAGTTTTGGGTGAGTTTTTTTCTTTTTCCACCTGCTTCCCTCGCTCGGAATTGCAGTCTATACCGATCCCAAAGGTACAACAATTTTTGCTTTTATATTCCCTTTTCCCTTGGAGATTGCAGGGAGAAGTGTCGATGGAATCCTTGGGGGCGTATGAGGGGGCGATCGGAAAGGGAATGCCCTAGGCGTAGAGAGCCTTTTCATGATCTTACCGTAGAGGATAAAAACAGAGGGGGCTACCACTCCAAGAACGGAATAGTAGCCCACCTCAAATCTAGTGAAAGTGTGTGTTTGTCCCTGTTAGATTCGGTCTGTTCAGAATAAGTAAGATATCCCAATTGTAACCTCTGTAGGTGATGTAGGGCTCATCATAGCATAGTAAGTGATAGTGCTGGAGAGGTTTTCGGAGCCTTCAAGTGAGGGCATCTCCTCCTGGCCTTGTATGTGAGAGAAGCGCAGTGCCCCTTCTGCGAATACATGGAATCTAGATGCCTTGTCGATAGCGACATGTAAGCCCACTCCTGCCCCGGCACCTACAAATAGAGCCGCACTACGATTCCCTTCCGGAGTGTAAGAATCTTTTGTTGGTAGATCGTAGTAGCATCCGATTTGTCCTTTGAGCGAAAGGAAGAAGGCAATCGTTTGAGCCATCGGTCCTTGCCCAAAGTAATAGCGGAGAGTTGGAGCTGCCATTATGGATTTGGGAGCACCATTCCAAGCCGTCAATGCAAATTCACTCCCAACGTAGACTTGCTCGCGTACATTTCTTAGGTAGCCAAGTTGAGCCCCATAGAGGAGAGAAAGAGGCTTGAAGTAGAACATGTTGCTAGGCGAGGGGATGCGAGCCGACTCCATAGCCTGGGTATAAACCACTCGAGTGCCCTCGGTCGTCTGAGCTTGTAGGGGCTTCGCCGAAAAAGCAATGAGGGCGAGAGAGCCCAATAGAAGATTGCGTAGAAGATTTGATTTCATAAGCGTATAAAGTTAGTTTAGTAGTTTAATTGAATCCCTGCGGAGATGGCAAAGGTTAGGGGGTGCTGCTTATAGAATGTTTGCAGACGACTTTGGTCGTCGAAGTAGTACGCCATTCCGGTCTCTACAAATAGACCTAGGTGAGGTATAATATCGTAGGCCATGCCCACCTTTCCTTGCAGCGAAATTTGCCATGGGGTTTCTCCCAGACTTGCTCCCATAAGGGTGCTACTGATGGCTTTGTCCAGACGAGCCGAAGCTCCTACATAAGCGCGCAAATCTTGTACTTGGTAGAATGCAAAATTGAAGCCAACAGGGATGCCTAGGTAATGGATCTGCTGCATGGCTCTACGGCCCGTAGATCTGTAGTTGCTTAGATCACTGCGTAGGAGGGTGTAGACAAGTCCGGTCTCTAGCGCAAAATGACGACCCAGATCGAAACTTACTTTAGCTCCTAAGTTGAAAGGAAGTTTGTGTGCAAAAACAGCCGATTCGTAGGCAAAAGCTGTCCCTGGAGAGGATAGGGGTTGATTGATGGTACGCGACATCAATTGCAGGTCTCCCCCGGTCTGAGATGGGCTCTCGCCATATTTCCCGGAAGCGGATATATTGCTGATAAACAATCCGGCTCTCATTTGTGAGTTGGTGCGTGGCCCGGCATCGGCTAGCAACTCTTGTTGGGAATTTTTATTTTCGGGGGCTTCGGGCCCTATAAATGTATTCTTAGGTGTCTCTTCGGGTTGTGGAGTCTCCACTTGAGTGGGTTCTGTCTTTGGCTCCGACTGAGGTTGGGTAGCTACAGTTACCGGTTCTATGCTCTCTTCTTTTACGAAGGAAGAGGATAGAGGTGTGGCCGGAGAGGCTGGTATTTCCTCAAATGTTTCAGGGGGCGAAGGGTGTGACGGCTCTACAAGTTCGTTCTGAGCAATGGCATTTGTTGGGTTTGCTTGGGGGGAGGTGGGCTTCTTGAGCATAACCCAGGTAAGACCGGTAACTCCGACGGCAAGGGTGGCAGCCGCTGCGGCTCCATAGCCTTTATATCGAAGTATTTTAGCCCCCTGTTGCAATAAAGCTATGGAGGCGGCTACTCCATACCACTTTTTGAACCTAAGAAGTCTAGCCCCCTTGTGTGTAGAAGCAGGCGTAGACGCTTGAGGTAAACTCGCCTCGAGCTTGCTCCATTCTGCATCAAGATCGAAGGGGAGACTCTCCTTTTGGGGAGCTTCTTCCACCTTCTTCTTGAGAGCTTGGAGCCAAGGCTCTAGCGGTTTCTGTGGTGTGTTGTTGTTCATTCTATTGAGTTCTTATCTCTTTAGCTCCTCTCTTTGAGGGAGAAGGAGTGTGGTGTGTTGTTTTAGTTGTTGCGCTGCCAAGAGGTTATTTTCTGAGCTAATAGCTTCTTAGCACGTGCTAATTGAGAAGAGGAGGATCGCTCGTTAATCCCTAGCAGTTGGGCGATCTCTCGGTGCGACTTCTCTTCGAATACATAGAGATTGAAGACGGTGCGATACCCATCGGGGAGCTCGCGTATAAAGCCTTGTAGCACCTCTTCGCTGATGCTTTCGATGGATTCTTCCTCCGGAGCATCGTAGGGCGTCTCTTGGTCGGCATCTAGTTCCTCATCGAGGGAATGTATGGTTATGCGTTGTTTTTGCCTGAGCCACATGAGACTATCGTTGAGGCAGATGCGAGAGAGCCAGGCTTTCAGGGAGCCTTCGCCCCGGTATTCGAACTTTTCTATCTTCTGATAAATCGAAAGAAAAGTATCGTGCATCAGATCTTTTGCTACCTCTATGTCACCTACATACCGCTGTATCAGGTGTAGTAAGAATGGTGCATAGTTGTGGTAAAGCTGACGGTATGCCTCTCGGCTACCAGCCTTACAGCTATCGCACAATTCCTGTTCTGTCATTATCTCCAGTCTACTTCTACAAGGGGGCCACTGCGAAAGTAGAAAATATTTTTCTTGTTTTCGTCTCCCAGCCAGGCTTCGTATACAGATTCTTCCTTTTCGTTGAGATAGCAGTTGAGCAAGATTATATATTCTTTGCCACGGTAGCTAACTGCAATTTCGGCGTTGTGTATATCATCCTCCGGGCGGAAGGGACCGAATGCTAAGTAGGGCGATTTGCAATAGTTTTGATGGGGAAGCAGGAATCTACTATTACCGGTTGTGAGTCCGAGTCCATCTATTTTATTTTCCTCTAGGAGGGGGTAACTTTCGCCACGATAACTAATCTTGTAGAACGAATATTCCTTTCTAGGAATAGAGAGATCATTTGTTAGATTATCCTTGTAAAGGCAACTGTCCGCCAGGCGCGGGTAGATATATAGGGTAACGGGTGCAGCCTTTGCATTCTTCGAAACACGGAAGGCCTCTCCGTTATTCTTGGGGTGAATGATTACGTTGTTCAGTTCCCTGGTTTGAGGCTCTAGCTCATCGTCAACCCAAACGGAGCTGATGAATCTATTTCCCTTGAGTGTATGGGTGAAAGAGATGCGGCGACGTTCTTTGCCGGGGAGGTTAAGGTACAATACTTGTAGATCCTTATAGTTAGGTTGGAACTCCCCGAAGCTAAGAACGTAACGACCCGAGTTTTGGCGTAAAAAGAAGTCTCTGTACTCCTCCTTGGTCGCACGCAAGCCTCTTCCTATGCGATCGTGGAGGGGGTAGTTCTTGCCCTCGTAGTCGATGGAGATAGAGTCGAGTAGTGCGAGCCCTTCGTCGGTTGTTGGGTCGATCAGCGATTGCCCTTTATCATCAACAAGAGCAATCTCAAGATTTTCGTTACGATAATCCCAAATGAGGCCTTCGTGAGGACCCAGGGAACAACCGCTAATCGTAACCACAAACAGGAGTAAGAACAAAAACTTAGTATAGCGCAGTATGTGTTGGTGTGTTGGGCGCATTCCGTTGAGTTGGTGTGTTGGGCTCGTTGGATTCATTACTTCGTTTTTGTTTTGCTCCTTGTGAGCTTCTATTTTGTTTGCTTTAGTTTTTCTTTCTGTTTCTTGTCGTTTAGAAGCTCTCTTCTGGAGTTACCCCCTTTGAGCGAGCTTCTATAAGGTAAATGCACGATACCCCCAAATACTGCACGAGGTTGAGAAAATATTTTTCTCAACCTCGCTAACTGTTTAAAAATGAGGAGAAATAAGCTTTACTTTTTTCTCTCTATTCCCTCTAGTAACTTGTCGAATACTTCTCCTCGGGTAATTACACCGTTTTCTACAGCCACTGTTTCTATTTCTCCTTGGGCGCTCACCGTGCCATCGGGGAATAGTATGTATTGCTCAAAAATAAGCTTGGCTCCTTTTTTATAGCAATTAAGGGCGCTTCTAAAGCGATCTCCGCCACGGAGCGACTTCTTGTAGGTGATGGAGACCTTGTATACAAAGGCGTCGATACCGGCTTCGTGCATCCCGCTAAAGCTCTCTCCTAGCGACTCTAGAAACTCATGACGCGTATGCTCCATGTAGTGTTGGTAGTTGGCATTGTTTACAACGCCCTGCAGATCGCACTCGTAGTCGCGTACTTTTAGGTCAATCGAGAAGAGGTAATCTTGATCTTTCATCTCTCCGAGAGTCGTTTTAATAGGTCTATACTTATTTGCTTTGCGTATCTGTTTCGAAGGCTTCTTGCTGCACCACTCGCTCCTCGAAGAGGTATACACGATCTCCGGGGCGCACCTTAGAGGGAACAGGGATAGATACCCGTGTACCTTGTTCCCCTCGCTCTACGGGCTGTAGATCGAAGCGAATTTCTTGCAAAGTGATGCGTACTAGTCCGGTTGTTGGGCCCGTGATCAGAATTTCGTCTCCTAGGGCCAAACTTCCGGCTTCTAGGCTTAGCTCTGCCACCCCTAGTTTGCTAAAATAGTTGGTTACTTTGGCTTTGTATATCTTTTGTTTGGTGGCGGCAGAGCCATAAATAGGTGTCCACTCCCCAAGATGTTGCCCCAAATAGTATCCATCCCAAAAGCCTCGATTGAAGACAGTTGATAGCCGAGCATCCCACTCCGCAATGCGCTCCAGGGTATAGGTTCCTTCGGAGATTGCTTCTACTGCTTCTCGGTAGCATCGTACCACGGTGTCTACATATTCTGGCCCTCGAGCTCGCCCTTCGATCTTGAAGACACGCACTCCGGCATCAATCATCTTATTGAGGAAATGGATAGTCTTGAGGTCTTTGGGCGACATGATGTTGGCATTGTCCACCTCTAGTTCTATGTCGCTAGTCTTGTCGTGCACGCGATAGGCCCGCCTACAGACCTGCCCACAGGATCCCCGGTTGGCGCTCTTATTCAGTTCGTGTAAACTCAAATAGCACTTACCCGATACAGCCATACAGAGAGCTCCATGAGCAAACATCTCAATGCGGATGGGCTCGCCCTTTGGGCCTGTAATAGGGTCTGTTTCTATCGCCTGATGTATAGCATCCACTTGCTCCATGTTGAGCTCCCGGGCAAGCACCACTACATCGGCGAATTGGGCATAGAAGCGAAGGGCTTCCGTATTGGATATATTAAGTTGTGTAGAGAGGTGTACCTCTACACCTACTTTGCGGGCATAGGTCATAGCCGCAACATCGGAGGCAATGATAGCCGATACGCCGGCTGCCGCTGCATCGTCAATGAGTTGCCGCATATAGGTCAGGTCTCCATCATAAATGATGGTATTGACGGTTAGGTAGCTCTTTACCCCGGCTTTGCGACAGATCTCGGTGATTTTATAAAGGTCTTCTCTCGTAAAGTTATAGGCACTTTTGGAGCGCATATTAAGCCCTTCAATGCCAAAGTAAATGCTATCAGCCCCGGCGTTGATAGCTGCCATCAGGGATTCGTATGAACCTGCCGGAGCCATTATCTCTAGAGAATGTAGCTCTGTTTTTGCTGCACTTTCGATCTCTTTCATATCACAAAGGTAGTGCATGGCTCACAAAAAACAGTTGTTTTGCCATGTGAGCATTGCACTTATGATGACGTATACACTACGCTTCTTCTTGAGAATTTCCTTTGGAGCGTTCTCTTCGAGGTAAGTTATCCCCAAGGAGAAAAAATGCAAGATACTTATTCAGTCGAATCGCTTTAGTAACAAATAAGGAGGCACCTATCACGAAGAGGGCATTGAGGGTTGCTAGTGTTGTTTCGACAAGGAATATTCGGTTGGGGTTCCCAATTTGATCCAGAAAATCTTTGACCATGGGAAGCTCAGGAAGGAGGAAATAGTGTATGAGGTAGATAGGAAGAGTGTTCTTACCTAAGTAGATGAATAGAGGAGAAATGGTCTTCTTTCCATCTCTGAAGTGTAGCCGTGTCACTATATTATAGAGGATAATTAAGCCCGAAATAGTTATGACATAGTCGTATCTCCAGCGATTGTAGGCAACCTTATCATAGAAAAATAGGAAAAACAGACAAGCTGCAATTGCCACAAGTATGGGCGACTTGAGTAAAAAGACGTACTTTTCTTTCTTAGATAGTAAGTATCCGATGAAGAAATAGGGAAGCAATTCATCTACTTTAGAAAAGCTAATCATTTTGTAGATTCTTTCGTGGCTCGTGAGTAGACTGGGAGCTATGAAGAGACGGACAAGTAGGATGATTGCAATCATCCAGAAAAGCTCTAGGAACAAATTTTCCCCCTTTCGAGAGAAAAATGGTAGCTTAATAGTTAAATGGAGCAGAACTTTGAAGAGCAGAAAGAACAAGAATGTTTGGAATAGAGCCAGTGTAAACCAATACCCTGCATGCATCGTACTAGGCACAACGGACTCTAGGTAAAATGTTCGAGCCGCTTCTACATTCGCATTCATGCATAAGGCGTACAAGATGGGTATGATAAGGAGTGGTAAGAGTAATTTTTGTGCTTTGGATTTGATGTATTTAGGAATCCATGTTAAGTTCGCAGTGCTGGGGTTTTTACATCCTGACAGATACCCCGATATAACAAAGAATAGGGGCATGTGTATACTCGCTAGGGCTATGAATGCTATCGCGCTTTCATGTTCGACGAAAGAAAAGTAGAAAGAGTGCCCTATGACGACAAGAAGTATAGCTACTCCTTTGAGAAGATCAACATTGCGATTGTACGTTGTAGACATGGTATTTATACTTGAGTGAAAAGCTATCTTACATGGAACTTTTGATACTCCTCTATAATTTGGAAGGGATTAATTCCCAAGGATATTGCGATTTGTATGGCAACCAATAGAGGGGAAGGGGAGTGCTATTTTTTCCTGCTCCCCCTAGAGGCTTCTGAGAGCTTGATTACTTATACAATAAGTAGCAAAAGAATTTGTGCCGTGATGATCCGTAGAAACATAGAGAGAGGGTAGACCGTAGCATAGCTTACATTGTGGCTATCGTCGTACACTTTGTCTGTGAGATAATCTAGAGCCATGGGGTTGGCCATGCTCCCACACAGCATCCCACAAGTAGCTCCATAGGAGCGGTGGGAAAACTTCATGGCAATCCAGCCGACAATCAATATGGGAAGAATGGTGACAACCGCCCCTATCAGTACCCACTGCCAGCCGTTGCCGTGTACAATGGTATCGAAGAAATTCGCTCCACTTGCCAGCCCTAGGCAGCCTAGATACATCACGATACCAAGTTGGCGTAGTAGCAAGCTCGCACTATTGGTTATGTAGGTTGAGAGTCGGAATCGAGGCCCGTATGCTCCCATTAGAATTCCTATGACAATAGGTCCTCCGGCCAATCCTAATTTTATGGGCATGGAGATACCCGGGATAAATATAGGAATTGACCCAACAACGCACCCTAGCACCAATCCTACAAACAGGCTAATCAGATTGGGAACATCGAGTACGCCTACTTCATCCCCAATCTTCTCTTTGGCATTGGCAATAGCGTTGGCTTCTCCTACCACAATTAGGCGGTCGCCTAGCTGAAGGCGCAGAGAGGGTGAGGCAAATAGCTCAATACCGGATCGATAGATGCGCGTTATGTTAATATCGTAGAGATTACGGAGTTTGAGAGAGCCTAGCTTTTCTCCATTAAGATCGGGGCGCGTAACGATGAGTCTTTTGGAGACGAGCTGTTTGTCTACGGCGTTCCAATCAATGTCTTCTCGGTTCCAGTCCTTCGAAGCCTTAGTGCCAAAAAGCATTTCTATCGTTCGAACATCCTCTTTGTGCGAAGCAACAAGCAGGTGATCCCCTTCCGTAATAATGGTTTGAGAGGTGGGTAAAACAACAGCTCCATTATGCCAAATGCGAGAAATAACGAACTTGGCATCCACATCGTGTGCAATAGCTGCAATAGTGCGTCCTAGGATGGCAGGGTTATTGGCAATAAACTCATTGATAAACGTATTGTGCTGGATGGCAGAAGAGCCTTTCTCCTCTCCTTTTTTGCGAAGAGCTCCGAGGATCACCATCCCAAGGATCATCCCTACAACACCCAAAGGATAAGCTACAGCACATGCCAGCGCCATATTGGATTGAGCATCTGTGGAGCCGGGATCAATGCCGGCAAGTGTGCTTTGTGCCGCTGCCAATACCGGCGTGTTGGTTACTGCGCCAGACATGATCCCGATTACTTCTGTTATGGGAATGCCGACCACTGTATAAATGCCCCAACAGAGCACTAGAGTGATACTAATTAGCAGTACCGAGAGTAGATTATCTGTAATGCCTCCCTTTTTGAGCGAGGGGAAAAACGAGGGCCCGACTTGCACTCCCAGAGAATAGATAAAGAGCACTAAGCCAAAGTTTTGTGCAAAAGTGAGCATCGTGGGGTCTACTCGCAATCCAAAATGTGCAACAAGGATTCCCACGAAGAATACAAAAGTGATCCCGAGGGATATCTTGCCCATTTTTATTTTTGCCAGCATCAGCCCTACGGCACAAACAAGGCAAATGGCAATAATGGTTTGTATGTCGGACGGTGTCCAAAACACCTCTTTAATCCATTCAATCATAGCCCAAAAAGGAAAGTCTTTAGCCCTTAGATCCTAATACAGGAAGAGGGTGTTTCGCTTACAAAACAAATAAAAGAACCGACCTCCAGACCCTTGTTTGTACAGGGTTTAGAGGTCGGTAATGTTGTGCAAATATCATATCGCTAAGGCATTGCTAACCTTTGTCTGTGCAGATTTCTACTATAGTGTGCGACTATAGAGTGCCCGAGAGTAAGGCCTACCCCCTCCCTAGAGGAGCGAGAGCGATACTTATATTCTAGTTTATGCTTCTGTAGTAGCGTCTGGAGTTTCTGTAACCTCGGGAGCTACTTCTACAGCAGGAGCTTCTTCTACGATCTCCTCCTTCTTGATTTCTAGTTCCTGATAGTTTTCAGAAAGAACCTCAAAAGGAATGCTTACTTGCACTTCTTTGTGGAGACGGAGTTGGCATTCGTAGTTTCCAACTTCCTTCACGGGGTTCTTTAGGTAGATGCTCTTACGATCGATCTCAAAGCCCTTTTCTTGGAGAGCTTCTGCGAGTTGGATGCTAGTAACGCTACCAAAGATAACACCAAACTTAGATGTTTTAGCTTTGAGCGAGAGAGTAACACCCTCTAGTTTAGCAGCAAGATCTTCAGCAGCTTTCTTGATGGCTGCGAGCTTGTGCTGACGTTGGCGGAGGCTTTCGGCAAGCACCTTCTTTGCAGATTCGCTAGCTATAACAGCCATGCCACGAGGGATCAGATAGTTGCGGCCATATCCGTCGCGAACGGTTACAATATCGTCCTTATACCCAAGGTTGAGGACGTCTTCCTTTAATATAACTTGCATATGTTTCTATCTCCTCTCTTTGTTATTTCATCAAGTCGGTAACAAAAGGCAAAAGAGCCAAATGACGGGCACGCTTTACAGCACGAGCTATACGGCGCTGGAATTTGAGTGAAGTCCCAGTGATGCGACGGGGCAAAATGCGTCCCTGCTCGTTGAGAAATTTCTTAAGGAATTCGGGGTCTTTATAGTCGATGTACTTGATGCCACTTTTCTTAAAACGGCAATACTTCTTCTTGTTAGAATCCACCGACATGGGGGTTAGATAGCGGATATCGCCCTTATTCTTACTATACATGGCTTATTGATTTGTTGACTTGTTAGACTTGAGATTTCTGCGCTTCTCGGCATACTCACGAGCGAACTTATCCTGACGGATAGTGAGGAAACGCAAAACGCGTTCATCGCGACGGAAGTTTACTTCGAGCTTCTTGATCACAGAGGGTTCTGCGTTAAACTCAACAAATTGATAGAAGCCTGTTGTCTTCTTGTCAATGGGGTACGCAAGCATCTTGAGTCCCCAGTTTTCTTCGTTCACGATCTCAGAACCTTGTTCTTTAAGAAGATCGACGAACTTCTGTACCGTTTCCTTCATCTGTTGATCAGACAAAACGGGAGTAAGGATGAAAACGGTTTCGTAACTGTTCATACTGACGTTTCTATTAATGATTTACATTCACATTTCGGCTGCAAAGGTACTACAAATATTTGAATCTTAGGCAACTCTTGGAGTCTAATCTGCTAGGAATGGTTTTCTAGCTTCAGTAGTTTAGTCTCTAGGTCGTTGGCTTCATCTCTTAGTCTTGCTGCCTCCGAGAAGTCAAGCGCTTTCGCTGCTTCGTACATTTTCTTGCGGGTGCCGTCGAGTAGGCTTCGGAGCTGAGATGCACTAAGATGCTCTACCATAGGATCTTTTGTGGGTATGCTGTACTCAATGTAGGCTTTGTCGGGGAGGGTAGAGGGTAGGTCGCCTCCAGCGACTAGGCTTGTGCCCAATTTTACAACCTGGCGCGGGGTTATGTTGTGCGCTTTGTTGTAGGCAAGCTGTCGTTCTCTGCGGTCCGCTGTCTCATCGATGGTTTGCTGCATGCTCTCCGTTATCTTATCGGCATAAAAAAGAACCTTCCCCTCTACATGTCTAGCTGCACGACCTGCTGTTTGAGTGAGGGAGCGGTGCGAACGCAAAAACCCCTCCTTGTCGGCATCGAGGATGGCAACGAGGGAGACTTCGGGAAGGTCCAGTCCTTCTCGGAGGAGGTTAACCCCCACTAATACGTCAAATACCCCTTTGCGTAGCTCGTCGAGGATGCGTATTCGCTCCAGGGTGTCTACATCGCTGTGGATATAGGCCGTAGCTATGCCGGCTCTCTGGAGGTATTCGCTTAGCTCTTCTGCCATTCGTTTGGTAAGGGTCGTGACCAGCACTCTTTGATGCCGTTCTCTTCTCTGTTGTATCTCCTCCATGAGGTCGTCTACTTGATGTTCTGTAGGTCTGACCTCTATGATGGGGTCCGGCAAGCCTGTGGGGCGTATGATTTGCTCTACAACTACCCCTTCGCTTTCTTCTAATTCGTACTCAGCAGGCGTTGCACTTATGTATATAGTAGAGGGGGTGAGTTCCCTAAATTCGTCGAATGTAAGCGGGCGGTTGTCTAGGGCTGCTGGGAGGCGAAATCCGTAATCAACAAGGGACGTCTTTCTCGCCTTGTCGCCTCCATACATGGCTCGCACTTGGGGAATGGTTACATGGCTCTCGTCCACTACGAGTAGGAAGTCTTGAGGGAAATAGTCGAGGAGGCAGAAGGGACGTGCGCCAGCAGTTCGCCCATCGAAATAGCGGGAATAGTTCTCAATCCCGGTACAATAGCCGATCTCGCTCATCATCTCTACGTCGTACTTCACACGCTCTTGTAGGCGGGTGGCCTCGTAGTGTTTCTCCATGCTTTCTAATTCTGCAACACGGAGCGCAAGATCTTTCTTAATCTCTTCGATAGCCAGCTTTGTCTGCTCTTTGGAGGTGACAAATAGGTTGGCGGGGTAAATACTTAGGTTGTCTAGATCGCCTTGTACCGCTCCGGAGACGGGGTGGATAACCGAGAGTGAGTCAATTTCATCGTCCCAGTATTCTACCCTGTATGCTACACCATCATACCCTTCCACTGCCGGGAAAATATCAATAGTGTCGCCATGTACTCGGAAGCTTCCTGAGGTGAAGTCTACTTTGTTGTTGATATAATAACTTGCTGCCAAGTCGCGCATGAGCTGACTTCTTGGGTAGGTCATCCCTCGTTTTAGGGTGATGATGCAATCCGAAAAAACACGAGGATCGGCCATACCATATAGGCACGATACTGATGAAACGACAATTACATCCCTTCGACCGGATAGTAGAGACGCCGTAGTGCGTAGGCGCAACTTTTCTATCTCGGCATTGATGGCCATGTCCTTTTCTATGTAGGTGTCTGTAGTCGCCAGATAGGCCTCGGGTTGGTAGTAGTCGTAGTAGGAGACGAAGTATTCCACCGCATTGTGGGGAAAGAAGGCTTTGAATTCGCTATACAACTGGGCTGCCAGAGTTTTGTTGTGGCTTACAATGAGAGTGGGGCGATTCGCTTGTGCTATTACGTTGGCGATGGTAAAGGTTTTTCCGGAACCTGTGACTCCAAGGAGAGTTTGTGCCGGTATGTTTTGTTGAAGCCCTGCAACAAGTTGATTGATGGCTTCCGGTTGATCGCCTGTTGGCTTGTATTGGCTTGTTAGTTCAAAGTTCATAGGGTAGGAGAGAGGCAAAGATTTGGAATGATGTCCGATAAAAAAGAATCCTCTCCAAGATGCCATCATAGCACTGGGAGAGGATTTTCCACTATCACTTTTGAGCCTCTTGTCGGATTCGAACCAACGACCCCGAGATTACAAATCACGTGCTCTGGCCAACTGAGCTAAAGAGGCATTCATAGGGTTGGGG
Source organism: uncultured Porphyromonas sp. (assembly GCF_938023125.1). Taxonomy (GTDB): domain Bacteria; phylum Bacteroidota; class Bacteroidia; order Bacteroidales; family Porphyromonadaceae; genus Porphyromonas. Next base: position 58,225 of record NZ_CALHDW010000014.1, read on the forward strand.
TGAGCAACCTATATCGCGTCGCTACAACCTGCTACCCTTGCTGCGATCAAGCCCTGGGGGGATCACAAGGAGCTGACCGTATAGGACTCACCCGCGAGTGCAAAGGTACTGCTTTTTTTTATTCCTGCAATAGGCAGGTGATGCGAAGTGTAGGTTGGGGACTATCTTCTTTTGTTTTACCCTCTTTTTCTGTTTGATATTCAGTGTTTTGCTGAATTGTTAGGCGGTGAAACTTTTTTGAGTTTATTTGAGCCCATGCACTTTCTTGGGATTGGATTTGACAAAATCGGACCAATTTCGGATGACTTTGTCTGACGAGGAGAGGGGATTGCTCGTCTGGTAGAAGTGGCAGAGTGCTACCGCTAAGCCGTCTGTGGCATCAAGATGTTTGGGCATGTCGGCTACCGGTATGGCGAGTATTCTCTGTAGCATAGCTGCTACTTGCTCCTTAGATGCGGATCCGCTCCCTGTGATGGATTGTTTTATGCGTAGTGGGGCGTATTCTGTAATGGGGAGCCCGCGTTGCAGTCCTGCTATCATGGCGGCGCCTTGGGCCCTGCCGAGCTTGAGCATGCTTTGTACGTTCTTGCCGTAAAATGGGGCTTCGAGGGCCATCTCGTCGGGTAAGAACTCCTCAATCAAGCCGGTAATCCGACTGAATATATGGTTTAGGCGGAGGTAATGATCTTCGTATTTGCTTAGTTCAATTACGCCCAAGGCGAGTAGTTTGGGCTGAGTGGCCGTAATGCGAATCAGTCCATACCCCATGAGTTGTGTCCCCGGGTCTACTCCTAGTATAATTCGCTCTTTTGCATGTGCCATCTTCTTTGTCGTCTTTTTATCTCCACAAAGATACTCTCTTCTTTCTACGAAAGAGAAAAGGGTGGGGAGGTGGAGCTCCTATTTTTTGCTCTCCTTTGTGTGAGGGTATCCCCTAAAAAGAAAAGGGCTGTATCAGGATTTAATCCTAATACAGCTCTCTTTATAGATGAAAAGTAATTTCTAGTTCTTCCTATCTTTCCCGGAGGAATGCTCCATCTTGCATCTCGTTTGTGGCAAGAGCTAAGAGGAGAGGCGAACGATATCTCTTACTTAAAGAATTCTTGTACTGCTTCGTTGAGTACCATCTCCTCCTGGAAGCAATATGCACCCGTCTTAGGAGACTTTACCATCTTGATTACCTTAGAATAGGCGCGGCCATCTTTACTACCGCTTCTAAAAGTTGCAACGGATTTCTTTGCCATTTCTTTTCTCTCCTATATTTACTTAATCTCGCGGTGAAGAGTATAACGCTTAAGGATAGGGTTATACTTCTTTAGCTCCAAGCGGTTAGTTGTATTTTTACGATTCTTGGTAGTGATATAACGAGAAGTGCCCGGCATACCACTTTCTTTATGCTCTGTGCATTCGAGGATTACCTGTATTCGATTCCCCTTTGCTTTTTTAGTTGCCATATTGATTCTTTGCTATTGCTGCTATGAATTTATGCGCCTATATATCCTTTTTCTGCGGCACGCTTTAGAGCTTCGTTAAGACCGATTTTGTTGATCAAACGAAGACCATCTGCTGAAACCTTGAGGCGGATCCAGCAATCTTGTTCCGGCCAATAGAATTTCTTCTCGAAGAGGTTTACATTGAAGACACGCTTCGTCTTATGATTAGAGTGCGATACATTGTTTCCTACCATCGCACGCTTACCTGTGATTTGACAAGCCTTAGACATCTCTTTGTATAGTCGTTATTTCTTATTATACTCATTGTCAATTACTTGCTGCGCACATTGCTGTTCGAAATGAAGTTTAGCATCATTACTTCTATACGATCAAGCGCCCATGCCGAGCCGTAATCGGGTACAAAGTAAAGCATTTTTTTTGAGATGACCAAGTTTCTCACTCGTGTTTTTCGGTTTATAGGCTCTAGTATAAAGCCTAATGGAGGGGAGAGGGGTGGAAAGGAGGGGAGAGAAACCTATCCCTATTGCGATTTTCTTTCTTAGGATAGGTGGAGGGGAGTCTCCGTGGCAAGGGGAAGATGGGAGGTCGAGCTGCATATGTGTAAACAAAAAAAAAGGATACCCTTTTGTATCCTTATCTGCTCTAGGATTCTGCAAAGCGGAACCCTCTCGTAAAATCCCTTTCCTACTAACTTGAGTAGTGGGTTAGGGTGCCCGAAGCGGGACTTGAACCCGCACAGCTGCAATAGCTAAGGGATTTTAAGTCCCTCGTGTCTACCATTCCACCATCCGGGCGACCTCATAGGCGCACAGAGCCACCCACGTGTAAGAGAGTAGGATAAGCTACTTTCTTTTACAACAAATCCTCCAAAGGGTTGTATAAATCATATAGATTCATCATAATCCCTGTGGAGGATAGAGCGGAAGACGGGGCTCAAACCCGCGACCCTCAGCTTGGAAGGCTGATGCTCTATCGACTGAGCTACTTCCGCATTTCCTTCTTGTCCTAAACAACTGCTAGGGAGAAGTGTATTCTGTGCGTGGGCAGTGATGGATTCGAACCACCGAAGGCGTAAGCCAGCTGAGTTACAGTCAGCCCCATTTGGCCACTCTGGTAACTGCCCGAATTGCACTCAAGATCGCTCTCCGAACTTGAACCGAGTGCAAAGGTACAAACTATTGATTAATCTCGCAAGAGAAATCAATCATTTTTAGTGCCGTCAGTGCAGCTTCTGTACCCTTATTGCCCAATTTCCCACCGGCACGATCGAGAGCTTGCTGCTTGTTTTCGGTGGTTACGAGGCCAAAAATAACTGGTGCTGAGGCATTTCTATTGAGGGAGGTGATACCATAGCTTACGCCATCACAAATGCAATCGTAGTGCGAAGTTTCCCCTCTAATTACGCATCCTAAGATGATAACAGCATCGTATAGGGTCTCTGCTTGGAGGAAAGAGGCCGCTGCATAGGTCAGTTCGAAGGCTCCCGGCACGTAAGCCACTTTGATGTTTTCTGTGGGTACCCCGGAGGCTTCTAGTGCAGCCAAGGCTCCATCACGGAGGGCAAATGTGATGTCGTTGTTCCACTCGGCTACGGCTATGGCAATATGTAGTTCTTTGGGAGAGCAACTACGCAATTGGTAGCTTGTCTCCATGTGATTTTGTTCGAGACTTGTCATTGGGTCTGTCTGGGTTTGCTATTGTAATGGCTTTATAAATAAGAAGGGGAGTGTACCTTTAGAGGGTGATCTCTATCTCACGACTCCGGGTACCTCCCCTTCTTTTATCTATGCTTGGCATAATCTGTCTAGAGATGTATGCCTTTTGTTTTTATTACTTGCCGGCAAGAGCTTTTACGCGTACAATGTCAGCTTCTGCCTGATCTACCTCAGAAGAAGTGTAGTACTTTTCTACAATTTTTTCGTAGGCTGCAATGGCATTATCGTACTTCTTTTGTACTTCGTACACACGAGCCGCCTTTTGTAGACAGCTGGGAGATACTACGTCATTATCGGCAAGAGATGCGGCCTTTTCGAAGTAGGTTACGGCTTCATCTAGCTTGTCTAGCTCTACCATGCAATCGCCCATGAGGCGTACAATGGAAGGAGCTACCATTTTGTCTTTGGCATCGAATTTCTTGAGTTCATCCAAAGCTTCTTGGTATTTCCCAAGATCGTAGTAGGCAATGCCTGCATAGAGATGACTTAGATTGGCAGCATCAGTGCCGGAGTATTCATCAATAATCCGGAGGACGCCTTCCTCACTTACACCGTTTACTTTGAGTACAGCGCTATCTGCACCCATGATAAATTGCTCTTCGCTGCGGAACAATTCTGCCGAGGCCTTAGCTGCACGAGGCTTACTTACATACTGTATGTATGCCCATATACCAAAGGCCACAACAATAACTCCTAATACGCCATACATGATGGGCTTGGAGTAACGCTCTGCAAACTGCTCGCCACGCGAGATAACTTCTCCGGCAGTCGTCTCTTTTTCTTTTTTCGATTCCATGTTATAAGTTCAAATACCTATCTGACATTTTATTTTGGGGCAAAAGTAGCAATTTCTCTACAAACATGAAACTTTAATGCGGTCTTCTGAGGTGTCTGACTACCCTACCAATGAGCAATTATCACGGAAAAATAACATGAGAGCAGTGGATTTACTACCTCTACAATAGGGGCGTTTGATGAATTATACTCCAAGAATTCCCCCGAGGATGAGGCTTCTATAGCTAGACTTCTTCTGAGAAAAGATGTTATTTGGCTCTAAATTGCCCCACGATCGCTGTCTTCGTTCTCTAGGAAGCGTTCACCCCTAAAGCTCTTCCCAACGGAGAAATAGTAGGTGAGAGACAGGCTTGCTTTCCAGC
>NZ_CALHDW010000015.1 GCF_938023125.1 uncultured Porphyromonas sp.
GTCCCACTTGGGCTTGAACCAAGGACTCCCTGATTATGAGTCAGGTGCTCTAACCAACTGAGCTATAGGACCATTTGCCAAACATCCTAGAGACGGATGTGGGTGCTCCTTGCACCTTTAGCCCTGCAAAGGTACAATAAAATGTTGTATACACAATGCTTTTGCCTATTCCTCTCTCAAGGGAAATAGGCCTATCGTGCTGGATGGTTTGATTTATAGGCGGCTATCTCTCTTCTTCTCTCTGATTTTTTAGGGGTTAGGATGGGGCAAGGCGCAGCCATCTTGCCCGATGGGGCGTTTTCTGTCTCGTGGGGGAGGGACTCTGTGAGGGATGCTTTGTGTGGGGTGTTTGCCGTACTTGGATGAGTGGCGGAGTGCCCCCTCTCAGAAAAGCAGCCAAAACCCAACTCCTTTTCTGCCCTAAAACAAAAAGAATTTCAGGCAAAAATGGAGTACACTTTTGCCCTAGAAATTTTCTTTTTTCAGCCTGTGCCGGAAGGGAAATTAGCGGTCAGTCTTTGGGAAGGCAATTATTGTACTGCAACCACCAAGCAAAGGAGAGTCCATTGATGGTAGTGGGGCGCCAAGGCACTTTTTGCTGCACCTCTTTGAGAAGATCTCCCGCCATCAGCTGTCGGAATCCCATGAGGTCTCCCTTGGGGAAGAGGGGGCGACGCCTACGGGCATGTTGATAGACGAAGAAGGGGCGGAGCAGTTGTTTTACTCGGAATGCCGGTTTTTGCCATTGTTGGTAGGCCGAGAAGTCATCGGCAAACGAGATGCCTGCCTCGCGGAATAGCTCCGTAGAAACCTCTTCGTAGAGTCGCTTGCCGATGCGGTAGGGGGCGGGTAGGCTGTGCATGAATTGGCACAGATCTTTGTCGAGGAAGGGCATCCAAACATATAGCCCAAAGTAACGCCAGCCTCGAGATGAATTGATATAGTACTTGGGCATCAGCTCTCGGTTGCGGAAGATCTCAAAGAGTTCGATTGCGGTTTTGTCCTGGGGATAACTTGCGAGGAGCGCTTGATGTAGGTCGGCTAATTGGGCGACCTCGTTACGCTCAAGCCGGCGATTCCCATTCTCGTGAAAGCACATTAGATAGGCGTTGGTCTCTAGGCGTGTGGCTCCCTCTACAAAGCGCAGATGTAGATTATCTCCCCCTATAATATCTCCATTATGCCCGGGTAGGACCACGGATCCCGGGTAGCGTTGCGCCATTTGTTGCGCTGTGGTGTACTCGGCAAAGAAGTAGCCCGAGCCAAGTCCACTTATGTACTTTAGGTACTTGATAGCTTCGGCATCTTGGGTATAGCCCCGCTTGTCGTATCCTGTGGGTAGGGTGGAGATGAAATGATGAGGGAAGCCGAGTTTTTGAGCAATCGTGCGGGCCCGCTGTACTTCGTGTATCCCTTCGCTAGCGCCATAGGTGCAGGTGGATACGGAGGTAATGTCCCGTTCTTTGAGGGCAAGGGCAATGAGCCTTGAGTCGCGGCCTGCTGTTAGGGGGAGCACCACGGGATGACTCTCTAGCCGCTGAGCCATGCGATCCATAGCACACGAGAGTCGCTCACGGAAGAGTCGCTTGGCTTCTTCGTACTCAATCCCCTCAAGTCGGGAGCCTTCGTAGAGCGAAGTGTCGTAGCGTAGGGTTGTCACTTTTCCGGTTGAGGGAGAGAAGTGTATGCCGCATCCCGCGGGGATTCTTTTAATATCGGGGTGCAGTGTGCTGTCTTCGGGGGTGAATCCCCATTGCGAGAAGAAGAGAAGGGTAGTGGGCGGCGTCTCTATTCGGGCCTCGTTGGGGTGGATTAGGTCGAACCCATTATCGCTAAAGCGAATTGCGCTGCCCTCAATCCGATAGTAAAGGGAGAGGGTAGAGCGATGATCTACAAAAGCAAAAATATCATGCGACGGGGTGGGTTGGCTGTTGGATATATAGTACCACGAGCCGTTGAGCTCGGCGGCTCTTTGGAGGTAGTCTTGCTCACTCCGTGCCGTGGAGAAGTGCTGTATGATGCCTTCGGAGGAGAGAAATGCGCTGTCCGTCGTGCGGAAAGCCTCCCCCCGAGCTACGCTAGTTGCCTGCTGTGGGGTCACCAAGGGTTCGTTCATAATGCCAAACAAATCGGAGTAAGAAAAGCAGATAGCCCACCTGCTCTAGAGCTATAAAGAGGTAGAAGAAGGGGACAAAGCGATCGAAGTCGAAGAGCGTAAATCCGAGAGCAATTACTGCTACGTCGAGTACGAGCATGACCACTTGCGCCCACATATTCTGCCTTTGATGTGCAAAAATGTCGGGTAGTGTGTTGAGTATTGAGTTGAGGAAGTTGGGGATGCACATGGGGAGCATCCATACTACAATATGGGCTGAGGAGAGCCACTTGTCTCCTACAACCAGGCTGACCAGGTAGGGTGCCACTTGGGCTAGGAGTAGCGCTGTGGGGATGCTCATGATTAGGGTATTGCGTAGCAGCTTATATGCTAGATGCCTGATGGGTAGGCGTTGGGATACGCATTCGCTAAGGCGTTGGAAGTAGACATTCGATAGGTTCTCTGCCACGAGTTGTAGGGGGCGTCTTGCCAGCATAATGGCCATAGTAAGGTACCCTACCTCTGCCAATCCGTAGCGGAGAGGGAGCATCAGCACGAGGAGGCTCCCGAGTAGATTATCGATGAGTGCTTGCACAATACCATAGCGTGGGAATCCTCTATATTTCTTGGCAACCGACCCGAGGGAGGTGATTTTAGGAGCTTTAGATCCCCTTTTTAGTGACCTGAAGAAAAGGGGGAAGGTGGCGACGAGGGAGAGTATTTGAGCCGTGATAAGAGAGCCAATCGTGGCTGCTACGAATCCGAATACTGCCTTTAGGAGATTGTTTCCCACACCCTTAATGAACTGCATTTTGGCGAGTATCTTGTATCTTTTGTGCCGCAGTTCCCACAGAGCAGATGCGTTGTACCAAGTGGAGAGTAAGACAAAGAAAGGAAGGGCGTAGATACTGCTCCCGAGAGGAGTAAGAGAGGGGTTGGCATAGCCAATTACAAGGGCTACGGGGAGGAGTATTAGGGTGAAAATAAGAGAAATGCGCAGGGCAAGGTGGTAGAGCGTGTGAGCCTCGTCTTCGGCATTGGCTACTACGATGCCCTGTTCGTAGCGGGCTCCGGATGCAATGGCGAGAAGGCCTCCCCAAGAGAGAAAACTCCCCAAAATGCCCATTGTCTCTTGATTGTACTGGCGACCAATTACGGCGAGCAACAAAAGGGCAACCACCTGACCTGCGGCCCCCGAGCCTACCAAGCGGATGCTCTCGCGTAGTATGGAGTTGTTTGAATGTGTTGCTGCCATATCGCTCTCAAAGGTACTCAATTGGCATCAAAGCTCCCCTCTAAGCATTTCTTTTCTCTGCCAAGAGAAGTATTTGCCCTTAGGCGATAGCATTACAGCGAAAAGCCGTACTTTTGCAGAGCAAAGCACCTCTTCTTGGTAGGTTTTCCCCCTCTAGGTTGGTGGTGCTCTAGTGTGTAAATCATAGTTTGCCGCCTATCCAGCGTGGTGGCATTTATACGTAATAGATATATGAATATCTCCTATAAGTGGCTTTGCGATTACCTCCCTCAGGTGGCTACTATGTCGCCCGAGGAAGTAGCCGATGCTCTCACTTCCATTGGTCTCGAGACCGGGAGTGTAGAAAAAGTAGATAGCATTAAGGGTGGCTTAGAGGGGCTTGTCGTAGGACGTGTAGAGACCTGCGAAATGCACCCCAACTCCGATCATTTGCATTGTACAACCGTAGATGTAGGGGGCGAAGAGCCTCTCAAGATTGTCTGCGGGGCTCCCAATGTAGCTTCGGGTCAGCATGTAATTGTAGCAACTATAGGTACCACTCTCTATAGTGGAGAGGAGAGTTTCGTGATCAAGAAGTCGAAACTGCGTGGAGAGGAGAGCTTTGGAATGATTTGTTCCGAAGTGGGAATTGGCGTTGGCACGGACTCTAGCGGCATTATGGTATTGCCCGAAACGGCCATTGTCGGCACTCCGGCAGCTAAGTATTTCGGACTAGAGAGCGACTACTGCCTCGAGGTAGATATTACCCCCAACCGCATAGATGCCACTTCGCACTTTGGGGTGGCGAGAGATCTTGCTGCCTACCTTACACGGCATGGCAGCCCCCAAGAGGCTAAGCTGCCCGAGGCTGATCGTGTGCTTAGCAGCCAACAAGGGGGTAAGCCCGTCACGGTTGCTGTGGATGTAGCTCCCGAGGAGTGCCCTCGCTACCAAGGTGTAACGATGGAGGGCTTGACCAATGGCGAGAGTCCTAAGTGGTTGCGTGAGCGTCTTACGGCTATCGGTGTTCGCCCGATTAGTCTTTTGGTGGATATTTCCAATTTTGTCCTTCACGAAGTAGGGCAACCGCTCCATTTCTTTGATGCAGATAAGGTTGCAGGAGGGGAAATTCATATAGAAAAACTCCCCGAAGGTACCTCATTTACCACCCTTGACGGTGTAGAGCGCAAACTGAATGGTCGTGAGATCATGATTTGCGATGCCCGGCACAACCCCCTTTGCATGGCAGGGATTTTTGGCGGTGCCGAGAGTGGAGTCGCTGATACTACCACGCGCATTTTTATAGAGAGTGCCAACTTCAATAGTACCAGTGTGCGTAAGGCGGCACGTGCACACGCCCTCAATACGGATAGTTCGTTCCGCTTCGAGCGTGGGTTAGACCCTGCAGCCACGTCGTATGCTTTGCGCCGAGCTGTAGCTCTTCTGCAAGAGCTAGCCGGCGGAAAAGTGGTTGGCGAGGTTATCGATTGCCGACAAATGCCGGTAGAGCATCCTGTATGTTCGCTACGGAGAGCACGCCTTACCCAAACTATCGGAGCCGAGATCCCCGACGAAGAGGTGCTTCGCATCTTACAATCTCTAGATATAACGGTACAAGAGGAATGGCCCGATGGTTGGCTCCTCAATCTGCCGGTTTACCGCATCGATGTACGTCGGGAGGTGGATGTGATAGAGGAGGTGCTCCGTATCTATGGCTACAACGAAGTGCCTCTCAAGGGCTACATTCGAGCTAATCTCTCCACCCGAAGCAAGGTGGACAAAGACTACCATACCGAGCTCCTTTTGAGTGAGCAACTGGTAGGGGCCGGCTACCAAGAGATCCTCTCCAACTCCCTCACGGCAGAGAAGTATTACACAGGGTTGGAGACCTATCCTGCCGAGCAACTGGTGCATCTTCTCAATCCGCTTAGTCAGGAGCTTGGCGTATTGCGTGAGACACTTCTCTTTGGCGGGTTGGAGGCTATTGCTCGCAATTTTAATAATAAGCAGCAGAGTTGCGCCTTCTTTGAGTGGGGCAACTGCTATCGTCATAAGGCTATGCCGCAAGAGTCTCTTGGGGATGAGCCCTCTCGTGATGTGCTCAGCAGCTACTCCGAACGTGCCATGTTTGGCCTTTGGCTCTCGGGCTCGTATGGGGGTACCAATTGGCTTGCACCCAAAGAGCAACCTATGGATGTGTACCGCCTCAAAGCCGATGTGGAAAACATCCTTTGTCGCCTTAATATCCCCCTCTCCTCCCTACACCTAGAGATGGGAAGCAACGATATCTTCTCCGATTTCTTGGCATACCAAATCCCGGGAAAGAAGAAGCATACGATTGTGTGGATGGGAGAGATTAAGCCTGAATTACTCCGCCGTTTCGATATCTCCGTGCCGGTCTACTATGCTGAGTTCGATCGAGAGTTCTTGATGGAAGCAGGGAGAGAAAAATCCCTCCTGGCGCAAGAGATTGTCAAGTATCCCATTGTAAAGAGAGACTTTGCACTCCTATTGGGGCAAGAAGTTACCTTTGCACAAGTGGAAGAAGTGGCTCGTAAGGCAGAGCAGAAGCTACTGAAGAAGGTAGAGCTTTTCGACGTCTACACGGGCAAGAATCTCCCCGAAGGAAAGAAGAGCTATGCTGTGAGTTTTTATTTGCAGGATGCCACGGCTACCCTCACCGATAAGCAAATCGAAAAAACGATGCAGCGCGTCCGCACCCTTCTTGAGAAAGAGTTGGGAGCCGAGCTACGCTAAGCATAGAAAGAATAGAGACAAAGAAAGAAATAATAATAGCACGAATCATACTATATGGGAAGAGCGTTTGAATATCGTAAAGCACGCAAAATGAAGCGTTGGGGCAATATGGCTCGCGTTTTTACCAAGTTGGGAAAAGAGATCACCATGGCCGTGAAGAGTGGCGGGCCCGACCCTGATACCAATCCGCGCCTACGCGTTTTGATGCAGACGGCGAAGAAGGAAAATATGCCCAAAGATAATGTCGAACGTGCCATCAAAAAGGCGACCGACAAAGACTTTACGGACTATAAAGAAGTAAACTACGAAGGCTATGGCCCCAGCGGTATTGCCATCTTTGTAGAGACGGCCACAGATAATACTACTCGTACGGTTGCCAACATTCGTAGCTACTTCAATAAGCATGGCGGTAGCTTGGGTACCACGGGGAGCCTTGAGTTTCTCTTCGATCATAAGTGCGTCTTCCACCTTGTGGCAAAAGAGGGGGTGGACCTGGAAGAGCTAGCCCTTGAGCTTATCGACTTTGGCGTAGAGGACGAAATAGAAGAGGAAGATGGCGAACTCATTGTTTATGGTGAGTTTGCACAAAATGCGGCGCTCCAGAGTTATCTAGAAGGTGCCGGCTTTGAGATCTCTTCTGTAGACTTCGTTCGTATCCCCAACGATTACCGAGATGTAACTGCGGAAGATGCGGAAAAAGTAAACAAACTCATCGAGAAGATCGAAGAAGACGAAGACGTACAAAACGTCTTCACCAACATGCGTGAGCCTGAATAATCCATTCAAATAAATAAGAGTAGAGGAGCAATTAAAGTCCCGAGCAGTAGCTTTGCAGAGGCTTTGATTTCTCCTCTTTTTGTACCATCCCTCCCAGTTTATGAAACTATTTAAGAGCCTTTTTGGTAAACCCTCTTCGGGGGCAACTCCCAAAGAAGAGTCGCCTGCCACCTCCGTAGAGACGACCTCTCCGCAGGCAGAGCGAGACGCAGATGTACTCAAGTTTGATGCCCTTCGGGCGAGCAAGATAGGGGAATATTCCTTTGCTATTAAGGCATTTGGCAAGGCTTTGGAGCTTCGACCTGAGTTCGAGACTCGCTACTATCTTGCCGAGACGTTGATGAAGATAGGGGCTACAAGCCAAGCTCTCAAGCATCTCGATCTACTCGTAGAAGAGGTGCCAACCCACCTTGCAACACGTATCTATAGAGCGAAAGCCGAGTACGAAGAGGAGCAGTACGACAAGGCTATAGAAGACCTCAAAACGGCTCTTGCCCTCACTGAGGAGGAGAAAGACCTTGCCCTCTTGCATCGTCTTTTGGCCGCCAATTATATAGCTCAGAAGGAGTGGAAAAATGCGGTGGACGAAGCGACAAAAGCCATCGATTTACACGACGAAGAACCCACCTCTTCGCTCTATAAAACCAAGGCTTTAGTGGCTCTTGAGCAATGGGATGAGGCGACAGAATTTCTTCGCGAAGCCTTCCGTGCTTTCCCCGAGGAGGAGCGTTTTCATCTCTATGAAGCTGATATTGCCCTCGCCAAAGGGGACTACCCGGCGGCACAAACGGCCTATCGTGCCGCTCTTGATAAGGACCCTTTCAATGAAGATGCATGTTGCGGTCTGGGGCATATTGAGGAGCTGTCGGGCAATCTCTCCCAAGCGATCCAACTGCTACAAGGCTATGTAGAGGATGGTATTGTGGGAAAGAATATCCTAACCTATCTGATACAACTTCTCGATAAGTCCGGCCGTGGAGGCGAGACCACGCCCTATAGGGCTCAGTTGCAGGAGATGGATGAGAGCGAAGCTCAGAGCAAAGCGGACTTCGAGTACATCCACGATTCGAGTGTCTATGGGGATATTTTTGGTAACCTCTAGAGGGGGGGATGGCAAAAAAGTTTTACGTCGTATGGGTCGGTAAGACCCCCGGTGTCTACGCCTCTTGGAGGGAGTGTAAAGAGCAAGTTGAGGGCTTCACCGGGGCAAAGTACAAGTCTTTCTCCACGGAGCTAGAGGCCCAGCGTGCTTATGCCGGCTCCCCACTGCCCTCGTCTTTGGGGGCGAGAGCAAAGGGTGGCAGGTCGGGTGCGGATTATCCCGTATTCCCGAGCATTGCTGTGGATGGAGCCTCGTCTGGCAATCCGGGCATGTGTGAATACCGAGGGGTGAATGCGGATTCGCATGAAGTAATCTTTGCTTCTCAACAATTTTTTGGAACGAATAATATTGCCGAGTTTCTAGCCATTGTACACGCTATGGCACTCTGCCGTCGGCAAGGCGTACGTACACCTATTTATAGTGATAGCCGTACGGCTATGGCTTGGGTGCGGACTGGGAAATGCAAGACCACCCTCAAACCGAGCGAGAAGAGCACCTTTGCCCTCGATCTGATACGGAGGGCCGAAGTCTGGCTCGCCCAAAATCCCCCCGAAGTGCGTGTGCCGCTGCTTAAGTGGAAGACGGAAGTTTGGGGCGAGATACCGGCAGATTATGGTCGAAAATAGAGGGTTTATTCCATCTTACTAGAGAGGTAATGGCTGAGGTAATGCCGCCGAAAGAGGATAGAAAGAATCCTCTCTGTGGACAACTTTTTTACTTTAATTGCGGTAATGAAGTTGCCCTAGCGCATCAGAGGAGTGTGAGCTATACGCCCCCTCGCATCATTCGGCAGATGAGGCGCGACCTTGCCTATCTTCCTGCTTGGATTGCCCCTAACCCTGAGCAGGATTGGGTTTGGTTGCCTTGTAATACCCCCCGATTCTCAAAAGAAATTCCCATCCCTCTTGCCCATGTGTTTGGGGCAGAAGAGGTGGATTTGGGGAGGACAATTCATCACCCTTTGCGCCTCTCCCTTTGGGGGCCGGAGCCTACCCTTTGTCCTCTCTTTTCGCAATTTCGCTCGGGTTTCCCCCTGTTGGATATCCCCGACTCGTACTCTCGTCCTTACCCCTCTGAGTTATACGATCGGAGTTTGTCAGTGGAGTTATTACAAGAGTTACCTGTCCCCCCTAAAATTATACCCCGATTTTGTTATACCGACGAGGAGCTGGAGGAGGCTTGTCTTTCGCTGGCTCCTGGGACTATTTTGGCAAAGCTCCCTTTTTCTTCTTCGGGTCGAGGGGTGCTACCTTACGTCTTGCCGTTGTCCCAAGAGAGCCGTCAAGCCCTCATGGCTCAGCGGCGAAAAAATGGAGTAGTCAGTCTAGAGCCCCTGCTTGATAAACTGGAAGATTGGGCTGCCGAGTACCAAATAGACGAAGAGGGACGAGTAGATTTCGTGGGCTTGTCGCACTTCGTTACGGAGAGATGCCGATACCTATATAATGAGGTGTGTCACCCTCGGATCCTTTGGCAGAAGTTGGCTTCTGTAGTGGGGGAGCCGCAACTCGAGGCGGTGATAGCGGTACATCGAGATTTCTTGCAGCGGAGAGTTGCCCCCCATTATCGAGGAGCTGTGGGGGTGGATATGCTCACCTATCGAGGGGTGCGTGGTGAGGTCTTGTTGCATCCTGCCGTCGAGGTCAATGTGCGCTCCACTATGGGATTATTGGCACACCGGCTCTATGAGCGTTTGGGAATGCCTGAGGCTCGTTATCGTTATCAAATAGCTTCGTTTGCTAAAAAAGGGGATGCTCTCGCATGGTCTCAAGCCTCGGAAGTTGCGAATCCCTCTCGCTTTGATGCTGACGCAAAGCTGCTTAGAGGGATCCTTCCGCTCCACCCGATAGATGCTGATACCCAATTTGTTGCCACTTTTAGCCTGCTTCACTCCTAGTAATTAGACTGATTTTAGAAGAAGTTTAGGCCTATATTTGAAATTAAATCACCTGCTTCCCCTATAAATTTTACCCTAAAAACCGAGTTGGGAATACCTAGGTTCGCATTTGTTTCTTACCTTTGCGCTTTGAATAGGTAGCAATTAACGAAGAATAAAAGATATAGTACATATATGGCTACATTACAGAAGATTCGTAACCGAGCCGGGCTCCTGATTGTCGTTATCGGGGTTGCCCTCCTTGCGTTTATTGTTGGAGACGGATTGCGTTCCGGCGGAACCCTCTTCCAGATGAGTAACAACTATGCCCTCAAGATTGACGGCGAAAAGATCAAGGCAGAAGACTATCACCAACGGTTGCAAGAGCTGCAAGAGGCTGCTGAAGCTAGTGGCAATCATCTTACGGATGAACAGCGTATGCAACTCAATAATCAGCTTGCCGAAGAGTACATCCAGAGCATTGCCCTAGAGAAAGAGGCTGGTGCCCTAGGTCTAAAGGTTACTCCCGAAGAGTTGATCGCCCTTGTATTAGGTGATGGCGTTTCCCCCGCATACCAAGCGCAGCAGTTTATCTCGCAGATGGGTATTAACCCCAGCGATCGCAATGCTGTGCAGATGTTCCTCGAACAAATTACAGACAGTCAAATCGCCCAACTCCCTGCGGAGCAACAAGGGCAAATGCGAATGATCAAGAATAGTTGGGATGCACTCCTTCGCTCGCTACGTAATGAGCGTTTGGGCTCTAAGTTCAATGCGATCATGACTCGTAGCTATGCCATCAACAAGGTGGATGCCCAATTCCTTTCGGATGTACCCTCTCGTGATGTGGCTGTGGTGCGTACTCCTAGTACCATCCTTACCGACACTACGGTGCGTGCCACCGATGAAGAGGTTCGTGAGTACTACAATAAGCATCCTCGCATGTTTATCCAGAAGTATCCTTTCACCCGTGTTGAGTACATCAATGTAGCTATTCGCCCCAGTGCCAAAGACTACTCCGATGCTTTAGCTTCTATGAATAAGACTCGTGCAAGCCTCCTCGCAGCAAGCGATGCCAGCATGGTTGCTCGCAGTCACTCTGAGGCTTTCGCTCCTGAGTATTACATGTCCGGGAAAGAGCTTCGTGAGATCCAAATGCCCTCTTCTCTCGTAGATTTTATTGAGTCTGCCGAGGTGGGTGCTGTTAATACTCCTACTATAGAAAACGATAGCTATTCACTCGTAAAGGTGATGGCAAAGAAGTCGGCTCCTGCTGGTGTTCAAGCTCGTATCATTGTACTTGACTCTCTGAATGCTACTAAGGCAGACAGTATCGTCGGTGCTATCAACGGTGGAGCTGCTTTTGCAGACATGGCTACACGCTACTCTGTAGACCCTCAGACCAAGGCTCAAGGTGGTTATATCATCTTCCAAGATCGCATGGGTATGCCGGATACAACGCTCACAGAAGCTATGGCTACTATGCAAAAACTTGACACCCTTTACAAGGTGCCTGTAGGGCGTGCTTTCACCTCTACGCTAGGAGCAACCAAGGTTATTATGCAGGTGGCTAAGGCAATGCCCGAAGCAACTAAGTACAAGATTGCTTATATCAACTTGCCTATTACCTTTAGCGAAAACACTTTTAGCGAAAAGTATTCTACGATCAACAATATCTTGGCTAGCGGCAAGTCTTTTGATGAGATGGCCAAGGAAGCCGAAGCAAAGGGGCTCGAAGTAGTGCGCGATGCTCGTGTAGAACCTATCTCTATTAACCTTGCTAACATTCCTTCTTCTCGCGAAGTCGTAAGCTGGCTCTTGAAGGCAAAGGCCGGTGAGGTAAATGAGAAAGTATTTCGTTGTGGCGATGCCAACCTCGTTGTTGCTACGGTAAAAGAGCAGGTGCCTGCAGGTACACAACCTTTTGAGGATGTGAAGGAAGATATCCGCGACTATCTGACTATGAGGAAGCGTGGAGACAAACTTGCAAGCGATTTGGAAGGAAAGAAGATTGCCGATCTCAATGGATATGCTGTGGCTATGCAGGCTACTGTAGATACGATCCCCAGCGTAAGTTTGGTAGCTCGTGGCGCCGTTACGCCTATGTTGAGTGCACACGCTATGACTACGGCTATCAGCGCAATCTCTAAGCCATTCCGCTCGGGTACTGAGGTGATGGTAGTGCAGCCTCTTCGTGAGATTAAGACTCCCGTAGGTCAGTCTCAGGAGGCACAACTCAATCAGCAACGTCGTGCTTTGGGTCAAGGTCTTGGTTATAGAGCTTTCCAACAGCTCATGCGTGACATGGATATTGTGGACAATCGCGCCAAGTTCTTCTAAGCATAGAATAAGAAAATCTCTCTCTAAAGGGGACATCCCCCAGAGGTACTAACAATCCGCCTCCGCAATGCCTTCTGACTAAGGGAAGGTGTGTGGGGCGGATTTCTTTTATCCAGACCATCATGACGAGAATAGGAATTCTCTCCGATACGCACGGCTATTGGGATGAGCGTTACGCTCATTATTTAGGGGAGTGCGAGGCTATCTTTCATTGTGGAGATATAGGCTCCCTTCTGCTTGCTGAGCGCTTGCAAGACATTGCGCCTCTCCGTGCTGTCTATGGAAATATAGACGATAGCGAAACTCGGCACCGCTTCCCCGAAACGCTCTCCGTAACGATAGAAAGGGTGCGCATTGCTCTCATCCATATCGGAGGCTACCCGGGGCGATATACGGCCGCAGCCAAAGAGCTGATCGCCCGTACTCAACCTCATCTGTTTCTCAGCGGTCACAGTCATATTCTCAAGGTGATGCCCGATCGCAAGAATAACCTCCTGCATATCAATCCCGGGGCGGCCGGGATACAAGGATGGCAGCCCGTGCGCACCTTAGTTCGTCTGGTGGTGGACGGAGAGCAGTTGCGAGATCTTGAGGTAATAGAGCTTTCCGGTTATCGTTAGAGCACCTTTGAGGGCTTTTCTTAGCCCTTCTTCGCCTCCGGTTGTGGGGCCCCTTCTCCTGCATGTAGCCCTTTCTCTCCGGGGGAGAGTAGGCTCTTCTTTCTCATGGATTGGAGGAGAGCCCCGGCCAATAAGGGGAAGGCTTTCTCTTTTGGACGAGAATTTTCCTTTAGGTGTTGCAGGAAAAGAAAATAAGTAGTACCTTTGCACTGCTTTCTGAGAGAGTGGCTTGAAGTAGAGGCTTTAGCTCCGCTCCCTTCCAAATAGATGGAGAGTAGATGGCGAGATAGCTCAGCTGGTTAGAGCGCATGATTCATAATCATGAGGTCCCCGGTTCAATCCCGGGTCTCGCTACACATTTGCTGCGCGTTTTGTGCGCGTTTCATGTTTTTTTTTGTTTAGGGCTCCCTTTTTCAAAGGGAGCTTTTTTTATTCCCTCATAGAGTGTGTCTGTGGAGGACGCTTATTCTATAGAGCCCTTGTTGTATCAAGCGGAGGCTGAAGGAGAGAGCGATATAGAGGGATATAAGAAAGCCCTGCCTAGAGAGATCTCTCTGGGCAGGGCTTAGAATTACGGAGGAGGTAAAGTTAGTAAGTATGGTGACTATCTTCGATCTCCTTACGAGTCATCTTTTTCTTGTCAATAGAGCGCCAAGCATAGAAGATATAAGCGAGCACAAAGGGTATCAATAGAGATACAATGCTCATCGCTTGTAGGGTGTAAGGGCTTGAAGAACTATTGCGCAAGGTTAGGGAGCTTTGCATATCGAAGAGGGAGGGATAGTAGGCAGTATTGTTCCATCCTGCAACGAGTAGTAATCCAAGAACAGCAAGTACAACCCCTACGCCTTCTACCCAAATACCTTTGCGGAATGCGGGCTTAAAGAGGGTTAGAGCAATGCCTGCAAGCACGAGTACAACCCCTATCAAGAAAACGATAAGTACGATGGGCATAGCCAAGAGGTTATGCAGATACTTATAATTTTCGAGGCTGATAACGCCCGAGGTTGGGTCTTCGGTATATCCGGTTGTCGTCAGTAGGAAGACAACGTAAGCTACAAAGAACACCACAAAGATGAGGGCGTTAGGAAGGAGTGCCTTCTTAGCTTTGGTTTGGAGAGCCTCATCGTCGATGCTATTGATGAAGTAGAGAAGGGCTGTAGTACGAGCCAAGAAGAGTACGGCAATACCCAACACGAGGTTCCATGGGTTGAGCACGGCTTCCAATCCGTGTAGCTGGATGCCATGATAGGGTTGCCATGCAGAGATGGGGCCCGCAGCTTGAGTGAAATTATAGATCACCGACTTGTCTACGAGGAAGTTCCCTCCGGTAAATAGGGTTGATACCGCAGCTCCAAGCAATACAGGCGCCAAAATACCATTAAGTACAAGGAAGGTATGGAAGGTCTTTTTACCCCATACGTTACCATGCTTTGACTGGTATTCGTAGGATACGGCTTGGATAACAAAGCAGAAGAGTATGAGCATCCAAACCCAGTAGGCTCCGCCAAAGCTAGTGGAGTAGAAGAGGGGGAAGGAGGCGAAGAAGGCTCCACCAAAGGTTACAAGGGTCGTAAGGGTAAACTCCCATTTTCGCCCTGTGGAGTTAATGATCATCTTCTGTAGTGTGACGTCTTTTTGCCAAGGCCAAATGAAGGTTTGACCTCCCTGCACGAAAAGCAAGAATACAAGCAACGCCCCTAACAGCGAGACGAGTAGCCACCAATAGTGTTGAAAAAATGAATAGTCCATAGTCTCTTTTCTTTTGCTTATAGGGGATTATTGATTAGTTTCTTCGGGGGAGGTGCCGTGTTGTGCGGGACCTTCTTTTACTGATTTCACCATGATATTGATCTCTGCCACTAGGAGTACCGTAAAGAGTAGGGCAAAGAGAGCAAATGTGATCATTACGCTAGAAGCCTCTATTGAGGATACTGCAGCTCGTACGGGGAGGATGTCTTGGATGGTCCAAGGCTGGCGTCCGAGTTCGGCTACAATCCATCCGGATTGGCTTGCGAGGTAAACTAGGGGAAGGCATACGATGGTTAGCATATGGAACCAGCGCATCTTGCTGTACTTCTCGGGCTTGCGTGCGAAAATAGTGGCAAACAGGAGCACGAGGATAAAGAGGAGCCCACACCCTACCATTATACGGAATGAGAAGTAGTTCATGGGAACATTGGGGATGAGCTCACTGCGGTCGTTGATGTGCCCATAGCCGAAGTAGGGGAAGTTCTCCTGAATGATCTTGTTTTGAGCATCCATCTCGGTTTGGTCTCCGGCCTTCATAGCTTCGTGGTACTGAGTAAGGGCCGCAAGAGCAGTGCGCCCGCGTTCCATCTTTTCTTCAGCGCTGAGGGCAATAGAGCCATCGGGGAGGTAATATCCCCCATCTAGCAAGTTGTTAATGCCGGGGACATAGCCATCGGGCGTGTGGGTAGCCATAAGAGAAAGCATCTTGGGTACCTTTATATTAAAGTGGAAAGCCTCTTCTCCTTCGGCCGGTACCTCACTCTTGGGGAGGCCAAATAGGCTAAGAGAGGCTCCGCCTTCGAGAGATTTTCCCTCCGGAGTGTTCATGCCGCCATTGTAGAGACCCTCCATGGCGGCTAGTTTCATAGGTTGACGCTCGGCCACATTCACTGCGCTTGTATCGCCCGTGAAGGCCGTAAGGAGAGCGGCGATAAGCCCAAAGGGTGCTATTATGCGAGCATTGGCAAGCGCAAACTCATGGTGCTTTTTATCCTTGCGGAGCATATAGTAGGCACATATGGCAAGGGCAAATATAGAGCCGAGTAGCCAAGAAGAGGTAACTGTATGCCAGAACTTATTGATGGCAGTAGAGGAGAGAGCCACCGCCCAGAAGTCCGCCATCTCGCTGCGTACCGTCGCAGGGTTGAAAACCACCCCTTGAGGATCTTGCATCCATGAGTTGGCGATAAGAATCCAAACTGCCGATAGGGTAGCCCCAATCACGGTGAGCCATGTAGAGGCGAGGTGGAAGCGAGGGGTTACCTTGTTCCATCCGAAGAACATAACGGCAATGAAGGTTGCTTCCATAAAGAAGGCCAAAATACCCTCAATGGCAAGGGGCGCTCCGAAGATGTCGCCCACGAGCCAGCTATAGTTCGACCAGTTGGTCCCGAACTCAAACTCTAGGATAATACCCGTAGCTACACCAATGGCGAAGTTGATACCAAAGAGCTTTTGCCAAAACTGAGCCCAGAGCTTCCACTCCGGTTTGCGTGTGCGATAGTACTTTGTCTCCGCTAGAGACATGATAATACCTAGCCCCAGGGTGAGTGGCACAAAGATCCAGTGATAGCAGGCCGTGAGGGCAAATTGTGCCCTCGACCAAGTAAGTAATGCTTCAATTTCCATATCGTTATTATATTATTTCCTTCTCTTTCAGTCTCCCCAAAGAAGGGTTACTTCTCGTGCGTGATTTGCTCCATAACAAAGTTGGCTTGCTGCTCTTTGTCCCCCTGCTGCTCCACAACGCGTGGGAAGAAAAAGGGGCGTAAGATGGCAAACATGATAAACAATTTGATTAGGGCAAGAGTCCACAAAACCTTAGAGGTGCGACTCATGGAGCGAAACCCATCGTAGTAGAGATAAAAGGCTCTGCGCCAAAAAGGAGCCTTCTTTACTTCTGTCTTACCATTCATAATTGTCTATATACTATGTTATTCCCATCTTGTGCTTTTGTCAAGAATGGGAACGATTTTGTATTTGAATCCCGATTTTGTCGGCTTCTTTTGGTGCAAAAGTAGGAATTTTTTCTCTTATGCGCTATTTTTGAATACTTGTTGTGGGTTGTTGTTATTGATTTGGTTTTCTTTCTGAGGTGGGGAGCTTGATAATCAGCCAAGCGTGAATTAACAAGAGTTCTAGGCAGAAAAGAGGGGGGGGATACTGGGTGAAAAAAGATTTGGAATAGGCCTAAAAATAAAAACTTTCTACCCAGAAAGAGACTTCGGTTCTGGGTGATTTTCTTTTCAAAATTAGCCAGAGGGGTTGTACATTCAAAGTTTATTATTACCTTTGTGCCACGAAACGGGGGAGACCTTTGCGTTCGTGCTCTCACCGAGAGATGGTTCGTTAGCCAAGTGGTTAGGCACCGGTCTGCAAAACCGTCTACGGCGGTTCGATTCCGCCACGAACCTCACTAAGAGGAGTACTGTGACACTCTATAGCGGAGTGGCATTTGTGCTCCTTCTTTTTTTATAAGAGGTAAGGCCCACTCTTCTTCTCCGCCACCCCTCTGAGCCAACAGAAGGCACCCGATGTGCTTTTGGTGTACTGAGAAAGTGGAAACAGAGAGGTTGGGGACCGTTTGTTATGCAAGGTTATCGGAAAAAGCACTAACTTTGCAGGGAAAGTTTGACGAGCATCTAGGTGCCCGTTTGCAATAAGACGCTAGAATAGAAGCATGGTAGAAGCGCGTTACATACTTAGCCTTAGAGGGTTACCCGATGGTGAGTTTGATATTGTCTATACCCTAGATGATTCCTTTCTCGCAGCTATCGAGGGGTTCGACATCTTTGGGGGAGACGTAAAAGTAACGCTGGAGGGGACGCGTAGTGGAGATAATTTTGAGATCGACTTCGTGCTAGAGGGCACGGTTCGTACGCTTTGCGACCGCTGTAATGCGCCCCTTGATACGGAGATTGAGGCTGTCTTCCCAATGAATTTTGCTCTTGGAGCAGAGACAAAGGAGATCTCCGATAGCGACTTTATGGTGTCGCGCAACGAGCCGGAGATGGGCTTAGACGAGATTCTTTGGCAGTTGGTGGTTTTGGCCATGCCTATGCGCAAAGTGCACGAAGAAGGTGCTTGCAGCGAAGAGGTAGAGACCTTTTTTCTCCATCAGCAGCAGAACGCCAAAGATCCTCGTTGGTCAGACCTCGAGCAAATACAATTCGACAAATAATAAATAAGTAAGAATATAAAGGAATCAAACAATGGCACATCCTAAACGTAGACAATCGAAAACCAGAACTCTCAAGCGCAGAACTCACGATAAGGCAGCTATGCCTACCCTTGCAAAGTGCCCCCAATGCGGTGCTTGGCACATCTACCATACGGTGTGTGGCGAGTGCGGTTACTACAGAGGTAAACTCGCTATCGCCAAGAGTGAAGAATAAGCAACTTTTTTAGGTGTCGCTCTCTCGGTATCTTTGCCCCTAGCAGTGTTGGTCATTTGCATTTTGGGGCTTACTAAGAGAGAGAAAAGGAGACTTCGAGGTAATGATGTAGGCACTATGCCATAGGCCCCTGCATATACCTCGAAGTTTTTGTATTCTCACCGATCCGTTGGGTCTTACTAGATCTCTTGTAGACGAGTGGTTTGCCCTATTTTTACTACCTTAGTGCTTGGAAAGCGGATACACTCTCTTTTCGGAAGAATGAGGAGGGGCGAATTCCCTCGGGGAGAGTACTCTCCCACTGATCATTAGTGCTACAAATTGAAATATATAACGCATAAACAGACTACAATGATGAATCAAATCTACGCGACCATTACTGCAGTAGGGGCTTATCTGCCTGAGGATAAGTTGACCAACGCAGATATAGAAAAGATGGTCGACACCAGCGATGAGTGGATCATGACTCGGGTGGGCATCAAAGAACGTCGTATCCTGAGAGATCCTTCAAAAGGAGCTTCCTATATGGCTACTGAGGCTGTAAAGGGAATGCTAGAGCGTTTCCATATAGATCCTCTAAGCGTAGAGGGGGTATTCCTTGCGACCAATACGGCAGACTATCACTTCCCGCCAACCTCGTCTATTGTAGCGCACGATAGTGGTTGTGCCAATGCGTTTACATTCGACCTTGTCTCTGCGTGCCCGAGCTGGCTTTATGCTCTAGAGACGGGGGCTAACTATATTCGCGCCGGACGTTGTAAGCGTCTTGTCATTGTGGCAACAGAGAAAATGTCTGCCGCTGTAGACTATACAGACCGCCAGACTTGTGCCCTCTTCGGTGATGGAGCCGGTTGCGTACTCCTAGAGGCAACAGAAGAACCCGTGGGGGTAATGGACTCTATATTCCATACCGATGGGGTAGGGCGTCCTCACCTTATCATGAAGTCAGGTGGCTCTGCCAGCCCGGCAACCGCTGAGACTGTAGCTCGCCGTGAGCACTTCGTTTACCAAGAAGGTAGCCACGTGTTTAAGTATGCTGTAAATGGCATGTCGGACGTTTGTGAGCAACTTATGAAGCGTAACAATCTCTCCAATAACGATGTTACATGGGTTGTTCCCCACCAAGCTAATCGTCGTATTATAGACATGGTGGGGCGTTACCTTAAGGTGCCTCAAGAAAAAATCATGATCAATATCGAGAAGTATGGCAATACCAGTTCTGCCACTATCCCCATCTGTTTGTGGGAGTGGGAGAAGAAGTTGCGCAAAGGGGATAACCTCATACTTACTTCTTTTGGTGCCGGCTATACTTGGGGAGCTGTATACCTCAAGTGGGGGTACGATTCTAAGGAAGACTAATAATATTGCTAGAGGCTTTGCATTCAAATGATGGATAGTACGTTCTCACCCCTCGCTGAGCATCCTCAGGGCTATCGCTCAGGGTTTGTTAATATCGTAGGTAATCCCAACGTAGGGAAGTCTACGCTTCTTAATTATCTTGTAGGGGAGCGTCTCTCTATCATTACATCCAAAGCTCAGACTACTCGCCACCGCATATTGGGCATTGTCAATACGCCCGATATGCAGGTGGTTTACTCAGATACTCCCGGGGTGCTTAAGCCCAATTATAAGCTACAGGAGCGTATGCGTGCCTTCTCCGATCAGGCGCTGACTGATGCTGATGTGCTCATCTACGTGACTGATGTAGTGGAGCGCCGGGAGAAGAATCTAGATTTCTTACAAGCCGTGGGGCGCCTCGAGTGTCCTATTCTCCTTGTAATAAATAAAATCGACCTTACCGATCAAAAACATCTCGAAGAGCTAGTTGAGGAGTGGCATACGCTTCTTCCCAAAGCCGAAATACTCCCCATCTCTGCCACCAATCGCTTCAATGTACAGCCTCTTAAGAAGCGTATTGAGGAGCTTCTCCCCATTGCTCCTCCCTATTTTGAGAAAGATGCGCTCACCGATCGCCCGGCGCGTTTTTTTGTCTCAGAGATCATTCGAGAGAAAATCCTCCTCTACTACACCCAAGAGGTGCCTTATGCCGTAGAGGTGGTGGTGGAAGAGTTCAAAGAATCCTCTCATCGTATTGACATCAGGGCCGTTATTATGGTGGAGCGGGAGAGCCAAAAGGGTATCATCATAGGGCATAAAGGGGTTGCGATTAAGAAGCTCGGCATTGCAGCTCGTCGCCCTCTGGAGAAATTTTTCGATAAGCACATTCGCTTAGAGCTTATCGTACGTGTGGAGAAAGATTGGCGACAAAATGATCGCGATCTATCGGAGTTTGGCTATTCGCTAGACTAAAATCTCCTTTTCCAAAGAAAGAAAACTCGCTCAAAGTGAGCAAGGTATAATATCGATATATGAGTAATTTAGTAGCCATAGTAGGTCGCCCCAACGTAGGGAAGAGCACACTCTTCAACCGATTGGTAGGGAGCCGACAAGCTATTGTAACGGAGATATCAGGTACAACGCGCGACCGTCAGTATGGGCATACCAGCTGGACGGGGCACGAGTTTTCCATCGTTGATACGGGTGGATGGGTCTCCGGCAGTGAGGATGTGTTCGAGTCCGAGATAAATAAGCAGGTACAGATAGCCATAGAAGAGGCTGATGTAATACTCTTTGTTGTGGACGTAATGGCCGGGATGACCGACTTGGATCGGGAGGTGGCCGGGCTACTTCGTCGTTCTAGGAAGCCCATTCTTCTGGTTGCTAATAAGGCAGATACATTCGAGATCGGCTACCAAAGTGCCGAGTTTTATGCTCTAGGTTTGGGAGATCCCTATGCTATTAGTGCCATCAATGGCTCCGGTACAGGGGATCTTTTGGATGCTATCGTAAACTCGCTCCCCGAGCAAAAGGAGAGTGAAACCGAGAAGGAACTCCCTCGCTTTGCCGTGGTAGGTCGCCCCAATGCCGGTAAGTCTTCGCTCATTAATGCCTTTATAGGGGAGGAGCGAAACATTGTAACCAATGTGGCCGGTACTACGCGAGACTCTATCTATACGGAGTATAATAAGTTTGGTTTCAGCTTCTATCTCGTAGATACCGCAGGGATTCGCAAAAGAGGTAAGGTACAAGAAGACCTTGAGTACTACTCGGTGATCCGCTCGATACGTGCTATCGAAAATAGTGATATCTGTATCGCTATGATTGACGCAACACGAGGAATTGAGAGCCAAGATGTCAATATTCTCTCCCTTGTGATGCGCAATAGCAAGGGATTGGTAGTCTGCGTTAATAAGTGGGACCTCGTAGAGAATAAAACCAATGAGGCAATTCGTGTCTTTGAGGAGGCTATTCGCTCGCGTCTTGCTCCCTTCTCCGACTTTCCCATTCTCTTTATCAGTGCTCTCACCAAGCAGCGTATATTTAAGGTGTTGGAGGTGGCAAACGCCGTGTACCAACGCCGCTCGAAGCGCATCCCAACTCACGAATTAAACGAGGTGTTGTTGCCTATTATAGAGGAGACACCACCCCCATCGTGGAAGGGTAAATACATCAAGATCAAGTACGTAACTCAGTTGCCCACAGCGGTGCCTTCGTTTGCATTCTATGCGAACCTCCCCCAGTGGGTAAAAGATCCCTACAAGCGATTCCTAGAAAATCAGATTCGTAAGAATTGGGATTTCTCGGGTATTCCCATCAATATCTTTATCCGAGAGAAATAGTCTTTGCTCGTCGGAGTATGCCAAAGTGTCACTTCGTGATTCCTGCCGGTGGGGTGGGACTGAGATTCGGAGGCCCTCTTCCCAAACAATTTGTGGAGGTAGAGGGGCTTCCTATTTTGATGCATACTCTACGTGCCATTGCACCCTACGCCGAGAGTATTACCCTGCCCCTTCCTCAGGATTACCGGGAGTATTGGCAGCAACTTTGTCGGGAGAAGTCTTTTGATCTTGAGCACAAAGTCGTAGAGGGCGGGGCTACTCGCTTTCTCTCCGTGCGCAATGCCATAGAGTCTCTCGCTGTGGATCCCGATGCCCTTGTTGGGGTGCACGATGCTGTGCGTCCCCTCATTTCGGGAGAGACAATAGAGGCTCTTCTCACGGCTGCTGCGGCCTCTGGAGCAGCAATCCCCTATCTGCCTCTTACGGATTCTATACGACACCTCGAGCCCTTGGTGGGCTCAAAGTCGGTGGATCGCACTCAGTTTGTAGCAGTACAGACCCCTCAGGTATTCCATCTTGAGCGCCTTCGTACAGCCTATAAACAAGCGGATGGTGGTGCGAATTTTACGGACGATGCTTCTGTGTATGAGGCTCTGTTTGATACGCCTATTGAGCTTGTCGAGTCTAATCCCGAGAATAAAAAAATCACCCATCCCCACGACCTCCTTTATCTCCGTCAGGCTCTTAACTCACCATCGAATCACTAAGACTTTCTCTTTTCCCTCTGCCCTCTAAGCCCTTTTTGCCATGAATAAGGACTATCTACAGACTGCTATTGAGTATCTTCCTGGCATAGGGGAGCGTAAGAGTAAGCTGCTGCAGAGCGAATTAGGGGTCTATACGTTTCGCGACCTTCTCTACACGTTCCCTTTCCGCTATGTAGATCGTAGCCGCATACTCACTGTGCGAGAACTGCGAGATGGGGGAGGCGAGGTGCAACTTCGGGGGGTAATCTCCGATTATGTACTTGAGGGATTTGGTCGAAAGACTCGATTGAAAGCCTCTTTTAGGGATGCTACGGGCTCTATCGAGCTCGTGTGGTTTAAGGGATCGGACTACATCTCGGAGCAATTCCCCGCAGGACGAGAGTACATCGTCTATGGCCGTCCTAAGGCTTTTGGCCATTATTATAATATTGTTCATCCTGAGGTTACTCCCATTGAGCGTGCAAGCCAAGTGGCCGGTGGGCTGCTATCTGTCTATCACACCTCAGAAAAGATGAAACGCTCGGGATTGGATAGTAAGAATCTGCGCAATGCCATCGGGAGATTGAGCCAAATCGCCCATCTGTATATCAAGGAAACATTGCCCGAGAGGGTTAGAAACCGTTGGGGTTTAATCCCGCTATCGCAGGCACTCCAGGCGATTCACTTCCCCAAAGACGAGGCAACGCTGGAGAAAGCTGTGCAGAGGCTGAAGTTTGACGAACTATTTTTCTTGCAACTATCGCTGCAGCTCACCAAGAGTGCACGTAAGTCCCAATTCAAAGGCTACCTCTTCGATCAGGTGGGGGAGTACTTCAATTCTTACTATTCGAGCCTCCCTTATGACCTCACACAAGCCCAAAAACGGGTGCTTAGGGAGATCCGGCACGATACGCAGAGTGGGCTACAAATGAATCGCCTTCTGCAGGGAGATGTAGGCTGTGGCAAGACTCTTGTTGCCACTTTTGCCATGCTTTTGGCTTTGGACAATGGTTGGCAGGCTTGCATGATGGCCCCTACGGAAATACTCGCTCAGCAGCACTACGATACGTTGTGTAGTCAGCTAGCCCCTCTTGGTATAGAGGTGGCTCTTCTTACGGGTAGCACACCGCAGCGAGAGCGAGACACTATCTTGGCCTCTCTTGCTCAAGGGTCTTTGCGTTTGCTAGTCGGTACTCATGCCCTCCTCGAAGAGCGGGTGAAATTTGCGCATCTTGCTCTTGCCATCATTGATGAGCAGCATCGTTTTGGCGTGGTGCAGCGTGCTCGCCTTTGGGAGAAAAGCCTCGACTTGCTTCCCCATGTGCTGATTATGAGTGCAACACCCATCCCACGCACCCTTGCCATGACGCTCTATGGGGATCTGGATATTTCGGTGATCGACGAATTGCCCCCGGGGCGTAAACCCATCACCACACGCCACTATTTCGATGACTTTTCCGAAGAGGTTTTTCGATTGGTGGAGCAGGAGTTGTTTGCCGGTAGGCAGATCTATGTGGTCTATCCTATGATAGAGGGGACAGAAGACTCCGACTACAAAAATTTGGAGACAGGCTATGAGCAATATCGTTATCGCTTTGGCGACCGCAATGTAACGTGGGTGCATGGCAAGCTAAAGCCCCAAGAGAAGCAGCAGCGTATGGAGCAATTTGTCTCGGGTGAGATCCCTATTTTGCTCTCTACCACCGTGATAGAAGTGGGGGTAAATGTGCCTAATGCCTCTGTGATGGTGATTGAGAATGCCGATCGTTTTGGTCTGGCTCAGTTGCATCAGCTCCGTGGTAGAGTGGGGCGTGGAGCCGAGCAAAGCTACTGTTTGTTGCTCTCTAAGCGCACCATCACTCCCGTTGCCGTGAAAAGAATCGAGGCGATGTGCAGCTCCAACGATGGCTTTTTTATTGCAGAAGAAGACCTCAAACTACGAGGGGCCGGGGATATTGAGGGAACGCGTCAGAGTGGTGACCTCTCGGGGTTGCGCATTGCCGAGCCGTCGAAAGACCTTAATATCCTCTACGCTGCCGCTCAGACGGTGAGAGAAATCCTTGAGCAAGATGCCTCTTTGGAGGGAGCGGATATGGCCACTTTGGCAGAAGAATTGGAGAGAATATATCCTAAGAGTAAGTCTTGGGGCGCTATTGGATAGTAGTGTGCGAACTGTTGTCTTGTGTTAAGTAGAATTAAAAAGACACCTCTTTTCCCCATTTTTCTTCTCATTTTTGCGGACTTCTCAGCAGAATCTATTACATTTGCGATCGGACAAATAGGGCAGAATAGGAGGAGCGCTCCTTGAATGCCAAGTATGAACTAAGTAAGAACAGAATGAAAAGAACGAAGCTAACAACCGCTCGATCCCTACTTTTGGTGGGTTTTGTAGCTCTACTTAGCTTGCCTCTTGAGGCTTATTCTATTGATAGAAAGAAGCCCAGGAAGAGGAAGTCAGCACGCACTACAGCGGTTGCGACAACCAAGAGCAAAAAAGGAATTTCGTCCAACAGTGCAGATTCCACAGAGATGCCAACGCTTTATGCAGATGGTGTTAAGGGAGTTGACAAAGTCAAGGCAAAAAAGAACATGCGCGAGATCGAAGATGCCCGCGAAGCCCTTGAAGCACCAGCCATCGACCTCTACGGAGTGGATAGCTGGAGCTCATATGTCAACCCTTTTGCCGGTAAGCATTCGGCAGAGATCCCCTCTAGTTACGAAATCAATTGTGAAGGTTTTGTAATGCCTCTCAGCGGCAAACTACAGGTCTCTTCTAATTATGGTTACCGCGCACGTTTCGGCCGCAACCACCGAGGTGTAGACCTCGCTCTCCATACCGGAGACTCTGTGCGTGCAGCCTTTAGTGGTAAGGTACGTATCCGCGACTACGAAGGAAAAGGCTACGGATACTACATCGTAATCCGTCACCCCAATGGCTTAGAAACCGTTTATGGTCACCTTAGCCGTCAGTTGGTGCATCGCGATCAGGTAGTAAAAGCCGGTGATGTAATTGGTCTAGGTGGCTCTACGGGTCGCTCTACAGGGCCGCATTTGCATCTTGAGTTCCGCTTTATGGGGATTCCTATCAATCCTACACAGATTGTAGATTTCTCCCTAGGCGTACTACAGCGAGATACCTATGTATTCCGTCGTGGTAGTACGGATCATGCCGGACCCAGCTACGGAGAGCTTTTTACGAACAACAAAGAAAAAGCAACAGAGTACAAGCAGTCTGCTAATAGCCGTGAGCGTGCTAAGGAAAAAGCGCCTCAGACGCATCGCATCAAAGAAGGTGATAGCCTCTCTTCGATTGCCAAGCGACATGGCACCACAGTGGCTAAGCTTTGCAAGCTCAATAATATGACTGCAAAGGCAACTCTTCGCCCCGGTAAGTCAATTCGGGTGCGCTAATGTTGCACTAAGGAGGGAGCTCGGTTCCCTTCCCAATCCAATAGGAGAGTGTGTATCAAGAGGAGGTAAAACTTCTCTTTGGTACACTCTCTTCTTTTATTTTAGGGGTTGATTTCTCTCCATCTCTTGTGGCGGATTTGGCTCCCATTCTCGAGCGAAAACACTTTTGTTGCGTGAGAGTTTGTACCTTCGTAGAGCCGAGCAAATAAAAGTTGGCACCAAAAAGCCACTGTACTACTATGCAGTTTAGAGATATAATAGGCTACGAGTCGCTCAAAGAAGAACTTCGGAGAATTAGTGCTACGGGGCACATCCCTCACAATATCCTTTTCGATATGGAGGATGGGATGCCCGGTGTAGGGCTTGCTCTAGCCTGGATACAGTACCTCAACTGTTCGGATCCTCACGATGGGGATAGCTGTGGGGTATGCCCTCATTGCAAGATGCTTTCGCAGCTTTCGTACCCCGATGTTCATTACATCTTCCCTGTTGTCAATGCTACGGACATAGAGACCCCTTCGGATAACTTCTTGTCTCAGTGGCGAGAAATGTTTGCCAAGGAGGGAGCCTATTTCGATCACGAGACTTGGCTTCGCTACCTCAATGCCGGTAAGCAACAGCCCGTGATTTACAGCAAGGACGCCATCGCTCTTGAGAATAAACTGAGCATTGCCTCGAGCGAAGGGGGCTATCGTATGGTAATTATCTACCAACCCGATCGTATGAATGAGGCGGCTGCCAACAAACTCCTCAAGCTGATGGAAGAGCCGCCCGACAAGACAATAATCGTATCCGTGTGCTTTGCTACGGAGCAGCTCTTAGAGACAATCGTGAGTCGTATGCAGCGTTTCGAGCTGCTTCCCCTCACCCAGGAGGAGCTCAGAGCGGGGCTGCAGCCCTTTTTTCCGCAGGCTCAGGAGCGAGATCTATTGCGTGCAGCCCTCCGTAGTGATGGTATACTGCTCCGTGCTCGTCAGATACTTTCGAATAATACGACCCTTGCCAAATACACCGAATGCTTCGGACAACTGATCGGCGACATCGTGCGTAAGGATGTGGTTGCACTCCGCAAGTTGAGTGAAAAGATGGACAGTGAGGGGCGGGAATGGATTGTTGCCGCTTTGGTTTACTTCGAGGAGTGTTTCCGGCTTAGCTTTACGAGCAATTTTATGGGGGCAGCTGCTCAGTTTTCCACAGATCGGGAGCAAGCCATCTTTATAGCCCTAGACGAGGTTATTACGCCCGACAATATCGAGTCGATATACCGTACCACCGAGAGTGCGATACGCCATGTGCGAGGGAATGTTAGTGCCAAAATGGTGCTTTTCGATACCTTCTTGCGCTATACAGCCGCCCTATCCCCGGCCCTCAAGGCGAGAGCGGCTCGTTCTGTTTGATTCCCTAGAGACTCTCTTTTGCCCTCTGCTATATGCCCACAACTTCACGCCCTTTGCAAGTAGTTCATCTCTGTACCAGCGATAGTGCGGGTGGAGCCGCTATTGCAGCGCGGCGTCTCATGATGGCACAGCGTGAGGCCGGCCTCGAAGCCTTCATGCTTGTACTCCATGCTTCGCATCGGGAGCCTGCTATTCATGCTTTACGGAGCGATAGCGTTTACTCTCGGGGGATTGCGCAATGGAAAAAAGCTCTTGAGGTAGGTGCCGCATGGGTGGCTCAAGGCTTTCGTCGGGCTCACGTTTTCGATGTATCCTTGCCGATTGCCGGTTTTTCTCTTAAGCACCATCCCCTTATTCTTGAGGCGGATGTTATCCATATTCATTGGATCAATCAGGGCTTTCTTGGGCTCTCATCCCTCCGTGATCTGCTGCAACTGAAGAAAAAAGTACTCTTCACCCTTCACGATGAGTGGGCTTTTACCTCTATCTGCCATCACGCTCGAGACTGCCGCCGTTTTGCTGAGCCTCGGGGGTGTCATGACTGTCCCCAGTTGCAACCCGGGATTCCTTTCTTCGATCCGGCACAGAGGTTCTTCCGTGCTAAGCAGGCTCTCTATCAAGAGTTATCCCCCGCTTTTGTGGGGTGTAGCGAATGGATTGCAGGCGAGGCTCGTCAGTCATTGCTAACGCAGGATTGCCGTGTGGAGGCGATCCCCAATGTCTTCGACTCCAAGACGTTTACCCCTATCCCCCGGGAGCAGGCTCGCATGCAGCTGGGGCTGCCGGTGGATAGACCTATACTCCTTTTTGGGGCAGCTCGTACCGACGATCCCCGCAAGGGTTTTGCCGAGATGCTCAAGGCTCTTCAGATTTTCTATGCAACGCCCTATGCTCAGGAGCAGAAGCCTCTCGCCCTTCTCTTTGGGAAGATATCTCATCCCGAGTTGCTTTCGTCGCTCGCTCCCATCGAGTGTACGTGTGTGGGATACCTATCGGCAAGTGATATGGCGCTCCATTATGCTGCTGCCAACCTATATGTAACACCCTCTCTTGAGGAGAATCTACCCAATACCATCATAGAGGCGGCCGCCATGGAGTGTCCTACGGTTGCGTTTGAAGTGGGAGGAATCCCCGAGATTATAACTCATGGAGTTACGGGCTACTTGGCTCGCTATCGTGATGTGTCTGACTTGGCCAGGGGGATCGAAGAGGTGCTCCGTGCCACCGAAAAAGGCCCAATAGCCCAATGCCGTACCGATGTGTTCCATCGCTATGATACCTCAAGTATTGTACAACGATACCTTAATGTATACACCTCTTAATACTAGAATGCCCTATGTATAAGTCTTCCCTACCCATCCGGACAATCAGCCACTGGGGGCGTAAATGCTCCCTGTTCCTCCTTCTTGGGATGCTTTTCTCTTTTTCCAATCTCCAGGCCCGAGAAAATAAGAAGGTGCTCGTGGCCTACTTTTCGCTCCGTGGAGGCGTCACCAAGCAGGTCGCCGAGGAGATTCATCGGAAGGTGGGAGGCGATCTCTTCCGCATCGAGCCCGCGGAGCCCTATCCCAGCGAGTATAGTGATGTAGTGGCCCGTGCCAAGGAGGAGCGTAACAATAATGTCTACCCCAAGATCAAGAGAAAGGTGCCCCGATTTGCTACCTACGATACGATTTATCTAGGTATCCCTATCTGGTTTGGTCAGTTGCCCGGGGTAGTAAAAACCTTCATCGCCCAACATGATTTTCGAGGAAAAGTAGTGGTGCCTTTTGCAACAAGCGGCAAGAGTGGCATCGCCAAGCTGATGCCCCATTTGACGCAGCAGCTCCCCAAGTCTCGGTTGATGGAGGGAATCTTGATACTCAAGGACGAGGTAGATAGCTCTGCACCACGGATTGATCAATGGCTTCGTACTTTGCAGCCCTACAGAGAGGCCCCGAAAAAAGACAGCTGATTTTCGAGGGATTTTCTGCCTGGTTTTGAAAATTTTCTTGCCCGGAAAGGGAGCCCATTTCTGCCCGAGAAATAAAATTTTCCAGGGCAGGATTTTTTTATTTTCTGGCGAGGAGAAAAACGATCAATCCCGACATGGCTGTTTTACCGAGGTTGGCCAGAGAGGATGGGGGAGCGCAAGGAGAGTAGATCCCTGCAGTAGAATGGGGCCTCTATGATAGTCTCTTTTGTGTCCTCCGATGGGGTGGTAATCACGCTCTTTGTGACTTAGAAGTCGATAATTCTTTGCGAATTGTAGCCCCTAATTGCGGGGAAAAGATTAGATTTGCGGTTGAAATGCGAGTGGGGAAGTGCCCTAAAACTCGTGAATTTCTCTCAAGTATCTGATAATCAAAGATAAAAAGTACAGGTGCTATGAGGGGGAAATCGTTTGGAGAGATGCTCGAGTGGTTGAAGAGGCACGCCTGGAAAGTGTGTAAACGCCAAAAGTGTTTCATGGGTTCGAATCCCATTCTCTCCGCAGAACTTTGAGGGCGAGAAATGAAGCCTAAAGGGATAGTCCTTCGCCTTATTATCGCCATCAAAGGAAAAGTGTAATAGAACAAATTAAAAAGATAGAACAATTTAATCTCAACGTCAAGATGAAAAAGTTATTTGCAACTCTTGCCTGCACCGCCTTGTTGTCAGTGAGCATTACCACTGCTTCGTGGGCTCAAGACCAACCCGCACAAGCTCCCGAGGCTCCTGCCACTGAAGAAGTAGCAGCTCCTGCTGTAGCGGATCAAGAGGAAACCCAAGAAGCTGCTGAAGCTCCTGCCGAAGCTCCTGCCGAAGAAGCTAGCTTCCATCAGGCTCTTAAGACGAAATTCATCGAAGGGGGTGCCGACTTTATGGCCATTATTGCTCTCGCCCTCATCCTTGGTCTCGCTCTCTGTATGGAGCGTATCATTTACCTCAACCTCTCAGACACTAACGTAGATAAGCTACTCAAGGGTATCGAAGATGCTCTTGCTCGTGGTGATGTAGAGGGTGCTAAGAAAATTGCTCGTGAGACTCGTGGTCCTGTAGCTTCTATTGCTTACCAAGGTCTTATGCGTATGGATCAAGGCATTGACATCGTTGAACGCTCTATCACGTCATACGGTGGGGTACAAGGTGGTCTTCTCGAAAAGAACCTCTCTTGGATTACTCTCTTCATTGCCATGGCTCCCTCTCTCGGGTTCCTCGGTACTGTAGTTGGTATGGTTATGGCCTTCGACAAGATCGAAAAGGTGGGTGACATCAGCCCGACGGTTGTTGCCGGTGGTATGAAGGTTGCTCTTATTACGACCATCTTCGGTCTTATCGTAGCTCTTATCCTTCAGCTTTTCTACAACTACATCCTCAGCAAGGTAGAGTCTATCCTCAACAAGATGGAAGACGCTTCTATCTCACTCCTCGACTTGGTTATCAAGTACAATATTAAAAAGTAATTACCCCCATTAGTAGTTATGTCTGTAACAAAATCTAGAAAGATATCCAGTTGGACGTTCCTCGCTCTCCTGGTTGTCTCAGTTCTAATGTGTGTTGCCTTCTTTATGGGTGGTTCGCACATGGAGGGGACGAATAAGGCCTATGAGCTTACGGGAGCATTCCTCGGATGGGTATACATACTCACAGGCTTAACCCTAGTGGTTACCTTGTGTTTTGCCATAAGCGGCTTCTTCAGAAGTTTTAAGCAGAACCCAAAGAAGGCTCTTACCGGTCTTGTTGGTTTGGTGGCTCTTATATTGCTACTCGTTATCACGTACGCTATTGGCAATGGAGACCCCGCCGCTATGAGCTCTGTAAACGAAGACTCTCAGAAGTATCTTACTGCGGGCTGGCTCAAAACCGCCGATATGGTGCTTTACAGCAGTTATGCACTTATTGCAGCAACTCTTGTTTTGATCATTTGGGGAGCAATCCGCCGCAGTCTACTAAAGAAGTAATTATCAAATTAAATCAGTAATAAGAGCATGGCTAAGTCTAAAAAGAAAGTACCAGGCATTAATGGTTCGTCTATGGCCGATATCTCTTTTATTCTTCTGATCTTCTTTTTGATAACTACTTCAATGGATACGGATAAGGGTATTAAGCGCCGTCTCCCGCCGCTTGTGCCCAAAGAAGAACAACATGATGATATAGAGATTAACGACCGCAACATCATGCAGTTGCTCGTTAATCGTAAGGACCAGATTGCCGTACTGCGTAAGACGGCAGGTGGCGAGAGTACTCAGCTTATCTCTATCGAAGATCTTAAAGAGCGTGTAAAAGAATTTGTGGTGAACCCCCATAACAGTCCTGAGTTGCCCGAAAAGGAAACTCGTGAGATCCCTGGGCTCGGTATGGTTGAGACCACAACTCTTAGCTATGCGATCTCTCTTAAGAATGAGGTAGAAACGAGTTATCAGATGTTCATCAATGTACAAAATGAGATCCTCAAGGCTTACAACGAAATCTGGGATGAGTACGCTCGTGCGAAGTTCAATACTCCCTACGAAGAGCTCAGTACCGATAAGCAAAAGATGGTTCTTGATGTGTACCCGATGCACCTCTCCGAAATGCCTTTGTCGAACCTCAAGTAATTAGTAAGGAAGATAGTAATGGGAAAATTCAGTAAAAATGGCGGACGTGAGATGCCGGAACTCAACACTTCCTCTCTCCCCGACCTTATCTTTGCATTCCTGTTCTTTATCATGATGGTTACGAGCATCCGCGAAGTAACAGCCAAGGTAGAGTACAGCAATCTTCCTCGCGCTACAGAGCTTACAAAGCTCGAAGAGAAGTCGCTCGTGTCTTACCTCTACGTAGGTAAGCCCATTGCAGCCTATCGCGCAAAGTTCGGTAATAACTCTTGCATTCAAATTAACGACAAAATTATCCAGAATACGGAGCTTGTCTATGACTTTGTAAAGCAAGAAGAGGCCAAGATACAAGATGAGCGTAAGAAGCTTATGACCATCTCTATCAAAGCTGATGCCGATACGAAGATGAAGATTATATCGGATATTAAGTATCAACTTCGCCGTGCCGACGCGCTCAACATCAGCTACTCGGCACGTCAGCCGGGAGGTCAGCAGAGCCGTTAATCGGACTCTCAACACCTCTTCTATGAGGCTATAGAAATTACCAAAAAGAGAAGAGAGGGCGCATTTTTCTAAAGTGCACCCTCTCTTTGTTTTTAGTTAGGAGCTACTCCTACTAAGTAGCAGAAGAATGGGCATCTTCCCTTGGGAGATCCCCGACAAATAGCTACTTTTGTTGTGCTATTGAGCATAGAAAAGAATACACAATACACTAGAGAAAGAATAGAATATGACTTCAACCTCCCAAAAGCCACGTGTGCGGTTTGCACCCAGTCCTACGGGGCCACTCCATATCGGAGGGGTGCGTACAGCTTTGTATAATTACCTGTTTGCTCGTCATTTTGGTGGCGATATGCTACTACGTATTGAGGATACGGATAGCAAGCGTTTTGTACCGGGTGCCGAGGCCTATATATTGGAAGCACTTAATTGGCTTGGGATAGAGATAGATGAAGGTGTAGGTGTAGGGGGTGAGTGTGGCCCCTATCGCCAGAGCGAACGCCGAGATATTTATCGCGAGTACGTAGCCCAACTATTGCGCGAGGGGAAGGCTTATAAGGCCTACGATACGGCCGAGGAGCTAGAGGCCGCCCGTAATGCCATCCCCAACTTCCAGTACGATGCCACTACCCGCAATAGCATGAAAAACGATCTTGTCCTTAGTGAGGCAGAGGTCCGAGCTTTGGAAGAGGCGGGAGTACCCTACGTAGTACGTATCAAGATCGAGCCCGGAGAAGAAGTCGTGGTAAACGACCTAATCCGTGGCGAGGTACGTATCAATTCATCAATTATAGACGACAAGGTGCTCTACAAGAGTAGCGATGACCTGCCTACCTATCACCTTGCCAATATTGTGGACGACCACCTAATGGGTATTACTCATGTGATACGAGGGGAAGAGTGGTTACCTAGTGCCCCCTTGCACAAGCTCCTCTATAGAGCGTTGGGTTGGGAAGATACAATGCCCCAATTTGCTCACCTTGCCCTCTTGCTCAAGCCCGAAGGGAATGGTAAGCTCAGCAAGCGAGATGGCGATCGATTGGGCTTCCCCGTATTCCCTCTCGAGTGGCACGACCCCGAGAGTAAGGCCATTTCCATGGGGTACCGTGAGAGTGGTTACCTGCCCGAGGCTGTTGTCAATTTCCTTGCCCTCTTGGGGTGGAATCCCGGAGATAACCGAGAAGTGATGACTCGGGAGGAGTTGATAGAGGCTTTCTCGCTCGATAAGTGCAGTAAGTCGGGGGCTAAATTCGATTTCGAGAAGGGCAAGTGGTTCAATCATCGCTACTTGCAGGAGGCGCCTATTGAGCATATTGCCACTCTATTTACTCCTATTTTGGAGCAGCATCATGTAGCCGTACCTGCCAATCTCGAGAGCATCCTCAGCGTGGTGCGAGACCGAGTTCAATTGATTCCTCAGCTTTGGGATGAGACCTATTTCTTCTTCTTGGCGCCCGAAGAGTACGACGAAAAAACGGTGAAGAAGCGTTGGAAGGCAGAGTCTTCACTCCAAATGCGTGAAATTATCGATCTATTGAATGCTCAACCCGCCTTCGAAAGCGAGGCATTGGGAGAGGCTCTCAATAGTTTCATTCAGACCAAAGAGTATAGTATGGGAGGGGTGATGAATGCCCTTCGCCTAGCGCTTGTTGGGGCTCCCAAGGGGCCTCATATTAACGAGATTATCTACCTGCTTGGGCGAGAAGAAAGCATCCGACGCATTGAGCGTGCTATTGCACAGCTCGGTTAATCGGTCCCTCTTAATAAGAAAATCTCCTCTCCTTGTGGTCTCTTGCCATAGGGAGAGGAGTTCTTTTTCTAGGGGCTACTCAGAGAGCCCCAACTTTTCCTCAACGCTTTTTGCTCTTGGAGCCCCATTCGATCGATTTTTCATCATTTTATTCCACCCTTGTAAAGTGAATAGGGGGACTTTTATACCTTTCTCTTAGGCGGATTGAGGTTCCGCTGGTGAGAAAGTTTGTAAGTTTCTTTATTCATTTCTTATTAGAGGAGTTAGCAGTGTTGCTTTCCCCGGCTGCCTTTTGGAAGACTATAAATTCGGAGGTTGCTTCATAGCTATCTCCTTTTTCTGTCACATAGGGATCCTTTGGTGGGGACTTTTCACCTGCCAATTCCATCTTTTTTGTATCTTTGCCGTAAGAAGACTTAGCAATGACTAGGCAGGAAGCAGAGTATTTGCAGCGGCTGGAGCGTGCTTTTGGAGGTCTCTCGCAGCTTTTGGAACGCCAACAGGTGTACATTTCGGAGCTACAGGCTCGGGTGAAGTACCTTGAAGGGGAGCGTTTGAGACTGGAGGAGAGCTTGACTACGGAGCAGCAAAAGAATAACGCTTTGCTTACAGCTCGGATGATTATTGCACAAGACAAAGATTGGGCAGATGCTCGTCAGCGTCTTGTAGGGTTGAAAAAAAACATCCAAGAGGCCCTACGCCTTTTGGAGACAGAATAAGAAGCCGGAGAAGAAGGAGCCTCTCCGAGAGTTGAGGGAAGTGTCCCTATGATGGAAGAGAACGGCTTAAAGGAAGCGATACGTAGGACGAGAGAGCATGTGTAGCATACACATAAAAAGGAAAAAGTATGTCTCAAAAACCTATTGTGCAGCGTAAGAGCTCGAGCGTAGCTACAGAGTCCGAACCGACGATGAAGGCGAGGATTATAGTGGATAGTGTAGAGCTTAATCTCAAGAAAATCCCCGTCTCCCAAGATGGTGGATACCGCAGAGCTGCTGATTTTGCTACGGATCGTATCCTTCATTACCGTCGTCTCTATGGAGGGAGTATGGAGCAGATCACGGAGCAACCGCGTCTTATGGCGTTGCTGGAGACCGCTTATTTGTTGGATCTTACGACCCAACGAGCCGATCACTCCGATACCGAAGAGTCCTTGGCTAGGTTGTGTACTGATGCCGAAATGCTCTTGGAGCAGTACAAAACCCTCGTAGACGATTTGCCTTCACTCTAGTAGTGCAGAGAGGCGGATCTTGCTAAGGGGATGCGGAGCAAATGGCTCCTAATTGTGCCTTAGGCGAGTGCTTCTATTCTTTTTATCCCAATATCCGATAGTCTTTGTGTTAAGTTGGAATGTCCTTCACAGAGAGGGAGATTTTTCTCTGTCGTAGGGTGAGGAAATCATGCGCCTCTCTTCTTTTTTGGAGAAGAAAAGTCATGGAGGCAAAGTAAACAAACTGGCTTGCTAAGAGGGAGAGAGTCCCTTTTCGAGTTAGGACAAAGAGAGACAGATTATGGGATATGTAATTGGAGCCATTGCCCTCCTCGTTGTAGGATCTGTAGTAGGTTGGCTATTGATTCGCCGTAAGGCAGACAACCTCTACAAGGCAAAGTTGGCCGAAGCAAAGAGAGAAATAGAGCGTCTTCGCAAAGATGCAAGGCGAGATGTAGACGCTCTAGAGAAAGAAAAGATGAAAGAGCTCAAGCAAAAGTTCCAAGGCTTGAAGGAGGAACTGGAGCGTGAGACGAAGCAGCGAAATAGTGCATTCGACAGCCGCCACACCAAACTAAAACGCCGTGAGGAGGACCTCAATGAGCGTCAGTGCGAGCTAGAGAAGAAGAATGGCGAGCTAGATGCGGTGCGCGAGATGCTTACTGCACAGCAGGATGTAGTAGAGCATCGTCAAGAAGAATTGAACGAGCTCATTGCTCAGCAACGCAACCAGTTGGAGCATATCGGAGGGCTTAGTGCTACTGAGGCAAAGGAGCAACTCATTGAGACTATGCGCGCCGAGGCGCAAGACGAGGCTACGGCATACGTTAATGAGATTGTAGAAGAGGCTAAGATGACTGCCAATAAGGAGGCAAAACGCATCGTTGTACAGTCTATCCAGAGGGTAGCTACAGAGACAGCTATCGAAAACTCTGTAAGTGTATTCCATATTGATAATGACGAGATAAAGGGGCGAATTATTGGTCGTGAAGGACGTAATATTCGCGCTCTTGAGGCAGCTACGGGTATCGAGATTATTGTGGATGATACCCCGGAAGCGATTGTGCTCTCGGGCTTCGACCCCGTACGTCGTGAGATAGCACGCCTTGCTTTGCACCAGCTGGTACAAGATGGACGTATCCACCCAGCCCGTATTGAAGAGGTGGTGGCTAAGGTGCGTAAGCAGGTAGAAGAGGAAATTATCGAGACGGGGAAACGTACCGTGATAGACCTTGGGGTACACGGGATTCATCCCGAGTTGGTACGCCTTATCGGGAAGATGAAATAT
Organism: uncultured Porphyromonas sp.; assembly: GCF_938023125.1. Taxonomy (GTDB): domain Bacteria; phylum Bacteroidota; class Bacteroidia; order Bacteroidales; family Porphyromonadaceae; genus Porphyromonas. The sequence goes on from NZ_CALHDW010000015.1 coordinate 36,431, forward strand.
CGCTCTTCCTATGGTCAGAATTTGTTGCAGCACTCTCGTGAGACTGCCAACCTCTGTGCCATCATGGCAAGCGAGCTAGGGCTTAACCCCAAGAAGGCGAAGCGTGCAGGTCTACTCCACGATATTGGTAAAGTACCCGACGACGAACCCGAACTATCGCACGCTATCCTAGGGATGAAGCTCTGCGAAAAGTATAAGGAAAAACCCGAGATCTTTAATGCCGTAGGTGCTCACCACGACGAAGTGGAGATGACCTCTCTACTGGCTCCTATCGTACAGGTTTGTGACGCTATTAGTGGTGCTCGCCCAGGTGCTCGTAGGGAAATCGTTGAGGCGTATATTAAGCGTCTTAATGACCTTGAACAGCTCGCGCTCTCCTATCCCGGAGTGGTTAAAACTTATGCCATCCAAGCCGGTCGCGAATTGCGTGTAATTGTGGGGGCTGATAAGACTAGTGACAAAGACATTGAGCAACTCAGCAATGAGATAGCACGTAAGATACAAGATGAAATGACCTACCCCGGGCAGGTTAAGATCACTGTAATACGTGAGACGCGCTCTGTGAGCATCGCAAAGTAACAACGAGAGAGCCTAGGAATATTATATGTCTTCCTTCGAGCAAGAGATTGACAAACGGCGTACGTTTGCCATCATTTCGCACCCGGATGCGGGTAAGACAACCCTCACAGAGAAACTCCTTCTCTTCGGGGGGGCGATCCATGTAGCAGGCGCTGTCAAAAGCAATAAAATCCGCAAAACGGCCACTAGTGACTGGATGGAGATTGAGCGGCAACGTGGTATCTCCGTGGCAACTTCGGTGATGGGCTTCCAATATGGAGACTATAAGATAAATATCTTAGACACTCCGGGGCACGAGGATTTTGCGGAAGATACTTTCCGTACCCTTACGGCGGTAGATAGCGTTATTATCGTAATTGATAGTGCCAAAGGGGTAGAGAAGCAGACGCGTAGACTGATGGAGGTTTGTCGGATGCGTCATACACCCGTTATTGTCTTTATCAATAAGCTTGACCGTGAGGGGCGAGATGCCTTTGAGTTGCTAGATGAGGTAGAAGAAGAGTTGGGGATTCACGTTTGCCCGATGAGCTGGCCCATTGGTATGGGAGAGCGTTTCCAGGGTGTGTATAACCTATTCTCTCAAGAGCTTTGTCTCTTCAAAAGCGATAAGCAGCATGTCTCCGACGATATCCACTCCATCAAAGATATATCTACTCCTGAGGTAGAGGGGTACATAGGGAAGGCTTCTTCCGATCAACTTCGTAATGAACTTGAATTGGTTCAGGGTGTCTATCCCGAGTTCGCTTCAGATGAGTATTTGTCGGGTCGATTAGCTCCTGTTTTCTTCGGCTCTGCTCTCAATAACTTTGGTATTAGAGAGCTACTCGATTGTTTTGTATGCATTGCTCCGTCGCCACAACCCACAGAAGCAGAAGAGCGCATTGTGGAGCCTCGTGAGGAGCCTTTCTCCGGATTTGTTTTCAAGATCCATGCCAATATGGATCCTAATCACCGCAGTTGTATCGCGTTTGTCAAGGTTTGTTCGGGGCGTTTTGAACGCAATAAATACTATCGTCACATCCGTCTCGATAAGCAATTTCGCTTTTCTTCCCCTACCGCCTTTATGGCACAGAAGAAAGAAATTGTGGATGATGCCTATGCCGGAGATATTGTGGGATTGCCCGATACCGGTAACTTTAAGATTGGTGATACGCTGACAGAGGGTGAGTCGCTACACTTCCGAGGGTTACCAAGTTTCTCCCCGGAGCTTTTCCAATACATTGAGAATGCCGACCCCATGAAGCAAAAACAGCTTATCAAGGGCGTGGATCAGTTGATGGGCGAGGGGGTTGCACAGCTCTTTATCAATCAGTTTAATGGTCGTCGCATCATTGGTACAGTGGGGCAGCTCCAGTTCGAAGTGATCAAGTATCGCCTCTTGCATGAGTATGGTGCGGAGTGTCGTTGGGAGCCTATCCACTTATACAAAGCATGTTGGATAGAGAGTAGTGATGCCGCAGTGCTTGCCAATTTCAAAAAACGTAAGGCACAGTACATGGCGTACGATAGAGAGGGACGAGATGTTTTCTTGGCGGACTCCGGTTATGTATTACAGATGGCTCAACAAGACTTCCCCGAGATCAAGTTCCATTTTACAAGTGAGTTTTAGGGCGAATTAGGCCTAGAGTTTTCAGAAAAATAGGTGGCGTTACTCCATTTTTGGGGTAACGCCACCTATTTTCTTGCCCTCATCGGGATAGAATAATGAGCTGTGTTTTGTCGGAAGCTATCCTATATCATCATATCTTTTCTATATGCAATAGCCCGTGACCATCATCTATTGTTGTAGATTTATCCCCTCATTGGCAGATTGACTAAGACGAGATTCGCTATTTATATTTTTACGATCGGACGTTTTGAGACTCTTGTGACCCAAAGTACAACTTATACTAAAAGTGATTTTAGGGCTATGCCAGTTTTGGACAAAGGAGATAGGACTTTTCATACCTACTATTTCACCTTTGGCTATATTCGTATTCAGTATATCATATCCATTGAGAGAGAACTTCCAGTTTTGGATACGTTTACTAATGGAAAAGTTTATCCACCACTGTTTCTCGGTTTTATATACTCCCAAGAAGAGAGGGCTATAGTAGGTAACTTGAGCGTCGAAATACCACTGAGATGGAAGATTTAATGATTGTTTGTGTTGTGCGTAATAAGCTGTGAATGTACGATTGTAATCTAGGGCATTTACTTCCCCTTTGTCCTGTTGTACATGATAAGCAAGGTAAGTAGATGCTATCCATTGCAATCCAGCCTCTTTGTAGATAATTGGGATTGGAGCTCCTGCTACAATTCGTAGATACCGACTATAATCTAGATTTGTTTTAGTTAGGGCATAACCTCCATTATATGGTGTTAGGTATTCGATTATTGGATACTTTTCATTAGATAGATTTATTTCTAATGTAGCAGCTTTCATGTAGGCGTAATTGAGGGAAAGATTATACCTCGTGCTATTCTTGAGTTTGGGATTTCCCAATCTGTGTAAGAATCCGGAATAGGAGGCGTAAGGCATCAAATCTCGGAAAGAAGGGCGTTGGTAGTAGGTTTGTAATGAGGTGGATATTCGGTGATTGCGTGATATATCATAAGCAAAACTGAAATAGGGTTGCCAATGATGTGTATTATCAAAGTGACTTATTGTTTCTTGAGCAACGCCTTTCTGTTGATCATGATTGAATTGAACACCTCCATATGCATCAATATCTCCCTTACGATAACGTAGAGTAAGATAGGCAGAAGTATTACTTTCATCATAAGCATTGTTCAGGAGCTCAGCCTTCATTGGCGATTTAGTTACAAACCACATGTTATTTTGACTTCCTCCGATTAGAACTCCCAATGTCGGAGTAGGCCAATAGACAACGTCGGACGCTATGCGGAGATAATGGAATCTATCTTGTAATGAATTATTGCTTGTGTTACCATAAAAATAATTCCGACCATTACTACTAAATGTGTAATCTGCATAGTTTTTCCAATCCCAATTCTTCTCAGACAAGGTATGATACAAATTCAAAGTAGCTACTTTTCGATTCATATCAATCCTATTCGTGTGATTGTAGTCAATATTCTCTTTAGAAAGAGATAAATGCCCCCTTGCTTCAATCAGTTGTTTGGGCGATACTTGCCATTCGAATCCTGTTTGAAGACTATGTCCTCTATAAGGCTTGGTCGTTGTTGTATCTGCTCCAATGGAGGTTGTAAGAGTCTCTTGATGGCGTGTATCAAAAAATTGATAGGATACATAATTCCTCCAATTCTTCTTGTTATAGTTGATTCTTATACGTGCATTTTCGGATAGTAGCTTTCTGTAGATAGCATCCATAGATATAAATGTACTGATTCCTTCATTTGGCTTTTTCTTTGTGATGATGTTCAAAATGGCATCTCCTCGCATACCATATTCCGGTCCCGGATGGCGAATAATCTCCACCGCTTCTACGTCCGTAACACTCAAGGATGCAAGATATGCTTGTATCTCTTCATTTGATAATCTGAGTACCTGACGATTAACGGCCACTGTTAAGTTATAGAACCCAAAAATAGACAGCCCTCCACTTTCTTGTATTTGTACCCCCGGTATCAACTTTACACCATCCAAAATGTTTCCTCCGATGGATGCCGGATTTGCGGATAGATTATATCGAGCGACACTACCATTGTATGAAACAAAGGGGCGTTTAGCCGTTACAACAACCTCACTCAGCTCTTTCTCTTTAAGATTGATACTTATTTCCGGGATTTCTATATTCGATTTATTTACCAAAATCCTATTCTTTTCAGAAGTGTAATTTTCTCCGATATAAGAAATAATATATGAGTACTCGCCATAAGGTAATTCTTGATGGTAACGCCCTTGTACATCACATACCGTAGGATATTTCGTTGAATCTTGGAGATTCTTAAATGTAATAATGGCATTGATAAGCTCTTCCCCTGAAGTGGATTTAACTTGACCACTAACCATCCCTCCGACATGTTCTTGTGCAAAAGCCGTTAGCATAGATAGCATAACGGAAAGCAATAGCATTACTTCTCTTTTCATTGTACAACACTTTTCTCCATCAATGGCGTAAAGGTATTAAACAATCTCATTTAATACACTGATTTCTCTTCTTGTTCTCTTTGAACTACTCCTTTCGTGTTCGTTTCCCCAAAACCTTATAGTAAAGAAGTTGTGTGTAATATCGTTCTTGGCTCTTTGGTATTTTCTATAGCGTTCCCATTAATTTTATGGATTTGCCTCAAGGATTAAAATGGTGTAGAGTCTCCTTTTATGTGATAGTGACGTAGATTCTTTGGCTCCAATCAAATTAGGTTGACCTTGTAAAACGGCAGACTTTTCTTTTTCTTACCCTCATCGGGAGAGAATAATAGATTATGTTTTCTTCTTTTTCGGCGTGGATTAGTAATTGTTTTTGTAATATTGTACTCGGTATACAATCCTTCTTGCGCCTCGGATGGGGGAAAAAATAATTCCTCACGCTGTTGGGATGTTATAATGTATTGATGTCCCCAGATTGGAGGTCTCTTGAGGGTATTGTTTTAGGGAGAAATATTTGAATTTGAGAACTAAAAATAGATTAGAAATGAAAGAGATTTACTTTGTTATGAAGAGACGATTTGTGCTGCTTTTGGCAACCATTGTGGCTCTTACAGCAATGGGAACTACTTCCATTTGGGCGCAGGAGCCGCTCGGAGTAACTGTTGCAGGTGTGGAAGTAACGAGTGCTAATGCTACCAATCTTATGAAAGAGATTGTAAAGGAGATTGGCAATGGGACGGGTAAGATCAGCTATGATGCGTCGACTTTTACGCTTACTCTTGAGGGAGTAAAGATGGCGATTGATGACTCTACAAATCCCATTCAGACCTCGTCTGAGCTAAACAATTTTATAATCGAATTGAAAGGGGATAATGTGATTACCTCCAAAGGTGGACGCCTTGAGCTCTCTAGCCTTAATAACGTAATTAAGGGTAGTGGCTCTCTCTCTTATGATGCATCTGCTGCGGTTGCTATTTTTCTAGATAATTCTAATCTTACTATAGAAGGCGGCTGCACGGTGGATGTAAAGGGAGCTTGGGGTATTACGGGAGATATGGGGCTCTCCGAAATCCTCGTAGTCAAAGCTTCTACTTTAAAGGCTAAAGGAGATAGGGGCTCCATCACAGACTTGAAGGATATTAAACTCGAAGATTGTGTGATTACAGCTCCGGCCAATGCTAAGATTGTAGAAGGATTTGTTGTTCTTGGTGAAGAGGCCTGCACGGAACAAGTCGTGATAGAAAAGGTAGGTGTAGACTACGATATTACCGTAAAAGGGGTAAAAGTAAATGCTAGCAATGCTGCCGATATATTGGGTGATGGTACTGTAGCTTACACTGCGGAGACAAAGACTCTTTTCCTGCGCAATGCTACTTTAGAGGGCGGGGATAAGCCTGCTCTTGAGGCAAAGTCGGATTTGTATATCGCTCTAGAGGGTGCGAATACGTTGAGTGCTACGTCTAGCGATGCTATCCTGTTTGAGGCTGATGTGGAAATAAGGGGAGAAGGTTCTCTTAATGTTAAGTCTAAGGAGCAAGCAGGCCTTAAGGCAACCAAGGGATTGACCGTGAGGGGAACGTCTATTGTTGCAGAGGGGGTATATGGATTCCTAGGCGATAAGAATAAATTGTCATTTGTGAATGCAAAGGTAGAGCTACAGGGGAGTACAGCCTCTTTGTCCGGTTTTGGCGAAGTCGCATTCGAGGGGTGCCATATCCATACTCCCAAGGGAGCTAAGGTAGATAAGGGAGTTATTTATCTCAATGGGGCTATCTGCAAGGAAAAAGTATTGATAGATAAAACTATTGACTACCTCTTTGTAGGAGGAAAGACGCTTACGAGCGAAAATTATGAAGATCTCTTCGGGGATGGTTCTGTTCGCTATGATGTAGAAAATCGGATTCTCACGCTTAACAATTTCTCTTTCAAGACAATCGCCGGAGAGTCCGGTATCAACGCAGCCAGCAAATTAGCGGATATTACTATTGTGGTTAATGGTACCAATACGATTGAGACTCCCTACTTTGGATTGGCATTTTCTACCAATGCCCTCATCAAGGGGCAGGGAACCCTCAAAGTGAAAACCGGTAGTGCCGCCATTGCTTTGAGCGGCGCCACTCTTACGATAGAAGAAGGTGTAGACGTGGATCTTGAGAGTGACGACAATGCTATTACCGGTCTTCTTTCCTATCCGGGTAGTCTTGTTTTCAAAAAGGCCAAGGTTAAAATCTTGGGTGCAAAGGGAGCCATAAATAAGTGCTCTTCTGTTACATTCGAAGATTGTGCCATCCTCTCTCCCGAGGGGGCGAAGATGGAGGGCGACCGCCTTGTGCTCAATGGAGCTGCCATTACAACTCCGGTGATTATTGGTATTAAGGATGTTAGTGTAAACGAGGTTGAGGCTTCCGCTGTCAAGGTGTGGGGTGCTTCGGGCAAAGTTCATCTTATGGTTGATACGCCCACTTGGGTGCGTATCTTCTCGCTCGATGGCGTTTGTCTACATGCCGCCGAAGTGGCTGGGTATGCTACTTTTGCTCTCCCCTCTTCGTCTTATATCGTAGAGATAGGGAATATTACTCGCAAGGTGTTGGTGCGCTAGTGTAGTCAGTATCCCTTTTATTCCATAGGGCTACGACCTCTCCCCCAGTGTGAGGTTGTAGTCCTTTTTCTTGTTCCATTAGGGGAATAGTCGCCTTTTTGCGCTTATTCACAATAGCCGGCGGGGAATCTGCGTTAGTGTAGTGTATGATTAAGATCTCCCTTATTACGATCTGTTACAATGCAGAGAGTACGCTATTACCCACGCTTGAGAGTGTGGCTCGGCAGACCTATCCCCATATTGAGTACATTGTGGTGGATGGGGCTTCGCACGACAATTCTCTAGACTTGGTGCGCTCCATATGCCCCGAGGCTCTTATCACAAGTGAGCCGGATAGAGGCTTATACGATGCCATGAATAAGGGGATTTGTAGGGCAACAGGGGACTATATTTGGTTCCTCAATGCCGGGGATTCTCTGCGTCGGGAGACTACGGTGCAAGAAGTTGTAGAGGTAATAGAGCAGGGGAGTGCACCCGATATTGTCTATGGAGACACTATGATTGTGGATGAAGATCGCAAGGAACTGGGGCTTCGCCGCCTACGCCCTCCTCATAATCTTCGAAAAAAAGACTTCTTACGGGGCATGTTGGTTTGTCATCAAGCCTTTGTGGTGGCTCGTCGTATCGCTCTTCCCTACGACCTTACCTATACATTGAGTTCCGACTATGACTGGTGTTTACGGATGCTTGAGCGTTCGCACGAGAATCGGCAGGTTCAAACTATTTTGGTCGACTACCTAGCAGGAGGCCTCTCCAATCAGAAGCATTGGCGTTCGCTTCGGGAGCGTTTTGCTATTATGCGCCGCCATTTTGGGCTCCTCCCTACTTTGTTGGCGCACATTTCGTTCCTCTTTATTCGTAAACGTTGATGCACACGGTAGGTTCGATTCAGACTGAAGCCCTTTCTCGACTTTCTTCTCTTTACACTCGGGAGGAGGCGCATTCACTTGTCCGTATTCTTCTAGAAGAAATCTTGCACTTGTCTCGTACCCAGCTCCTTATGGCGACGGAGAGACCTTTGGACGAAGGGCAGGAGGGGCAATGTTGGGAGGCTGTAGGGCGTCTATTGCACCACGAACCTATTCAATACATTTTGGGTCATGCCCCTTTTGGTCCGCTCGATCTCTTCGTCGCTCCAGGGGTGCTGATCCCTCGGCCTGAGACGGAGGAGCTTTGTGCCACCATCGTAGAGCGACATAGGGGGCAGAAGGGGTTGCGCATTCTCGATTTGGGTACGGGGAGCGGTTGCATCGCTCTGTATCTTGCACAGATGTTGCCCCAAGCGGAGGTCTTCGCTCTAGAGAAAAGCGATCAAGCTGCCGCCATCGCTCGGAGAAATTTTGACCGATCAGGCTTGGGCTCTTCCACGCCCCAACTCTTGCGTGGGGATATGCTCGAAGTGGGCTCTTGGGCTTCGACTCTTCCGCCCTTGGATATTATCGTCAGCAATCCTCCCTACATCCAGCCTACCGAGGCAGTGACTATGGAGCCTCATGTATTGGAGCATGAGCCACACCTTGCCCTCTTTGCTCCGGAGGCAGATCCTCTGCTTTTCTATCGGGCGATATGCCAAGCCGCAGCACGGCTTTCTATGCAACCATCTGCTCATGTTTACCTAGAGCTAAATGCTCTTCTTGCAGAGGATACTCTTGCTATCTTCGCAGAAGCTCCCCATATTCTCTCAGCAAGTCTTTTGCCCGATCTCTCGGGGAAATCTAGATTTCTTACTGCTGCGCTTACTCCCAAATGACTCCAGAAAATCTATACCGCAAGGTTTCTTCTTATTGCTCTAGTGCAGAACGTTGCCCTGCAGAAGTAGCACAATGGCTTTGGCGTCATGGCATTGATGCCGAAGATCATAGCTTTATTATCGAAAAACTCAAAGCCGATAATTTTATCAACGAAGAGCGTTTTATTCATGCTTTTGCCTCCGATAAGTTGCGCTTCTCGGGGTGGGGCCCCTTCAAGATTAAGCAAGAGTTATTACAGAGAGACTTGCCCGAGGGTGCTGTGGAGCGTATCGTGCGAGAGGTAATGGATGAGGAGGATGCTCCGCGTCTGCTGAGAGAGATGCTTACTAAAAAGCTACTCTCGCTTGACGATCCTACTCCGGATGAAATACAACGCAAAGTAATTACTTGGGCAATGAATCGGGGGTTTGATCTCGATGAGATACTCTCTATCCTCAAAGAGTTTTAGTCAAGAGCTGTGTCTATCCGTACCTATCGTTATGTACCTCCTAGGCGTTGGCAGACCTATCTCAAGGCTTGTTTGGAGATCGTTTATCCCCAGTATTGCCCGGTGTGCCACCATCTTCTTGCTCCCGAGATGGAGGGAATTTGTCCGGATTGCCTTCTCTCGCTTCCTCTCTATCATGATAAATTATTACATGCTGCCGACCGATTAGAAGGGGGAGCTTTTCCTTTTGATCAACTCCTAGCCGGCTACCAATTCAGCCGCAACAATGCGGTACAAGAGGTGGTACATAGTATCAAGTACCAAAGAAATAGGGCCCTTGGGATTACCCTTGGGCGTGTTTTAGCTCATCGTTTTGCCCTTTCTCCAGCGCATTATGACCTATTGATTCCCATTGCTACACATCCCAAAAGGGAGGCCCGGAGGGGCTACAATCAAGCGGAAGCTATAGCTCGAGGGGTAAGTATGGCAAGTGGAATACCCGTTGCAACAGAGACTCTCAGACGGAATGGGAGGCACAGCCAAACGATGCTGGGGCGTGAGGATCGCTTGCGCTCAATGGTAGGGGCATTCTCTCTGTCGCGTGATGTGCCGGCGGAGGGGAGCCGCCTTCTGCTCGTTGATGATGTGCTTACTACGGGAGCAACCCTGGTGGCGGCTGCGGACACATTGGCTCTTACAGCTCCCGAGAGCCTGACGGCTCTTGTACTCGCTGTGGATGAATAGCCATCCCCTGTTCCCGAAAATGCTTTTCGAGTATCGCAAAAACACCTTTGATTTTAGGACTAGAGATTGGAATCTGCAAAAGTCAAATGCTAAGAAGATTCTGAACGTTTTCCATTAAGAGTAACTACCTTCGTGGTTATTAATAATTTATATCAATGGAGTGGATACATAAACAAGAAGAACTTATCTTCGCAGAATATCAAGAACTCTTGGGTGGTGGCAGAGAAGTTTCTCCTGATGGTTTGCATTACTTAGGGGAGTCTTACTATGATTGCGAAAATAAATGTTGGGGAAGACTTCCTGGTGTAGAAATCAGAGTCAAGTGCAACGCTTGATAAAAGTAGGGAAAGGACTCCACTGAGCAACCTCTCTGGAGACGGTACTTTTGGCAACTCCAATGGTCTTGGCGATGAAAGAATAGGACTTTCCTTGCTTTTGAGAAGTCGATCAATTGTGTATCTTTGCGTTGCACTTACTACTGGAATTTACACCAACAGCCCAAGGAGTAGCAGGGGAGTAAAAGCAAGACTTCTCCGCTAGCTTAGAGAAATGGTCGTACCATTGCACGTTGCCTTACCCTGGGCAAGGAGAAGCTTCAATGCCCTATCTCCGGCCTCATCTATACGGCTGCCCATGCGAGCAAAGCCCAAAGTCTTACCAGTCATACGTTTGAGTTCCTCTTGAGGCATGGCCATATGTTGCTCTAGAATAGCGTGCATAGCATTGGCAATCTCGGGGGTGGGAATGTCAGTAATCTCTCGTTCGCTCCCTACTCGATAGGTAATATAACTCTCGAGAGAGGTTTCGTTGAGCCAATACACGTACTCGTTTTCCGAGGATCTTGGGTCTAAGAAGAATCCATTGGAGAGGAGTTGTTGGATCATTTTCTGCATTCTCCCCGATACTTGGATACCCCATATTTGTGCTATTCTCTTGTACAAAAGGGTAAGGCAGATAGGCTGTTCTACCTCAATGATGTTGTGCAATTCTTGATAAACAATGGAGCCTGATTGTAATAGAGTATCTAGGGAAAGAGACCCATTGGGGGGTGTTACTTCTGCACTCTGATAGGGTATTTCTCTGGAGTGATTCCAGGCGATAATTTCTTCTTTAGGAGGGGTAATAATTTGCTTTGGGAGGGGAGACTTAAGGGTCTGTATAGCCTGTTCCTCTTCGCTCCCCGACAGGATGGATTGGATGCGATCTTCGATGCGTGTGAGTACTCTCTCGGGATGCTCAAATAGATCTACCGTCCATACTCGCATAATATGCCAGTGAAGCATTGAGAGAACAGAGGGTTGTACGATCTCTCGGTCTCGGGTCGTTTTGGTTGCATAGTAACCTGCACCATCGCTAAGAATGCCCAAAATATACTTGTCAGGAAACTGGGGGTGCACAATGGCGAGGTCTATTCGAAATCCAGAACGTCCTATTTGTAGATTTACCGTATAGCCTCGCTCGCGTAGCTTTTGGGCGAGTTGGGCAAGGAGTGGAGAGGGAGTATGCAGTGCATTCTCGGTCTGATTGCAAATGGGAAGGGGGCTTCCGCCGGCAAACTCGAGGAAGCGTTTCAGCCCAATCACCCCTTCTGCTTTTGTGCGATTTAGGTCAATTTGCTCGGGTCTTAGAGATGAGAAGATCATCATTTCGTAGCGAGCACGAGACACAGCCACATTGAGGCGCCTCTCGCCTCCACGCTTATTGAGAGGACCAAAGTTGAGAGAAACTTTTCCTTCCTTGTCTGGTCCGTAACCTACAGAGAAGAGAATAACATCTCGTTCATCACCCTGCACATTTTCTAGATTCTTTATAAAGATAGGCTCTGTAGAGTGGAAGGCTTTTTCCTCTAGCGCTGGATCTTTGTAGAGTTGTTCGGTGAGAAGGTCTTCTATTAGGTTTTGTTGCACTTGACTAAAGGCGATAATCCCAAGACTTTTCTCCTCGTTGCTCCGGAGTCTACGCACTACTTCTTCTACCACAGCACGAGCCTCTTTTTCGTTGCTTCGGGTAGTACCTCTAGCATACACACCCTCTATGGGGATAAATTGTACCTTAGACGTTTTGTCGTCTACGGAAGGAAAGGTATAGAGTTTGCCCTCGTAGTAGAGACGATTGCTGAAGGCGATAAGGCTCTCGTGCTTGCTTCTGTAGTGCCATGTTAGGTAGCGAGAGGGGAGGGATAGGGCGATACAATCATCGAGGATACTCTCCATGTCATCCACCTCAGCCTCTTCGTCATCTACTTGATTGCGTGCAAAGAAACTTGTTGGAGGCATCTGTTTGGGATCGCCTACCACTACAAGGCTTTTCCCTCTAGCTATAGCACCTACAGCCTCACTAGTTGGCATTTGGGAGGCTTCGTCGAAGATAACAAGATCGAATTTCTCCCCTTTGAGGTCAATGTATTGGGCTACAGATAGTGGACTCATAAGCATGCACGGGCAAAGTCTAGGTAGGAGGTGAGGGATCTGATCAATGATTTTTCTGATGGATGTCCCTCGTCCATGATTGCCAATATTGCGCTTGAGGATACCTACCTCGCTACTGCTCCCCGCAGCACCCGAGAGCTTGGCAATGGGGTGAGCTAGGCGGCAGTAGAGCTCTTTTTGAGTAAGTTCTTGAAACTCTCTGGAGAGTTGTTTGTAGTTTTTGATTGAATCCTCAAAAATGGCTCCACTGAAGTGTCTAAGCGATTCTTCTTGATCAATGATGTCTTCTGCGAGTTGTTTGAGAGCTCCCTTGGTCACCTTCTCTGCGAGTCGTTGTCCGTTGAGAGATTCGTCTGCCTCAAGAGCTTCGATGGCAAAGCCTAGCCCCAGAGAAGAAAGTCGCTGGCGCTCCCTGCACCAGAGTGCCCAATCTTTTATTTCGTTGTAATGCAGGAGGTATTGCTCCATCTCGTGTATCTCTTGGGAGAGGGGAGCTGTTGTGAGTCTTTCTTGTACGAAGAATGCATCCACATGCGATCTTAGTTCTTTGGCTTTTGTATACAGAGATACAATCTCCCCTAGGAGTGAAGATAACTCGGTGGAGGGATGGGAGAGAAGTGGTACTAGTTGTGTATTTGCTAAGGAAAGTACAGAAGACGTCTCTAGGCCTAGTGCTGGAGCATAGGAGAGAAGGGCTTGATACAACCTCTCGGCACTCTCTGATGCTTGCTGCATAGCAGCCCAGTCTTCTGCCTTTTCATGCCCAATAGTGCCAAAAATAGGTTCTAAAGGGGTAGTAAAGAGTTGTGATGCGGACAATTCTTCTCTGTATTGCGAGAGTTGATTCACAAGCGAAGGAATATGTTGCTCCTCGAAGTCTCTCCGATATACTCGCATTTTTCGCAAGAATGATTTGGTCGCAAAGAGCCTGGGCAACAGCCATTTTGCCTGTATTCCTTTCCACTCCTCTTGCAATTCGTTTGCATTGAGAGAGAGTACTTGCGGACTATATTCTTTTTGCAAGTTTTGGGCTAGCTCTTGAGTCTTTTCTCCGTGATTTAGAGCAAAGCGTAGTGCTTGGAGTTTATGGCTTTCTTGCACTATTTGTGCCAGATCTGCGGAGTAGTACCTAATACCTTGCATAGCTTCTGCAAGGAGTGCTAGGGCTGTAACCCCTAAAAATGAGGTTTGAGTGGGGAGGTAGGTTAGCCCTTCAAAGTGCACGATACAGCTCTCCAGAGAGGAGAGTGTTGCGCTGTACTCTGTGAGTGTTTGGCGTACAAGAGGGAGATTCTCCGCAGCAGCTTCGTTGAGAATAAGCTGTTTGAGGGGATGATGCGCTGGATGACCCGAGACGGAGAGCACGGCATCTAGGCGTATAAGAGCTGCTTGCCAATTCTCTAATTGCACCTTGTTTAAGGTAGTGACTACCTCGCTTGGAATTTCAAGAGGCTCAGAAGGATTCTCCGAAAAGGCGACAATGGCATTGTAGAGAGAGTAGCCATTACCTCTAGTTTTGTGTAGAGACTCTATATGTCGGATCAGCTCTTTGCGTCGAGAGAACAGCTGTGTAGCGGTCTCCTCATACTCTTGAGGAGATTGTATTTGCACGAGCTCTAGGGTCTTTTGCAGCTGTTCCAAAAAGTGTGTTTTGGTAGCTTTGTTGGAGTGAAGCTCAAGACAAAATGGCGCAAGACCAATCTTTTCTAGTCGGCTTTGTACCACAGATAGAGCGGCCATTTTCTCTGCTACAAAAAGCACTCTCTTGCCTTGGTAGAGTGCATTGGCAATCATGTTGGTAATCGTTTGAGACTTGCCTGTGCCTGGGGGACCATGGAGAATAAAACTTTTTCCGAGTCCTGAATTGACAATCGCCTCGAGCTGTGAGCTATCTACCTCTACGGGGAGGGCATAGTGCTGTGGAGCCACACTTTTGTCTACACTGCGAGCGTCAATAGGAGGAGTCTCCTCATGGGCTTCAAGATGATTTTGCAAAAGACCCTTTACGATAGGGTGCTCGGCAAGGAGTTCTGAGTTGGAGTGGATATCATTCCACATCACAAACTTATTAAAAGAGAAGTACCCGATGAGGGCATTCTCGTGTACGTTCCAACGAGTTTTTTGGCGAATATAAGCGCGAGCAAGGGAGAGCGTTTTGACCACATCTACCCCAAATTGGTCTTGAGGTAGTGGATCTAACTCGAGCATATGGAGGGAGAAGTTTTGCTTCAGTAGCTCCACAAGGGTAGTATTGAGGATGGGCTCTTCGTCTCGCATACGGATGCGATAACCACGCCCCGAGCGCACCATGTCAATAGGAACTAGTAGCAAAGGAGCAAAGCGAGGCTTGGTACTTTCAGGGGTTTCGTACCACTCCATAACGCCAAATGCAATGAAAAGCGCATTGGCGCCGTTCTCTTCGAGCGCGGTACGAGAGGCACGATATAGCTCCTTGAGTCGCACATTAACTTCCCCCTCGGAGAGGTCTGCATAAAGTTTATTGCTCTCAAGGTCTGCCAAGAGGATTGGAGCAAGATTCTCCACTTGTGGGTGGGGTAGAATATCGAAGTACTTTCCGGCTTGTAATTTATCTTCCCAAAGGTCAATACGAATGGAAAGGAGTGGGATGGTGCGTTTGCCGAAGCTTAGGTTGATGAGGTTATTGCGAAGAGTGGTGTCGAGTAGTTTCCTTTCCCATACTTGTTGTCGTGTAAGGTTTTGGGGCGATGCAGCATTAGGGTCTACTGTGTAGTGCTCGAGGTTGTAGAGGAAGTGGGTAGAGTGCTTGTGTTTGATGCCTACATAGTCGGTAACTACTTCTCCCTGATTGTTGTAGGTGGGGAGAGGGAGTATGTTGTTGAGTCTGCAACGGAATATATCTACAAAGAACTCAAAAGAGCCTCCATCGTGTAGGGTGCTGATCGCATGATCTACGGCGTCTTCAAAACCTACGTTTTGCGAGGAGCTAATTGCTGTAGCCTCCAATACAACAAGATCATTGATCCCAGAGGCACAGCCTTTGAGCAAAAAGGATAAATCGTCTGAGATAAGTGGCGATTGTACCTCATCTGAGAGCCAAGCTCCTACCATGGCATGTCCTGCTAGAAATACGATGAAAGGGCGTATGCCGCAGGCCTCTAGACATGAGGCCATCAATAGAGACAACTCAATACAGTTGCCGATCTTGATTTGCATTACCTTGTAGGGGAGCCGGATACGTTGTCCTAACACCTCAAAAGACGTAGGTGAAACAGAGTAGACAATACCGAGCGATCGGAGAGCCTCGTAGATGGCAGCTACCTGCCGCCGCACCTGATTGGGATTCTTTGTTAGGTACCCGGTGATGGCTGAGTCTTTGCTCCATTTTTGTAAGAAACGTGCTGCCTCAAGTTTTATGGGCTCAATGAGAGAAGAAGAGGGAGTGACAAAAGAGGCGATAGTTTCGGGTATGCAAGAGGTGCCAAGCCACTGGTCATACGCCATGATATGGAGCTTAAAGGGATGCTCTACAGCACATTCGTTTCCAATGTATAGGGCTATTTCTAGAGAGGTTTCCTTTGCTTCTTCTAGGTGTAGTAGTTCCTCAAGATTTAGATCGAGGTTGATTTCTTCTTCTGCAGTCTCTCCAGCAGCGAGCCTTGCTATGTTTATTTCTCCCGATTGTATGCTGTTGCCTTCGTAGGTGATACGTAGGTTTTCCCAATCTTCGCTTCCCTGGTTTTTTATTGTGCAGATGGTACAATGCTCAATCCCATTTTGCACCAGAGAATAATTGATGGCAGGGAAGTATTTTAGCTGTAGAGAGCCATTATAAGCCCCTTGTATGGGGATTTCTTTTTCCATAACAAGTCATCTTTTGTCAATCTTTTCGGTACTGAAGCATCCGCAAAGGTAGAGAATAAATGCATTTTCGAGCCTTTCAGACGTTTGCAGCCAATGGCGATATGGTTACCTTCTAAGTTGGGAATCAGCTCTTTTCCATAAACTTGAAGACAAGCATAGAGAGACTGAGGCTCAATACGTTGGAGCAATCTTTCGAAGGTGTCTACGCTCGGACATCCTTTGGCTAACTCAACCAGTGGGCGGAGAGATTCTCCATGCTCTAAGCAAAGTTCATGCATGGACTCATAATCCTCATCTCCTCATAGATAGCTCGCAAGGGCAATAACTAGAATATTGCTTAACTTATGCTTGCAACGACCCACAATACGTGTATCTTCTACCTTAGAAAAATAATCTTGTACAGCCATACTGCAAAGATAGCCCTATTTTTGATGCGGTTGCCCTGATACCGTTGCACTTGATACCGGAATCTCCAAAATAAAATTTTATCTTTGCACTTGGTTTTTGAGTTGGACTTTGTTCAAGTTAGTTGAAGTTAAGCCGATAAAACAGGGTAACCCATAGGATGGAATTTATCAAGATATTCTCTATAGCAAAGGGCGTTATCTCTATTCCCAATTCGTTTTTGGTGAGGTCTCGCCTTCTCCTCTTTACACTTCTCTTTCTCGCTGTTCCCTCTCTGTTGTGGGCACAAAGAGGGGATAAAACCTCCTCTTTTACCGTTGTAGTAGTGGAGGAGGGAACCGAAGATCCTATCCCCGGGGCTTTGGTGCAGCTAGGGGAGCAGCACGCCCTTACAAATGGAGAGGGCAAAGTTGCCTTCCCCTTTCCTCAAAAGGAGCGTTGCGAGGTGTTGGTTCGTATGGTTGGCTACAATGAGTATAAGAGCATTATTAAGCCGAATGCCAAAGGGCTACATGTACATCTTGCACCTGTACGGCTCGATGAAGTGGTGGTCTTGGGCGATAAGCCGCGTAGCGAGTCTACTACCATTGCTGTACGCCTCGGGGAGAATGCTTTGCGTAGTGAGGCCAAGAGTTCTCTAGCCAAGGTCTTGCAGGAGGTGCCGGGCATGAGTAGTATCAGCAGTGGAGCAACTATCATGAAGCCCGTAATACAGGGGATGCACAGCAGTCGCATCCTTCTTATAAATAATGGAGTACGGCAAGAAGGTCAGCAATGGGGGGCCGACCATGCTCCTGAGGTGGATATCTCTACGGCAACGAGTGTTGAAGTTATCAAGGGAGCTGAGTCTATTCGCTATGGGGCAGGAGCCATAGGAGGGGTTATTCTATTGGAGACAGCTCCTCTGCCCAAATGGGGAGATCCTCTGAAGGGGCGACTCTCACTCTCTGCAACTTCTAACGACCGTGGGGCTGAGGTTAATGGTGATCTCTCGGGGAGCGTAGCGGCTCTTCGGGGATTGACCTGGCGAACGCAAGCCGCTTATTCGGTAGCCGGAGATTATGAAACAGCAAAGTATGTGCTCAATAATACAGGAGCTAGAGAAGGTAGCTTTACGGGAGTGCTTGGCGTTGATCGTCCTCGTTTTTCTGCGGATTTATTCGTGAGTTACTATTCTTCTCGACTCGGTATTTTTACGGGTTCGCACATCGGTACTCTCGAAGATCTCTTGGAGCGATTTGAGTTGGGAGAGCCTCAAGTCTTCGCCCCGCGCAGCTATAAAATTGCAGCTCCCAAGCAAGAGGTACAGCATTGGCTTGTGCGTTTCTCGGGGGTGTACAAACTAAAGCAGGGTGGTCTATTGCGGATGCAATATGACTTTCAGAACGATGATCGACAGGAGTTTGAGATACGAGTGGGATCTCTGGCGCATAAACCTGCTTTGGGGCTTCTACTAGCAAGTCATGGAGCACAAGCTATTTGGGAATCTTCTAAAGAGCAACCCTTGCGTTTTGTCGTTGGCTCTAGTGCTCAATTGCAACAGAATAAAACGACCAATACCGGTACAGTGCCCCTTATCCCCAATTACGCCGGTCTTACATTTGGGGGCTATGGCATTACCAAATGGGTGCGCCCCTGTTACGAGGTAGCTCTTGGGGCTCGTTACGACTATAAGTACCTCAATGCCCTAGGCTATGGGCTCTCGGGCGAGGAGTATGGAGGGGAGCATCACTATAATAGTCCGTCGTTTTCGCTCTCGGGTCTTGTACGTCCTCTAGAGGGAATTACCTTTTCTTCCAATCTTGGTTTGGCTTGGAGAGCCCCCGATGTCAATGAGCTCTACAGCAAAGGTTTGCATCACGGAGCGGCAGCGTATGAGGAGGGGGATGCTACTCTGCAGCCGGAGGCTTCTTGGAAGTGGAATAACGAACTTCGCTATGCCAACTCTTGGATACATGCCTCTGCAACCGCTTTTTTGCAATCCATTGGCAACTATATTTTTGCAAGCCCCGAGCACGACCCCAATACGGGTGGCATTGCCGTGAAGGAGTTGGTAGCCGGGGTTTTTCCCATCTTCCGCTATCGACAAGTTGATGCTCGCTTTTGGGGTGGGGATGTGCAACTGAGGTTGCGCCCATTTGAGGGTTGGGAATATACTTTTGAAGGGCAGTGGATTCGCACTATAGAACGCAAATCTGGGGGATATTTACCCTATATCCCCTCCGATCGCTACCGCCAGTCTATCCAATGGGAGAGCCACGATCTCTTCCCCCACGACCAACTTTCGTTTGGTCTGGATTGGGTTTTTGTGACAAAACAACGGAGGTTTGATCCCTCAATAGACTTCTTACCCACGACGCCTGATGCCTATCATTTATTGGGCGCATCGGCAGAGTATACCCACACTATGAGTCAAGGTAGATCGTGGAAGGTATCGTTGCGTGCGGAGAATCTGCTCAATGCCCTCTACAAAGAGTACACGAATAGGTTTCGCTACTTTGCCCATGAGAAGGGGCGAGATGTGCAACTTGTCCTAGGTTACTACTTCTAGAATAACAAAACAAATAGATATACGACAATGAAAAAACTGCTCTGTACGACTTTCGCTACTGCCCTATTTGTGCTCCTGTTTTCCCTTGGTTCTTGTGGAAAAATTACCCCGGAGAAGCCGATAAATCAGGCAAAGGAGCGTGGGCATGAGGTGCCCTATAGTACCGATTTTGTCTTTACCCCTTGTGAGGTGTCAGATACAACGGGCCTCTTTGTGGATAAGATTACGAATAAGGGTGCGTCTTTTACATGGAGTTTCTCCAATGAGAAGGCAAATCATACCCCTCTTGCACTAAAGCGAGGGCAATGGTATCACTTAGAAATTGTGCTGCGTAATGCCTCCGGCTCCGATATCAATGCTCAATACATTACCCCAGAGCAGGCAGCTCTACACCAGTTCTTTTTTATAAGTAGAGAGCTTAAAGACGAAGCAAAGAAAACCTATAACACGATACCAAGTACCATTACTTATAAGTATGCCGAGACGCTACAACTTGAGGGGAAGCGTAACCCGATTGGGCTAGAGGGTGCCTTCTATGTACATCCCGATGCCACTCCGAATCACTTTTTCTTGAACGTGGTGCTGGTACACGTATTGCCTCCCTCGACTAAGATTAACCGAACGACAAACTCTTTTTATCCCTTCGATCAACCTGCTCGCACTATGGGTACACGCGATCTTGAGTTGTACATCCCAATAGACCTACAATAACTAAGTGATAGAAACGCAATATGAGGAGATCTGTTTTTGCGACTCTTTTATTGTCGGTAGCTTTCTCTCTAGGGATCTCTAGTTGTAGCAACGATCCTAAGCCCAATATGTCGAGCTTTGTTTTGCCCGATAAGATCAGCATTGAGATGCATTGTGGTCACTTGCATGGGGCAGAGTTCCATGGGGATCCTTCCTATCTCAATATTGATTTCCCCGACAAGGGGGTACAAAAGATTGATTTCAAACTCAATGCCGATGGCAAGAGCTATAGCATAGCAGGAGGAAACAACCCCGTCCGTTGGAAGTCGAACGTGATTTGGTCCCTGGAGCTTACTTGCTACGATAAGGAGGGTAAGCGTGTCAATAATATGTTTGTGAAGGAGGGGGCTGAGGATCTCTTCCAACTCTTCATCACGGTAGACAATATCCGTAAATATATCCCGGGGAGTAAGGTTGAGGGGCCTCTCGTGAATACGACTTTCGAAAAGGTGGGAGCGAAGTTTGTCTATCGCGATACTCATCCGGAAGATCGTATGTTCGGGTATCGCCATCCCGGTGAAGACTATAAGGTAGAGCTCTCTCGTAAGCAGTTGGGACTAAAGGGCTACTTTGATGATCCGGAGTCTCTCAAAGAGAGTAATCCTTTTATCGGGCTCCGTGATAAGCATCTCTCTTACGATCTCCACCTCCGTATGGTGCGCTTTGCAACTCCTAAAAAGAAGAAACCCAATGGCTCTTACCGCTCTGCGTATGCTTGGGAGGAGGCTTTTTCTGCACTCTCGGTTTTTGAGCTGACGATCCCCATTCGAGTGGTGACAAAGCGCCCCTCTGATGATCCTAAAACGTTGGAGGAATATCTTAATGACCTCGCTGCCGAGTACGGAATGTCCCGAGAGGATATAGAGGATCTCTATAAAGAATCGTGGGATGTACCTATAGAGGGCGAGGGAGCTGAGAAGTATTATATGTAATCTCTTTCGTGCCCATATGGCATCGTCTAGATTGAGAGCCCCTTTACCTTGGAGTAGTTTTTCATACCGCTCTCCAGGGTAAAGGGGTTTTCTCTAGGCTAACCCTCAAATTCTTCATCCTTTTCCCTTTTCTGTTTAGGGTATGAGGGAGAGGGCCGTGTAGAGTACTAGCAAGGAATGTCGTACCTTTACATACCGAACAATGAAGATGAACGAGAATAAAAACCGACCGAGTCTCCTCACAGCCGAGCGATACCACGATATCAGTATGGGGCATCGCGTTGTAGGGCATGAGAGTAAGTGCCGCCATCTGCATGGGCATAACTACCGTATTCACTTTGTTTGTACAGCCCCGGATCTGGATGCTTTGGGGCGTGTGATAGACTTTGGTGTGATCAAAGAACGCCTATGTCTCTGGGTAGAGGAGGCTTGGGATCATAAAATGATGCTTTGGCAAGAAGATCCTCTTCTACCTCAATTGAAGGAGATTGCTCCGGAGGATTTGGTGATAGTGCCCTTTAATCCAACAGCGGAGGCGATGGCTCGTTATTTGGTGGAGGAGGTAGCTCCCCTCAGATTGGAGGGTACGGGTGTTACTTTGGTGGCTTGTACTATAGAAGAGACAGCCAAGTGCCGCGCGTCTTACCGTCTATTGCCATGCTAGAGGATCTCGAGCTTCCCGTAAACGAGATATTCTATTCCCTACAAGGGGAGGGGGCACAGGTTGGCCTTCCGATGGTGTTTATACGTTTGAGTAGTTGCAACCTTCGGTGCAGCTATTGTGATACAGAATTTTTCTCTTTTACTCTAATGTCGTTGGGGGCAATCCTTGCCGAACTTGCCTCTTTCCCTACGCACAATATCCTCTGGACAGGGGGAGAGCCTACCCTACATCTTACCGAAGAGGTAGTCGACTTTTTCCATCAAAAGGGGTATAGGCAGAGCATTGAGACCAATGGAACACGCCCCGTACCCCATGGGATTGACTACATTACTTGTAGTGCTAAGCCCGAGTCCTTTCCCCATTTGTGGGAGAATTTCCCTCACGGAGTGGATGAGTGGCGTTTCCCCTTTGGAGCATCAGCTCCATTACCTCCGGCAATAGAGAGCCTTCCGCCGGCACGCACCTACTGCTTAAGTCCTATTTACGAACCGGGAGAAGCAATATTGCAACCCCCTCATGCGTTGGAAGAGTGTATTGAGTATATCAAGCAACACCCTACATGGCGTCTAAGCATACAACTCCACAAAATCATTGGTATTCAGTAGCTCTTCTTGTTGGAGCTCTCTTTTTCCTTCTCTCGCTAGGGGGGTGCGCAGCACGTAAAATACGCGAGGCTGAGTATGCACACAAGGCGGGCCGCTACGGAGAGGCTGCCGAGTTGTATCGAGATCTCTATCGTAAGCAAACCCGCAAAGACAAAGAGAAAAAGGCATTTTTTGCTTTTCGTGCTGCAGAGAATTATCGATTGGCACGCAATGCACAGAGGGCCAAATCCTTTTATATCTCTGCACGCTCTTATCAGTATCCGGATTCCATTGTGCTCCTGCGACTCGCAGAGATGGAGCAATGCCTCGGGCGCACTCGGGATGCTCTTGTAAATTACGAGGCCTTTTGTGCCCTTTATCCTAATGATTACTTTGCCAATCTGGGGAGAGAGAGTTGCCTCCGAATTGATACTTTGCGAGCAAATCCTCATCACTATCAGGTTCGTTTGGCACGCAACTTAAATTCTTCTCGAAGCGACTTCGGGGGAGCGTTTTTACCCGATGGGAGTGCTTTTATTTATTCTTCGGCTCGTAGCAAAAACCCTGAGATAGAGAATAGTGCCATTACGGGAGAGAAGCCTAATGACCTTTACTATATTCACCAAGATGCTCAAGGTCGATGGTCTCGCCCCGATAGTATCGCCGGAGGTGTCAATACTTCCAATGACGAGGGGATGCCTGCCATTTCTCCCGAAGGGAATACTCTTTATTATACGATGGCAGAGCATAGCGATCTCTACGACAAGACGGCCAAGATCTACAAGTCCTCAAAAAGTGGAGAAGGGGGCTGGAGTGCTGGTAAGGAATTGGAGATCTGGAGCGATACGTTGCGCATGGCGGCCCATCCCGCTCTCTCGGGCTCGGGCGAGAAACTCTACTTCGTGAGCGAGGGAGGGTATGGTGGTAAAGATATTTATTACATCAATGTAGAAGAAATTGGGAGCGCCTTGCCTACCAATATAGGTGGGGTAATCAATACACCCGGCAATGAGATCTCTCCCTTTGCTATGGGGGATAGTACACTCTATTTTGCCTCGGATGGGCACCCCGGTCTAGGCGGTTACGATCTCTATCGAGCTACGTTGCAGCCCTCGGGAGAGTGGCTTTGCGAGCATCTCGGCGCACCTCTTAATTCCCCTCAAGATGATTATGCCATGAGCCTTAGTCCTAAGCCGGATAAGAGTAATACGAGCGAAGGCTATTTTTCCTCCTCTCGTCAGGATGCATGGGGGCGCCCCCATCTCTGGGCCTTTACCCAGCCCGCCATTCTTACGAGCCTAGAGGGGTTTGTCTTCGACCGAGATGGAAATCCCATCGCTGGAGCATTTGTGCGAGTTGTGAGTGAGGCGAATCCCGAGACTCCTCTTGTGGCTACAACCCACGCCGATGGTTACTATTCATTAGATATAGAGGGGGGAACTCGTTATGTGCTACTGGCAGGTGCCGATAAATACTTACGTGCCTATTCCTATTTTGAGAGCGACGCAGCTACCGAAGATGCCGTTTACACGGTCGATTTTACACTTGCTTCGTCTGTGGTAAGTGAAGTATTCCAAGATATATTCTATGCCTTCGACAGTGCAGACTTATTGCCGGAGAGCAAGGTGGCTCTAGATCAGATCGCTAAGATACTACAAGACAATCCCGAGGTCGTAGTTGAGCTTTCGTCTCATGCCGATCGTGTGGGATCCGATGCCTACAACTTGGGCCTTAGTGATAGACGTGCACGTGCTGTGGTAGAGTATTTAAAGGGAAAAGGAATCCCCGCCGAACAGTTGCACCCGAAGGGGTATGGCAAGTCCCGTCCTAGAGTAATCTCATCGGCCCTTCATGCCCTTTATCCCCAATTCCCCGAGGGAACAACACTGGACGAAGCATTTGTTACAGCCCTTAGCGAAGAGGATAAGGAGGTAGCAGATGCCCTAAATAGACGCACCGAATTTATCGTTATAGATCGAGTAAAGGGAGCTCCGGAGTCTTCGGAGAAGATGGAAGAGGAGAATTCCGCTGGAGTCTCCCCCGAGGAGTAAAATCATTCGCACTAGCTCTCTTTTAAGTCTATTATTTGAAAATGATACAATACAAAGAACTAGAAATCCCAGGAGTTTGGCTCCTTACGCCTCAGGTCTTTGGGGATGAGCGTGGATCTTTTACCGAGATTTTACGCTTCCCCGAGTTTGCCGATAAGGTCTCGCCTTGCCCCTTTATTCAAGAAAATGAATCCTTTTCTACGAGAGGCGTACTACGGGGTCTGCACCTCCAACAAGGCTCGGCTGCTCAAGCGAAACTCGTGAGATGCATCCATGGAGAGGTAATAGATGTGGCTGTAGATCTTCGATTGCAGAGCTCAACTTTCGGTCGTCACGTTGCCGTTCGCCTCTCTGGTGCTACCAAAGAGCAACTTTACATTCCTAGAGGGTTTGCCCATGGCTATCTTGTGGTGAGCGAAGAAGCAATTTTTTCTTACAAGGTAGATAATGGTTATTCCCCTCAAGATGAATGCCATCTTTATCCCTTTGATCCCGAGATTGGAGTTGATTGGTTGCAATATGGCGTGCCTAGAGAGCAATTGATCCTTTCTCCCAAAGATTTGGAAGGTACTAGTTTGCAGGAGTATCTTAGGGGATAGGCCCTTAGTAGTGGGTTCTTTTTCCTTACATCTTAGGCTTGATGCCAAATGAAAATATACCAGTTTGTTTTTAATAGCGGGGAGCAACTCCTTCATTATTATTATAAAGGGGAGGCGCTCATCCGTAAAGGATATCCCTTCTTTTTGCCTAACACCTCGTCCGAGGAGTGTTATGTGGCTTATCCCTCATTGCTTGTGCGAATCGGTAGAACAGGGCGTGAAGTCGCTTCCCGCTTCTCGCATCGTTACATTAATGGACTAGGGGTTGGGTTTGATATTGTGCATCAAAATCGCCTTTGCAACCTAATTGCCGCTCGTCTGCCATGGAGCGAGGCTGTAGCTTTTGAGTATGCAGCTGCTGGCATGATCGAAGATCGCTCTTTAGACGAGGGCGAGTTGCAACCAAGCTACCATCTAGAGTGGAGAGACTGTACGCTGGAGGTGACAGAGACTATGATCCGCAAGGCTGTGGAGAGAATGTCCTACTTAAATATCATCCATGTAGGGGATATTTTGCTTGTCCGGCCTCAAATCTTGCAACATCCGGCGCTGCAAGTTGAGCAGAACTACAGTGTGAATGCTCCCGAACTAGGGGAGTATACATTGCGGGTTAAGTAGGTGCTTTTTCTGCCTCGGTCGACTCTTGATTAGAGCTTGTTGAGGAGAAGTTGATACTTTGCACAAGAAAGATTTGCTTCTAAGTTGTTGATAAGTAGCGGCATAACATTTCTTAACATCAGAAGATTAGGGATAAATTTGGTCAGGTCAGAATAAAAGTATT
>NZ_CALHDW010000016.1 GCF_938023125.1 uncultured Porphyromonas sp.
AGCCCCAGGGTGGTTTTTGTTTATCTAAGCGTTGCACTTACAACTGGAAAATACACCCCTGATCTTATTTCACTTTGCCTCTTCCGATTGCTCAGAAATATGTACATTTGCACTTAGATGTCAAAGAGTCCTTTTTTCAGCCCCCATCTTTACACAAACATGAAACTACTAATCACTGGCGGAGCAGGTTTCATAGGCTCCAACCTCTGCGAGCACTTCCTTCGTGAAGGACATACCGTCCGCTGTCTTGACAATTGTAGATGGTGTAGATAAATGACCTTACCGAAGTTCATATCCGAAAACATTCAGTTGGCAAAAAGACATGGGAAGATTGTAGAGAATACAATTGCCATGTCCTTTATCACGTTCCTAAATTCGAGTTTTCAGCTAATCATATATCCTTTCCTAATCCGAAAGGTGGGTGCTGAGGATTATGGGCAGTTTGCTTTCGCACTTTCTATCGTCTCCTATTTTATGGTATTTGTCGGATTTGGCTTTGATATGATTGCTACGAAGTATATGGCAATAGCACACGAAGAAGGGGATAGCAAGGAAAAGAGTGCCATTGTTTCTAAGATATTCTCCGCAAAGCTCTACTTGCTTATCCCGGCACTGGTTGTCTATGCTCTACTTATTCTTGTGATACCTCGTCTGTACTCCTATAAAGAACTCTATTTAGCCCTTAGTCTCCTAGTAGTAAGCTATGTATTTATCCCAGGGTGGTACTATCAAGCGCTACAAAACAACCGAGTATACCTGTACATACAAATTGTCTCTAAGGTTATACTGCTCTCTATAGTGCTGCTAGCTGTACGAGGAGAAAGAGCTATATATGTATACACATGGGTCTTTGCTATCACGTCCTTTCTAGGGTATCTTGTTTCCGCTCTTTACCTTGTGGCACATGACAAAGTGATCGTCTCCTTAGTCTCTTTGAGGAGTACTCTGGCTTATTTTAAAGAGTCCTCGCATCTATTTCTCTCTAATTTTCTCTCTATCTTTAAGTCTTCTGGTATTTATATCGTCATTGGAACTCTATTTGGCATGAAAGAGTTGACCGCTTTTGATTTCAGTTTTAGAATTACTCAAAACGTCCTCAATCTGACTAAGTCTCTAAACTTAGCTATATTTCCGAATATCGTAACTAATTTCTCAGTAGATCGAGTAAAGCGAATCCTTAGAAAGGAAATCATTCTAGGACTACTTATGACACTAGGAATTATTGCTATAGGTTGGCCTCTCATCATCATTATGGGTAATGGACCTATAATTGATATCGCCTATCCAGTCCTCGTGATTATGTCTGGCATGGTCTTTATTTGGTTCTTGTCTAGCTTTTTCATTGACTTGGTGCTTATTCCTAGTGGTAAGAATCAAGTGGTCTTTTGGAATCAGCTTCTAAGTCTTACACTCATAGCCGTTTTTTCTGCAGTGTCATACTTTTTACGCTTACCTGTTTGGGCTTTTACTCTTGCGATACTTATTGCTGGGGGAGTTGAGCTAACCTTCCTTTGTTATGTCTCAAAGCTCTTTGAGAGTACAAGGTGACTTTTAATACTTAAGAATAGCTCGTATGAATAGCCTCTACACCTTCTACTCATGGACGGACATTATTGCTGTATTGTCCTACCTTATAGTCACAATCTTTTTATGCATAAAGCTATCAAGGCATAGAGGTACATTCCTTCTACTCTCTATACTTCACTTTACGATGACTTGTTTTTACTACTACAATGGCACCGTTAGTATAGATGTTAGTGACTGTGCTATGTATTATAGGGTGTCGTATCAGTATAGTGGCTCTTGGATTAGCATCCTTAGCATTAGGGAGAGTGTCACCTTTATTTGGTTCCTTTGCTTACCCCTAATACATATTCTAAAGCTTAATTATCTCGGTTGCTTCATCTCATTTTCTATCGTAGGTCTATTGGGCTGGTTTTTATTGTTCCGAGTGATCTTGGACGTTCTTGTCTCTAAAAAAAGATCGAAGTGGATCTACTTTGTCTTTCTACCTCAGCTACACTACTGGACTTGTGCTATCGGAAAGGATTCTATTATGTTCTTTTTGATATGTTTCGCTCTATTCACTTGGCACTTTAGAAAGCCGATGTGGACTTTTTTCTTCTCAGTTCTTCTCATTGCACCCATACGAATACATGTTGCGGTGGGCATTATGTTGGCATATGTGCTTTCCGTATTTTATTCTAAGCGACACTATACTTGGCGTGTAAAAATGCTCTTAGCTCTTGTCTCTCTAGTAGGACTCTTTTTGTCTTTTAAGGTCGCTCTACAAGTAACAAACTCTTTAAATTCTCAAGAACTCAGTGTGTATGTGACGAGAGATGATGCAAAATACAGTGACACAAATGCAGGTGTGGATTTAAGTGATGCGCCTTGGGGAGTGAAGGTTTTATCATTCCTTTTTCGGCCATTGTTTTTTGATGCCCATAACTACTTAATGATAGAGGCTTCTGTAGAAAATGTCTTTTGGGTACTATTATGCTTCACGATTGCATTACGGCTTTGCAATCGTCAAACACGTCGAGAGGCAGATTGGCACTACTTAGGATTTGCAATTCTGTCAATTATTATTCTCTCGTTAGGCCTTTCTTATGGGAACTCTAACCTAGGAATAGCTGTTCGACAAAAGACAATGATCTTTCCATTCTTATTTTATAGTCTATTCTTGCTTCAGCCATTGAAGCTATCTCAGAGATATAAGACAATAAATACTCCAACATCAATTAACCCCTTATTAAAGTGATGAAGTTACTACGACTATTTACATCGGCAGGGTCAATTGGGCTTATCAAGGGTCAGTATCGCTATCTAAGAGAGCATGGCATTGACGTTGTCGTAGCTACAGGGCCATCATCTCTTTCGGACAAGCATCTTGCACTCTTGGAAGGAACGCCTCATAGACTGGTGCCTCATTTGGTACGTCCCATCTCTATTTGGAATGACATAAGAGCTCTCTTTGAGCTAATCAAGCTCATCAGAAGGGAAAAACCTGATGTAGTCCATGCAAATACGCCTAAGGCATCCCTCTTTGGCATAACTGCTGCTTGGTGGTGTCGTGTGCCACATCGCATCTATACGGTTACTGGACTTCGCTTCCAAACGGCAAAGGGCTTCTTTCGCTGGCTACTTATCACTATGGAGCGTATCACCTGTTGCCTCAGCACCAAAGTAATCCCAGAGGGCGATGGGGTGGCAAAGACACTGCGTGACGAGCGTATTACAAGGAAGCCTCTCAAGAAGCTACACAACGGAAACATTAACGGAATTGACTTGGCATACTACGATAAGGGTGCCATACCTATAAGCTTGCTGAGCCAAGCTATGTCTGAGACGAGCTTCTCTGAGGAAAGCTTCACCTTTGTCTTTGTAGGACGGATCGTGAGGGATAAGGGGATCTGTGAACTTGTGGAGGCGTTCACCCGTCTGCAGCAAGAGCATCCCGATGCTCGATTGCTACTTGTTGGCGACTTCGAGCATGAACTCGATCCACTTCCGGAGGACGTCTATCATACGATACAGAGTCACCTAGCTATCTACTGTGCAGGGTGGCAAGATGATGTGCGCCCTTGGTTTGCTGCGACGGATGCACTAGCCTTCCCCTCCTATCGGGAGGGCTTTCCAAATGTCGTAATGCAAGCGGGTGCTATGGAGCTCCCCTGCGTTGTCTCCGACATCAATGGTTGCAACGAAATCATCATAGAGGGAGAGAATGGCCTGATCATACCTCCTCATGATGCAGCAGCACTATATCAGGCCATGAAGCGTATGATAGAGGACAAAGCTCTCTACACGCACTGCCAGCAGAATGCTCGCCCCCTGATCGCCTCGCGCTATAAGCAAGAGGATGTGTGGCAAGCAACGCTGGAGATGTACAAAGAGCTATAAGAATGAAATGGTATAACTTACGACAATAACAAGAGTGTCTATGAACTTTAGAAAGTTAGCATTCAACCTCGTTGACTCCATGAGAGGAGGATTGATAAATACAGAGCTCAAACGCCTCGAACGTTCCGAGATAGATAAAGACTTCTACAATGCTGAGAAGAGTGCCTCGATGAGAACCTTCTTGGCATCTCTACGAGATGTGCCAAACTATAAAGACTTAGACATGTCGAAGGGCTTAGAGCAGTTCTCCGTAATCCAAAAGAAAACGATCCAAAGTGATCGGAGTAACTTCCTATCGACAGCATATCAGAGAGGGGATCTTATCAAAGTGTCTACCTCTGGATCATACGGTCTTCCCGCAGAGTACTATCTGACGAAGCAAAAGAAAGCACAGCAACTAGCCGAGGTGATTCACTATGGGCGCAAAGTCGGCTATGATGTCGGCGTCAAGCATATGTACATCCGCTCGGTGGTGCATAAGAGTGCCTTCAAGCAATACTTGCAAAACGAGCACTATCTAGGATGCAAAGACCTTGACGATCGTTTCTTGCAAAGAGCTAGAGAGGTCTTAAAAGGAAGGCAGGTTAAGGTAATCATAGGATTTCCTACGGCTATCTCGATGATTGCAGACTACTGTCTTAGAAAGGGTGATACGAAGTCTAGCTGCTCTATAAAAGGAGTTATTACAAGCTCTGAGAATCTCTCTGAACAGCAACGAGAGATTATGAAGAAAGCTTGGGGAGATATAGGTATTTGTAGTAGATACTCGACAGAAGAGTTTGGAGTGTTAGCGTGTCAGTATGAAGCTGGTGGAAACTTTCTCATCAACTCGCTAAACTATCATATTGAAATCCTCAAGATAGACTCGGACTTACCTTGTAGAGAAGGTGAAATAGGACGTATCGTCGTTACGGATCTTCATTCTTTTGCCAATCCCTTAGTACGCTACGACACTGGAGATCTAGGGCTAATAGAGCGCAGAGAGACAGATGAGTTTGGTAGCTTGCTCGCTTTTAAGTCTCTGTCTGGAAGAGGGGTGCAAGTTATCGTTACTCCTTCGGGTGAGTTGAAGTACCCTCTCTACTTAGATACTATAATGGAGCGTTTTGAGGACACTATTCTTCAATATCAGCTCATTCAAGAGACAAAGAGCGACTTCCGTCTTTTGGTTATCCCTAAAGTTCCTTCTATAGATGGGATCCTAAATGACTTGAATATAACTATGCTAAGATGGCTCGGAGAGGGAGCCATCTTAAATATAGAGGTCGTCAAAAGTCTAGAGATGCTACCATCGGGCAAACGTCCTTATGTCATCAACAAGACCCTTTGACTATGTACCGAGCATATATCAAGCGCGCTTTAGACTTTCTCCTAGCCCTCTTCGGACTGATCGTTTTGTCGCCTCTGCTAATGGTAGAGACGGTGTGGCTACACTTTGCCAATAAGGGGGCAGGAGTGCTTTTCACACAGGAGCGCCCAGGCAAGGATGAGCGAATCTTTAAGCTCTACAAGTTCAAGAGTATGACCGATGAGCGAGATTCGGAGGGCAATCTGCTACCCGATGGGGAGCGACTCACGCCTGTAGGTCGTTTCATCCGCAAGACCTCGCTCGATGAGCTACCTCAGCTGTGGAATGTCCTCAAGGGGGATATGAGCTTGGTCGGTCCACGTCCTCTATTTGTGGACTATCTCCCATATTATACGACAAGAGAGAGATTGCGCCATACTGTACGTCCGGGCATTACGGGTCTAGCTCAAGTAAGGGGCCGCAGTTACCTTCCTTGGGATCAGAAACTCGCAACAGACGTTGAGTATGTAGAGCGTCTCAGTTTCACCCTAGACTGTCGCATCTTATTTAAGACCGTGGCAAACGTCCTTACCTCAAAAGATGTTGCCATAGATCCAGGAATAAGAGGCATCAGACTCGATGTGGAACGAAAAGAAAAAGTCCAAATATGATTATATTCAGATATTTACGAGAGCAAGACTTGGTAACTAGAGTTGCATGGCTCAATACACCCTCTCTTGTGAACAATATGAGCATTCAAGGAGAGATCACGTTGCAAGGAACGCAACAGTGGTATGAACGTGTGAGTAAGATACCTAATAGATATGATGTTGTCCTAGAGGAAGGGGGCGAGCTTATGGCAATGGGTGGCCTAACCAACTATGTAGAGGAAACAAGATCGATCGAAAGCTACCTGTTTGTAAACCCTCAAGCTCAGTCTAAGGGTCTTGGGACGCTAATCCTTCATCAGATGGTCGGGATTGCTCTTTCCAAGCTAAGCTGTGATAATGTCTTCGCCTATGTAATGCCATCGAATACTCCGTCAATGCGAGTCTATAGAAAAGTTGGCTTTCAGGTCGTCGACAACTCGGCACAGCAACTGTTCCCTATATCAAAGGAAAACAGAGATGTGCTACGTGTCACAGCTTTGTCGTATAATACACAAGCCGTACCATCATCAACATTACAAGAAGTGGAAAACTTAGTATTATGAATATCCTATTTACCTGCGTCGGACGACGTAACTACTTGTTGCGCTACTTTAGAGAGGCTATGCGTGATGGTGATCAGATCATCGCATGTGATATGCAGGCCTCAGCACCTGGACTGACAGAGGCTGATAGAGCATTCTTAGTGCCTGCCATCTATGACGAGTCGTATATACCCACGCTCCTAGAGAAGATCAGAGAGTATCAAGTAGATGCACTGATATCGCTCAATGATCTAGAGCTACCTATCCTCTCAGCGCACCGCAAGGAGATAGAAGAGCTGGGTGCCAAGCTCTTAGTATCGGACGAGCGGGTGATAGACATAACATTTGACAAGCTCAAGACGGCGGCCTTCCTTAGAGAGGAGTGTGGGCTACAGACGCCCTACACAGAGACAAGTCTAGAGGCATTCTGTGGTAGTAGACAAAGCTCATATCCTTGTGTCCTCAAGCCTAGATGGGGCAGTGCATCGATAGGAATTGAATTTCCTCAGAGTGAAGAGGAGCTACTCATCGCAGACAAGTTACTCCGTATCAAGCTCAAGAACACAATCCTATACAACGCCTCCAAGGAGCACTTTGCCGCAGCCATCCTCTATCAGGAGAAGATAACTGGTCGGGAGTATGGGATGGACATCCTCAATGACTTAGAGGGAAACTATGTAGGGACCTTCGTCCGAGAGAAGCTTGCTATGAGAGCTGGGGAGACGGACAAGGCGAGGACAATCATTGATGATCGCTTCGAGTATATTGGTCGTACGATCTCTAAGCACCTAAGGCATATAGGCGTACTAGACTGTGATGTGCTGGAGCGGGAGGGTGAGCTATACGTCCTAGAGACGAATGCTCGCTTTGGTGGAGGATACCCCTTCTCGCACGAAGCTGGTGAGCATGCGACAGCCTGCATCTTGGAGTGGCTACAAGGGGGAGGAGATATTGCTCAGCACCTACAGTACAAGGCTGGCGTCACACTATCTAAGTGTGACCGCCTGATACGAGTCCTAGATCATCTTTGACGCAGCTCTGTCTTGCTAAGTGAGCATCGGCTCCCTTTCGCCTCTCGTGAGGACAGTGTGTGGCTGTTGGCTGTTGGCTAGCTGTGGCTAATTCCTATTTTGAGGTGCTGGGGGAGAAAGCCACCCACAAAAAACTAACTGAAGTGAACGGTGATACGGTAGAGGAAGAAGTCACTATTTCGGGTCCCATAGTTGATGGCGATAAAGCGTTGGAGATTCTGGTTGAGTGCTTCTGCTGAAGCGTTGGTCTTATAGCCTAGGAAGTAGTTGCAGATCTCCCCGATGTGCTTGACCATAAAGTGAGCGATGTTCTTGACCTCTTC
This sequence comes from uncultured Porphyromonas sp., assembly GCF_938023125.1. GTDB lineage: Bacteria > Bacteroidota > Bacteroidia > Bacteroidales > Porphyromonadaceae > Porphyromonas. The sequence continues at coordinate 7,741 of NZ_CALHDW010000016.1, forward strand.
ACATGAACTACTGAGGTGATTGGTGATGATCTCTAGAAGTGCCTTTTTTTCTTAGGTAGTGTCTGGAAAAGTGTGTAAGGGAAGTATCCTAAAATGGAGTTCCTTGTCATTACTTTTCCTTTAGATATTATTTTTGTTGTGCTCTCTGAGAGCATCCCAATCCTTGAAAAGAGGCAGCGATCTTGCATAGGAGGTTTGGGTTTTCTCCCAGGCTACCCTTCCCATCAAAAACAGCACCGCCTCGGCCGAAGGGAGTGCTCCCCGCATCTTGAGGGTTCGTTTGTAAAACCTATTCAATCGCTCAATCCAATTGGTTGTGTAAATCATCCGATGAAATTGTGGCGAATAGTTCAGATACGAGAAATAAGCCACATTGCGTGGCGTATCGAAACGCCGAAACGAGGGATAACGCCGGCTCCATCGGGCGACGAGGATACGGAATTTTTCAAATTGTCCGACCATAGAGTAGCCTTTTTGTTCAACGGGGAAGATTTCCTCCAAATCCTGCAGGAGTTCTCCCTTATCTTTGGAGGCACACATACGCTCATCGAACGCTTTAGGTGGGTAATGCAGAATTGATGTTCGGCGGAGGGAAAAGCTTCTGCAACAGCGAGTTCTTATTTTTCAAACTCCAAAGATAAGAACCTTGGAAGCTTCAGACACTACCGATATATTCGTCTTCTGACAACAACGTAACGACAGATAGCAGCCCGAGGTAAAGGGGGCTAAGGCACCTCTAGGCAGGCACAAAAACAAAAAAGGAATCTCCCAGCCCTTCACTCGAAAATCCCTCCACTCTCCTCTCTCAGTCCTCAGAGATACTCCTTCAGAAACTCCCCTTCAAACAAAAAAAGAGAACCCCCAAGCAACTCTCTGCTCAAGGGTTCTCCCTTCGAAAACGGCGGCTACCTACTCTCCCACTTTTACGCAGTACCATCGGCGTGGTT
>NZ_CALHDW010000017.1 GCF_938023125.1 uncultured Porphyromonas sp.
ACCTGCGAAGTGCTTACTCGGCTTTTTTTATCTCCCGACGAGCGCTGTATCCGTCTCCCCGAGGCAACAGATTCTACACCCCTCGATCCCACTCAAGCAGAGGCTCTTCGCGCCAAGATAGCCACCGCTCTTTTGACCGGGATTATCACCGATACAGGGCTTTTTAATCACAACTCTTCGCGTCCCGATTTGTACGAATTAGTAGCCGTTCTACTGCGTTCGGGAGCTGATAAAGACCTTATTGTAGACAAGATAAATCACAACCATCCCGAGAGCAGACAACGCCTTGAGGGGTACATCCTTTACGAAAAAGTAGTTGTAATGCCCGAGATACAAAGTGCCTACTTTGTGCTTACGAGAGAGGAGATGGAACGCTTTGAAACCGGAGCGGCAGACACGGATGGATTTGTCAATAAACCCCTAGATATAAAGGGCATTAATTGCTCTGCCTTCTTTAGAGAAACGCTCGACGAGGGGGTTAAGGTTTCTGTACGATCCATCGGGGATATTGCCGTAAACGAACTTTGCAGTGAGTGCTTCGGAGGAGGTGGACACAAGAACGCTGCCGGAGGAGAATTCTCCCAAGGCTCCATAAGCGAAGCCGTAGATCTCTTTGTCGATTACATGCGACGCCATTACCTCAGACCAAGCAAAGAGCGGAAGCCCACTATGGGGATTCCCATCCCAAAAGAGCTGCAAGAAATGTTCAACTAGAGCTACAACAGGGGAAAGAAACAACAAAGAAAGAATACACACCCAATCATCACTTTCATACGATTTAGCAATGAAACAAATTCGCTCCACCAGCTTCAAACTGGAATATTTACTCTCAATTCTTATAATGGGTCTTGTGGCTCTTGGGGGTACAGCCTGTAGTAAAACCAAAGATATTAAGTCTCTCTCCCAAATGCTCAAAGAGGAGGAGATAGCCATTTCTAAGCTCATCAACAAAGAAAACATCACGGTACGCAACTATGCCGAGGGGCAAACCTCTTTTGACAAAGGGATATACTACAAGTTTAGTAATGGCCTCTACATGGAGGTTTTAGAAGCAGGAGGAGAGCGCCCCGTTGCCGAAAAAACGCGTGTGAATGTACGCTTCGAGGGCTATATCTTCAACAAAGACTCCATACAGCAGAACTTCAACAATTTGTCCATGCCGGGCTTCCAAGATACTGAGTTCATCTATGTAGATCGTTACTCTCGCGGTGCACTGCATTTTATTCTGATCAAGTCGGCTCCGGGCTATTCGCTCAACGCCCTCATGTGCGAGGGCTTGGCTTTCCCCATGTCTTTGCTAGGAGATGGAGCCAAAGTACGCCTCATCATCCCCTTTACCATCGGGGCTGAGATTAACTACAACCGAGGTAGTACCATGTATTGCCGCGAGGTACGGTATGAATTTACACGTCAATAAACTTTTTACATGCCACTAATCAAATCCATCTCGGGTATCCGAGGAACTATTGGAGGGGGAGCTTCTGAGGGGCTTAACCCTATAGCCGTCACCCGTTTTACGGCAGCCTTTGCCACATTTATTCGAAAGTCTAGTGGTGTAGCTTGCCCCCTAATCGTAGTCGGACGAGACGCACGTATGTCTGGCGAATTGGTGCGTAGGATCGTGACCGGTACCCTAATGGCGATGGGTTGTGATGTGGTAGATATAGATCTTGCCACCACCCCCACTACCGAAATGGCAGTAATAGGGCTAAAGGCTCAAGGGGGAATTATTATCACAGCCAGCCACAATCCAAAACATTGGAATGCCCTCAAACTGCTCGGAGGGAAAGGCGAATTCTTGACCGATCTAGAGGGTAAAGAAGTTCTTTCCATTGCAGAAGACGAAAATTTTGTATTCTCTCCCGTAGAAGAGTTGGGGCAGATTCACTACCAAGATTACCTTCCCGAGCATTGTCGAGCCATACTAGCTTTAGAAGAAGTAGATGCCGAAGCCATCCGAGCTGCCGGGTTTAGTGTTGCTTTTGACAGCATCAATTCGGTAGGAGGCATTGCGGTTCCCTATCTACTCCGGCAACTAGGAGTAGAAGTGGTTTATCCCCTTTTCGATACCCCAAACGGCGACTTTGCCCACAATCCGGAGCCTCTACCCCAGCACCTAGTAGCCCTCTCGGAGACAGTGCGGGAGAAGCATGCCACGGTGGGATTCTCCGTAGACCCCGATGTGGATCGACTTGCCATTATTGATGAGAACGGACTTCCCTTTGGAGAAGAATATACCTTAGTTGCTGTAGCCGATTACCTACTCGATTATCATGGAGGGGGCAATACGGTTTCCAATCTCAGCTCTACCCGTGCTCTTCGCGACGTAACTGAGCGAGGGAATAGAGGCTTCTATGCCGCCGCTGCGGTGGGCGAAGTCAATGTTGTTGCCAAGATGGCAGCCACCAACGCCCTCATTGGAGGAGAGGGCAATGGGGGTGTAATATTCCCCAAGCTACACGCCGGTCGTGATGCCCTTGTGGGTATTGCCCTCTTCCTTACCTTGCTGGCAAAGAAGAAAAAATCGGTTAGTGAACTTCGTCGTGAGTACCCCGTTTACTATATGAGTAAACAGCGTGCAGACCTCCCGGAAGGGACTGACACAAAGGCTCTGTTTGCCCGCATTGCAGAACGCTTTGCAAGTGATCACCCCAACACCATTGATGGAGTAAAGATTGATTTCCCCTCTTCTTGGGTACACATGCGAGCCAGTAATACAGAGCCCATTGTACGTATTTACACAGAGGCTCCCACAGAAGAAGAAGCCAACAGCTTAGGCGAGAAGTTTTGCAATATCGTGCTTGAGATGCTTCGGTAATCACACTAGAGAATAGACCTTTTGGCTAGAAATAAAAAACCTTTACCCCTCCTTGAGGGAATTACTATAGAGCGGATGGCTGCCGAGGGGCAGTCCATTGCGCATTGGGGGGAGCTTGTTGTCTTTGTCCCCTATGGTGCGCCTGGCGATAGGTGTACGCTACAGATAGTCCGAAAAAAGAGTCATTATGCTGAGGCTCGGATCGTGACCCTTGAGGAGCCATCACCCCTCCGAATCCCCCCTCGTTGTAAGCATTTTACCACTTGCGGTGGCTGCAAATGGCAACATATCCCCTATGAGGAACAACTGACTGCCAAGGCAACACAAGTGCGAGATGCCATGGAGAGACTTGGCAAAGTAGAGGTGGGAGAGTATCTCCCCATCCTAGGTTCTCAAGAGATTTACCAGTATCGCAATAAGCTTGAATTCACCTTTAGTAACCGCCGTTGGAGGACGAGCGAAGAACTCGCTTCTCTACCAGAAGGGTTAGGAGAAGCCGATAATAGCGGATTGGGATTCCACATCCCGGGCAAGTTTGATAAGGTACTAGACATTGAGGAGTGCTACCTCGGGAACGAGCTAAGCAACCGCATTCGCAACTTTGTTCGAGCCTATTGTTTGGAGCGTATTGAGCATTATCCCTTTTACGACCTTAGGGCACAAGAGGGGGGAATGCGTACCCTCATGATTCGCACAACCAGCAAGGGGCATACCATGGTTTTGGTTGCTTTTGCCCACGAGAAAGCGCACGACAGAGAGGAACTACTCGCGGCTATCCATCACGAATTCCCCCAGGTTAATTCGCTTCTCTACGTTATCAATACAAAGCTCAACGATACTTTTACCGACCTCTCTGTAGAGACCTACTACGGGAGCCCCTTCATAGAAGAAGAGATGGAGGGCTTAACCTTCCGCATTGGTCCCAAATCTTTCTATCAAACCAATAGCCGTCAAGCTCTAGAGTTATACCGAGTAGCTCGTTCTTTTGCAGGGCTTACGGGGCAAGAAATCGTCTACGACCTCTATACGGGCACAGGTACTATTGCCAACTTTGTCGCCCGCGATGCAAAGAAAGTAGTGGGTATCGAGTATGTACCGGAGGCGATAGAAGATGCTCATCTCAATAGCCAAGTAAACAAAATCGATAACACCATTTTTTATGCGGGGGACATGAAGGATATCCTTACCCCCGAGTTAATTGCCCGTCATGGAGCCCCCGACGTGGTAATTACGGATCCCCCTCGAGCCGGGATGCATCCCGATGTAATTAAAACCCTTCAGGGTGCAGCTCCCCCTCGTATTGTCTACGTTAGTTGCAATCCTGCCACGCAAGCTCGCGATGCCGCTCTCCTCGTTGAGGGTGGATACCGAGTACTCAAAGTACAACCTGTAGATATGTTCCCTCACACCCACCACGTGGAGAACGTAATGCTACTGGAGCATACTTGAGAAGAATCTCCCAAGGGGAAAAAGTTCTCCCAATCAAAAGAGCAGCCCCCCAAGAGAGACAGTATGAACTAAAACAAAACCTGATGCGAAAAATTCGATTAAGGACATCAAAAAAATTTGCTACCTCATGCGTTTTCAGACGCTATGGGGTAGTTCTGTTTTGTTCCCTCGCCCTTCTAAATGTTGGGGGACTGTGGGCTGCACCCCCACCCTCTCTTGGCGCCATCACCCAAGCCATGGAGGCAATACTTATAGAGCAACATATCCTTTCCCCCTCGCAACCCTCACTAAACATCTTGTCTGATAGTATTGCAGAGCAAGAGGGAACGGGCGTAATTTCTGCATACGACCATTTGTTTATCAAAGAGGCAAAACGTATAGGTTGGGACTGGTGGTATTTGGCAGCCATTGCCTATCACGAGTCGAAGTTCCAACCCCATGTAGGCGGAGGTAGAGCCGTCGCTATCGGACTTATGGGTATACTTCCCTCTACGGGTCGGCGTTTTGGTGCAAGTGCTTCTCAGTTGCGAGATGCAGCCACTTCTGTGCGGGTTGCCGCCTCTTGTCTGGATGCTTTTGCCAAGGAGTTTAACCACGTCTCCACGTTACGAGACCGAGAACTTTTTGCTTTAGCCTCCTATGTATGTGGTAGTGGCCATGTCCACGATGCCTGTCGCATAGCCCAAAAGCATGGTGCCAATTCTCTGGTTTGGGATGAGGTTAAGTCCTTTATCCTCAAGATGAATCAGCCCAAATACTATCGTGATAAGCTGGTCCGTTTTGGACGATTCAATGGCAAACATACGGTAAAATGCGTCAGCGATATTGATGCGCTTGCCCAAAAGTACGCACAACAGATCGCTCAAGCAAAGAGCAAGAAATAGGACTTTTATTCTTCCGAGAGGTATATGATTCAAGTTGAACAGCTCTCCAAGTCATACGGAGACCGCCTGCTCTTCCAAGATGTTTCTTTCTCCATAGCAGAGGGGGAAAAGTGTGGATTGATAGCCGCCAATGGTACAGGAAAAACGACTTTGCTTCGTATCATCACGGGAGAAGAAACCTCCGATAGTGGTACCATCACAACGAGAAAGGACCTACGCATAGCCTACCTGCCGCAGCGACCTCACCTACCCGAGGGAAAAACGATACTCGATACTTGCTTCAATCCCATGGACAAAGTGCCCCACCTTGTGGGTTGCTGGCGAGAGGCTGTAGAGGAAGACGATAGTGAGGCTCTAGAGAAGTTACTCCCCGAAATGGATGCCCTAGGGGCTTGGGATTACGAGAGACGTGCTGAGGAGATCCTTCATAAGCTCTCCGTTCGAGACCTCTCTCGCTCTACTCATTCTCTGAGCGGAGGGGAGCAGAAGCGCATTGCCTTAGCCGGGATACTCCTATCGGAGCCGGATTTACTGATCCTAGACGAACCAACCAATCACCTAGATCTGGATGCCATTGAGTGGTTACAGCACTACCTAGAGCGCAGTAAACTCATGCTGCTGATGGTAACGCACGATCGTTACTTCCTAGAGAGTGTCTGCGATTCGTTCCTCGAATTGACCCCTTCGGGCGTATATAGCTATGCCTGCACCTTCGACCAATATTTAGAGCGTAGGGCTGAGCGACTAGAACTAGAGCGCACTGCGGTACAAAAAGCCAATAACTTATTCCGTCGGGAGCTGGAGTGGATGCGTCGCCAACCTCAGGCACGAGGAGGAAAGCAGAAGGCTCGCAAAGATGCTTTTTACGAACTAAAGAAGCTAACAGAGCCACCCCGCGAGGAAAAAGCCAGTGAGATAGATAGCCAACGAGTCTACATCGGCAATAAAATCTTTACGGCGCACAATGTATCCCTCGCTTATGGAGAAAAAAAGATCTTACAACACTTCTCCTATACCTTTGCTCGTTACGACAAAGTGGGAATTGTGGGAGCCAATGGGGTAGGCAAGACTACATTCTTAAAACTTTTGCTCGGGGAGATTAAGCCCGACGAAGGATTTTTTGAGATTGGCGAGACGGTGCACTTCGGTTACTTCAGTCAGCAAGGCGCAAAATTTGATCCCGAGAAGCGAGTGATCGAAGCCATTACAGACCTGGCAGAGGTGATACGAGACCCTCACGGCGAGGGGCTACTCTCGGCCTCCCAACTGCTCACCCGCTTTGCTTTCTCGCCCGAGAGACAATACACCCCTATCTGCAAGCTGAGCGGAGGAGAGCTACGCCGGCTCTATCTTTGCACCGTTTTGCTCACCAACCCCAACTTTTTAGTCCTCGATGAGCCAACGAATGACCTTGACTTGCTTACCCTAGGCATCCTCGAGGAGTATCTAAAAGAATTCAAGGGATGCCTTATCGTGGTTAGTCACGACCGCTTCTTCATGGATAGCCTAGTAGACCACCTTTTTGTTTTCGAAGGGGATGGAGTTGTGCGCGACTTCCCCGGCAACTATACACAGTATCGGGAGTGGGACAATGCTCGGCAAGCCCAAATCCAAGCAGAACAAAAGGCTCAACCCTCTCAAGCTAAAGCCAATACAGAAGCTACAAGTAGGAAACCTCAACAAGAGCGCAAGGCTAAGCGGTCGTACAAAGAGGAGCAAGAGTTTTTGCAACTAGAGAAGGATTTGCCCCTCTTAGAGGCCGAGATCAAAAACCTAGAAGAGCGTATGTCTTCGGGCTCTCTCGCCGCCGATGAGTTACAAAAGGCCGGTGCTAAATACAAACTTCTGAGTGACGAATTAGACGAAAAGACCATGCATTGGCTCGAACTCTCAGAGCTGGGCAATTAGCCATTAGTGCCTCTATCCACAATGAAAATCCGCATCTACCCCTTCTTTCTAGCGCAGAGATTGGCCACGAGGCAATCTGCCGCCTCCCGTGCCACCAGCTCTCTTTTGAGATTCACGGTACTCGGTATTGCTTTGAGCTTGGCGGTCATGTTGCTTACCATTTTTGTGGGAAAAGGATTTCGCAACCAAGTACACGAGCGGATCTATCTACTCACGGGGCATATCATCCTCAACGAATATGGCAGGAACTATGCCGACGAATCCGCCTCCCTACGGGTTACGCCCGAGCTCCTTTCTGAGCTTGCGAGCATTAAGGGAGTGGCGGAGATACGCCAGGTGGTACAGAGTGGAGGCATAATCAAAACCGATAGTGACTTCTCCGCAGTGCTCGTGATGGGCGTCTCATCGCGCGACGCCTACCTGCAGACTTCTGGCGTTCTTAGGGATGGACATATCCCCTGTTTTGATGGTTCAGATACACTCCATAATCCCATACTCCTCCCTCTTGAGTGTGCCGAGAAACTGCACCTCACCGTAGGAGACAAAGTGCCTATTTATTTTACAGGAGCACGTACTACGGTACGTACCTTTACCATTGCAGGGATTGTAGATCTCCCCCATATCGAAGCCCCTATCGTGGTAGCTCCCATCGGAGTTATGCGCCATGTAGCCCACATTGATGAGGATAAAGTGACGCGTCTTGAGCTATTTGTTCAACCCAAAGTAGACCACTTAGCCCTAAGTGATCGGCTTGTGGAGCAACTATCCAAAAGCCCCAATACCGGAGGGCAAAGCCTTGGTATGTACACGGCAGAGAGCCTAATGCCGGATATATTCGCGTGGATAGAGATGCTCGATGCCAATATATCCCTGTTGCTCGTGCTGATGCTCATTGTCGCCTCGTTTACCCTTATCACGGGGCTTTTGATACTAATACTCGACCGCACACGGATGATCGGGCTACTCAAAGCTTTGGGGGCTCGCTATGGCTCCATTCGATCTTTGTTCCTTTACTTAGCTGCTTTCGTGGTGGGTAAAGGCCTTTTGTGGGGCAATTTGATTGCCTTTGCACTGGCCGGAGTGCAATACTTCTTCTCGCCCATTCAGCTAGACCCGGCAACCTATTACCTATCTTACGTTCCCATTGAGTTTGATATACCTTGGGTTTTGGGGATAAATCTTCTCGTCTTTGTACTCTCTATGATTTCTCTCCTTCTGCCCACTCGTATTATTGCCCGCATCAGGGCGGTAGATACGCTCCGGTTTAATCAATAAAATAACCCCTATGACCGACCTTCACTTTCAATTACAAGATAATTTCCTGAGAGCCTACGATGCCGACAACATCGAAGTCGGGCATATCGAGTTTGCTCTCAACGATGGAGTTTGTACCATCCTGCATACCATTACCGAAGAGGCTTTTCGGGGGCAATCCGTAGCCCATCACCTCATGCAAGAGATGATGCTTCTTGTTGAGAAGAGCGGGTGGAAAGTATACTCCGAGTGTAGCTACGCCACCACCTACCTCAAGCGCGTCAATTATCCTCTTTAATGGCATTCAGTTGGTCTCTTGCTCCAGCTGCCAAGTCTTTGTGGCGCAGATGCTTCTCGCATGGGGGGCATGGCGTACACTCCCCATTTGCCTTTGAGTTGCTCACTCGTGTAGTGGAAGAAAAATCTCCCTACTCGGCATTCGCCTCCATCAGAGACGTTGTACATCGGTATGGCAGGAAAGAGAATGACCTCAGACTCGCCTTTTTATTTTACCGATTAGCGGCTCATTATCCCATAAAAAGAATACACGTTTTGGGAGCAGACAGCGACTATATGCAAGAGCTATTGCCCCTCTTAGAGCGGGCAACATGCCCCTCTCCTTTGGAGCATCCCTATGGTCCCTACCCTCGGGAGGATCTATTCTCCCTCTTCTTTATCACGGAGGAGGTTGCACTCACACAGATAATAGAAGAGCCGACCCCTGCGATACTACTCATCCCAACTTGGCAAAATCCTTCTCTAAAAAGGCGCACGATTCAGTACTTCAAAGAGGGGCGTCTCTCGGGGATCCGCATTGATCTCCCCACAGCTCAATTGGTAATTTCTTCCTCTCGATTTCATTCACAACAATACAAATCGACCCTATAAAACGATATGGCAAAAAGTAATCTGTATACTCGCACAGGCGACCGAGGTACCACCTCGCTGGTAGGCGGGCAACGCATCAAGAAGAGCGACCTACGGCTCGAATGCTACGGCACGGTAGACGAACTCAACTCCTTTATTGGCGTACTGCGCGCAGAGGAATTAGAAGCCGCTTCGGCGGAGCAACTCGCCGCTATCCAAAACAATCTCTTCGTGATCGGTTCCAATCTTGCAACGGACACCTCCAGCCACGAGCTAAAAGCCTTTTCTCAACTCTCCGAAGAGGTGATCATTGCTCTTGAGGGGTGGATAGATCAATTAGACGAGGCAACCCCACCCATGACAGGATTCATCTTGCCGGCAGGCGGACGTAGCGCCGCTCTCTGCCATGTGTGCCGCACGGTAACTCGCCGTGTAGAGCGTCTTTTGTACCGATTAGAGGAAGAAGTTCCCGTAGATGAACCCCTAGAGCGTTATATCAATCGCCTGAGCGACTACTTCTTTGCCCTTGCACGCTATGAGTCCCATCGCCGCGACGAACCGGAAATTACTTGGCAAAAACATTGTGTAAAATAGAAATAAATACTACTTTTGCGCGCGATAAGTGGCAGAAGCCGAACCTATTTAATAGCAACACGAACTGATTATGTATTGGACACTTGAATTAGCCTCAACCTTGGACGATGCCCCATGGCCTGCTTCCAAAGATGAACTTATAGACTATGCACAACGCTCGGGCGCTCCTCTTGAGGTCATAGAGATACTCGAAGAGATCGAAGACGAGGGTGAGATATACGAATCTATCGAAGACATTTGGCCGGATTACCCTAGAGACGAAGACTTCTTCTTCAACGAAGAGGAATACTAACCCTCCCCTCTCTAGAGAGAGCTACTCCCTACTCGGGTAGCCCTCTTCCCAAGAGAACCCATAAAAGATACCGAGCTGTCTCAAGAACGCTCGGTATCTTTTTATACTATTCTTATGAGGATTACATCTCCCCTCCCCCATTGCATGCACAAAGGAGGTGGAACAGATGTTTTTTAGTTAGGCATTACAGTAGTATTTTGTAGGTTTTATCCCCTATTACAATGAGGTAGAACGAGTGTACCCTACCCGAGTAATCCCACTGAGCAACCCCCAAAGCATTTGCCCTATTTTGGGCAATGAGCTTGCCATCTACATCGTAAATAGAGATAGCAGTAAAGGCTCCTGTATGGAGTGTTATACGCTGATTTACCTTGTCTACAGCAAGCTCTATCTGCGCCTCTACTAACGGAGTAATAGAGGTGCCAATACCTTGATACACGATGGCATCATCGTAGTTTCCGTTGTAGTCGTAGACCTGCCAATTTTTCTCTTTTGCAATCTTTACATCACGGTCTAGGCAAATATTTTGTTCATTAGTATCCTTTCCATCAATGATGTAGAGTGCAGCTTCGTCAGCAGACGTACGCACTGGCAAACTCTCCATAAGGGCTGTCATATCCTTATCTTTTATGCGATTAGCAAAACAATCTACGAATTGAAGCATCTGGTTTTTGGAGAGATCCAACTGCTTTAGAGCATTGTTCCCCACTATAATAGTTTTGAGTTGAGGATTCTCTTGCAGGTTGAGTTGCTCTAGTTTATTGGCATAGCAACTGAGGGAGACAAGGCGTGTATTGTGGGAGAGATCCAGGCTACTCAGTTCGTTCTCGCCGCAAGCTAACTCACCCAACAGAGCGTTCTCAGTAAGCGATAAGGTAGCTAGTTTATTGTTGTTACAATAGAGCGTTGCTAGTTTTTTGAGGGGCGAGAGATCTATGTGGGAAAGCTCATTTTTAGAGCAATCAAGGTATACAATTTCGCTGTTGTGTACTAGGTCTAGAGCCTTAAGTCGGTTTTCTTTAAGAGCGAGAGTGACTAATTTAGCCGATGCTGAGAGGTCTATTTGCTCCAGAGCATTGGTCGAGGCTTCGAGGTAAACGAGGTCAGGGAGCATCTTCACATCCAGCCGCTTTAACTCAGCACTCTCGGTAGACAGCACAGTGAGCTGAGTATTTTTGCTTACATCCAACGCGCCAAGAGGGTTGAAAGAGCAGTAAAGCTCGGAGAGGAGAGGTGCCTGATCGAGCGAGAGTTTGGCAATCTTATTTTGGGAACAGAAGAGTATCTTTAGCTCCTTGTTTTGGCTAATATCTAAGGACTCTAAAAGGTTCCACGAACAACGTATTTCCTTTAGTTTTGGGTTCTTAGTTAGGTCTATCTTCTCCAATTTATTCCATGAGCAAAGGAGTTGCTCGAGGTCGCTACACTGGGTAATATCAAGGCTTGTAAGGAGGCAGTTTTGGCACATAATCTTGGAGATATTGCCCTTGAGCATTATGTTTTTAGAGCGAACTGTGTACTCTACTTCCTTATCGTTAATCCACTTTCCGTCCAACCCTTCGAGTGCTAATTGCCCATCTCTAGTTCGGATTGTTAGCTTAATCTTGGCTCCTATATCGGCCTTAGTAACGAGGGAAATCTGCTGCTCTACCTGCTCGCTACAACCCGAGCCATCGCCTTGCAACTCCTCTCTAAGCCCGGCTCGTGTAGTGTAGACATTCCATCCTAGAGCCTTGGCAAGGGCTGTTTTACTGGTCAATGCACCAGGATTTTCTTTGCTAGGGGTATCGTCTGAAGCTACGTAGATTCGCCCGGAGATGTACTCTTCTATCCTATTGGGGAGAGTCTTATACAAAGCATCTAGAGCGCAAGCGTCTAGGTTATTGTCCGCTATATCTAGCCCCATAAGTTGGGGAGCTCCCTCTATACTTACAGAGCTAAGCAAATTGCCTGCACACTCCACATCGCTCAGCTTTGGGCACCCCGAGATGGCAAGTTGCTTGAGGCTGTTGTGCGACACTTTTAGGGTAGAGAGCAGGGGTAAGTTGGTACAATTGATGGTTTCAATGCGGTTAGACGAGGCATCCACCTGCACGAGTTCGCTATTTGATGCGAGGTTTAACATGCCCGAAGCCTTGCTGTTTACAGCTCTGAGGTTACGGAGTTTGGGCAAAAAAGATACGTCTAACCAATTGAAAGAATTGCCCGAAATATCCAATTGGGTAAGCAGGGGCATTTCAATAAAAGGCAAGTTACCCAACTCATTATCGGCAGCGAGAAGCTCGTCTAGCAAGTTAAGATCTTGCTTAAAGCCAAGGTCTTTCAACTTATTTGCGCTGCAATCAATTGATTTCAGCTGCGGACAATTATCCACAATGAGAGTGGTAAGTCCATTTTTTGCCACTCTTAGCTCCTCTAGCAAAGGAAGATTTTTTACTTCGAGCGAGCCAAAAGCATTCTCCGAGAGGTGCAACTTGAGTAGTGCTGTGCATTGCGAGAGGTCTAGGGAGGTTAGTTTGTTTTTCTCCACAGCAAGGTAAGAGAGTCTCTTTTGCTGGGAGAGATCGAGCGAAGTTAGCTCATTACTCGAGAGGTCAAGTCTCTCTAATTGCCCTAGTCCATTGAGCGAAAATCCCTTGAGATTGTTCTCAAACAAGATTAGTTCCTTAAGATTAGGAGCTTCGCTAATCTGCAACGAGGTAATTGCATTGGAGGGAGCCTTGAATATCTTTAGGTCGTTGGCGTAAATCTTGATGAGAGGATTATCTTTGGCTGCATCGCAATACACTCGCATGGCATAGGTAGGGTCGTCACTCACCATGAACTCCTTGAGTACTCCGTCTCCTAAGTCAATATGGATCCAATCTTGTGCATTAGAGACTTCGAACATAAGCCTCTGCCCCTTCTCGCACTGCACAGAGAGGGAGGCAGCTAGACCTGCTGTGGGGTGCTCTTGAGCCAATAATGAAACCTTTGGTAGTACAAATCCAAAGAGCAATAGGAGCAACAATCGAGCGTTTTTGCCCCTTAGCATAGATAAATCAGACTTCTTCTTCATAGCTTTACCATTATAAAAACAACATTCCATGCTTAGAACCTTTGCTACCCCGAGGGGTAAAAGAATCGTAAGCTAAAGGTATGAATACTCTGACAAATTAAAGAGAGTAAGCCCCAAGTTTGATTAGAAAAAGCATAGACTCAAGCTGCACCGAAGTACAACTTGAGTCTATGCTTTTAACGAGTAAAGAGTAAAAGGAGATGTTACTCTTTTACGCGGCTAACGTAAGAACCATCACGGGTATCTACCTCGATAAGTTCGCCCTCGTTGATGAAGAGGGGAACACGTACCTCAGCACCCGTTTCTACGGTTGCAGGTTTGAGGGCATTGGTTGCTGTATCACCCTTGATACCCGGCTCGGTATAGGTAACACGGAGCACTACGTGAGGGGGAAGCTCGCAGGTAAGCACGGTTTCGCTCTGTGCATGTACCATTGCTTCTACCGTATCACCCTCTTTGAGGAATTGCACACCTTCGATCCCTTCTCCAGGGATAGTGATCTGCTCAAAAGTCTCTGTGTGCATGAAGTTATACCCCATATCATCCTTGTAGAGGAATTGGTAAGGACGACGCTCGATGCGTACTTCTTCTACCTTTACACCGCTATTCCAAGTCTTATCAAGGATGCGGCCTGTAGCCACATTACGCAATTTCGTACGAACGAAAGCAGGGCCTTTGCCGGGTTTTACATGGAGGAACTCTACGATGAAAAAGTATTGTCCATCGATATCGAGGCACATACCATTTCTAAAATCTGCAGTTGTAGCCATTAGGTCTATCTATCTTATTATCAATTATTCTTCGTATGCAATGCGAGAGCCATGCGCTACTAGCAAGCAAAAAGCACTCTCGACTACAAAAGTAGCCTATTCTCGGCAAATAGCTGCATTCGGGGCAAAATACGCTGGAGGTACGGCAGGGTATCACCCATTAGAAGGCTTGCAGTAGGATGTGGTCAGGCGGCTCTTTGTTCCATCTTTGTAGGTAATCTCTACGGCAATCTGCCGTTCGGGATGGGCACTCTTCTCTATGGGTTCTAAGAGACCGAGGTAATAATAATAGCCTAATAGGTCATACTGATTAAAATCGATCTCAGAGAGTTTGCCACAAACAGGCAGGGCAACATAAGACGAAGATAGATCATCATAGAGGGCGGTCCAAGACCAATACTCAAAGCCTGCCTTAGCCTTGTCTACTATTTCACTATCTAGGTGATAGCCATTGTGGATATAGGAATCGGGAGATCCCGAAATGAATTTGAAGTTATCGTCCATACAACTCCCCTTAGGGTACCTATCACTCCAATCTTCTAGAGCAAAGACAGAGATATTTGTGACCTTATCCACATTATACACTTGTGTATAAAGCAAACTCCTTTCGCTTGGATGTGGATGCCACATGTCGCCATAGGAGCGAGCAATGCTGTCGAAAAGAGCTCTTTTATCCGAATCATCACTACAGACTATATGGGCTTTTCTCTTAGCCTCTTCCTTAGTTTCTTTTAATGAAGCCCAATAATCGATAGGGATTTTGTGACGATACTCCAAAAATACCATGCGAAAATCTTTCTTTTGAAGGAGCTCTATCTCCGGCTTTATAAGACGAAAACCATACACTGCATATAGAGACGTTTGCTGTTTGGGATTCTCTTCTTCCCATTTCACCTCCTCTAGTGAAGACTGAGGAGGCAAGCACCCTACAAACAACAAGGTAATGCAACAAAAAACGGCAACTACGAGAAGCTTACTTCTACTCATACAACTTTCTATTTAGTAAATAATAATGGTGTCTCAAAAACCACCTAGCGCAAAGATATAAAAATACCTACAAACAGCGCCAAAAAAGAAGCAGGTGAGAATTGGCGATTTTTGTGGGTGGTTTTGAAAAAGAAATAGGGCAAGAAATTTCCAAAAACCAGGTGAGATATTTTCCAAAACCAGGCAAGAAAAAAATATTTTTCAGCCCAAATAGATTCGTATCTTTGCCTAGAAATCCGATGGCAATATGCGTAATTTATTTCTAGCACTCCTCCTCACCCTACTCTCAGTTGGTTCTGCTTGGGCAGATTGGTTGGGCGATAAGTACTCCCTCTTCATTCACTACGGACTATACTCAGTAGCCGGCGGAGTATGGCAAGGCACCCCCGTAAAGAGGGGATACTCCGAGCAGATACTCACCTTTGGGGTAGGATTCTCCGACGAATATGAGGCACTTACCGAGCAATTCGACGCTAAAGACTTTTCCGCACAAGAGATCGTGCAACTAGCCCAAAGGGCCGGGATGCGCTCCATTGTCATCACGAGCAAGCATCACGATGGCTTCTGCCTCTGGCGCACAGCTACCACTCCGTACAATTCGTACGATGCCACGCCGGCTCGCCGCGACCTCGTAGGCGAAATTGCAACCGCATGCCATCAGGCAGGTCTAGGCTTTGGCCTCTACTTCTCGCTCATTGATTGGCACTACCCCTACGCCATGCCATTCTCGTCTCACAATGCCGATCCCATCACCCCTCTACACCACGAATACAACCTAAAGCAGGTACGTGAGTTGCTGACTCAGTATGGAGCCGTAGACGAATTGTGGTTCGATATGGGGTCGATGCAGCAGAGCCAGAGTAGAGAAATGTACCAACTCGTACACAGCTTGCAGCCGCAATGCATGGTAAGCGGGCGCTTGGGCAACGACTTTGCGGACTTCTGTGTGATGGCAGACAACGAGTACCCCGATTACTCCATGGTCATGCCTTGGCAAACGGCAGCCTCCATATTTGACGAGACTTGGGGGTATCGCTCTTGGCAAGAGCGCGGAAAAGTAGAAGACAAAGTACAAGAGAAGCTACAATCGCTCCTAAGTGTGGTATCCGGCGGTGGCAAATATCTATTAAACATCGGCCCTATGGGCAGTGGTAAAATAGTAGACTTCGAGAGAGAGGTACTGCAACGTATCGGAGACTGGATTGCCCCTATCCAACAAGCTATCTACCAAACTCAACCCTCCCCATGGGGGGTAAAGAGAGAGTTGCCCCTCGCTACCGTTGCCCCCGATGGCAAGACCCTATACCTTTTTGTCCCCTATGATAGAGAAGGTAAAGAGATTATTCTCCCTCCGATTAAGGGTAAAATGCTCCGTATCCAAACGCTCCGAGGGAAGGGAAAAATAATTCACCAAAAACAAACAAAAGGGGCTATCTCCTTTACGCTAGAGGGTGCAGCTCCCGAAGATTATTACACGGTACTCGCCCTCCACTTCGACCGCCCCTTATCCCTCATTACCCCACCCCACAATGCGAAGCGGCTCTATCCTCTAGAAGCCGAGGCTCTATACGCCCATTCGCAAATAGACTACTATACAGGGTATCGTAGCATTGTGGGGTATCGCTGGTATCCCCAACACGGGAAGCAAAAAGCTACCCTATCTTTCACAAAAGAGGAAAAAGGGGAAAATATACAGCTAAACATAGCCGGGGAAAAGCAAGTGATAGCACTTCTTTCGGCGGACTCCTCCCTCTACACAACGCCCCTCAACGCACTCCATTGGCAGCAGCTCCTTGTGGCTTCCTCCGGCGGCCGATTTGGTACACTTCCTGCCAAATTCACACAAAAAGAAGAGTTCAATCCCGAACAGTGGCGCACCCTTCCGGTATCGTTTGCGTATCAAGAAAAAGTATCCCAAGGCTCTGCACGCTACCTACGCTACACCCTCACGGCAGACCGAGATCTAGTACTTCCTCTAGAGATTCAGTTCTCGGAGGGGATGCTTTGCCTCGTGGATGGCACCATTGTAGCAGGGGCAATTTATCGACCCCAAGAGTCGGGAAGATTGCACCAACACACGCTACGCCTCCCTCTCAAAAAAGGCTCCCATACCCTCCTAGTCAAGCTATACAATCGTGAGAGCCGATCCATGGAGGCGCACATTACTCCTCTCCCACAAATCCGACTTTGGCACAAAAGCATCCAACTCCCATCTGTACGGACGCCTTTTACGCTAGAAATTACAAAGGAAATGAAGCCACCCTTTGCCTCACCGGCTCATCTGTATGGTATTGATTTAGCGTTATAAAAAAAGAGGGGAGAGGAAGAGACTTGCTCTATCCCTCCCCGGATTCCCCCTAACTATTGGCATAACTATGCATTCCTCCCAGCAGATAGTTCACCCCAAAATAGGTCATCAATACCAAAAGAAAGGCAAAAATAAAAAAGAGGTGTAGCACAAGGGGGTGCTTAAAGCAGGCGAAACTTTTTCTATGAAAGGCGATGCCATAGACCATAAATGTGATGAGCGCCCACACCTCTTTTGGGTCCCATCCCCAATAACGCCCCCAAGAGACATTGGCCCATACAGCTCCAATAAAGATCCCGATCCCTAGGAAAAGGGTGGCGGGGTAAAGCATCAGCTCACTAAGGGTCGTAAGGCGTTCTACTTGCTGTTGCACCCCTTTTGCATAGTAAACAAGTGTAATCACCCCATTGATACATAGGAAAGCAAGTAGCGCATAGGCCATCATAATGAGGGAAACATGGAGGCTAAGCAGGGGCGAAGAGAGTACCGGTACCAAGGGGGTAATCTCGGGATTCATCCCGGCAATAGAGGCCACCAGAAGGGCAAAACCCGACATTAAAAAGCCGAAACTACCGGCAACAAAGGGGAACTTACGATGCAAACAGAGGGCAATAAGAAGTATGGCCCAAGCCATAAACTGCATCGTCTCATAGCCATTGCCCATGGGGAACCGTCCGGCAATATAGGCTCGAAGGGCAAGGCTTACAGACTGTGTTACAAAAGCGACGAGCAAGAAGGCCAAGAGCCAGCCTCGTCTCTGCTCCGCAAGATGCCATCCCTGCCCAATAAGCACAGTAAGCCCCAGCACCAAACAGAAGCGATACAATAGGGTAGAAAAAGGTACCTTATTGTAGAATAGCTCTGCCCGGATTCGGGCCTCGGGGAGGGGGGCTACATTCTTGGGAAGAGGCTGGAAGAGAGTATGATTATGCAACATCAAGAAAAGCGCTACACGCTCATCTACCTCCCTTATTGCCTTCTGCAAGGGGGTTACCTGTGCTCCCACCCGTAAATGCATCCAGTATTCTTGCAATTTGTAGCGATTATGCTCATCGTAGAAGTCGACCATACGAGCATATTCTCCCACTCCCAGCAGTTGCTCGAGCTCCGCATTACCCACCTTTATTAGAGGCTCATATTGCCACTCTTCGGGGTAAAGTAAACAGCCGATTAGCACCTGCTCCGCAGAATACTTTTGATAGGTAGCCTTGCCTGTGAGCTTACGCACAAAATCCCTTGCTACGGTATTGAGGGGGACAATACGGCCATTGTAGACCACCTGTTTGTCTTGGTATACGGCGGCATCTTGGCGATTGATCTCCTTGGCATTGAGTTTGGGAGCAAGACACAAAAGAGCGAGAAGGAGAGAGGCTCGGTGCAACCTTGTTCTTTTGAGTAGCTGACGGAATCGCCCTTTGGGCTGCAATAGAAGCCAAAGAGAAGAGAGCGCCAACAGGAGATAACCGGCATACGTGATAGGTATGCCCCATGGATCGTAATTAACAGAGAGCCAAGACCCCTTCTGATCATCGTCGAAAGAGGTTTGATAGAAGCGATACCCTCGAAGCGAAAATATCTTATTCATGGCAATCTGGGCTCTTACCTCCACACCTTCGTTCTCCACCACAACCCTACTAACATAGTCCATGGGCGTATCGGTGCCGGGGAAGTAAAGGACCTCGAATTGCTCTAGCTTCATCCCAAAAGGGAGAGGGAAGGAGCGCTCATCGTCGGGCGAAGAGAAGGAAGTGACAAAGTCGGGATCTTCCTCTGATGTGCGCAAATGGAGCATCCCCTGTTGCCCTGTAAAGTGGGTACATCCGGCTCCGAGTAATATTAAGACGAAGGAAATATGAAAGGAAAAAGAGCCTCTTCTCTTGTAAAGTTTCTGTCGTAGGAGGTAAAAGACTCCCCCTACGAGCAACAAAAGCCAAAGAGTAACAAACCACCAACTGCCATAGATTTCCCGACTTACAAACGAGGTACCATGCAGGTGCTCTACCCACGTAGCAACCCCCATACAAAGCACGAGCAAAAGGTAAACGGCAGCTACTAGATATTTCATTTGTCAGCTTAGTAAGAAGGCAAATTGGGGTTTCTGTTCTCTCTAATTGCAATACACTCCATCTCTATCAACCAAGATGGGCGGCACACCGGAGCAAGTACAATTGTATAAGGTAAGTTGGGGAAACGCTTTTCGTAGAGAGCCTTGACCAAAGCATAGTCCGCAACATCTCTCAGATATACCACAGCTTGTGCCACATCCTCAAAAGAGCACTCAGCCTCCGCCAGCAATGCCTCCACATTTTGCCACATACGCTGCGTCTGCTTGGCAATATCCCCTACATACAAGACCTCTCCATAGTTGTCAATACTTGCAGTACCCGAGATATAAACCTCCGAGCGTGAGGCATAATGCACGGCAGTCCCTCGCTCAAAACTCACGCCATACTCATAGGTTGGGTTTAACCACTCCGGGGCATAGAGGTATTGTATCTGCTCCGACATTAGCCCCTGCACACTGTAAGCATCCATCTGTACCGAAATACGAGGATCTGCATTCCGCCCATCAATCCCCGTACTAGCGATGAAGTGCGTTTGGGAAGTAAGTCCAATTTGGTCAAAGACCCAATTGCGCCCCTCCACTACTCCGGCATAGTTGACATCTACATTTTGCACAAAGAACCAAGTCCGTACACAGTGATCGGCAAGAGTGCAGTGCTGAGCGAACAACTGCCGATCATACTCTTGGAGCAGGTCTTTGGTCTGACTATACGAGCTCTCCGAGTGAGCTACAGCACTACCAAGCCACAAGTGGGTATGGTTGGGGCGCTCTACAGCAAGTAGCCCATTGGGCAGGGGGCGTGCCACTACCTCCGATTGGAGCATAATCCACAATGCCAATTTAGAGCCATTAAGAGGGGGCTGACCTATCACAGAAACAGCATAAGACTCTCCACACTCTTGCCTATAATCATAGACTCTAGCAGCTTGATTGCTTATGTCACTCAAGAAGTAACGAGCCATGATAGGCACAGCGTTTTCATATCTCTCCCGCATCATCTGCAGGGCTTTGTGGAGGGCCAGAAACTGCTCCTCATACGAGGCCATAGGGGCATCAACCTCTAAGAGCCAATGCCAAACAGCCCCATCCGATCCGGACTCCCAGTAGGCTTCTTTTACCTCTACAAGGGGATATTGGTAGCGATTGTAGTGCATGTGAATATTGTATCAGTTATTACCGGCACCCTCCTTTATCCAAGTACGGATAAGGTTAAGCACCTCCGAACGCTCCCGACCGGCGAAGATATCTTCGTGGTTTTTCTTGGAGAAAATCTCCACCAGATAGCTTACATCGGGGTCTCCCGGGGTTACGTAATTATGCCCGTCTGCCGAGTGGGGAGCCTTTACACCCACAAGTCCTGCGTACGAACGATCCGCATTTAGGAATAGATCGCCGGCAGCTTGGGTACTTCCCCCATGGCAAGCAATACACTTCTGGTTAAAGACTTGCTCTTGGATGCGCTGGAACGAAGCGAGGTCTATCGTGGTCTCCGGGAAGGTGAGAGGCTGATCTCCCGCCTCTACCGGAAACGAAACAAAAGGATACACCACTTTCCCCCCCGTGCTCATTACGGCAATGGCAATGGTCTTAGTCTCAGAGGGGATATTATAGAGATTACCATAAATCGTTTCCTCCTCACTCGAAGCCTTGAGCAATCTCTTATTGACCAATGCCTTTGCAGGGTCCTCTCCCAAACAAACAATGGAGAGAGTATGCTTAAGAGGCCATGCCGGAATATTCTGGAAGTGGAGCGCAATGGTGGCCGTTCGCCCCTGATCAATGGTTTTTTCTTCGGGATAAATCTTACCCTCATCGCAGCTGCTAAGCCCAAACAACAATGCCACGGCAAGGGCAAGTATTCCCCTATACATCATGCTCATATAGATAGAAAGAAGTGCTTAGAAAGTATATTGAAGGAGAGCTGTAGCACAATGACGAGCCAAGCCGATACCATCGTTATCGCGATCCATCTGCGTGGCATGCCCCATACGTCCCAAGTATTGATACATAACTTGCAACTTGAGGTTACTACCCACCATGAAGTAATTGACACCAAGGGCAGGCATGTTGAGCCAGCCGCCTTCTGCCATACCATTGCGATCGAAAACATCGTAACGAACAGCAGCCTGTAGCGTAGGTGTTACAAAATAACCGGCTTGAGCATAAGCTCCCCAATAGTTCTCAGGTTTTGATTTTGCCATTACACGAGTAAAGTGCATCCCCATATAATAAGCCTCGGCAGCGAGATAAAATCTATTCTTAATCATCGCAAATTCGGCGCCAACTCTCCAGTTGCTAGAGCTATGATTCTGAGCCTCTACATTGTACGAGGTAGATAGACCAAACAGCATTTTATCCTCTCTCAAATGAGAAGGATTACCCTGCGTGGCAGGCATTTCGCCCTTAGGCATATAGGCAATACGACCGGCATAGAGAAGTTGTGGTAGCCATTTATGGTCATAAGCCATACCCTTTGTTGCATTATTTATAGAGATACCCGAGCCATTGAAAACACCTACTTGGTACAAGAACTGATGATCTAAGACACCATGAAGCTGTACCCCGAGGTCGAAGCCGGTGGCCATACTGGGTCTTACATCATTGAGGTCGTAGGGAAGAAGGATAGGAGCCATTGCACTCGTGGGAAGAACAGGGAAAAGAGTCTCTCCCAACGTGGTAAGATAGGCATGCATAAAGGGAGTTTTGAACTTCCCTACACGTACTCGGAAGGAATCTTTGAGGGCAACGTCAAACCAAGCTTGCTGCAAAAGAGCCCCTCCGCTTTTGGCGGGATTGAGCGCAAGGTTAAAGGTAACCTTACCAAAAGCCTTACCCGTAAAACCAAGTATTGCATTGGGGATAGCAAAGCCACTATTGGCAATATTGGGAGCATATAAGCTCTCTAGCCCCTGGTCATCGAAGTAATTGAAGGTGGCAGTAGTCTGCACCAAACCATAGGGTTTGAAGAGGAAATCGCCGGCAGCGGTGCGGAAGGTGAAGCCTTCTTTCCCGGCCAAAGAGACAACATCGTTCTCTAGATATTTCTCATCTACAGGTTTAGTATCATTGTTCTGCGCAACAGCAGAAAACAAGTTCCCTCCCAAAAGGAGAGCAAATAGAGCGGTAAATAGATATTGTTTATTCATTGTTTGTTTGGAATGCTTTTAGTTTATTCATCGTGATTTATAAGCTACGAAGGAAAGTAAGCAATGCCTCTCTATCCTTTTTGCTCATGCGAGAAAAGAGAATGCGCGAAGCATCACCCTCACCGCCATGCCACATAATAGCTTCGACAAGATTGCGTGCACGACCATCGTGCAAATAGTAGGTATGGTGATTAACGGTCTCTTGGAGTCCAATCCCCCACAAGGGCGTAGTACGCCATTCGCTACCCCGGGCAAGCCCAGAGGGATAATCATCTGCTAAGCCACGACCCATGTCGTGCAAGAGATAATCTGAATAGGGATGGATCACCTGATTGCCTAGCCAAGGAAGTTGGGTACCGGCCAGTAGCTCTGCACCTCGAGCACGAGTGTGTAGGGTTGTTGTGTGGCAAAGATGGCACTTCGCCTCGTGGAAAAGCTTCTCTCCACGAACCACCGTAGGATCCTTAACATTGCGACGAGCAGGTACGGCAAGAGAGTGTAGATAGAGATCCACATCCTCCATATCCCGAGTAGAAACCTCTACGCCTCTATTGGCAAACCCCATCATCTGACCTTGGTTTTCGCATACTTCGTAGGGGAATCTGTCATTCGTTGCGCCCAAATCGGAGGAGAAGCCCAACTCTACCGTTAGGTCTTGGTGGTTGGCCTTATTGCCGCTCACCCCGATACCCATCTTACCCTTCTCCATAACATAATTGAGGCGGCCACTAATGCCATACTCAGGGTAATTGCTCTGGGCAGCCAAGGCAATAAGTTCATTGTGATCTAGCGACATCATCTGACCCATTCCCACGTGTCTGAGGGGCTGACGTACCGAGATAATAAGATCTTCCGGCGCTATTTTCTCATCATACCACTCTCTAATCGTGTAGTGAGGAGTCATCAACTCATAGGCCTCACCATCGGGGAAGTAAAACTTCTGGGTGGTCTGCGTAATCGTGAGCTTGCCCTCAGCTTTTACGCCATAGATAGACTGATCGTGCAAAACTCGACCATACTGAGGGAAGTATCCCCCCGTCTTACGCGTAATGTAGACCAGCATGGCCGAAAAGCCTTCGCCCGAGCCTCCATAAGCAAGAGCCGGGCGAGTGCGCCCCGCATTACGATGACATGCACCGCACGAGTAGCCTCCATACACAGGCCCCAAACCCTTACCCAACTCATGACCGGGGCCACGAGAATTGTCGTAAAGGGCATCTCCGGAGTTGAATCGCTTCAGCATCTCACCCTCTACCCACTCCGAGTTGGTATCGTAGGCGTCACTAGCCGAAGAGAACACAGTAGAGAGCCCGGCCGATAGCTCCTTAGGATCTGCTACATTACCATTAGGTTTGCGCACCACCCCATCGAAGTCGTGGCTCTCACAACTAAGGAAGAAAAAGGGGCTTATAGCCGTGAAGAAAAGTCCCCCAACTCTAAGAGTTGAGAAGACTTTTCCCTCGACTTTTTTGCTCCCCTTCCTAAGAAAAGAGCTTATTAGATTCATTCTTTATTGCATGAAAGGTAGTTAGTTCGAGAATTTAGCGCGAGCCTCACCGAGCATACGATTGAGGTTTGCACAAGCATCCTGTGCTTTTAGGATTTCGGTATCCTTATCCAAATTGCTACGGAAAGGCACTGGGATATCGTTGATTGCATTGATTGTAGCTACAATCTGATCATCAATCTTCTTGCACAGATCGGCATCTTTTATTTTGAGAAGAGTATAGAGACTATTTACGGCAGGCTTACCATTGCGGCTGCAATAGAAGGAGTTACGGATACTCTTAATGTTGTTCATGTAGTCATCTAGTGAGTTCCAGCTATACCAAGACTCTACGGCTAGTACCGCATCTTCGTGCTTTCCCTCTTTCCACATCGTATAGGGGTCTCCAATTTTTGCGGTACCAACCTCATTAGAGATGTCCTCCATACCTGCATATATCTGCTGTACGGCAGCATATACACTGGCAATACCATTACCCTTATGTTGCTTCATGATGTTACCATAAGCCTTTTCACCTTCTGCCCAACCATGGTAGAGAGCCTTTCCATCTCTTACGAGACGATCGGTAACCATGAGGAGATACTCCTTCATACGAGGTGTAAGGTCTGCAAACTTCTTGGCTACCCCTCCTTCGAAAAGGATATATTCTGCAGTATGGAAGCCACGGAGTTTCTGATCAGACTCTTCGTCGCTTTGTCCAAGAGGCTTGTTCGAAGCAAGGATCTGGTCAATACCATCTTTGTCTAGAGGCCAGGTATCGATACTGGGGTCCAATTGGTCTGCCTCTGCGGTACCAAAGAGGAAGGCTTCGCTCATTTCCCAGGGGATACGAGCTGCGCGCCAAGCATCACAAGCTTCTTCGAGGCGTGCTTGACCACTCTTTGCATCCTTAGCTTCTGCAAGAGCTTTCGCTTTGGCATGCAACACCTCCATAGCCTTCGACAAGTCATCATAGGTAGGTACCACCACATCATCAACAAATGCAGCAACCGCCTTATCCATGGCAGCTTCATCTAGTACGACGGGTGTGTCCGGATTCTGGATCTTTGTTTTCTCACAAGAAGCGATTGTCATAGACAAACCCACTGCCACCAAGGGCAACCATTTTAGTAGTTTCATAATCGTTGTATTGAATGATTTATTTGTATGTCCTTATTCTACTTCGAAAAAAACCAACCTACATAGGCAATCCCCAACGAGATCAAATTTTCACTGTTGTAGGCCCCTCTGCCTATGGTACGATGCATGTAATCGGCCTTCACTACAAGGTTGGGGAGGGCGTAATAATTAACCCCTACGCTACATGCAGATACCTGCATTCTCTTATCGGCAAGGAGGTTGCTCCCCGCTTCTACACGCTCCATCGGATTGTAGTATTCGTAGCGTAGAAATGGATATACACGCCACTCTCTATGCCCAAATAGCGATCCTACATTGTAACCGACCTCTCCGCCATAGCACAGGGCAGTCTCTGCCACAGTCGTATGAGAGTATCCGGAATTATTCGATGAGCGATTGTTAATCTTCGTGAGCGCTGCACTGGCTCCCAAATAGCCATAGATCGCATTGGCTCTCAAGATAAAATCGCGGTGAGGACTTACGTAGGAGACATCTCCGGAGGTAATGAGAACCGGGAATTTGTATCCTGTATTACGATGCGGCTTAGAGGCATTTTTTGCAGTATTATCAAAGTAAAAAGACCCTCCAAGACGAAGCCCCTTCACCCCCGTATATTCGAGACGTGCCACAATGGCCGGACTCGAAAAATTGGTCTTTTCGAACATGCCCTGTCGGCCCTTCTTCACCCAGTCTTCACTACGGAATCCTTGTGGATCCAGCCCACTTACAACCTGCAAGTGGTAATTGAAATGACCCAAAGTACCCAACAATTCCACCCCTGTTTCGTGCCATGTCGAAGGTATAATTGTAGTCTCTCCTTCGGGGCGATATACTCCGAAAAAGTTAATGGGTTCGTGGTGTGCATTAGTCAAGCCAATGGGAACAATTATGTGCCCAACTCGAAGGTTGAGGGCCGGAGAAAAAGAATAGGTAAGATGAACTTGCTCCAAAGCAACCTCTCCACCCTTCTCTATTTCTACTTCGTACTCTCCGTTTTCTTCGTACCACTCAATCTCTCGAGCACATCCGGTACCACCATATTCAAACTCTATCTCTGCCCCCAAAGACCATCTATTGTTGAACTTATAGTCGAAGGCCGTAATAAATCTGGGGACTGAGATCTCTGCACGTCCCCCCTTGGTAGTACCATGAGGGGTAGCCCGATTCCAATCATGATCTAGATAACTAGCACCGATCTCTCCGTACCCACCAAAACGGAATTTGCTGTATCCCTCTATACTATCTTTCCTAGCTTCTTGGGCAAAAAGAACCGAAGTAGACAACAGAGAAATAAGCAAATACAATGACAACTCTTTTCTCATCTATTTGTTATTTTTGGCGCAAAGATAGAGATAGAAGCACCCAGTGACAATACCTATTTCTTAGTATGTTTCAAGCATTAAGGATTGGAAAGAGACAGAAAAAGGATGGCATTGGACGCAACAGAAGGCTACCCTAATGCCATATAACCTAGGAAAAATCATAAAACAGGGAGCCCGCCCCCCCCCGAAAAGTCCCATCAAGTCTATTCCAGACATAGTAGCAGAGAAAAGAATATATACCTACAAAAATGTATTGATAAAACGAACACGCCGTACTATTCTACTATAACGGAAGGGAGATTAAACAAGAGTATCTCCATGGAGATGAGTGCTAAGAAAGTCCCTAATGGTTAATTCATGGAGAGAATTGAGAGAGAGAGAGAAAAAAACAAACAAGCCCACAAAAAAAGATCTCCACCCAAGATTGACCTTGGATGGAGATTATCTCTCTTTCGTTTATAGGGTTGATCCTAAAACGATCGCTTATGCCTGTGAAATAGCTTCTGAGGGGCAAGCAGCAGCACAAGAGCCGCAATCAATGCAAGAATCAGCGTCAATCTTGTAGATATCGCCTTCAGAAATAGCACTTACGGGGCATTCGTTGATACAAGTTCCGCAAGCTACACAGTCATTAGAAATTACGTAAGCCATAATCCTTAATCCTTTATTATTGTTATTCGTTTTGTTTCTGTCTCTCTTTAGACACTGCAAAGGTAGTAATTAATTTCGAACTACCAACAAGTAGGTATTATTTTCTGGAGATTTTTCTATGATAGCGAGAGAGGCGCCTCACAACAATCTGAATATCAAATATGTAAGATCTAATAAGAAGGTCTTAATATAGAAGGAAACGCTCTACTACAAGAGGAATAAATCGCTAATAATAGAGTCAATAACGACCATCCCCTCCCTAGAAGTGCGTAAAAATTGCCCCTTATTTGTCACTCCATCTTTGCAAAGAGAGTGTGAGGGAGCCTCTATCGAATACTGAGAAGTAGCATCAAGGATGAGTAATCCCTGGTCAAGGTATGGAGCTGCGGCCTCCTCTAAGAAGGTCCTCACATCCCCACCAAATAAAGAAGAAACAAGCTGTAAATCAACCCCTTTTGCCCTCCTTAACCCCGTCATAATAGACTCGTTAAAGCAATCCGTAGGGGATAAGTCTTCTCGAAAATCCACTGCTATAGTACCTTGTTGTAGGTACTCTGCATAACGCTGTAGGTGAGCCACATTGGCATACCTACTCTCAGGGAGATAGCTATGTGCCGAGGGGCCGAAACCAAGATAGGGCACCCGATCCCAATAAGCAGAGTTATGACGAGAGTGCATCCCCCGAAGAGCAAAGTTGGATAGCTCGTAATGGTCGTACCCTCGCTCGTAGAGAGTATCTACCAAATAGTAGTAATCGAGTAGGGCGTCTTCGTCCGATTGCTTTTCTATAGAGCCACAATGGGCAAGATGCGCAAGGCGGGTATGCTCTTCGTAGGTTAGGTTGTAGGCCGAAATATGAGGAACCTCAAGGGCTAATGCGGCAGATAGATTTTGTTGCCAAAGCCTATGACTCTGCCCCGGGAGGGAGTAAATAAGATCAATACTTATATTGGAGAAATCGGAAGCACGGAGGGCATCGATGGCACTATACACCTGCTGCGCTGTGTGCCGCCGACCGAGGAAGCGAAGCTCTTCGTCGCAAAAACTTTGTACCCCAAGGCTCACTCTATTGAAGCCCAGAAGGCGAAGGGCATGGGCATACTCGGGCGTTAGATCATCGGGATTCCCCTCCAAAGTCCATTCCGCATCGGGCTCGGGGGAGTAAACCCGCCGGATTGTATCCACGATTTTCTCAAGCTGAGACGGAGAGAGAAGCGAGGGAGTACCTCCACCAAAGTAGACAGTCTCAATAGGGATAGATGGGGCTAATTCTTCCCGACGTAGCTCCAACTCCCGACAGAGAGCAGTTACAAAAGCCTCTTGCTGCCGGGTATTTGTTTGCGAGTAAAATGCGCAATAGGCACAACGACTCTTACAGAATGGGACGTGAAGGTAGAGACCTGCCATTCAAGAGCCTCCTAGTTACCTTTCACGAGAATGGCAGCTTCGGACGCTTCGCCTCGCACGTAAGAACGATTAGCAGCCTCCACTCTGAATTCCAGTGTTTTAGCTCGAGAGAATTGCTGCAATAGCTCTTTAGAGAAGGTGTACCGAGTAGTGGGAATCTGGGCTGCCAGTAAGAAATCTTCGCCGGCAAGGTTCCCTTCGGGTACGGAAACATAGAGATTGAAAGTTCCCTTTGAGCTATTCCACGAGGAGGGCATAGACCACGATGCCTCAAAATACGCCCCCTTATCCTCAATCGTAAGGGCAAAAGGACGAGGGGGGCGAGGGGTGCCACGCTTAGCAAATGATGGCATCCGCGCGGGGGATATAAAGTGCCGAGTGATCACACGATCTACGCCATTGCGATTGGGACGAATGTTGAGCTCTCGATAGAAACAAATCCCGGCCATTCCCATACGTTCGCTAGCATTCATCTGATTATCGATGTCTCGAGCCGTCCATTTGCTCTCATCTTCTGTACGATAAGGGGCCAGACCCGGCACTATGGGCAGGTTGGGGATTTGTGCCTTCCAGTCGGACAAAAAGGGATCGAATAGGTTGTCTCGATAGTACATCATGGGGACGATAAAGTCTACCGAGCCCTCCCTATACCAAGCTGCAGGGTCTTGGAAGACGCTCTCACGTGCTGTCCATCCCACGTTAGGCATAGAGGGTAGAGCACGCAACTTACCCAGAGGGGCTGCACTTACGAGCATATGGGGTTTGACAGAACGCACCTCGGTCGACACCTCTTTGAGGAAGGCCGAGATATTACTAGTACGCCACTCGCCAAGAGAACGTCCCTTACCATAGCGCATATATAGGTTTTGATCCTCTTTCTCCCTCATCTTATCGGGATAGCGGACGTAGTCAAAATGAACCCCGTCTAGGTCATAACGCTCTACCATCTCACGCACCACAGAGGCAATATAGCTCCGCGCCTCGGGATGCCCCGGGTTGAGATACCAATCGTTGTGTAGGGTAAAACACCAGTCGCGATGCTTCTTCCAAACACTATTCTCCCCTAGCGACTGCACATGAGAGGAGTTGCCGAGAGGGAAAGTAACAATCCAGGCATGGATGCTAAGCCCCCTCTTGTGGCACTCTTCGATGGCAAATTGTAACGGATCGTAGTCTAGATAGTTGTTTCGACCTCCCGTAAAGACGGTCACACGCGGCTCTATCTTCGAGGGGTAAATCACGTCTCCACGATGGCGAACTTGGAAGAAAACGGTATTGAAATGCGACTCAGCCAAGCGATCAAGGATACGGCAAAGCTCCCGACGCTGGGTGCCCATCTCTTGTCCCGAAGCAGCCCGGCGCGAAGGCCAATCCAAACCATAAATAGTAGTAAGCCACACGCCCCGAATAGCTTCGGCATTAGAGGAAAGTATAGTCCTTCCTATGGGAGCTTCCACCTCCACCTCGGCGGGCGGAGATGGTGGATTGGGAGCCGTAGAAACGACTTTTTTACGAGACGAACACGCCGATACACCACTCAGCAATAGCACTCCTATCAGTAACGAAAAGCATTGCGAAAGGCGATAACCGGACCAAAAAGAGCGGGAGTGGTGATGCATGATACAATCTCCTTTCACTTCGTATAGTGGATATTATCGATAAGTCGTACATCTCCACAATAGCAGGCAATGCACCCTACGGGATCTTTGCTATCCTCCCAAGACTCGAGAGGTTGTAGGCTAACAGCATCCACAATAGCATAGTACTCAACCTCAAGGTAGGGGATGGCATTGAGTTCCTTAGTAACCCATGCGATCATCTCCTTAGGGGTCATACCCTTTGCCTTCTGCTCTAGGCTGGCACGGAGGGTCTGGTAAATACGTGGAGCCGAGGGGCGTGTTTCTTCGGTAAGACGCTGATTGCGACTGCTGAGGGCTAGTCCGCTCTCCTCTCGTACAATAGGCACTGCTATAATAGATAGTTTGAAGCCGCATTGCTCTACCATAGAGCGTACTATGGCAATCTGTTGGAAGTCTTTCTCTCCAAAGAATGCCCCATCGGGCGCAACGAGTTCAAAGAGTTTGCTCACGATAAGAGCCACCCCTTCGAAGTGGCCGGGGCGTTGTACTCCTTCCATTACTCGACCAATAGCACCAAAGTCGAACGTGCGTTCTACCCCACTACCATCGTATATCTCCTCTACAGAAGGCATAAATACATAGTGGCAACCCACGCTATCTAGGAGGGCAACATCCTTCTCCGGCTGACGTGGATAGGTCTCTAAATCGTTGGGATTATTGAACTGACGAGGATTGACAAAGATGCTCACCACGCACACATCGTAGCGGGCAATTGCCTGCCTTACAAGGCTGAGATGCCCTTCGTGCAAAGCCCCCATTGTGGGTACCAATCCGATAGTTTTACGAGACTCACGCTCTCTCTCAAGAAGGGCTTGTAGCTCCTTCTTACTACTTATCACTATCATAATACTTATTCTCTCTTTCTATTTTTCGGAGTACTTATCGGTTAATGCCAAATCCCTCTTCGCCCAGAGTTTCTACAAAGAGAGCTTCGTCAAAGATTGTCTCATCCACCTCCATGGTTAGCGTCCCTTGCGCAAGAGATACGGATACTTGGCTAGTACCCTTTGCCTCAGAGGCCACACGCGCTACGGTTGCAACGCAGTGCTCACAATGCATACCTACAATGCTGTATTGTTTCGTACTCATAATCATATTTAGGATTAAGTTTGTGTGATCGTATAAAGTGGTTCTTACGGCAATAGCAGTGAGCCATCACCATAACTCAAAAATCGGTAGTCGTGACTGAGGGCATAGTCGTAGATACGCTTCCAATCCTCCCCTAGGAAGGCCGAGATCATCAGTAGAAGTGTACTCTTGGGCTGGTGGAAATTGGTCACCATCCCCTCTACAATACGGAAGGTATAGCCCGGGGCAATTAGCAAAGCCGTGCTAAAAGCCACCTCTTCGAGGGAGAGGCTGTCCATTTTGCGGAGCAGAGCGCTCATCACTTGAGGCATGGAGGCCTCCGGATAGTCCGTCTCGTAGGGTTCCCACTGAGCCACAAAGGGCAAATGCCCCTCCTGCCCTAATTCGTCGATATGGTTAAGAGCCAACAGATAAAGGCTCTCCAAGGTACGTACAGAGGTAGTGCCCACCGCAATAATGGGAGAGTAAGAGCCGCTGGCTAATTGAGCCACGATACCTCGCTCTACCCTACAAACCTCCTGGTGCATCCGATGATCGCCAATCTTGGTCGTCTTGACCGGCATAAAAGTCCCGGCCCCCACATGCAATGTAATCTCCCCTAGGGAGACACCCTTTGCCTTGATAGACTCAAATAGCTCGGGAGTAAAATGAAGTCCGGCCGTAGGGGCTGCTACCGAACCATCGCATTGCGCATAGACTGTTTGGTAGTTTGTATTGTCGCTCTCTTCGGTCTCCCGATGGAGATAGGGAGGGATAGGCAGAATCCCTACTACAGACAATAATTCGCCAAAGGTACAGCGGTCGCTATTCCACGAAAAGTGGATCTCGTCTCCCTCCCCTCGCTCAATACGAAAAAGAATAGGATCGGGCTCTGCGGGCAAGGTCACCAACGTTTCGAGAGGGCCCTCCTTCCAACGTCGGGCATTCCCCACCAAGCAATGCCACGAGCAACCCGAGGTGGCAGACAAAGCTCGCTCGTATTGGGCAGGATTCGCCGGTTCAAGGCACATGATCTCAATCTGTGCTCCCGAAGGCTTCTGCACATGTATGCGCGCACGTATTACGCGCGTATTATTACGTATAAGCAAAGAATGCTCAGGAATAAAGTCTGTGATCTGCCGAAATTGAGAAGAGGAGATCTCCCCTGACCGATAGACAAGCAATCGGCATGCAGCGCGATCTTCGAGCGGATAACGTGCTATGCGTTCGTCGGGTAAAGGATAGTCGTAGTTCTCTATCTCTATTTGTTTAGGTTCATTCATTGCCTTATAGTTGGACAAGGGCTTGCGGTTGCCTTCCACAAATCTAGGGCAAAAGTACAAATAACCCTCGATAGAACGGATAGACACTTCCACCTCAGAAGGAGATTACAAACGTAGATAAAGTCGAACATAAAAATCAGAAATAACACCAAAAAGGCACCACTCACCATCGTTTTTCCTTGTCAGCTAAAAATAAAAGATTATCTTTGTCATTGAAAACAAAAAAAACAGCTCACAACAACACAAAAGGAACACCCTACACATGACATCATTTTACACAAAAAGAAGAAAAAAGACCCACTTGATACCGATTTCGACATCTCCGGAGATAAAGAAAAGCCTATATATTTATATACCTTAGCATCTTCTCTGTCGACCAAATCTATATAAGCTCTCCTATGAGAAAAATTATACTCACGTCACTATTTGCATTAGTCTTTGGGGTATCCCTTTATGCTCAAGAGGATAAACTAAATCCCATCATCGGGCACATGGTATACCCTAAGCACGTAGTGTTCCTCCCAGACAACAAACCGGATTCCGTCATTGCATACAGTGAGACGGGACTAGTTCCCATCATTTTTGAGATCGACAAGCACAAATATATCCCCTCGCCAGAGCTCGACAGTGTGGCAGCGCTCGTTGATCAAGTGCTTCAGGACAAGAGAGTAGACTTTCAATATCTATGGATCGGAGGTAGTGCCTCCCCCGAAGGCCCCGTTGCACACAATTATGATCTAGGCTTCTGGAGATCAGAAATTCTCAAGAACTTTATTCTTGAAAACACCGCCGTGGATCCAACCTTGGTTCGCACTCAGAACCTCGCAGAGGACTGGGAGGGGTTCCGTAGAGCTCTGATCAAAGAAAAGGACTATCCCCACAGAGACCGCCTCCTAGAGATTATCGATAAGACTCAAGATTGGGATCAGAGAAAAAGAAAGATCCAAGCCATTGATAATGGGAAGACGTGGCACAATCTTATCTATGGTCTCTTCACTCCTTTCAGAAATGCCCGCATGGTCATTGTATGTAAGGCCTATAACGTGGAGACGCCTAAGATTCCGCCCATGCCCCCAATGCTCCTCCCACGCCCCAAGACAAACCTCCTTCCGAAGATGGACGCTCAGTTCCTGCCTTCTGTTGAGACCCGCTTCTTCGCTATCAAAAACAATATCCTCTTTGATGCGATCCTCGTGGCAAACATCGGAATAGAGGCCGAACTATGGAGAAAGACCTCGATAGACATTCCTTTTGTATACTCACCCTACGACATTCGTGTTCCGGATAGGAAGATCCGTCTTCTTGGCACGCAGCCGGAGTTTCGATACTGGCTTGGGCAAAAGGCCGGTGAGGGACATTTCGTAGGAGTACACGGAGCTCTACTAGGATTCAACATTGCCCTCAACGACAAGGGGCGCTACCAAGACCCCAACCATGCTCTGTGGAATGCCGGTATTGGATACGGATACTCTTGGAACTTTGGCAAAAACAAAAGATGGGCTCTAGAAGCGAACATCGGTGTTGGGTACGCTGACTATATCTACGACTCATACCGCAACTGGCACAATGGAGCCAAATTCAAAAGCCACACACACGAAAGCTATTGGGGTATAACCAGAGCCGGACTAACCATCATGTACAAGTGGTACACCCCACGCAAATGAAATATATCAGATGAAGTACAGATTATCCATAGCCATAGTAATGGTCCTATCCATTCTCTCTTTTATCTCTTGTGATAGGACGATCCACGAGTACCCCATACCCGGAAAATCTCTAGTAATCCTAGAGTTTAACGCCGACCGCACTCCACCGCCTTACTACAAAAAGGTAGTCTTCAATGAGTCCTTCCAATCGGAAGTAATCAAGCTTAATGAGACGCCGTCACTACCCTACCAACTAGGGAAGGGGTATCAAATGAGAATTACTGCCGAGATCTACGACGAAGCAGGAAATGTAGTTGAGCGACGCGTAGTCACTCGACCTCACGATGCTCTCCCGCCACAAGACACCATACATGTGTATCTGCCCAATGGGAAGTATAAAGTTGCGGCCTTTGCAGACTACATCAAAGAGAATGAGGTCAAGGACTGGCACTATATCACATCAGACCTCACACACATTGGCACTGACCTCACCTCCTATCCAAAGAATGCTCACCTAAGGAGTTGCGCTGTGGGGACGGAAGACTTTGTCATAGACTTTACCCTAACACCGGAGGGGTATCCTGCCACTGCAGCCGATGCCTATAGAGTGATCAGAGATCGCAAGATCCCCGTATATATGGAGAGGCCCAATGCTCGCTATTGGCTTAAAGCTATTGACTACGGCGACTATCTCCTCTCCGGAGGTAAAATCGAAGACGTCACGGTAAAGATCATCTATACCCAATTCGCTGCCGTTGGATACAATGTACCTGAGCGCAGACCGAATAAGTTTGGGGTAAATTACAGCGTAAACGTCAAACCCGAGATATACATTTCTCCGGATCGTAAAACCGTTTCTCTTGCCCTGGACTATATATTCACCTCTTGGAATGAGGAAAATGTGGTAGTTGCAGACTTCCACATTTATGACCACAACAAGGAGATTAGCCACATAAGTGACGTACACATTCCTCTTCTGAGGAACCATGAGACGCTACTCGAGGGATACTTCCTGACCAAGAGCTACGGCAAGGACGATGGGATCCAGATCGACGAAAACTTTGATGGAGAGTTTGTCATCAAGATATAAACAAATAGAAATACAAGGGACCTCTTTCTCTAGTAACCCAAGGAAAGACCCCTATCATATATCAAAAATAACCAGCAATAATAGAAGTATGAATCAAAGAATCAAATTTTTCTTGGCTTCTCTAGCAGTACTCCTCATCGGTGCTTCGTGCCAGAGACAAGACCAACCAGTAGGCGCTAACGATCCGGGGAAAGTAGTGATCAAACTATCTCTTCCCGAAGATATGCAGGCCCTCCGTGCCTCCGCTAACAGCTCTAGCGCCAAGGGGGGTATCACTAACGTAGACATGTCGCAGTACGACATCCGATACAAACTCGCTGTCTACAATGCGAATAACGATCTTGTCATTGCTCCTATGATCAAGACCGTAGACTCCTACGAAGAAATCACTTACGAGCTACGACTCACTCCCAACAGACAATATAAGTTTGTTGTTTGGGCTGACTTCGTACAACAGGGGCAGACTGCCGACCTTCACTACAACACCTCAGACTTCCTCAATATCACTTGCCTCGATGCTCCTAACAAGCAGCTAAACGACGAGACTCGCGATGCTTATTGGATCGCCAAGGATATAAATGTTGGTACGACTGCCATTAACGAGACTCTCGTGCTCCGTCGTCCCTTCTCTAAGATCCGTGTCGTTGCTACAGACTGGGGCTTAATACCCGCTGACAAGCCCGACTACTTCTCTATGAAGTACTACGGTACGGATTGCAAGAGATTCAACTCTATGAACCTCCTAACGGGAGTTTCTACGGGTACACCTCTCACGGCTAAGACCGATGCAGGCATCGTTACCTACGAAGTAAACATAGACAAGGACAATAAAGACTACACGCTCGGTTACGACTCCGACGAGCACAACCGCACCATGGTTGTAGACTATCTGATGACCGATAAGTCTGAGCAAACACCTCTTCACGTTGTCTTCACGGCTAAGAAAGGTGGCGCAACAGGTCAGGAAATCTCAAGCTACGACTTTACTGTGAATGTACCCATCCAACGTAACTACCTAACTACGCTCATGGGTAACCTCCTAACTACCGCTACTCGCATCAAGGTGGTTATTGAAGAAAACTTTGTTGAAGAGTACAACAATCATCAGTCTTGGTTTGCTCCTCAAGGAGTAACTGCCCAAGAACCCAGAATCACCACAAGTGTTGTTGCCGGCACAACCATCAAGACCTACCACATCACCAATCGTGAAGAACTCATGTGGGTTGCCGATCACCCTAGTGAGCTAGGAGCTAACAAAGTCTTCAAGCTCGAGTCGGACATTGATATGAATGGTATTGACTGGTTCCCCATCGGCCCTCGCAATGGAAATTATGGAGGTCCCTGCGGTACATTCGATGGGAACGGGCATACCCTACGTAACTTCAGTGTACAAAAATTCCTCTACAAGACAGGGGGCTTCTTCACGAGAGAGCAACAAACAGGTGTCTTTGGTGTATGGTATGGAGATGTCAAGAACCTAACCTTCGAAAACATCACCATCAATGGTCTTGAAGGCGTAAAAGTAGAACCCGGAAAGACCCATAGTGAATCGGCTTACTTTGCCGGATGTATCGGATACTTCTGCGGAAATCTAGAGAACGTACACGCTAAAAACGTCTTCATCAAGGGGGCTAACAGCTGGCTCAAGACTCAGAACGTAGGAGGTCTTGTTGGATATACCAATCCTGCTACACCTTTCGAATTCAAGGATTGTAGCGTAGAACATATCACAATCCAGGCAAAAGGCACTCAAATCGGAGGTATGGTTGGATCGCTACACAAGGATCACACACTAACCAGATGTAGCGCTAACTACGTAAGCCTACGTGTCAATGGCTCGTCTACAACAGACATTGCAGGCCTTGTTGGTGACATTGTTGATGCTACCGGTGTGAAGTTCGATAAATGTAAAGTCGACAATATTGAATTCCTCAAGTATGACGGAACAAAGAACGTAGACTATGCTCCAACGGATCCTCTCTACGGTAAATCTAGAAGTGGCGTTCCAACCATCGTGAGATAATATAATCCCGAGACTTAGTCTCATCGTATTTCTTAATAGGCGACTCTGTCTCAAGGCAGGGTCGCCTATCTTTTTACCGGGAAATAGGAGGTAGAGATGGACAGAGCCTACTCCGGCTCCGCAGCGTCCCTCCCTCTCTCTACGATCCTTTTTTCTGAAGGCCATACAGAGGTCAAAAAAAAATCAGCCCAAAAGGCAAAAGAATCTTGGCCTAGAGTTTTTCCTTTTTCAGTCTATAAGGTCTAGTGATTCCGGGTAGAAAAAATTTTCTTTTCAGGGAAGAATTTCTACAAAACCACGCTGTGGCGGAGATCCCCCTCCCTTAATTGATTTTTCCTATAAGGATATTGCCGTAGGGAATACCTTGTATCCAAAGGGATTAGTTATATTTGCTCCAAGAATTAATAGTAAGTTTGCCTCTATGAAGACAGATATAGAAATCGCTCGCGATATAAAACTAAAACCGATACAAGATATAGCCCAAGGCTTGGGTATCGACAACGCTGATGTAGAGCCTTATGGACATCACATTGCCAAAGTAGGACTGAGTAGCCTTCGTCCGGAAAAGATTGCCAAGAGTAACCTGATACTCGTTACCGCCATCACGCCCAACAAGGCCGGGGTGGGAAAAACGACCGTCTCTATTGGGTTAGCTCTCGGGCTTAATCACATAGGGAAACGCGCTATCGTAGCCCTACGCGAACCCTCATTGGGTCCCTGCTTCGGACAAAAAGGGGGTGCTGCCGGTGGGGGATATGCCCAGGTACTACCAATGGAAAATATCAACCTCCACTTCACAGGAGACTTCCATGCCATCACCTCGGCTCATAATATGATTACGGCTCTGCTCGATAATTATATATACCAAAATAGAGACAATTGCGCCGGACTATCGGAAGTGCTCTGGAAGAGAGTGCTCGACGTAAACGACCGCTCGTTGCGCAACATTGTCTCAGGGCTGGGCAACAGCACAGACGGAATACCCAGACAAACCGGCTTCGATATTACTCCGGCTTCGGAGATCATGGCCATACTCTGTCTAGCAAAAGACCTAGAGGACCTACGCCTCCGCATAGAAAATATTCTCCTTGGGTATACAAAAGAGGGTGCGCCCTTTACCGTCAAAGACCTTGGGGTTGCCGGAGCTATTACCGTACTGCTGAAAGATGCCATCAAGCCCAATCTGGTACAAACCACTGAGCATACACCCGCCTTTGTACATGGGGGACCTTTTGCCAATATCGCCCATGG
The DNA here is from genome assembly GCF_938023125.1 of uncultured Porphyromonas sp. Lineage (GTDB taxonomy): Bacteria > Bacteroidota > Bacteroidia > Bacteroidales > Porphyromonadaceae > Porphyromonas. The sequence goes on from NZ_CALHDW010000017.1 coordinate 38,408, forward strand.
TTGTAACTCCATACTCGCTACCAAGATGGCAATGTCGTACGGAGAATATGCCATCACGGAAGCTGGATTCGGGGCGGACCTAGGGGCAGAAAAGTTCTTCGACATCAAGTGCCGAGTAGGAGGATTACAACCCAAACTTACCGTATTGGTAGCTACCCTATCTGCCCTCAAGCTGCACGGAGGTCTGGACGAAAAGCGTATCAAAGACCCCGATAAAGAGGGAGTACTTCGCGGATTGGCCAACCTTGATAGGCACGTACACAACCTGCGCAACTTTGGTCAGCGTGTAGTTGTTTGTTTCAATCGCTTTGCTTCCGACATTGATAGCGAGATAGAATTGGTACGCCGGCACTGCCAAGAGGAGCTAGGAGTGGGCTTTGCCGTAAACAATGCCTTCGCAGAAGGGGGTAAGGGTGCCGCAGAATTGGCGCAACTGGTAGTTGATACGATTGAGAATAAGCCCTCAATGCCTCTTCAGTTTGCATACGACCTAGACGATACCATCGAACAAAAAGTCGAGAAGATAGCCCACAAGGTCTACAGCGCAGGCAACGTAACCTACAGCAGTAAAGCCGCCAAAGCTCTCTCCCGAATTCGCGAGTTGCACCTCGAGCATCTCCCTGTTTGTATCGCCAAAACACAATTCTCTTTTAGTACCGATGCCAAAGCGTTTGGCGATGTAAGAGGGTTCGAAATGAAAGTAACCGACCTCGTTATCAATAGAGGGGCAGGTATGATTGTAGTGGTTATGGGTGATATAATGCGCATGCCGGGGCTACCAAAAATACCTCAAGCCGTCAATATAGACATCGTAGATGGACACATTGAGGGGCTGAGCTAAGCCTTCGTGCTCAAAAGTAACAAAGCACACACCCATAGAAAACTAGTAAGAACAAAAAAAAAGAGTATAGGTATGTCAAAACTAATCTCGGAATTCAAAGAGTTTGCCATGAAGGGCAACGTAATGGATATGGCAATAGGTATCATCATCGGTGGTGCCTTTGGCAAGATTGTCTCCTCCCTTGTGGCAGACATCATCATGCCTCCCATTACCCTACTGACGAGTGGCAGCAATATCGAGGATCTCAAGTGGGTACTCCGCGAAGCTGTGATAGAAGGGGGAGAAATCACTAGGCCGGAGGTCGCTATGACTGTGGGAACTTTCTTGCAAGCTGTGCTCGACTTCATCATCATCGCCTTCGTGATCTTTATGCTCATTAAGGGGATGAACAAGCTACGCAAGGCTAAGCCCGAAGAACCGGTAGCCCCAGCCGAACCCAGCGACGAAGTGAAACTTCTTGGCGAAATCAAAGATCTTCTCAAGAAACAAGCCGATAAGTAATGCGGTAAGAAGCCGATCTAAAAAGGGAAGCAGTGTAACTCTCCGTCTTGTACGAGACCAAAGAGTAATATCCTACTCCCCTAAAACTAAGCCCCCTCTACTCCAACCAGGCAAAGCCTAGAGAGCAGAGGGGGTGTTATATAAAGAGAGGCTTTATACACCTCTCGCTATCTGTACTGATCCTACTTAGCAGGGAGAAGTGTGTGGCCCATCCAACTCTGAGAATTTGGCTTCGTCGGTTTGAGTTTCTCCGTCTAGCTCCGAGTTCGTCGCAAGTCCTCCTGTAGAAGTTTCTTTATATAGGCTCGGGAGATCTTTGCCTGTCTGGTGCATGGTCGCTACTACGCGGTCGAAACTTACTCGGTGCCTACCGTCCGTAAAGTTGGCATAGGTATTGGCATCGAGAGCACGACTGGCGGCAAAGGCATTACGCTCAATGCAAGGGATTTGCACCAATCCGCAAACGGGGTCACAAGTCAAGCCCAAATGATGCTCCAAGCCCATCTCGGCCGCATATTCAATCTGAGCCAACGTACCACCAAAGAGCTGACTAGCAGCGGCAGCCGCCATCGAGCAAGCAACGCCTACTTCGCCTTGGCATCCTACCTCTGCTCCGCTGATAGAGGCATTCGTACGCACAACGTTTCCAAAGAGCCCCGCCGTAGCCAAGGCTCGCAATATTCGCTTATCCGTAAAGTTGCGGGTATCTTGCAAGTGATAGAGTACAGCCGGCATTACCCCACAGGAGCCACATGTGGGTGCCGTAACGACAAGCCCTCCGGAGGCGTTTTGCTCACTCACGGCAAGAGCATAGGCATATACCTTACCACGAGAGCGCACGCTCTCCGAATAGCTCAGGGAGCGCACCATATATTCCGCCGCCTTCCGTCTTAGCCCCAAACCGCCGGGCAATACGCCCTCAGCCTCCAAGCCATCGTGTATCGACTGCTTCATCACCTTCCATACCTCGGCTAGGTAATCCCAAATCTCTTTCCCCTCGCAATGCTCTACATACTCCCAGTAAGACATTCCATACTTCTGTAAGATGGGCATCATCTCTGTGATGTGCGAGAGCTTATAAACCTCATTGGTTACCTGCTCGTTAAAGTCCTCATTGGCAAGCACACCACCCCCAATACTATAGACCATAAATCGCTTTATCTCTTTCCCCTCTCCATCAAGAGCTCGGAACAATATGCCGTTGGGGTGAAACTTTAGTTCCACAGAAGGCTCCCAAATGATCTCTGTAGGATGTGTCGGATTGAGTACAGACAGTATCGCCTGATCGGTCATGTGCCCCTTGCCCGTAGCCGCCAAACTACCATACAAGGTAACTTCAAACGAAGAGACTGCAAGCCCCTCTATTTGCTTGAGAAAGAGGGTTGCAGCACGCTTAGGACCCATCGTGTGACTACTACTTGGGCCATTGCCAATACGGTATATTTGCTTGATTGTATCCATCATAATCGAGAGTTCTAATTAATTCTCATCACTAGTAGGGGTCAAAGATATCGAAAAAAAGAGTAGCTTTGTAGTACTGAATGTTGCACACTCAGAAGAATAGAGTGCAGTTGTAGTAGAAAAGATAGAGAATGGATCAGCATTTTGAGAGCTACCGGCGCGAGTATAGTAAGCTCAGTCTCACGCGCAAAGATATGCCGGCCAACCCTTTTGACAAGGTCAATCAGTGGTTGCGCGAAGCTGTGGAGGGCAACGCACTAGAGCCCACAGCCGTAATTGTGGCAACAAGTACACCCGATGGGCATCCGAGTATGCGCACAGTACTACTCAAAGAGGTGCTCAACGATGAGTTTGTTTTTTACAGCAACTACGAGAGCCGTAAGGGTAAGCAGATGAGCGCGAATCCCCATGTGGCACTTACATTCCTATGGCACGAGATGGAGAGACAGATCCATATCGAAGGCACTGTACGCCACCTCTCTGCCGAGGAGAGCGACGCTTATTTTGCACAACGCCCCTACAAAAGTCGAGTGGGAGCCCGAGTATCTCCTCAGAGCCGCCCCATACCCAATAGAGAATATATCATGGTAGCGTTTGCTGCCGAGAGCCTAAAATATGTCGGCCGCAGTGTTCCTCGCCCCGATAATTGGGGAGGATTCGCTGTAAAGCCGGAGCGCATCGAGTTTTGGCAAGGCCGAGAAAGCCGTTTGCACGATAGGTTCTTATATACCCCGAACGAGGCTGGGGATGGTTGGAAAATAGACCGACTGGCACCATGACCTCTGCCCATCAACCCACGACTTCTCAACTAGAGGCAATTCTTGCCATAGATACCTCTACCAACGTTTGTTCGCTAGCCCTTCTCTCCAGAGAGGGGGTTATTGCCGAGCGCATTGACCGAAAAGGGAACGAACACGCAGCCCTTATCGCTCGCTTTGCCGATGAACTCAAATCAGAAGCCGGCGAAAAAGGCTATTCGATTGTGGCCGTAGCCGTAAGTGGAGGTCCTGGGAGTTATACGGGGCTGCGCATAGGAGCTTCGTTTGCCAAGGGCTATTGCTTCGCATCCGGTAAGCCTCTAATCGCAGTTTCTACACTCGAATCATTGGCCTGGGGGGCTATTGAGCAGGGATTGATTCCCCAAGGAGCCCTTATTGTGCCGATGATTGATGCCGGACGCATGGAGGTCTACACAGCCACCTATTCGCCCGAGGGGAGCCAACTCGTTGCGCCCCATGCAGAAATTATCCAATCCGAGAGCTATACGGATGTACCCCTTGACACCCCTATTTGTCTAATAGGAAACGGAGCTGCAAAATGTGCTGAGGTGCTAACTGACTCCCGCTTCCGGATCACGCCCTCCGAGGCGCTAGCCTCTTCCCTGAGACTACCCGCATGGCAGGCTCTAGACCAAGGGAGAACGGCCGATGTAGCCTACTGGGTACCCGATTACATCAAGCCTTACAATGCCGTCATAGCTAAGAATAAAGTACTCAATCGCTAATTAGAAATAAATATAAAACCAATATACTTGTAGCCAATGAACATTATAGTCCTTGCTAAGCAGGTGCCAGACACTCGCAACGTAGGCAAAGATGCCATGCGCGAAGACGGAACTGTCAACCGCGGTGCCCTGCCTGCCATCTTCAATCCCGAAGACCTTAACGCCCTGGAACAGGCACTCCGTATCAAAGACCAGTATCCCGATACAACCATATCGGTGCTTACGATGGGGCCGTTCCGTGCTGCCGATGTAATCCGAGAAGCTCTCTATCGTGGTGCAGATCGTGGTTATCTCCTTACCGACCGTGCCTTTGCCGGAGCAGATACACTTGCCACAAGTTATGCCCTTTCTATGGCAATCCGCCATATAGGGATGCCCGACCTCATTCTATCGGGTCGCCAAGCTATTGACGGCGATACCGCTCAAGTAGGTCCTCAGGTGGCTCATAAGCTCGGTCTTCCCACCGTAACGTATGCCGAAGAACTAGAAGAAATAAACGCAAAAGAGGTGATCGTTCGCCGTCGCTTGGAGCACGGAGTAGAACGTGTAAAGGCCTCTCTTCCCCTCCTTATCACGGTAAACGGAAGCTCGGCTCCATGCCGTCCTCGCAATGCCAAGGCGCTACAAAAGTATAAGTATGCTATGGTGCCCAACGAACTTGGGGAGGCTAGCGAAATGCAACGCTCTCTATTCGAGGCTCGTCCCTACCTACAGATCACAGAACTAACAGCTGCTGACGTAAAGGCCGAACTCGAGCAATGCGGGCTTCTTGGCTCTCCCACAAAGGTAAAGACCATAGAAAACGTAGTATTCCAAGCTAAGGAAGCTCGTCACTACGAAGCCAATGACGAAGGCATTTCTTCCCTCATTGTGGAACTTATTGCCAATCACACCATAGGATAATTCACGCACCGAAAGACGTATTGATAACTATGAACAACCTATTTGTTTATCTCGAAATAGAAAATGGCATCGTACAAGAAGTGAGCTTAGAACTCCTTACCAAGGGGCGTGCTCTTGCCACTCGCCTTGGTTGCCAACTAGAGGCCGTGGCTATCTCTAACTGCATCAAAGGGATTGCCGAGCAGGTGTTCCCTTATGGAGTAGATCGCCTGCATACATTTGAGTCTCCCAACCTACAGTACTATACAACGAAGCCCTACGGAGCTATCGTAACCAAGCTATTCGATGAAGAAAAGCCCCAAATAGCACTACTCGGAGCCACCACGCTGGGACGCGACTTAGGTCCCCTCGTTTCGTCGGCTCTGCACAGTGGGCTTACGGCGGACTGTACCTCGCTAGAGATTGGTGAGTACACCGACGCCAAAACCAAGCAACATTATCCCGAACTTCTCTACCAAATCCGTCCGGCTTTTGGCGGTAACATCGTTGCCACCATCGTCAACCCCGATTGTCGTCCTCAGATGGCAACGGTACGCCCCGGAGTGATGAAAAAAGAGATTTTCGATGCCGCTTACAAGGGTGAAGTGATCCAACACAACGTAGCAGACTACGTATCGGATACCGACTTTGTGGTTTCTATCCTAGAGCGTCACATCGAAGAAAGCAAAGTAAACTTGGGAGGTAGCCCCATCATCGTAGCCGGTGGTTATGGTATGGGCAGCAAAGAAGGCTTTGGACTCCTCTTCCAACTTGCCGAAGTATTGGGTGCCGAAGTGGGAGCTTCTAGAGCTGCCGTGGATGCCGGATTCGCCGATCACGACCGCCAAATTGGTCAGACAGGTGTTACCGTGCGCCCCAAACTCTACATTGCCTGCGGTATCAGTGGTCAGATCCAACATGTGGCTGGGATGCAAGAAAGCTCGCTCATTATCTCGATTAACAACGATCCCGAAGCTCCCATCAACAGCATTGCGGACTACGTAATCACGGGGAGAGTAGAAGACGTGATCCCTAAAATGATCGCAGCTTACAGAAAGAATAGTAAATAAGCACCACGCTAAACATCTAAGATTATGGCTAATTTCTATACAGATACCCCCCAACTAAAATACCACCTGCACCACCCGTTGATGCAGCGCATTGTGGCTCTTCGTGAGCGTGACTTTGCGGATAAAGATAAATATGATTACGCTCCCCAAAACTACGAAGATGCCCTCGATAGCTATGAGCAGGTGCTCCATATCGTAGGTGAGCTTTGCGGGGATGTAATTGCCCCCAATGCCCAAAACGTGGATCAAACAGGTCCCTCTCTCGTAGAGGGTAGAGCTATCTACGACCCCTACACACAGGCTAATCTCGATGCCGTGCGTCAGGCAGGCCTTATGGGTATTGCACTCCCCCGTCGTTACGATGGTCTCAACTTCCCCATCACTCCTTACATCATGGCAGCGGACATTGTTTCGCGTAGTGATGCCGGGTTTGAGAACCTATGGGGTTTGCAAGACTGCGCCACCACCCTATACGAATTTGGTAGCGAAGACCAACGGGAGCGCTTCCTCCCCCGCATCTCGGCTGGGGAAACGATGTCTATGGACCTTACCGAACCCGATGCCGGTAGTGACCTTCAGGCTGTAATGCTCAAGGCGACATACAACGAACAAGATGGTGCATGGTACCTCAACGGTGTAAAGCGTTTTATTACCAATGGGGACTCTCACATCCACCTCGTGCTCGCCCGTAGCGAAGAGGGTACACGCGATGGTCGTGGGCTTTCGATGTTCATCTTCGACTCCAAAAACAACCCGGGTGTAACCGTGCGCCGCATTGAGCACAAAATGGGTATCAAGGGCGTTCCTACCTGCGAATTGGTCTTCTCTAATGCCAAAGCAGAGCTTTGTGGTGAACGCCGCCTAGGTCTTATCAAATACATTATGGCTCTGATGAATGGTGCTCGCTTGGGTATCATGTCGCAAGCTGTAGGCCTTAGCGAAGCCGCTTATCAGGAGGCTTATGCCTATGCTATTGAGCGTAAGCAATTTGGTCAGACCATTGATAATTTCCCTGCTGTGTATGAGATGCTCTCTATTATGAGAGCAAAAACGGATGCTTCTCGTGCTCATCTCTACGAAACTTGTCGCTTTGTAGATATGTACAAGACGCTAGAAGACATCCAGAGAGAGCGTAAACTCACCCCCGAAGAACGCAAGGAACTCAAATACTACACCCGTCTAGCCGATGCCTTTACTCCTATCGGTAAGGGGCTTAGCACCGAGTTCGCCAATCAGAATGTATATGATTGCGTACAGATCCATGGCGGTAGTGGGTATATGAAAGACTATACTTGTGAGCGCCTCTATAGAGACGTCCGCATTACCAATATCTACGAAGGTACAACCCAGTTGCAGGTAGTGGCAGCCATCCGCCACGTCACAACCGGAACGTACTACGAGCGTATGCACGAGTACCAAACAACCGAGGTTAAACCCGAATGGAAAGCCATGAAGGAGAGCCTAGCTGCGATGAACGAACGTGCACACCAGCTAACTCAATTTGTTGTTGAGCAGAAGAATCAAGAGCTTCTCGACTTCCAAGCTCGCCGCCTCGTGGAGATGACTTCGCACGCTCTCTTTGGGCATTTGTTGCTCCTTGCAGCCAACGACGAACCCGAACTCTTTGGCAAAAGTGCTCGCGTATATCATCGCTTTGCTCTTGCCGAGCAGGACAAGATCGAACGCTTTGTTCGCAACTTTGCTGTAGAAGAGCTTGCTGATTACCGTAACAAACAACAAGAAGCCGAAGCCTAATCTCTAGGCTATCGAAGCAAACAACGCCCCCTATTCTCGCATGAGAATAGGGGGTTTCTTTTTGTCATATAAGACAAGGAGGGAAAAGAAAAACACCCTGTAGGAAAGCAAACAACAGCCATCCTCTAAGCAGAAGACAACAAAAAAGCCCTCCAATACGAAGGGCTTTTTTATTGAAATCAGATGCGCTCCCTCTTGGGCTTGAACCAAGGACCCCCTGATTAACAGTCAGATGCTCTAACCAACTGAGCTAAGGAAGCTTTCATTTCCGGCGACAAAGGTAGTGATTTTGTTAGATGTACCAATACTTTTTCTACAAGAAAACCTCATAAAAATAGAGATACCCCCCTCTTTTACCTTGCCTATCCCCGATTTTCGTTCAGCCTAATTCGGAAAAGAAATTCTAGGGAGAAAAAGAAAGACACCCAGCCTATTTTCTTGGGGAAATTACCCTAAAAGAAAATGAAAACCAGGTGCTTTATGAATACAAATCAGCCTACACCCCTAGAGAGTATAGGTGAAAAAGGAAAGACTACTCCTCCACTCTACAAAAAAAGTGGATTACTGCTGAGGAGCGTCGGGAGTAGGAGTAGCTGGCATTTCACCGCCCAAGTTGGGGAGCTGCTGCTCAGGTGTTTCTTCTACCTTCTGCTCTATAACTTTATTGATCCCCTGATCTTCCTTGAGACTTGTATGGAGGAAATGAGTAGAAACGATGCTCAGGATGGCGATAGCTCCAGCCAACCACCAAGTAGCTTTTTCTAGAAAATCGGTCGTCTTACGAACCCCCATAATCTGATTGCTTGAGGCAAATCCGGAGGCGAGACCCCCTCCCTTTGAGTTTTGGATAACTACTACGAGTATAAGCAAAACAGCTGCTAAGAGGATGAGGATGGATAGGAAAACAAACATTGTACTTACGTGTTTTATTATATACTATTCTCTATTACTTATTTCTTGTAGGCGCCCTAAGAACCTAATCTGATCTGCAAAGTAAGCGTTTTTTTCTGGATTTTTGGTCATTATTGCCCGCAGAATATCAAGAGCGCGATCATAACGCTGCTGTTGAATGTAGATTTTGGCGAGCGTTTCTGTAAAAAGAGGACCTCTATTCTCCTCTTCCACGTCCTCTTGAGAGGGTACGGAAGAGGCTTGAGACTTGGGAACGAGCGTCTCTCGCTCCTCATAATTCTCAGAAGTGGGGGCTATAATTCCTCGCTCTAAGGCATCGAAATAGTCACCACCGCCTCCAACGCCTTCGCCTAGCGAGGCGAGAGGATCTCCGGAGTGAGAGGAACCAATCTCTTCTAGGAAGCGATCGATGGACGAAAAATCACCCTTATCAGAGTCTGACACTACGGAGCTCTGGGGGATATATCGCTTCTCCACAAGTGCGTACAATCGGCTACGAGAGGGAAGGGAAATTGCCCACTTTTTCAGTTCGGAGAAGTAACGAAGATCCTCAAGAAGAGCCAGATTGTATAGATACAAAAAGATGAAAGTCTGCGCATAAGGATAGGCCTCTACTAGCTGTTTAAGCTCGGGTAGGGTCTCCTTATTCAGGGTATTGGGTGCATTGAGATAGGCTCGTAGCTCTTGTGCTGTCATGTATCAAGTCCGGAGGAATGGGTGAGAATTACCAATCTTCTGCCGTGGCATTAAAGATTTGCTTGGTGATGTCTTCGGTAAGCTGTCGCACCAAATCATCCTGTACTTGCGAGAAGAGACTACTGCTATCAAACTCGGTATAAGCCGAGAAGGTGCGGTCGAAATTTTTCTTTGGATTCGCATTATTCTCAAAGTGTACCGAGACAGTCATCGTAAACCGAGTCATGGACGCAAAGGCATCCTCCTGCACAGCTACCGGAGTGAGGTCGTATCCAACAATCGACCCCTCTATGCTAAAGTCTCCGGATTGGGGCACCTCCTCTAGGTGGGTTTGGCGGCGGAAAAGTTCGCGCAATGCCTCTGTAAAGGACTGACTAAGGGGCGGATATACCAGGGGAGCTTGGTTTATAAACTCCGTAATGGAGACCGTTTTGGTCTGTTCGTAGTCGATAGATGTACCCGTAAACTTATAAGAGATCTTACAAGAGGTGAGGGTGAGTAGCAAAGAGAGCAACCCCAATAATTTCCTTGTATGCCGGCTGATGAGACTATTCCAAACCATATTCTTTTATCTTGCGAGAGAGGGTACGAGCCGAGATTCCCAGCATGTCGGCAATCTGTTGCCTCGTGTAGGAAGCCTTTTGCAACCCAAGTGCTTGTGTAATAAGTTGCCGCTCTGCCTCTTCTATTGTAATAATCCCCTTAATAGGGCTCTCGGAGGGAGAAATGGATTCTTCTGCCTCTTCGGGCTCTACTACCTCATCGTAATCAATAGCATGCTCTTGGCTATGTGCCGTATATTTGGGGAGCAATGTATGCGAAGTATCCTCGTGCCTGGGAGAGCAAGCCTCGGTGTGCTCCACCATTTGTATAGTTCGATTCGTCTCCGCTAGGGGCGCGCCTTTCATCTCGTTTACCGTCTGTTTGAGCTCGTTGAAGTCTCGACGGAGATCAAAAAGTACTTGATAGAGTATCTCTCGCTCATTGGCAAACGTTTGCTGATCCACACTCTGCTGTACACCGGACACTACGGGATGGAGATCTTGCAGACCCTCTTCCGAGAGATAATTGCGTAGCACCTCCGGCTCCACAAGTCGATTTTGCTCAAGGATACTCATGCGCTCGGTAATATTGCGCAACTCGCGGATATTCCCCGGCCAGCGGTACGTGATAAGAATATGCTTGGCATCTGCGGATAGCTCTAAGGGCGGCACCTGATACATAGAGGCGTAGTCCGAAGCAAATCGGCGGAACAAAAGTGCGATGTCGTCCCCCCGCTCCCGTAGAGGTGGCACTAGGATGGGGACTGTATTTAGGCGATAGTAAAGGTCCTCTCTAAAGCGGCCGTTACGTATGGCTTCTGCCATATTTACATTCGTGGCAGCCACAATGCGGACGTTCGTCTTGATGGGTTGACTTGCCCCCACCGGGATAAATTCTCCATTCTCTAGCACACGTAGCAAACGAGCCTGAGTAGCCAAAGGCAACTCCCCGACCTCATCCAAAAAGATCGTTCCCTCGTTGGCTTCTTCAAAGTAGCCCTTACGATCGGACAACGCTCCCGTAAAAGAACCCTTTCGATGCCCAAAAAGCTCCGAGTCGATCGTTCCCTCCGGAATAGCTCCGCAGTTAATCGCAATATAATTCTTGTGCTTACGGATGGAGTACTGATGCACGATTTTGGGAAAGAACTCCTTACCTACACCACTCTCCCCCGTGATGAGGACAGTCGCATCCGTAGGAGCAACCTGCACGGCTGTGCGGATGGCTTGGAGCAATTTTGGGGCGTTACCTATAATTCCTAGGCGTTGCTTTACTTGTTGTACATCTATATCCATACTTCTACAAAGGTACAATATCTCTTGGCTAATCTAGCTATATTTCTTGGCATACGTTCAGGATTCCTACCCGACATTGCGGAGAAAAGCGAACTCCATTCGGAGAGGAGAAAGAGACCCCCTCCTCGAAAAATGTTCTCCCCTCATTTAGAGGAAAGAGAAGCCCTCTCTAAAAAGAAAGGCTACCCCTCCTATCTGTCAAAAGAGGGATAGCCGTTAAGTCTCGGGGAGATGCCCCTGTACAGAGCTTAGATGCGCTCGAGCACGATTCGAATAAGGTCTTCGATGCTCCCTTTATAGTCGGTATTCATGTTGAGATTTTGCCGCCCGGCAATAATGCAACATACCGTCATAGCCTTATGCCCTAGGAGGGAAGCAATGCCACTGAGAGCCGAACTTTCCATCTCAAAGTTGGTGATTTTATATCCCTCGTAGCGGAAGTCTTCTATTTTTTTGTTCAGATTTTCGTCTGCCAATGGGAGACGGAGCTTGCGTCCCTGAGGGGCATAGAATCCATTACAAGCAATGGTACTCCCCTTGATAATGCGCCCATCATTCCCTACAATGCGCTCTAGTAGCTCGGCATCGGCCGATACAACATAGGGTTTAAGCCCCTCTATCTTCCAATCGAGCTGTTGGGTCAAAGCCTTTTCGTAGGCTAGGTCTCGCACTCTTTCTGTCTCACCATAGAAGTAAATAACGCCATCAAAACCAATGGCCTTTTCACTCGCTACATACGAACCAATTGGGCTCTCGGGTTGAAGCCCTCCTGAGGTACCAATGCGTACCATTGTGAGCTGACGGAACTCATCGCGCACGCAACGCTTCTCAAGGTCAAAGTTGGCAAGAGCATCCAATTCGCTCGCTACAATCTCAATATTATCACCCCCAATACCATGGCTTTGTACCGTAATACGCTTACCCTTGTAAGAGCCGGTTATGGTACGAAACTCACGGTTTTGTACATCGCACTCTTGGCTATCAAAATAGTTGGCAATCATGCCTACCCGATCGGGGTCTCCGCAAAGGATAATTTTATCGGCAAGCTGCTCGGGTTTGAGATGAAGGTGAAATATCGAACCGTCTTGATTGACAATAAGCTCCGAAGAGGGGATAATACGTTTTTCCATAACCTAATGAGGATAAAATAAGTGTAGCTATTGATTTTGTGCTGTTGCTCTCCAAGGGTTGAGGGAGGCGGCCGGTCGCTTCTCTTGGAGAGTATTGAAAGGGAGGAGAGTGTGCTCTTCGTTTATACGGAATGTATAGAGGTTCACTTTCCCCGGAGGGCAAAAGCGAGTGGATGCGAGCACTCCTACCCCTCGCAAATCGTCGTAAATGAGAAAAAGATCGTCCTGGGGAGAGTTGAAGGGCATCCCCAAGAGAGAAGGTGTTTGGTAGTTGCCCGTCTCCGGGTCGCGCCGTGAGAGATAGAGGTCGTACCCCCCAATGCCTTCGCTGCTTTTGCGTGCGAATATGAGCGTTATGCCATCCTGACGTAGGATAGGATAGCCCTCGTCATTGGGGGTATTGAGGGCCTCGAGAGCATTCTCTTCGGCCATACGGCCCTGCAATTTTAAGGCAGAAAAAATATCAGAATCACCTCTGTGTTCCAACTTTCGTGCGTAAAAAGACTCTAGACCAAGAGCTGTCTCGTAAACCCATCCCTCTGCATTGAGCTCTCCCACTTCACTTCTAAAATCCGAAGCGGAGCGTAACCGTCCCCATTCCGTAGAGAAGTATTGCTTTGGGAGGACGGGGAGCGCATCAAGCGACATCTGCATGCTATCTACAATCTCTAGTCTCTCACTCTTGTCGAGCATCTGCCGAGCACGTTGGGCTTGTTGCCTTAGAGTGGCTACCTCGGGCGTCTCCGCTTTAGGCGAAAGACGGCCAAGAGTGGTAAGCGTCTCCTCAAAGAGATAGTTGGCATAATAGGCTTGAGCCAAAAGCGAAGTAGAGACCCGCGATTTCTTATTCGAGTGCGATAGCAACAGATCTAGGGACTCTTGGTACTTTCCTACCTCCAAAAGCAGGGAGGCATATTCCTCTTTGAGTGCTGTATTGAGGGGTGATTGCTCCGCAAGTACTCGGTAGGCACTGTCGGCTTTTGCCCAATCTCCCATCTCCCGCAGTGCACGGGCTTCCTGCAGAGATTGTGCAGAAAGCCCCAGGGCACTAGCTAGAGAAATACCTGCCCACAGCAAGAGGGCGGTTAGAGTCTTCGTCCGCATCAGCGAATTTTATAGGTATTCTTAACTGTAATAGAGGCCGTTTTGTACTTGCTTGAGGTGTTGAAAGATCCGCCCCAACTGTAGTCTTCGTCACTGTATTGCCCTACAATCTGGAAGACGCCCATCTGCGAACGTTTCAGTTTCCCCACTTTGCAATTGCTCCCCTCGGCAATAACCTCTGCACGAGCAAGTGCATCTTCCGAAGATTCCTTGAGCATTTCCAACTTGAGGTCGTTGAGATGGGTATAGTAGTAGCTCGGATCTCCCGAAGTAATCTCTATACCTTGGTTGATGAGCTCCGTGATATTACGAGACAAAGCCTCTACTCGGTCAATGTCTTGTGAGGTAATGGTCACCGTCTGAGAGAGGTTATATCCCGAGAAGACCTGGCGATAGTAGTTATTGCCATCGGTTACCTGGTCATACATTTTAGAGATTGAGATCCCACTAAACAGGTAGGAAGAGTCTGGGATATCATTCTTCTTGATAAAATTCCGTACCTCTTTCCCGATCCGTTGTAGGTCCTGATACCCCTCAGAGGAGCTGTTGTCTTGTACAGAGTAGGTAGCTGTCCACACGATGAGATCGGACTTAAAGTTACGCTCGGCAATACCCGTAACCGAGATTTCACTAGGCACCTTACGGATGCGAGAGATCTGATAAGCTGCAAAAGAGAGCCCTAGAACAAAAGCAATCCCAAGGATACTAGCAATGATAATTTGTTTTTTTTCCATGGCGTTTACTAGTTTAATAATTAGAGTTTATATTCTGTTCTTTGTTAGGGGGAAGCCCTCCACCTTGAGTAGAACTCGCAGAGTGAAGGAACTCCCTTTTAGGTTGTTACAGATTATTATCTATCAAATATTTCTCAGCCTCTAGAGCTGCTTTGCAACCCGATCCTGCGGAGGTAATAGCTTGGCGATAGCGAGGATCTGCCACATCGCCTGCGGCAAATACCCCGGCCACACTGGTCAATGGAGAGCCATTGATTGTAGCTATATAGCCGGCATCGTCAAGGGCAAGTTGCCCTGCTAAGAAGTCCGTATTGGGTTTGTGCCCGATGGCCAAGAAAAATCCATCAATAGCAATGTCCACTAATTCTTCGTCTGCTTCGCCTTTGCGTTTAACGAGGTGCGCTCCTTCTACACCGTCTTCGCCAAATAGCCCTAGGGTATTATGTTCAAAGAGTACCGTAATCTTTGGGTTATTGAGAACGCGGTCTTGCATCACCTGCGATGCTCGGAGATAGGGTTTGCGCACAATCAAATAGACCTGCTTAGCCAGCCCTGCAAGGTAGATAGCTTCTTCGCAAGCAGTATCTCCACCTCCGACTACAGCTACAGACCTATTGCGATAGAAAAATCCGTCGCATGTAGCGCAGGCAGAGACTCCCATACCGGCGTACTTCTTTTCGTCGGCCAGGCCGAGGTACTTAGCAGAAGCCCCTGTGGCAATCACAAGCGTATCGCAAGTAAGGGTGGTCGCATCGTCTATTGTCACCTTATAAGGCTTCTCAGAAAGATCTACCGAGGTAGCCACCCCCATACGCATATCGGTGCCAAAGCGTAGAGCTTGTTGCTTGAGTTGCTCCATCATCTCGGGCCCCGTGATCCCCTCGGGATAGCCTGGGAAGTTTTCTACTTCCGTGGTGGTGGTCAGCTGACCTCCGGGCTGAAGCCCTGCATAAAGCACGGGATTGAGATTAGCACGAGAGGCGTATATGGCTGCCGTATATCCGGCAGGACCGGAGCCTAATATAAGACAGCGAACATGTTCGTTATTCATACACTCCTCCCTCTTTATTGGTCTCTTCCTTCGGTAACTACACTGGGAGCAATCTTCTTGATAAGCCCTTGCAATACGCTACCGGGGCCTAATTCTACAAAGCGTTCTGCCCCATCGGCTACCATTTGTTGCACAGAAGCTGTCCAACGCACGGGCGAGGTAAGTTGCTTTACAAGGTTGCTCTTAATCTCTGCAGCGTCGCAAACAGCCTTGGCTACCACGTTTTGGTATACCGGAGCTTTGGGTGCTGCAAAGGTGGTTGCTTCGATAGCTTGAGCCAGCTCTTCGCGAGCAGGTTCCATCAGTGGAGAGTGGAATGCGCCTCCCACTTTGAGGGGGAGTGCTCGTTTAGCCCCTGCGGCCTTGAGCAATTCACAAGCACGCTCGATACCGGGCATTGAGCCGGAAATTACGATCTGACCAGGGCAGTTAAAGTTAGCAGCTACCACTACTTCGTCCGTGATGCTCTGGCATACCTCTTCTACTTTTTCATCGGGTAGACCAAGGATTGCAGCCATAGTAGAAGGAGTCTTTTCGCAGGCTTTTTGCATGGCCATAGCTCGCTTAGAAACTAGGGTAAGCCCATCTTCAAACGAGAGTGCCTCTGCAGCCACAAGCGCCGAGAACTCTCCCAGCGAGTGACCTGCCACCATATCGGGTTGGAAGTCTGCTCCCAAAGCACGTGCCATGAGCACCGAGTGCAAGAAAACCGCAGGTTGTGTTACCTTGGTTTGCTTGAGCTCTTCGTCCGTACCTCGGAACATGATTTCTGTAATATCGAAACCTAAAATCTTATTGGCTTCATCGAATAAACGCTTGGCTTCGGCGTTACCCTCATAAAGAGGGAGACCCATACCAACGAATTGCGCCCCCTGACCGGGGAATACAAATGCTGTTTTCATTTATTATAAAGGATTGTGGGGTTATACAAGTTCTAGAGTTCTGACAATGACCTCGTAGGTACGAGCTACAGAGTCGATATGTACTTTTTCGTCGGGTGAATGCGGGTGACGGATCTCGGGACCAAAGGAGATCATATCCATATCGGGCATAACTCCCTGGATAATACCGCACTCTAGCCCTGCGTGCATTACCTTAACATCGGGCTTCTCGTGGTAGATTTCCTCATACACCTTGCTCATTACTTCCATGATATGCGACTTGGCATTGGGTTGCCACCCCGTGTAAGGAGCGTCAAACTCCACCTTAGCCCCCATGAGTAGGAAGGCACTTTCGATGCTCGATGCCACCCACATCTTGCGGCTATCCGACGAGCTACGCACCAAGAATTTCACCTCCACAAGTCCATCACCTGCGCGCACAATGGCTAGGTTGGTAGAAGACTCTACCGTATCCGGGAAGCTCTGAAGCATCGAGATGGGGCCATTCTGGCAAGCCTCGAGTGCGTTGATAAGATTGTCTTGAATATCCTCGGGAAGAATATTGGTAGGCATATCGCACTTCTCGACCTTGAGCGAAATCTTATCTTCAATTCCATCAAATTCTTTGGTAAAGAGAGCTTCGAACTCAGCAACATACTTGCAGAATTCTTCGGCATCTTCGGGCGCGATGGTAAGCACCGCAAAGGCTTCGCGAGGGATGGCATTACGCATAGAACCGCCCTCTAGAGAGGCCACACGCACACCAAACTCTTCTACAGCGCACTTGAGGAAGCGAGCCATCAGCTTATTGGCATTGGCACGACCGATATGAATATCCACTCCGGAGTGACCGCCCTTGAGCCCCGAGAGGGTAAGGCGCACAGCCTGATCTTCTTGACTTGTTGTCTCCTGATCTTTGTATTCGAGGCTTACGTTTACGTCAATCCCCCCGGCGCAACCAATGTAGAGATTACCCTCTACTTCGGAGTCAATATTAAGGAGAATATCCCCCTTACAGAAGCCGGATTTGAGGCCATTTGCCCCATCCATCCCTACCTCTTCGTTGATGGTAAAGAGGGCTTCTAGTGGGCCATGCTTTAGGCTATTGTCCTCTAGGATAGCGAGAGCAAGAGCAACCCCAATACCGTTGTCGGCACCAAGCGTTGTACCTCTAGCCGTCACCCACTCCCCATCTATGTAGGCATCAATAGGATCTTTGGCGAAGTCGTGTTGTACATCACTATTCTTCTGAGGAACCATATCTACGTGCCCTTGTAGGGTAATAATAGGCTTCTTTTCCATACCGGGAGTGGCAGGTTTACGGATAAGCACGTTGCCAACCTCATCTTGTAAGGTCTCCAACCCGAGTTTTTTGCCTGCTTCGAACACGTAACGAGTTACCTCATCCATCTGACCGGTGGGGCGGGGTATCTGTGTAAGATCATAAAAGTATCTCCAGACAGCTTCAGGTTTAAGCGTTAGAATGTCTCTTGCCATAATCGTTTCTATATTATGTATTCTTACTATTGAGTTCTACTATAATTTCTATTGAGTAAAGGTATAACTAAAATTGCGATTAGCCCAATAAGGGCGTTACCTAATGTTTGTGAGGTATGTACAACGAGGGCAAATGAACCGGCATCACTGCGCTCAACGCCCACAGCCGTAAGGGTCGTGATAACCATGAAATGCCAGGCTCCGATACCCGATTGTACGGGTGCAGCCACCCCCAAGCAGCCCATTACAAAGGCAAGTAGCCCTACATTGATCCCTAAGTCTTGAGTAAAGGGGAAAGCAAAGAAGGTGAGATAGAAACCCAGGAAATAGCATCCCCAAATGCCGATGGTATAGAGAATGAAGAGCCCTCGATGCGGCATAAATCGGATGGAAAGCAGTCCTTCCCACATCTCTCGTAGCACCTTACGCACCTTTGCGCCCCATCGGCTTTTTTTGGAGAGACGCCAAAAGAGGTACCCCAATACGCCCAGTGCCAACAAAGTCAGATAGAACCAGGGGGAGGAGGCGAGGTGCGACACCTTGAGAGAGAGGTCGGGATGCTCAACAAAATAGCCCCCTAAGAAATCGGAGAATACTCCAATGGCCATTAAGACAATAAGCCCCAGCACGAGCATATCCATAAGGCGATCCATCAGCAGAGAGCCGACAAGTTTTGCCATCGAGAGGGATTCGTAGCGAGATAGGGCGGCACAACGCCAAACATCCCCGGCTCGAGGGAAAATGAGATTAACCGCATAACTCCCAAGTACCGAAAGGATTGTATTCCTCACACGAGGCGCCGGGGTGCTAAATGGGTGCACGAGCAACCTCCAGCGTGCCCCTCGGATCACATTCCCCAGGACCTCCACCAAGATGGATAGGAGGATAATTCCCCAACTAATGGAGTTGGAACGCAACACCGCCAGAAGTTCACCAAAGTCGAAATTCCGGTACACAACCACCATCAAGGCAATCCCTAGAGAGAGGGAAACAACCAAGCGCACCCAACGCTTTTTGCCGTGCTGGGAGGAGAGATCGGAGGCAACGCTCTCGGAGGCTTGAGCTAGGGGGTGATCCACTCTTGTAGTACTTTTATTCATCAGGTTGGAGCGCTTTGCCCACCTTCTACGGCAGAAAAACGCTACCTTCGTAGTTGCTAACACTACAAATATACTCTTTTTTCGCAGTACTATGAGTAAAGTTCGTGCCAAAAAGGCCCTGGGGCAGCACTTTCTAACCAACCCATCGGTGGCTCGTGCCATTGCCGAGAGTGTACTCTCGTGGCGTGATATCCCTATCCTAGAGATAGGGCCGGGCATGGGCATGCTCACAAAGGAACTTCTGGACCTGGGGTTGAAGGTCTATGCGCTTGAGATTGACACCGAGTCGGTCGAATACCTACAGCATAATTTTTCGTGGTTCGCCCAAGGAGAGCACCTAACCGAAGGGGATGTACTCAAACTCCCTGCCGACGAATTGATACCGGGGCAACCTCAAACTCCATTTGTACTGATTGGCAACTATCCCTACAACATATCATCCCAAATTTTCTTCCGTCTATTGGAGCTGAGAGACCGCGTACCATGCTGTGCAGGGATGCTCCAAAAAGAGGTGGCAGAGCGGCTTACAGCCCCTCCCGGAGGGCGCGATTATGGTATCTTGTCGGTGCTTCTTCGTTGCTGGTACCACTGCGAATACCTCTTCACAGTAAGCGAACTCGACTTCGATCCCCCTCCAAAGGTCAAGGGCGGGGTGCTCCGATTGATACGTAACGATAGGAAGGAACTACCCGTGGACGAAGAGCTATTTAAGAAGGTGGTAAAGGCAGCTTTCTCTCAACGTAGGAAGACGCTCCGTAACTCGCTGCGGACGCTTTTCCCCGAGGGGTACGACTTCTCCGACCCCATTTTCACGCTACGGGCTGAGCGGCTCGACGTAGAAGACTATATCCGCCTTACCCAAGACTACATAAAGACGCTACCCGAGTAGCCCCCTAAGGCGGCTTACAAGCGTCTCCTCCAGAATCCCTAGAACTTCTAACCCCTCTCCCCTAGGATCCGACTTTGCGTCCCATGGGAGAGGGTCGTTTTTGCTCGACAGGTAATTTTTTGTCTTCCGCATTGAAATCGGTATAGCACCTCAGGATGAGAAGAAACTACCCGTATCTGAACTCATGCGGATAGCCCATCTGTTTGCCAAACAAATGGGACTTGACAACCACCAATGGGTAGCAGTAACGCACAAGGACACCGATAACAGGCATATCCATATCATTGCCAACCGCATCAGCCTTTACGGAGAGGTCTATGATACCACCTTTGTGAGCAATAGGGCAGCAAGAGTGGCGGAGGAAATCAGCCGCTCGAAAGGCTTGACCATTGCAAAGGAAGTAAAGGCTGAAAGGATGTATCAGAAAGCAAAATCCAATCCGACGAGAGAGCAAACCAAGAAAGAAGTACAACAAATCTGTTATGCCTTGCTGGATAAACATAAAGGCGGTGGCATATCAGGGCACTCCATGTTTCTCTACGAATTGAATAAGAACAACATTACCATAGAGCGCATGAAGAATAAACAGGGCAAAGTCTATGGTTTGAGGTTTTCCTACTGTGGGCAGACATTCAAAGCTTCCGAAATCGGCAGGGAGTTCGGATACCGCTCCTTGCAAAAGAATTTTGAGACACCTAATAAAACCGAGACGAAACAGGCAATGACAAAAGCTCCCACAATAGAACATGGGCCAGTAAAGAATAAAACTCAACCGGATATAGGCTATCAACTTGTTCCTCCCAGTCGTTCATACATACCGCCTACAAAAACAAACGAAAGTTCATCTATTGCACAAGCCGTAGGAAATGTAGCAAGCACTGCCTTGAATGCAGCCGAAGAAATGATTTCGGGAGCAGGTGGACTTATCAATCCACAGCCACATGGCGATGATTATGCTGAGACGGTATGGCAACGAAAACTCAGAAACCAAGCCAAGAAAAAGAAGAAACGAGGAAGAGGAATATAACCATTCTCCTCATTTTTCAATCTTTCCAAACAACAGATGACGCAAAAGAGTGAAAATCTTATCAAAAACGCTTGTTATTCAAAGCAAATGATTATCTTTGCAAATAGAATAACAAGCGTTCTTTGTTGATGCAGAAACCTGCGGTTAATGGCACTTCGCTCGTTTCCAAATCGTTACCTGTTTTGTTATACCAACAAGGTAACTTCTTTATTCTCAATTAGATACATTTTAGAAATCATCTTCAATTGTGGATATTATAGATGCAGCTGAAATAGCTTGTGGATTCATTTTTGGAGTCCTTATAATTAAGTATATGACAAAATTTATCAAGAGAAAAAAGAAGTAGCCAATACGTTTAAATAACGTGGGTGATCCCCTTTGCAATGTCGTGATTTTAAGGAAAATTGCAATTTGCTATGAAAGAATAGGGCAATCATGATTGGAAGTGGATAGAGCAGACCATAACCTTTGAATCGCCCGTTTATGATGACATCCTCCTCCCCCTGTAAGTATTCATCAGGATGCAAATAGGATGATTTTATGTCGTTTGCAGTCTGTGGTTGAGGTTATTTTATTCCTCGTTTTACCGAAGAACTTCGTAAGCTCTCTCCGTTATAAAGATGTTTCCTTTTCTATTGAGAACGACTAAAATATTGCAACCGATCTCATTCAAAGCCTTTGGTTTATTTTTTAGACCTCATGCCGTTCTTCCATTTTATTAGTTGTTATAATCTCTGGAATTTTCCCCCTCTCTTTCTTCATTTTCTTTTTTCTTTGCCGATTGCTTTGCAAACAGTCTGTCCATATCTTCCGAAATTTTCTTGTCTGTTACCTGCGCATAAATCTGAGTGCTGGCAATAGACGAATGTCCCAACATCTTGGCGATGCTCTCCATTGGAATACCTGCCTCCAAAGTCAGCGTACCGAAACTATGCCTTGCTACATGCCAAGTTAGCGGAGTGCGAATGCCACACGCTAAGCCCACGGTTTTGAGGTGTGTGGATAGTTTACCTTTGCTCATTGTATCAGGGAATATCTTGTAGTCTCCTTTGTGTTTCTCCTTGGTGTAGCGTGAAAGAATCTGCTCCGCTATCGGATGCAATGGTATCAGGCTCTCTACTTCTGTTTTCTGTCTTGCTTTGCGGATATACCGCTTCCCTTCGCTATTCGTTTCGATTTGCGAAGCTCTCAAACTCTTCAAGTCCGCAAATGCCAATCCAGTAAAGACGGAGAAAAGAAACATCCTTCGACTTAGTTCCGCTCCCTCATCTTGTAATGGAAATGTCAAGAGCTTAGCCACTTCTCCCTTGCTTAGGAAACGAGGTTTGTTCTCCACCACTTCATACTTCATCTGCTCGAAAGGATTAAAGCGTATTGTCCCTTGACTGACGGCTCGACACATCAACCGACTTAACCAGCACAAATGCCTGTTTATCGTTGCAGGAGCATAGCACTCCTTCTTCAAATAGAAGCGGTAATCATCAAAAAACTCTATGGAAATAGCCGTTAGAGGAATATCCTCCTCACCACGACTTCTCACAAAGGAATTGAGCTGCTTATCAGAATTTCTATTGTTGCAACACGTTCCCTCACTCTTGCTTTCTCTTTGGGCTTTGAGTTCCTCTGTACTAAGGGCAAGAAGTGTCATTGGATTTCGTCCGATGCCTTGTAAGTAGTTCTTCAGCAACTCGGCACTCACCGCACCATATTTGTAGAGCAAAGTATTGTAACCTTGTTCGATTTCTTCCCGAAAGGTTTGCAGGCGTTGATTGATTTTCTTGTCCGCAGTCTCCCCTCGCTTCACGCTCCAACTATGAGGAACAATGCTTTCGCCTGTGGTTATCACCGCGTTTGCTCCATCAATGGTGATGCGACAAAGGATTGCCGTTGTACCGTCCGCTTTGGTCTTATTTTTATTGATGTAGAATAGAATTTTGAATGTGCTACGCATAAGTCTTACAAGATTAAGGTTAGGTTTTCGGTGAAAGAAAGAAATCGCTCGAACTCATCAAAGAGTTTCTTGGGAGTAACGTGGGCGTACCGTTCGGTCGTTTGGATGTTGCTGTGTCCCAACATTCGGCTAACCGTTTCGATGGGAACACCTCGTTCCAAAGTAATCAAAGTAGCAAATGTATGCCTTCCGACGTGTGCCGAAAGGGGAATAGAGATTCCAGCTCGAAGTTGCAGGGCTTTGAGCTGAATGAGGTAAGCTGAATAAGCAATGGGAGCAAAGAGTGTGGCACGTTCGTCAGATTGATAACGCTCTATCAAGTGCACCGCTTCAGGCAAGAGTTTTACTCGACAAAGGTTCTCGGTCTTTTGTCTGCGGAACTTCAGCCACAACGCCCCCTCATCGTCCATAAAAAGGTGTTCTCGATTAAGGGCAACCATATCACAATAGGCTACGCCCGTAAAGCAGGAAAAGAGAAAGAGATTACGAGCTGTTTCCAACTCTATTTCATACGGTTCAAAAGTCAAGGCTTGCAACTTATCCAATGAAGCTCTGTCCAACGCACGAGGTTGTTTGTTCTCTCCTCGTTCTATTTCTATGTGAGCGAATAGTTGTCGCTCTGTCAAGCCCTCACGATATGCCAATTGGCAGACTTTCTTCACCGCCAAAGCCATCTTACGATAATGACCTTGCGAATGTCCCAACTTTCCGACAGAGTAATGTTGCAAGCATTCTAAGAAATCTTCTTCAATCTGACCGAATGGAATATCTGTCGTGTGGTACTTCTCACAAATAAAGGCTTGCAGGTGCTTTCGAGTAGTGTAGTAACCGTTCAAAGTAGTTGCCTTTATTTCAACACCCACCTTTTGCTCCATTTCCTTGACCATTCGGTCGTATCGTTCCAAAAATGTGGTTTGAGTTTGCATACTTCCTTGAAACAGCTCCTTGATGTCCGATGCTGTAAACGTAACACCACGGTCGCAAAGGTTTTGATAAGAAGATTGTACCGAGAGTAGCAAGCGTTCCAACTTGCCATTCGTTGCCACCGCCTCACGGCTCTTACCATTTAGCCTGCTCTCACGAGCGTTCCATAACTTGGGGTCGCACGAGAGTTTACAACTGAATTGGGCGATGGTTCGCTCGTAGGTTATACGCCCCATTATCGGAGCTTGCCCCGACTTGTCCAATCCGCTCTTTTTCAGGTAGAGTAAAACCTTCATTTTGTCTGTTTGCATACGCTTCTGTTTTTATGGGCAAAGTTACCCGTTACCGAAGCGTTCTCAGCTACGCAAAACATTGTGGTACAAAGCATAAGCACCGTAACGCGAGAAAGATGAGTTACCGAACACTCTTCTGTCGGTTACCTTCTCCTGCCTCCTCGTTACCATTCGAGGAATGAACTAACGATTTGGTAACGGAACTTCTGCACAAATCCACATCTTCTGCACTTTACCCCTCTGTGCAAACCACCGAGATATGGCGCAAATCCCTCTCATTTCCATTCACTTACCCTCAATCCTCACCCTAATACCCTTTCCTCTAATAGTTCCGCTCCGTGATTTTTTCAGCTCCCACATTCTCCCTAAAAGCCCAGCTGGAAAAAGAAAAAATTCCACCCAAAAAGGGAGTGGGAAACTGACTGAAAAATAAAAATTTTCTGCCCGGGAACGGAAAAATTTTCACCTAGAAAGGGAGAAGGAAATCAGCCTAAAAAAAGGGCTCTCCCACCCCATGGCGGAAGAGCCCCTACTTATTTTCGTTGGGAGAGAATCCCTATCGTCTCTGCAACAACGTGCGGATCTTCTCGGCAACAGCCTCCGGAGTAAAGCCTAGCTTTTCGTCCAAAACCTTATAAGGAGCTGAATAACCGAAGCTTTCCAATCCGTGGATTACGCCATTTGCACCCACCAAGCCCTCAAGGTTAATGGGCAGGCCTGCCGTAAGTCCAAAACGAGGCATCCCCTCGGGGAGCACCTCACGGCGATAGCTCTCAGGCTGATCCATAAAGAGCCCTTCGGATGGAATAGAAACGACACGTAGCTTGCGCCCTTCGGCTCGGAGGATGGCAGCAGCGGCTTCGAGTGTAGCTACTTCGCTACCCGTTGCAACGAGTGCCATCTCTGCCCCTTCGTCATCGCTTACGATATATCCACCACACATCATGCGCACGGCACGTGCATAGGGAGTAAGTCCATCGTTGGGGAGGTCGTCGATATTCTGGCGAGAAAGGATCAAGCCCGTAGGAGTTTGGTCGTTTTCCATGGCCATCTGCCAAGCGACCGTAGTCTCATGCACATCGGCAGGACGGAGCACCAACATCGAGCGTTGCCCGGAGTGGTTGTGTAGTTTTTCCATCAAACGGATTTGTGCCTCCTGCTCTACGGGTTCGTGCGTTGGTCCATCTTCGCCTACACGGAATGCATCATGCGTCCAAACGAACTTGACAGGCACCTGCATCAAAGCAGCCAAACGAATCACCGGCTTCTGGTAATCGGAGAAAACAAAGAATGTACCACAAGCAGCAATTACCCCACCGTGGAGCATCATACCCACGCAGAGAGCGGCCATCGTAAGCTCAGCAACCCCGGCCTGCAAGAAGCGGCCGCCATAATTGTTGCGGCTCATCGCTTCCGTTCCCTTGAGGAAGCCATCGGTCTTATCCGAGTTGGAAAGGTCTGCCGAAGAGACGATCATATTGGGCACTCGAGCGGCAAGTTCCTTGAGTACCGTAGCCGAAGCCGAACGAGTTGCGTCCCCGCTCTTTTGCTCAATGGCAGCCCAATCGATTACGGGGAGTTTGCCATCGAACCAATCCTTCATCAGAGCAGCATCTTCGGCATTCGCCTTCTGCCACTGAGAGAATGTAGCGTCATATTGCTTCCAAACCTGGCGCAACTCTTCGTCACGCTGGCGGTACAAAGCCTCTACCTCGGGAGCGATAACAAAAGGATTAGCTGCATCAAAGCCCATCGCTCCAAGTGTTTTTTCGATAGAAACACCGGCCTTGCTAAGGGGTTGCCCGTGCGTAGGGATGCGATTGACAATCTCACGGCCCTCTGCATCTAGCGCCTTATAGGCCATGCAGGTCTTACCAATAATGAGGGTAGGACAGCCCTTTGTCGCCAACGCTTCGTCCAACGCCTTGCGGATTTCTGCCACATCATTTCCTTTGATGGTGAGCACTTTCCAACCCCACGCTTCGTATTTACGTGCCACGTCTTCGGTGTCTACCTCATCCACCATCGTGGAGAGCTGTACATCATTGGCATCATAAAACATCGTGAGATTATCCAGACCCAAGTGACCGGCTATGCGCCCGGCACCCTGCGAGATCTCCTCCTGAATACCACCATCTGAGATAAAAGCATAGATCTGCTGGGGCATAACTTCTGAGCCAAAGCGATGACCCAAAAACTTTGCTGCAATGGCAGCACCCACAGCAAGCGTATGCCCTTGCCCTAGAGGTCCGCTTGTATTCTCTACCCCACGCTCTACATCGCGCTCGGGGTGGCCCGGAGTTGCACTTCCCCACTGGCGGAAGGCTTCGAGCTCTTCGAGAGAAAAGCGACCCGTAAGAGCCAGTTGTGCATAGAGCATAGGCGACATGTGACCGGGGTCGAGGAAGAATCGGTCGCGCGCCCAGCGCCCGGGGCAATCAGGGTCGAAGCGGAGATACTCCGAGAATAGCACATTAATAAAGTCGGCGCCCCCCAAAGCTCCCCCGGGGTGACCACTCTTTGCTTTCTCCACCATGGAGAGAGCAAGGCAACGGATGTTGTCTGCTGCCTTATTCATGACGTCTATAGAGTTCATAGCCACAAGGGTATTACAAGTTCTGATTCAAACGTTTATTACTTCTTTTTGTTGGGCAATTCGAGTCCATAACCCTTCTTCTTATCGATTGCCTTGAGGTACAAGCTCAAGAGAAGAGCTGCTACACCAAACGAAGCAAAAATAAGCATGGGCAAGCGGTAAGAGCCCGTCTTGTCTAGTACCTGACCAATCACAATGGGTACAACCATGAGCCCTACGTTTTGGATCCAGAAGGTAGCCGAATAAGCCGAACCTAGCACCTTGCCATCGATAAGCTTAGGCATAGAGGGCCAGAGAGCTGCAGGCACGAGAGAGAAAGAGATACCCAACAACACAATAGCTGCATAGGCAACAATGGTAGAGGTAGTATCCCCTGCCACAAATGGATAAAGAGCAAAAATCGTATGACATACAATCATCAAGACAGAGCCGAGCATAAGCATCGTGGCTCCTTTGCCCTTGAAGTCGAGGAAAGCACCAAGGAACGGAGTAATGATCATAGCCCCAATGGGGAAGTAACTAAAGATACCGGACGCCGTCTCTGCAGAGAGCCCGAGGTTAGTCTCTAGCATGTTGGTAGCAAACTTTTGGAAGGGGAAGATGGCAGAATAGTAGAGCACGCAAAGAAGGGCAACAACCCAGAAGATACCACTACCGAAGACCTTTGCCAAGTCTTTGAAACGGAATGGTTCTTCCTCTTCTGCACTAGCAACATTACCCGAAGTCTTATCCAAACGAGCATCGAAAATACCATAGATAAGATAGAAAAGCAACCCAATAGAGAGGAGGATAAGGCAGAGGATTACAGGAGCCTGTACGCTACCAAACTTCTCAGCAATAGGTGCAGACATGCGGAATACAGCGAAGACACCGAGGCGGGCAACAGCCATTTCCAAGCCCATGGCGAGAGCCATTTCTTTGCCTTCGAACCACTTAACGATGGCACGAGATACCGTTACACCACCCATCTCGCAGCCGCAGCCAAAGATCATAAAGCCAACGCAAGCAAGCTTAGCCGAGGGGGGCATCGAAGGCATAAATGAGTTGAACAACTCAAAGCCAAAGCCACCATTATTGAAAGTGGAACCGAGTGCATAAACCTTGATAAGAGCACCAAGAACCATCAAAGATCCCGACAATACAGCCGTAAATCGTACCCCCATTTTGTCCAAAATAATCCCGGCAAAAATGAGGAAAAAGAAGAAGACATTGAGGAAGAACTCACTAGAGCCGTAAGTCCCAAATACGGTAGACGACCACCCGAGGCCCCCTTCTTCTGCTGTTTTCTCCAGCATGGACTTGAGAGGAGATAGTACATCTACAAACATGTAAGCGAAGAACATGGTCAGGGCGATAAGGATAAGCACCGTCCACCTTGCCCACGCCTTGTCACGAAGCGACTGTTGAATTGCTTGAGTCATAAGTTTGAGTATTTAATGATTAGTATTGAATACAGATTCGAGTGTGTGGGGATAGCACTTTTTGAGCGCCTCAGCAACGATATAGTTACTACCCCCTATGTATATAAGGTCTTGGGGTAGAGCCGCTTTCTGGGCAGCCAGGCACCCCTCTTCTATGGAGGGGAAAACGAAGCCTTCCAGACCTATGGAACGAGCCTCCTGAGCCAATTCTTCGGAAGACAAAGCCCGATCGCTCGTTGGTTGTACGAAGTAGTAATGAGCAGACGTGGGGAGCAGACGAAGTACCGAATGCCAATCCTTATCCGCCACCATACCAAAGACGATATGTAACGTTTGGTACTGCTCTTGTTTTAACTGCTCCACGACGAGACGAATACCGGCCTCGTTGTGCCCTGTGTCGCAATAGGTATCGGGCTGAGATGCCACCTTTTGCCATCGTCCTAGGAGGTGTGAACGCTCCACGACATGCGCAAAGCCCTCCTCCACAGCAGCCCTAGGGATTTGAAACGAACGACGAGTAAGGATAGCAAGAGCCGCCAAGATAGTACGAGCATTGAGCCGCTGAGCCGCTCCTCCCAACTCGCCCCACAGAGTGCCATAATCACGTGTATGAAGCGTCCATCCGCCCCTATCGGGCTCGGCATCTTGCAACACATCGCTATCCTCTGCAAAGCAAAGAGGCGCATCAAGCAGCTCTGCCTTTTCCCTAAATACGGACCGAAGAGAGGCACTCGCCTCCCCTACAAGTGCAGGAACGTTGGGCTTGAAAATCCCCGCCTTCTCTCCCGCAATCGCCTCTAGCGTAGAGCCTAAGAATTGAGTATGATCAAGGCTGATATTGGTAACGATGGAGAGCTCCGGAGTGATGATATTGGTACTATCGAGCCGGCCTCCCATACCCACCTCTATGATGGCAACATCCACTTTTTTCTCTGCAAAGTGATGCAGTGCCATCAAGGTTGTTAGCTCGAAAAAGGAGGGAGAGAATCGCTCAATGAGGGGGCGTGTTCGTTCTACAAAATCCACCACGGCACACTCCTCAATAGGCATACCATCAATACGAATGCGCTCTCTAAAGTCCACAAGATGGGGAGATGTGAAAAGCCCCGTTCGATAGCCGGCTGCCGATAGGATGGCCGCCAAAGTGCTCGAAGTCGACCCCTTTCCATTGGTGCCGGCCACATGGATATAGCGAATACCCGAACCAAGATGGGGGCTACCAATAGCCTCCGCCATGGCCAAGACCCGCTCCAGACCGGGCTTGTAGGCACTCCCTCCCTGCTGCTCAAATTGGGGCGTAGCAGCAAAAAGGTAGTCGATAGTTTGCTGATAAGTCATGTACGATGCTAGCGATTATTAGCCTCGCACGATAGTTTGTTTTCGGTCGGGTCCTACGGATAGAATAGCAATGGGCACCTCCAATTCACGCTCTAAGTAAGCAACGTAATCGAGGAAAGCCTTGGGCAATTGCTCCTCACGATCGAAGGCGGTAAGATCGCACTGCCACCCCGGCACTTCGTCGTAGATAGGCTCTATGTCCTGCTCAATTGAGTAGGGGAAGTCGCGCGTTTCTACGCCATTGATACGATAGGCACGGCAGGCTTTGATGGTGGCAAAGGTGTCTAAAACGTCGCTCTTCATCATGATGAGCTTGGTCACGCCATTGAGCATAATCGTGTAGCGAAGTGCTACAAGGTCAATCCAACCACAGCGACGAGGACGCCCCGTAACAGCGCCAAACTCTCGCCCACGCTCTGCCATCTGGCGGCCATCTTCGTCAAACAATTCTGTAGGGAAAGGACCCGCACCCACTCGAGTGCAATAGGCCTTAAAGATACCATAAACATCGCCAATAGCTCGGGGGGAAACTCCCATCCCAACACAGCTTCCTGCGCAAATTGTGTTGCTGGACGTAACGAAAGGATAGGAACCGAAGTCGATATCAAGCATGGAGCCTTGTGCCCCCTCTGCCAAAATATTCTTACCGGACTTTAACGTATTGTTTATCACAAACTCGCTATCCACGAAACGGAATTGGCGGAGATATTCTACCGCAGCAAAGAAATCGGCTTCGGCTTGTGTCAGGTCCGGAACTTCTACTCCCATTCCCTGCAACATGCCCAAGTGACGTTCTTTGGCTCGCTTGTAGCTAGTCGCAAAGTCGCCCTCTATATCCCCAACGCGTACCCCATGACGGCTTACCTTATCGGTGTACGTGGGACCGATACCCTTGCCCGTAGTTCCCACCTTCTGGGCGCCTAGCGCTTTTTCGCCAGCAGCATCCAAGAGACGATGAGTAGGGAGTATGAGATGAGCCTTGCGGCTGATTACCAAACGATCTTTGAGGGGATGACCACTACTGAGAAGGCTCTCAACCTCTTCACGGAAGAGCACAGGATCTAGTACAACCCCATTGCCAATGATATTGATTTTATCCCCCTGGAAGATACCGGAAGGTACCGAGCGAAGCACATACTTCTCCCCTGCAAACTCCAGGGTGTGACCGGCATTAGGACCACCCTGGAAGCGTGCCACCATATCATAGCGTGGAGTAAGTACATCCACTATTTTACCCTTACCTTCGTCTCCCCATTGGAGCCCTAACAAGACGTCTACTCTTCCCATACTGTATTCGTATTTACCCTATAGGTATTTTATTTTTTAATTTCGTTTGCCTTCGTTTTTCTCGCAGGCTTGTTTTTTTTACTGTATTCTTATCCTTGCGTTGAGCCCCATCTGAGCTCTCGGCTTGGTTGCGATTAGTACACTCTTTGCACTCGCCAAAAACAACCATTACGGCCTGCGTTGGCGAAAACCGTGGAGGCTTGACGTACTGCATCTGCTTCGAGAGATTCTCCTGACGGAACAGATTGAGCTTGCCGCACTCGCTACAAAGCACAAGTGCATAGCCCCGGCAACGCCATGCCAAGATGTAATTAGCTCCTAAATTGCGCGTTAAATGAATGAGAATGCCGCAGCGGCACAAGAGGTCGATAGCGCTGTATACGGTGCTTCGGCTGATCTGCTTCCCCTCCGCTTCGCGCAGTTTCTTGTAGACACTATCGGCGTCAAAAGGTTTCTCTAGTTGGTACACATACTCCAGAACGATATTACGCGTATAGGTCTCCTTGAGGTCGTGCGCCTCGAGGTATTTACGCATAACAACACGTAGTTCGTCCAAACTAAGCTCTCGTTTCATTCTCTTCGTATGAGTATCTCATACCAAACTCTAGGGTGCAAATATACAGCCTTTTGGTGAGACTTTAGGGCAAAAAGTCGGACAAAGTCAGCTCTCGGATGGAGATTTTTGCCTCCCAATACAAAAGGAGAGAGACGAGCCGGAAATCGGCACTCCCTCTCCTCTATTTCTACTCCGCCCTCTCTTCTTTTGGGCTACCGGCCTACTCATTTCTGAGAATAGGACTGAATCGCGCACCCCTACTGCCTAAAACTTTTTGGGAAATAGGGCAAGATTTTGAAAAGTATAGGGCAAGATTTTTTTGAAAACCAGCCTACAATCGGAGTGATTCTAGGTTGCTATTTTTACTGAGGTGTTCCCTTCCCTCGAGCAATCTCAGGAAGGCCGGCAACGAGGTCGTCCAACAAAAAAAGCCTCTTGCCTGTGCCGGCTATCTCAAAGGAGGGCTTGATACCCTCTTCCGTGGGCAGTACACTATTGAAGCAATGCGCCACATACTCCGAGCAATAAAGCCGAGAAGGATCCGTGCTATCGAAGGCGGTATCGAACGTTATCTTCTCTTTGACGCACTGCAGAGCCCTTTTACAAAACGAACGCCGATCCTCCTCGTCGAGCGAATTGCGGTAAACAGCCCAGCGAATCGAGTGATCTACAAAACTCTCTAGCGACTCTATTACGGGGCCATCCATACCTCTAAAAGAGGCTAACTCGGCATGTAGCACAAACCACTCCCCTCTATGGAGATAGAGAATACCACAATGGCTAAACTCTTGATTACGGGAGGCATGCTGACGAAAATACTCGGAGCTAGCACCATGCCCTAAGCGCAGGATCAAGTCTCCCGAACGCAACAAATCCAAAGGAGGCAGTTCCTTGGCTTTCTCTTCGGGCTCCGCCTCTTGGGTGGTAGACACACTAGGAGAGCAACCCACTAGGGGTAGAAGTAGAAGAGAGAAAATCCACATCCAGCCTCTCTTTGTGCTATGATTCGTGTTCATATAGTACCGAATATAAGACCCCCTATCACTCTAAGACCTTCCTAAACAAACTCTCAAACATAAGAGCAGCAGTCAAACCTTAGAGTGGTAGGGGTTATAATTCAGAGAAGGAGAAGGTGCTGAGGTCTAACCTCATAGGGCACAACCACCCCCTCTAGAGATCTCGTGGAATTACTTATTTTCCTTGTCGATTTTGTCAACTTTCCACTTGCCACCATCCTTTACGAGTACGAGGGGAAATTCGCCTTGGACTTCTTCCTTCTTGTTAAGTACCCATACGAAAGCAGAGTCGCCACGTACTTCAGACTTCTTAACTTCGAAATCAGCTTCTGTAAACTTCACCTTTTCTTCTTTTGGAGCGGGAGCAGCTTCTTCAGGAGTAGCTTCGCCTTCAGCACCTTCAACGGCTTCGGATGTTTCGGTTTCGCCTCCCATAGCAGACATGTCATTCATGCTTTTCATGAGGTCTACCACCTGAGCTCCATGCTCATTAGCGAGAGTTTTAGCAACATCATAGTTCTCGTTGTTGAGTTCCATCATGAACTTAACAGCTACTTCTTCGGGTGTTTCGCTCTTGCTACAAGCAGAGAATAGAACGAGCGATGCGAGCGCAACAGCGCACAAGGTTACAAATTTCTTCATTCTTTCTTCATTCTTTTTGCGGAACGTATTCTTCTGAGTCTCTAAAGGTACGCCACTATTTGTTTTTCTTCGGTACTCTTCTAAAGCATCAAAGGAAGCCGCTCCAGTGTTCTTACTTATACTTGCCGCAAAGGTAAACATAATATTCTACAAATAGAGAATTCCACCTAAAAACTCAGGGCGACATGGTGCAAAAAGGATTTGATTTAGCCCTACCTATTAGAAAAACAAGGAGATACCCCCCTTACATACAAAGGGGAATAAGTAAGTCCTTCTCAGGGTGTAGTTCCGTTAATTTAGTCGGATCCGGTCTCTAGCACGGGCGATTTAGCTCACCAAATGAAGGTGCTCAATAAGGACTTTCACCCCGATAGCGATAAGAACCCATCCCCCAAACAATTCGGCCCAAGAGATCCATTTGAAGGGAATTTTACACCCTACATAAAAGGCAAACCCCGAGGCCAAAGCCGTTACAACACCTATAATAAAGGCGTATAAATGGATGGGAATTGTCATGAATGAGAAGCTAAAGCCTAGTGCTAAGGCATCAATACTCGTAGCAAAACCCATCATCAACAAATAGGAAAAGTAGCGCGGAGTAAGTGTAGAGCCCGCTCCTTTGTACCCTTTGATCTGCTGCCCATGGCGAGCCCGAGCAAAGGCATCGTAAATCATATGCCCTCCTACGGCCACTAGTAATACAAGCACTACCCAATGATCGTATTCGTCTATAAAATCGATCGTCTCGGCCCCTAGGCAATAGCCAATTGCAGTAACTCCGCCTTGCAGTACCCCAAAAAGTAATGCAATGGTAGCAAGTGTAGCCCAAGAACGTTTACACCCGCGGCTAATACCCTCACAGGCTGCAACGGTAGCCGCATCTATGGCTACAGCCAAAGCAACAAGCAGTGCTTGCAAAAAATGAAACATGGATTGTTATGCTCGTTTTCTCTCTATTTCCCACTCCAAAGGTACAAACAATGTGATAATACCTAGGTAAAGAAGGGCTCTACTGAGGCTCCCATTGCCTAGGAAATAAGGGACATGGAGAAAGGATTGAGACTAGCTTTTTGCCCTCGAACGACGCTTGTGCATTTGCTTTTGAGCCCGACGGAAACCCGAGATCAAGAGCCAAAGAATCATACACCCCGAGACAAAGATCCAGAGAATCCCCAACGGTCCGAAAAAGACATAGAGCCGCCCCGTATGCAACTCAAGCATCGTATGAAAGAGAGAAATACGCCCTCGCCCCATCTCCTTAGGCTGAGAGATCTCACGGCACGGCACATCATACTCAAACGCAAGCCCCTTCTTTCCGCCCAAGTGTGCGGAGTAGCCCGAGACTTTGTGGTCTCCAAGCGGCATCATTCCCTGAGGCTTGGGTGGCTGCCCTGTGTAGAGATCCAAAACTGATCCGCTCTCTAAATCCCAACGAAAGAGCCCCATAAAAGAGCCTACCAATAGAGCATGTGGGTTATCGGGATCAACTTCAAAAACATTAGCTCCCATCACACTTACAGGAGGAGTATTCTCGATCTTTTCCAGTGGAAGCCCTAGGCGTTTGCAACGGAATATACCCTCACTTGTGGAGAGAACCCACTCTTGCCTTGCCGGCACGTAGACCAAGCGGCGCAAAGCATCGTGCCAGGGATTGTTGGCACTATGGAGGGAGGTGGTGGGGAGGGTTGGTACCTTCGCTTTCGCCACTGCCACCAAAAGAGGCGGACGAAGAAACATGCCCGATACCACAAGAATAAGGAGCGGGATGAATAACCAATAGCCTACCAACAAATGAAGTTTGTACTGGCGCGAGAGACCCTGCTGCAGACGACGTGTTCGTGCTTTCACTCGAGCTCGGTGTGCCGCTTGCACTCGCTTCTGCATCCTTTTCATCCATCGAGGATAGAAAAAGACAATCAGCCCCGAGATCGAAAGTAGTAAGAGTACAAGCCCCAAGGCATCCACAAAGAGACGCCCAACGAGGTGGAATAGTTCGCCCGAATGAAGTGCCCAAAGCGTGCGAAACAGCGTAGCTCGATGAGGAGTGACACTCGGGGACTCGGGAAGGGTTAGGGTACTAAATTGCTGATAGGGGAGCTGCAAAACAAAGAGATGGGAGCGCCCCATCACCACAAGAGAGTCTCCCTGCAAGGCGAGATCGGTGAGACGCTCTCTGAGCGGGAGGGAGACCTCCTGCCATGCTGCGCCCTGCCATCGATAGAGAGCATCCTGCGAAAGGGCAAAAGTGCCATTGCGGTGCGAATGCAGAATGCGGCGCATCTGGTAGCGGTCTGCCCCACGAGGCAAGCCCTCCATCAGACGAGAGAAGCTGCGTCCGCCATCTTTCGTAAGCCAAACGCCCTCCCCTCCATAGAGCAAAACGGAGTCGCCGGAGAGAGCCGTAGAGCCTACAGCCGCCCCTTGCGTCCAGCCATCCACATGGTAAGACGAGGGTAAGAGAGAGCGCGAGAGATCAAGCGATGAGATCGGCTCCCTATGGTTAAGAAGAATACCCGAAAGGCTAAATGCGATAAGAAAGAAGCAGAGGACTAATCCTCCCCAACGGTGGAATTGTTTCTCTATGGAGCCTTTTTTCTTCATAATTATATAGGAGAAGTAGAGAATTACAAGAGCTGAAGCAACTCTCTAAGATGTCTGATAATATAACGAGGAGTGTACTCGTCTCTCGGGCACTCCAAGCCGTGGGGATTAAACCAAATGGATGCCATTCCCACATTTTTAGCCCCTACAATATCCGCCGGCCAGCTATCCCCAATCATCAAAGACTCTGCACAGCGACTATTGGTAGCCGAGCAAGCATAACGGAATATGGCAGCGTTGGGCTTGTTTACACCTGCGTCCTCACTCAGTATCATGTGATGGATGTAAGGGAGAAGGCCACTGCGCGCTACTTTGGCATGCTGCACCTCCCGAAACCCGTTCGACAAGATGTAGACGCGATAGTAGCGATGCAAATATTCCATCACCTCCAGAGCGCCCTCCACAAGACGCGTTTTTGTAGCTGTAGCCGCCAAAAAACGACGATTAAGCACGAGAATCTCTTCATCCGACAGCGGAGCAAGCCAAGGCATCGGCTCCCTCATTCGGCGCAGAGTAAGGGTGTACTTATCTATTTTATCGTGCCGATACAACTCCCACAAGCCCTCGTTGCACGCCCAATACTCCTCCCAAAAAGCATCGTAGTCGGGGGCAAATTGCTGCCAACCCTCCTCTAGGTATAGCTCTCGCAGGCTCTCTTTGTTGTTGTGATAGGTATCCCAGAGCGTATCATCAAGATCGATAAATAGGTTTTTAATCATGCGAATTGAGAGTTTGTGACATAGGAAATAACAAGCGAACGGGCGGCAAGGTTCGAAGCAAAGAGAACTCTGCACCCCTTCTCCAGAGGCTGCAGGGTCCCTTATTTCTAACGAAACACAGCCACCCACGCAATACGGTGAGGGCTGTGTTTTGGCTCTAAGAGCCGTATGTTACTCCTGTAAGAGAGTCCGTATTAATAGGTACGTACAACAAGTACCTTAGAGAGACTCCAGAAGTTTTGAGGATCAATAATTTCGAGAGTGAGCTGCTTGTCATCCCCTGCTGATAGTCTATAGCTGCTCGAGGGATGGTTGGTAAGGAGCTCTGCTTTCTTGCAGTAGAGGGGAATACGAGCGAGCTTGCGGAGGTCCACCTGACGGAAGTAATCGGAAGTATAGTTCTCTGTAGCAACCTTGCCATTTACGAGGATACCCATTTCCTTAAGGTCATTTTTGGTACCAACGCAGTAGCGTACCGTATTGAGAGATGCGTCTTGCGCTGCAATTGTTTCGGACTGCTTTTCGGTAGTAGTAGCTAGAGCTTCTACATTCTGATTGAGGTCATTGACCATATCATCAAGGTCCTTTATAGCAATATTCTTGCGTTGCAACTCTTCGGTAAGGCGGCGGATCTCTTTTGTTTTAGACTCCAATTCGCTTTGCAAAGCCTTAATTGTCTTTGTCATTACGGCGTTCTTAGAACCGAGAGCTTGGAGTTTAGCATTCAAACGATCGATGTCTTCTTTATTTGCTTTAAGCTTCTCAGTAATCATCTGCATGCTACTCTCAACACGCTCCTTCTGACTTGTATTCATCTCGCCATTGGCAGGAACGTTGATTACCCCCTCCATGGCGCTAATTTCCTGGAAGTTGGCAAGTACACTACTGATGAGTTCGTCCATTTCCTCTACTTGCGTCTCGAGGCTTTTATTTACCTCTGCAATAGAGTCGAGCTCGCTGTTTCCGCCCTTGTTTCCCTTGCATGAAGTCATAGAGAAGCAAGCAGCCATAAGGAAAGCGAAAGCCGTTACTAAGATTGTTCTCTTCATTGTCTTTACAAATTAGTTACTATTCAGTTTGTCATTCTCTTCGCGATGCTTATCGCGATAGCTTTTATGTATTTTCTTTTCTTGAGGCGCCCCTGCGATCAGGAGAACGAACTCACCCCGCGGGCTCACCTCCGTGAAGTGCTCGATGAGTTCTTGGAGAGACCCTCGGCACACCTCTTCGTACACCTTGGTTAGCTCTCGTACCGCTACAGCCTTACGCTCCCCTCCACACACCTCGGCAAATGCCTGTAAAGTTTTGAGCACTCGGAAGGGAGACTCGTACAAAATAACCGTTCTCTCCTCCTCTGCCAATGCCTGGATGCGTGAGTGACGCCCCTTTTTCTGAGGCAAGAAGCCCTCAAAAACAAAACGACTCGCATCTAATCCGGAGACAACCAAGGCGGGAACAAACGCCGTTGCTCCCGGGAGGCACTCCACCGGCAGACCGGCTTCTATGCAAGCCTGCGCCAAGATAATACCCGGATCGCTAACACCGGGGGTGCCGGCATCGCTGATCAATGCTACATTGAGGCCCTCTCGGATCCGTGCAACCAGAGACGAAGAGGTCTTAAACTCGTTGAATTTATGATGACTCTCCAGGGGCTTTTTAACATCGTAATGCTTGAGCAGAACGGAAGATGTACGCGTATCCTCCGCAAGGATCAGATCGGCAGTCCGCAACACTTCCAAGGCCCGGAGTGTAATGTCTCCGAGGTTACCTACAGGGGTAGGTACTATGGTCAGTTTGCCTTGTGCAGCGGCTGTACTCATCTCGTTCTCTCCTATCCACAGCCCCTTGCAGCACCTGCTCCGCAAGAGACTTTCGTCCGCAAATGTACAAAAAGGACGTGTATTCCACCACTTCTACCCCACAAACTCACCTAGAGCAAAAGACAAAGAGATGTAATAAAATAGAAAAGAGGGGCTGTAGTCGCAAGTAGGAACTACAACCCCTCGTGGGTATAGATCGCCCCCAAAGAGAGGGGATCTTCTATCTAACCGGCTCTAAATCAAAGTTGATCAAGAGCTTGCTTGAGGTCAGCAATAATGTCTTCTGCATCTTCGAGACCCACGGAGAGACGTACCAGACCTTCGGAGATATCGGATGCGGCACGCTCCTCGGGAGTGTAGGGAGAGTGCGTCATAGATGCAGGGTGCTCAATGAGCGTCTCGGTATCACCAAGGCTTACAGCGAGGGTAGCCAAGTGTACAGAGTTCATCAGCTTACGACCGGCTTCTAGGCCACCCTTTACTTCGAAGGCAATCATAGAACCGGGCTGCTTCATATACTTATCGGCAAGCGCTTTTTGGGGGAAACTAGCCAAACCGGGATAAGCAATGCTCTCTACGTTGGGATGCTTTTCGAGGAATTCTGCCACCTTCTGAGCATTTTCGCAGTGGCGATCCATACGTACATGGAGCGTCTTAATACCACGATTGATAAGGAAAGCCTCGAACGGACCGAGTACAGAACCCGTCAAGTCCTTAACCCCTACAAGGCGCACTTGATTGATATATTCTTGTGAACCGCAAATGAATCCGGCAATAACATCGCCATGACCATTGAGGAATTTGGTAGCCGAGTGTACTATAATATCAGCACCAAACTCAAGAGGACGACAGAGGTAAGGTGTGCAGAAGGTATTATCGACCATCACACGCACGCCCTCTTGTGCATGAGCTATCTTGGCAATGGCTTCGATGTCTGCAATGTACATATTGGGGTTGGCAGGCGTCTCTACATACACCAATTTGGTATTAGGACGCATCGCCTTGCGTACATTTTCGGGGTCACGCATATCCACAAATGTAACGTCTACGCCATAACGCTTGAGCCCATGCTCAAAGAAAGCGTAGGTACAACCATAGAGCGTCTTACCGGCTACGATATGATCGCCCTGCTCTACACATACCCAAACGGCTGAGGTGATGGCACCCATACCCGAAGAGGCACTCATACAAGCCTCTGCACCCTCTAGGGATGCTACTTTCTCCTCTACGGTAGTAAGGGTGGGGTTCCCCAAGCGAGTATAAATATAACCTCCTTCTTCGAGGGCAAAACGGCGACCGCCCTGCTCTGCATTCTCAAAAACGAAGGTAGATGTTTGGTAGATAGGAGATGCCAATGTACCATGTTGGTTTTTTTCGGCACCTACGTGCACGGCGCGTGTTGCGAATCCGGACTTCCGGAGTTCTTCAGGGTTCATCATAACAATACGATTGATCTATGATAGTTTATACATTATGGTAAATACCGGAGGAACCTATCTCTGCGAAAGGCTCTCCCCCAGATTCAAGGGCGAATTTAGCAAATAAATCTCAAACCACAGGCTAAGCAACCGATATCCTCTTCCTATAAAATGGTCAAAAAAAGCAGCCCCAGAGATTTCCACTCTGGGGCAAAAAATGTTTTTTACAGACGACATGACCTCTGCCTTTTGATGCAAACGAGGAGATCTCCCGATGGAGAATTTAGCGTTCTCTCCGCAGTCTTCTCTTGAGCAATAGGCTATTGGTCACCACCGAAAGGGAACTAAATGCCATAGCCGCACCCGAGATAGCAGGCGAAAGCAGGATACCCCACGTGGAGTAAAGCGCACCGGCGGCAAGGGGGATGGCAATAAAATTGTAGAGCAGTGCCCAAAAGAAATTGGCATGAATGGTACGAAGACTGCGCTTGGCAATCTCTATCGCCTGGGGCAATAGACGCAGATCGTTTTGAGCGAGGGTGATATCTGCCACAGATACGGCAATGTCGCTCCCCGAAGCAAAGGCAAGACTCACATCCGCTTCGCCCAGAGCTTCGCTATCGTTTATACCATCCCCGACCATAGCCACTACGGCTCCCTTTGCACGAGCCTTGGCTACAATCTCTAGTTTTTCGTGGGGAAGAAGGGCTGCGTGCCACTCCTCTATCCCCGCCGCTTGGGCTGCCGTCTGAGCGGCTCCGTGGTTATCACCTGTAAGCAACACAACCTCAATGCCGCGCTTTCGTAGGTCAGCAACAGCTTCTCTACTCTCCTCCGTTACCCTATCTGCCACCAAAAGGCGAGCCACTACCTGCCCCTCTCGGGAGAAAAAGACCTCGCTCCCCTCCGCCTCGGGATGGGGAGTAGTCCCCACAAAACCGGCATTGCCAATCCGATAACAGACCCCTTCGGAATAAGCCTCTACCCCCTTACCGACAAAAGTCTCAACGCTATCCAGAGAGGGCAAAACGAGGTCTTTGGGAAGAGCGGCATGCGCCACAATAGCGGCCGCTAGAGGGTGGGTACTCTGTTGCTCCATGGCAACGAACAAAGGCATTAACCCCTCGGGAGAAACGCCGTCTGCCCACGTCTCCTCCACCACTTGGGGATGCCCCGATGTAATGGTGCCTGTCTTATCCAAAAAAACGTGTGTTACTCGGGGCAATACCTCCATCGAAGCCGCCTTCCGGATTAGGATATGCCTCCGTGCTGTCTCGCCTACCATCACCATAAGGGCAGTAGGAGTAGCCAAACCCAATGCGCAAGGGCAGGCAATCACCAGCACAGAAATAGCACAACGCAACCCCCAACGCCACGCATCGCTCGGGTCTCCCAAGAGAAGCCAAAGGAGCAACGTCAAGAGGGATAGTCCCATAACAATGGGTACAAAAATAGCGGCTATACGATCGGCAATACGGCGAATAGGGGGTTTATCGAGCTGCGTATGACGCACCGTCTCTATAATCGTTCCTAAGATGGTATCGTGTCCCACCGAGGTAGCCTCCATGGTAAAAGCCCCTTCTCGGTTAAGCGTACCTGCAAACACCTGGCTACCCACCACCTTCTCTACGGGGAGGGGTTCTCCACTGATCAGTTGCTCATCCACGGAGGTAGTGCCCTTGAGAAGGACCCCATCCACCGGGATGGCTTCTCCGGCTCGCACACGAATACGATCTCCTACCTTTAGGGTCTCCACCGGCACTTCGGTAGCTACTCCATCGCGCATTTGCAACGCCCATCGCGGTCGGCTCTCCACAAGGGCAGCCACGGCGTCACCCGTCCGTTGCGTAGCCCGTTGCTCTAGCCATTTCCCCAACAAGACGAAAGCGGGAATCATTACAGTAGCATCAAAATAGATATGTGCATCGGTAAAAATCCCCCATCCCCCAAAAAGGGCAAGCACTCCGGAGACAAACGAAACCGTAGTACTGAGCGAGACCAAGGTATCCATAGAGAAAACCCCATGCACAATCTGCCGAAGGGCGGCTCTATGATAGTCCGCAGCAAAAAAGAAATAGACAGAAGCCGCAGCAAGAGCCATGCCCAACTGATGCACAAGGTGGGGAAAAGGCAACAACATCAAGAGCATCATAAAGAGGGTAGCCACCCAAGCCCCTATGAGATTGCGCCGCATACGCTTTGCATCCTCAAGGAGAGCCTTGCGGTGCTGCTCGGCCAGTTCATACTCCGTATCAGCTAAGATAAGCTCGAAACCTACCCCCTCCACCACTTTGGCAAGAGCTTCGGGAGAGGTCTCCGTAGGGCGGTAGCGTACGTGTAGTATCTTCTCGGTATAAAGAACGGCTGCGCTCTCTACACCTACAGCATGGGCTACTGCATGCTCTACCTTCTCGGCACAAGCAGCGCAGTGCATCCCCACCACGGGGAAGTATCGTTCGTTGAGTTGCATCGTCAAAATAGGTCAAAAAAAGGGAAGATTCGCCCCACTCCAGAGGGAAAAATCTTCCCTCTGAATATTTAGTTGGAGGCGGAGGTGATACGCTCTAGTAGGGTGTGATACATTTTCCGATAGAGCGGTGTGGGGACCCCTAGGCGTTGCCCCTCTCGTACCACATAGCCCACAAGGCTTTCCAATTCCGAGCGATGCCCGGCCAAAATATCGGAGTGCATTGAGGTAGTTGCCTCTCGTGGCATTTTCTCCACAGCCCGATAACCTTTTTCTTCGAGGAAGAGATCTTGCTCCCAGCCCGCCACACGGTAAAGCGAAGCCAGCTCACTCATCAGGGCACGGAACTCCTCATCATGTTCATCTTGCACCCTACCAATAGGCATATCGAAGTAGGCCGTTGCCACCGCAGAAGGGCTAAGC
Organism: uncultured Porphyromonas sp.; assembly: GCF_938023125.1. GTDB lineage: Bacteria > Bacteroidota > Bacteroidia > Bacteroidales > Porphyromonadaceae > Porphyromonas. The sequence continues at coordinate 80,753 of NZ_CALHDW010000017.1, forward strand.
ATCAAAAACTTCTCTCGTAAATAAGGCGCCATCTCACGATGGAGGCGACACTTGATCCCGGCCGCCTGCATCAGGGTATAGAGCCACTCGGCCGTAGCCCATTCGGCTATTGAGATACGACTATTGAGCGCCTCGCTGACTCCGAACTTCAGCACGTTGCTATCCGAACGCACCACAATCTCGCCCGGAGCCGTGCGCCGCCCCGTGATATGGCACACCCCGGGGAGGATCAGATTATCGGGCAAGGCTTGATGTATGGCAGGAGGCACATCCAACCCATTATGGAGAGGAACGATTGCGGTGGAGGGGGTGATAATCGGACGAAGTTGCTCTATATTCTCTAGGGCATCGTAGCTCTTTGTTGCTAGGAAAAGCACGTCTGCCGTGGGCAATTCCGACGCAATAGAGGAGACCCTATATGGGTGAACCGTGGAGTCTATCGTAGGCGTGGAGATATGGAGGCCTTGGCTCTTCACCTGCTCAAGGTGCTCCCCGGGTCGCATAAAAAAAGAGGTATGTAGGGCTTGCATCTGTGCTGTATAAGCTGCAAGCATCCCTCCATAATACCCCCCGATGGCCCCTAGACCCGAGACAACAATATGCATAGGTTGAGACATAACTACACTATATAACTAAAGGAGGTTTGAGGCTATTTCGCTCAATTCACTACGCTCCCCGCGTACAAGATTAACGTGAGCAAAAAGCTGCTGCCCTGCCATCTTATCAATCATATAGGCAAGGCCGTTGCTCTCGGCATCGAGGTAAGGCGAGTCGATCTGCTCCACGTCCCCCGTAAGCACCACCTTGGTATTCTCTCCGGCTCGGGTGATAATGGTCTTGACTTCGTGAGGGGTAAGGTTTTGCGCTTCGTCCACAATTAACAACGAATCCGACAAGCTACGCCCACGGATGTAGGCCAAAGCCTCAATGATAAGGCGGTTCTCGCGCTGCATGTCTTCAATCGCACGCACCTCGGGGCTCCCCGCATGGAGTTGATTTTTTATGAAGTTGAGGTTATCGAAGAGGGGTTGCATGTAGGGCGTGATCTTCTGCTTTTCGTCCCCGGGGAGGAAGCCCAAATCCTTATTGGCAAGAGCCACGATGGGGCGAGCGAGCAGTATCTGCTGGTAGGTTTCTCGCATACTAAGGGCAGCGGCAAGAGCTAGAAGCGTCTTACCGGTACCGGCCTTCCCCGTAAGGCCCACCAACTTAATATTGGGATCGGTAATCACCTCAAAAGCAAAAGCCTGCTCCGCATTACGTGGGGTAATGCCGGAGCGAGTAACCTTGTCTACTTTAGTGACGTGCCCCGAAAAAGGATTGTAACGCACCATCACACTATTGCGGTCGCTCTTGAGGATAAAGCACTGATTGGGTTGCAGTTTGGAGTAGAAATCCAACTCTTCTACAGCGATCCCCTCACTGCGAGCGTAGATGGTATCGATGAGCTCGGCAGGGATATCGGTGTACTCCTCGTGGGCCGCATCAAAGAGCGTGCGAGTGGGTACTTTGTCGTTAATATAGTCTTCTGCCTGCATCCCTAGGGCGCGCGCCTTTATCCTGAGATTGACATCTTTTGTTACGAGGATGGTAGGTTCGTCCTTCTGCTCTGTATTCAGCGTGAGGGCACAAGAGAGGATCCGATGATCCGCAATACGATCGGAAAATGCCTTCTCAACGACCGGATTCTCCAAGCCATCTATCTTGATATAGAGACGACCTCTCCCCTCGCCCAGAGGTGCTCCTTCTTTGAAAAAGCTCTCGCTCTCTAGCGAATCTAAAAAGCGGGCAAAGGCTCGAGCATTATGATTGATCTGCTCCGACCCCTTCTTAAATCTATCAAGCTCTTCGAGCACCGTGATGGGGATGTAAATATCGTTTTCCTCAAACTTGTCGAGGCATTCGTAGTCGTGGAGGATTACATTCGTATCGAGCACGAAATTCTTCTTGGTCGATTTTTTCTGTTTTACAGCCATAGTCTTCGTTTACTTTAGCATGCTAATTCTATTTTTGGCAAGGTGGGAAGGTTGCAGCTTCTTCGCCTTATTCCCCCCTAAAGGTACGTAATTATTCCCAACAAAAAGCCCTCCTCCAACGGAAAAACAGCGCCATGGAAGAGGCAAAAAATCCCTACAACAAAAAAAGAGGAGCTCAACACTCCCCTTTGGCAATGGATAAGTAAAGAAAAGACTCAGAGGGTAGCCCCTACGATGGAGAACTCATCCGCATCGAGATAAACAGGGAATTTCTTCCGAAGTTTATCCAAGGGAGCTCGCTCCAGGGTGGCTATTTTCAGTTCGATACGACACTCTTCGGCCGTTGCCACCTCCCTGCCCCTCGGGTCGATAAGGGCGGAGTCTCCCGTATAAACGAGCCCTTCGGCATCCTGTCCCACACGATTAACGCCACAGACGTAGGCCAAATTTTCCATCGCCCGGGCACGCAGCAAGGTGCTCCACACTAGTCTACGGGGTTCGGGCCAATTGGCCACATCGATCATGAGATCGTACTCGTTGGCTCTATTGCGGCACCAGACGGGGAAGCGCATATCGTAGCAAGCGATCAGAAGAATGTTCCACCCCCGATACGAAAAAATATGCCGCTCCCCAGCCGGAGAGACCTGCTTAGCCTCCCCTCCCATACGGAAGAGATGTCGTTTGTCTTGGAAAAACTCCTCTCCCTCGGGGGTGATAAAATAGATCCTATTAAAGTACTTATCCCCCTCCTTTACCAAGAGAGAAGAGACTACGGCCACGCCGTATTGCTGCACCATGGCACGGATGCTCTGCAGGGAGGGCGATGTCTCGAAAGACTCGGCCACTGCCTCCAAGTGCATCGAAAAGCCCGAGGTCATCACCTCCGGAAAGACAACAATCTCAGCACCGCCTTGGGCGGCTTGGGCCATTGTCTCTCGCATCACTTGGAGATTTTCTGCGGGATTTTCCCAGGCTATATCACACTGCGCAAGGGCGAGAGTTAGGGTCTCTTGGGCCATATCAAGGAATAAAAGAGGGGTATTATTGCTCTACAAATTTCTTGGGGAAACGAGCCTGTTCTGAGTGATAACGACTCCGTATATAACGGATATCCGCCTCTTCGTTGCCTGTAGGATAGAAGGTTTCGAGGATGCCCAGCTCGCGCTTCTTATAATCGATCACCGCCAACTGGATGGGGATATTTGCAGCACAAGCAATTCGATAAAAGCCTGTTTTCCAACGGTCGGTAGCACGGCGAGTACCCTCCGGAGTGATGGCAATAGAGAGTTTAGAACTCTCCTTGATGCGCTCAGCCAACTGATCTACCATAGAACCCGAGTGCGAGCGATCCACGGGAATCCCTCCCATCGATCTCAAAACTCCCCCAAATGGAAAAAAGAACCAGTCCTTTTTCATTAGGAACCCCGCATGCCTGCCAATGGCAGAGTAGTAGAGTTTGCCCAATATAAAGTCCCAATTACTGGTATGAGGGGCCACACAAATGACGCTCTTAGGGGGATTATCCGGAGGGAAGATTACCCTCCAGCCGAACACTCCCAAGAGCCACGAAGAAAAATTTCTCAATGTATCGCGCCCTCTATCTTACTTGTTGAGGTTGATATACTTCTCCAACTCAGACTCTACAGCCTCTATTTCTTCGTTATACTTAGCCTTGAGGTCCGCGTAAAACTTCTTTACCAGCTGAGGGTTCTTTGCGCCATCGGGAGCGCCTATCTTAGCGATTGTATCGTCGTGCAAGTCTACCACACGATTGAGCAATAGCTCTAGAGCTGCAAGCTCTTCGTCCTTTGCATCGAGAGAAATGAAAAGAATATCGTCAATTAGGAAGTCTGTAATTTCTTTGATTCCCTTCTTAAGTTTGCGACGTGATGCCATAGTGTTATTTATCTATATCAATTATTATTGTAGATCCCTCCCCCTATCTATAAAGAGGAAGGCTCTCCCACAAAGGTAGTGCTAATTGGGCAATAATGGCCTCTATTTTACACGAATTCGCCCCAAAGCCCCTGCCCTACTCCTCTTGCCAAGCAACAAAAACGCCCCACCCCAGTAACTAGGAGGAACGACACCGAAAGCGGCCCTCAATTTGGCCCTCAGCGAAAAGGCGAAATATTTCGCCCTAGTTCCCTTCTCCCCAATCAGCCAAAAAGGGAGTGGACTTCTGCCCAAAAAATTTTTCATTTCCACCTAGTTTCGGAGGTCATTTCCGGCCTAAATCTTTTTAGAAATCAGCGAGAGACTCCACAAGAGATAAGATTGAGTGAGATTTCCGGCAACCAAAGAGAGGCAACAATCGCCCCTTTGGGGCCTAAGAAGGCAGAAAACATCATTTCGGATAATATTCCTCGCAAAAAGATGATTTTGACTAAGCCCTATAATTCAAGAGATTAGAAAAACAATATCCTATTCATGCCGATTGCTAGAGGAGGAAGCGTACCGATATCTCATTTTTTTTCCTACCTTTGCATCGTGTTTTTCATGGTATTAGATTTTAAGGTTAATACGAGTGAGTTTGTCGGGAGACAAGCTCACTTTCTTTTTATACCCACTTTTCTAGTCTCCTAAAAGCAGCTTTCCAAACCCTAATACCCCTCTATCTCCTCAAAAACGAACTATTATAGCGGGAGACTTGCGTATTCAAAAAGAAATAGTACCTTTGCAACGTCAAAAAAGGGCGTGCCCCTTGGTTGATGGAAGGAAGTGTGGGTGAGTGGCTGAAACCACCAGTTTGCTAAACTGACGTACGGGCAACCGTACCGGGGGTTCGAATCCCCCCGCTTCCGCTCTAGAGGCCTCTGGCGATGAAAAGCCAACTGGGCACAACAAGAAAAGAGTCTTAACTCACGTGAGTTAAGACTCTTTTCTTTTACTATTCCCCGGATATCCAATCAGGCAAAGAGTGTGAGAGCCGTACGTAGCTATCGCATTTCGAGGATTAATTCTAGAGAAGAGATTGCTAGAATCCAACAATTATCTACTGCACTCTATTTTCAGCTTTTCCAACTTCTCCTCCAAATCACAATAGGCTGCCACTTGTAATAGCGCTTGAGCGTCTCCAACTCGTACTTTCTCCACGTGGGAAGAACTCCAATAGCGCCGTAGGTCATAGCAATGAAATTCAGTCCAACAAAAAGAACAACAATCGTTTAAGGCATTATAACTTTCCCCATCCCAAGACTTTCCCTCTCCTGGCGCGAGCGAGGCAGAGATATACACATCCGGGTTGGTTCTCAAGCCGAGGTGCTTTTGGATCAGATCAGCCTTGTACGTCAGCACCGCATAGCAGAACTCCACTTCATCCTCGTCATATCCCATTGCTTTTAACGTGTCCAGATCCCCATCGAGCAAATCTTCCATATCCCAATCTTTGAAATGAGCACATTCGTATTGATAGGATTCAAAATCCATCGGCACATCAACGGGATAGTGCCATCTCGTCCTCCAGTAATCCAATAAGAGCCCACAATTCTGCCTATTTTGCTCTACTATAGGAAGGATCTCACTTCTCCAGCCATCAGTGTCAAGCAAGATCATATTACACAAAGAGAGCTTATACAAGGGTAAAGGATGTTCGCAACAGCCAACATCCTCTAGAAGACTCTTATCAAAATTTCCAGACTCTATCAGTTCAATTACTTGCTCTGCTTTATTCTGCATCACTAGTGCAACTAACTCGTCTAAATCCGCCCAATAATCACTATACATAACACCTTCTTAATCTAATAATCATGCCTGGAATCTATCTTCTAAATCCCTCATTTACTTCAATAGAGACCCAAAGATAGAAATTCGCCATAAACCATCAAAACCCGCATATCTCTAGAATCCTTCTCCCATGAGGCCTAATACAGAGGTCGCAGAGGTTGGTTAAGGCGATCGGCTCCCATAACCCTATATACTATATATAAAGGTGTACTCGATAGCCCCCCTAGTCCATTCAAGTATTGCTCTGGGCAAGTATTTCTTCTCCCCATTGCGACATGGTTTAATAACCCCATGAGAAGGGACACCCCCGCCCCCTTCCATCATGGCCCCACCAAGCAGAACTCTACCACTTCACTCCTCTGGAGCGAAGTGGGTATTAGACAGACTCTTAGACCCCCTCCCATCATCAGCCCCCCATCCCTCACACGTGCAAAGTGTTGCTAGTTACAAGATATTTATTACCTTTGGCTGGCCACTGTTAAGCAAGATAGGATGTCTTGTAAACCGTGGAGAGATCTTTTTTTCAGAACGTCTTGCATAATAATTAAAAGACATTACGAATTGTTTAGAACAATGTTTAACCCATACAAGCATTAATTACTCCTATGAAACTAAAGAATTTCGCCGTTGCTCTATCACTTATTGCTCTATCGCTCCTAACATCTTGTGGCCCCGATACAATAACTCCAACCCCCAACCCCAACCCAACCCCCAATCCAAACCCTAACCCTAACCCTGTTACCCCTACAGAGGTTACCAATCTTACGCTCACTCCCGAGAATGCAAGCCTACTACCCGGGGAGACGCTACAACTTACTGCAACCACAACTCCAGCCAATGCCCAGGTTACCTATTCTGTTGACTACCCCTCAATGGCCACCGTATCGGAGACCGGCCTCGTTAAGGCAATCGCTCCCGGTATCGTAACCGTTACCGCTCAGGCTGGCACGAAAAAGGCCACTTGTATGATCAAGATTGCCAAAGCGTCTGATGTAATGCTAGTAAACCTACTAGACCAAAAGAAGTATCCTGCCGGTAAAACAATCGACTACACAGTCTCTGCCTCTAAGGATGAGGCTGAGTCTTACGAACTTCGATTGAGCTTTAGCGTGCTAAAGACTGCGAATTACAACTTCGCCCTCTCGTTTTCTAAAAGAACCTCCGGTACTGTATGTATAGGCTCTTGCGAGTTGTTTGAGAATCAGACCTCATATACAAAAGATATCAAGCTGACTGCCGACGAAGAAGGAATCCCCGATGAAAAAGACAAGGGTGCCATGACCCCCATGTCTACCCATATAGAAATCCCTAATGCCAAGGCAGGTCAAACCTATACAAATACAATTAAGGTTACCCTCACGCCTAAGGCTGGCGGAGCTCCTCTTACTTGGACTATCAATCTAACAGTAAAAGTCATCTAATCAAACTCATAAAGCGCTATAAAACTATGAAGCATCTACTATCGCTCCTGCTTTTCTTCCTAGTTGTACCCGCAGCTTATGCACAACTTCCACAGGTTGAACTCAAAGACCTCCAAGGCAATTCGGTCAATACGAGCGAACTCAATAATGATGGCAAACCCTTTATCGTTTCCTTCTTTGCCACATGGTGCAAGCCTTGTCTTCGCGAGCTCAAAGCCATCCACGAAGTGTACCCCGACTGGAAAGAAGAGACCGGAGTCAAGCTTATCGCTATCTCTATTGACGAAGGGCAGAATGCCGATCGTGTAAAGCCTCTTGTAGATGCACAGGGCTTCGAATATGAGGTATTACTAGACCCCAATGGAGACTTCAAGCGAGCTATGAATGTCAACATGATTCCCCATGTCTTTGTGATTGACGGGAAAGGAAATGTTGCATACGCTCACACCGGTTACACCGAAGGCGGGGAGCAAGAGCTCATCGCCAAGGTACGAGAGCTCCTAAAGACGGAAGAATAATCTAGGTCTTCCTAAGAGTCGATCTCGAATCTCTCTACAACTAGCAACAGACTATTTATCTTCTTATTCCGCACAATACCGCATGCGAAAGATATTATACCGTACTTGGCACTTCGTCTCCATCTTTTCGATGAGCGTGGGATTCATCTCCACACTCTCTGCTCAAAGTAAAAAAGAATGGGCGCCCTGGGAAAAGTTTAAGCCCTCATTTAGTGTGCAGAGCGACATGCTCTTTTCTCTCGACGATAAAGCAGCCGGGAATAAGTCTTGGATGAGCAATAGCTACGTAACCGGTACAATCCGCAACAATTACCTCGAGGTAGGCCTACGCTTCGAAGATCTACTCCGTCCCATGCCCGGGCATGAGCCTGAGCAGGGTCGTGGCATACCGCACATTCACCTCAAAGGCTATGTTGGTAAGTATGCCGAGGTAACTCTCGGAGACTTCTACGACCAGTTTGGTTCCGGGATTCTTTTCCGTAGCTATGAGGAGCGCACGCTCGGTATTGACAACGCTGTCAGAGGAGCACACGTGCTGCTTACACCCTATGATGGGATACGCATCAAGGGTTTTGTAGGTCAGCAACGCAACTACTTCGATCGCACGGCTCGTCTATTTACCAACGAACGCGGATACATCCGTGGGGCAGATGGAGAGCTTGCGATCCAGCAGTGGATTCCGGCAATGAGAAGTAAACGGATGACCCTAAGCGTGGGAGGCTCCTATCTTAATAAAGTAGAGGGAGACGAGATTATCCCCGTCCCCACCCCTCTCGGCATGACAGGCACATGGCGTCTCAACCTCCCAAGCCAAGTACACGCCTTCGGAGGTAGAGCCAAGCTATCGGTAGGGAACTGGGTTTTCAATGGAGAGTATGCCTACAAGAGCAGTGACCCCACGGCAAGTAACCACTATATCTACTCGCCGGGATCTGTTGCCATGTTCTCAACATCGTACTCAAAGAGAGGCATGAGCCTTCTTCTTCAGACCAAACGAAGCGAGAACTTCAACTTCCTCTCTGCACGCTCCTCCGTGGGGACACCTCTTCACGTCAACCACCTCCCGGCCTTTACTGCCAACCACACCTATACGCTTGCCGCTCTCTATCCCTACGCTACCCAACCCGATGGAGAATGGGCTTTCCAGGGGGACTTCCGCTACACCATCCCTAGAGGATCTCTACTAGGCGGCAAATATGGCACCGGCATTCGCGTTAATTACTCTCATGTACGAGGCTTAAAGAATGTGGCAACAAACCGACTTCCTCTAGAGGCTCCGGAGAAAGACCTTTATGGGACAGATGGTTATACACATCCCTTCTTCGGCATGGGGCAACTCTACTACTCCGATCTGAATGTCGAGCTAAGCAAGAAGTTCTCTAAGGATGTATCTATTGTATTTAACTATTACAACCAGATATATAACCAACAAGTGGTTGAGGGACATGCGATCAACAACCCGCTTGTCTACAGCAATATATTTGTCCTTGATGGGAAGTTCAAGCTAGCACCCCAATATACCCTACGTACCGAACTCCAGTATCTACACAGCCGCCAAGCAGAGGGTAGCTGGCTCTTCGGTCTTGCCGAGCTCTCCATAGCTCCCAAATGGATGCTCTCGCTCTCAGATCAATACAACATGACCGTGACTAAGCAGCACTACTATATGGGTACTGTAGCTTACTCCTCCGGCAACCACAGAGTACAACTAGGTTATGGCCGTACGAGAGCCGGCATCAACTGCTCGGGTGGAGTGTGTCGCTACATGCCCGAGACAAAAGGGATCTATCTGAGCTACAGCGGTTCGTTCTAGCCTCAAAGTGCTTTTGAATCATTCAACATTTGCCAAGATTACAAGATGAAACGTCATACATCTCCCCTCATACTAGGCGCCCTCATTGCACTACAATTTGTAGCCTGCAGGCCTATGCCCGAAGAGAATCGACTGATCCCCAACGAAGTTGAACTCTCAAAAGGACGCTCCGTCCTTATTGAGGATTATAGTGGTGTCGGTTGCGTCAATTGCCCCATAGCGGCAAAAGCTATAACAGAAGCAGCCATAGCCCATGGCGATAAGGTGGTAGTAGTAGCTCTACATGGGAGCAATACCCAGATAGGGACACGTGCAAAAGAAGACCCCAAAGGCCTGTATCATGCCGACGCTGCGACTTATCTAGAGCGGCTACAAGCCGGAGGCTCGCTCCCCATAGCCACATTCAATAGAAGACCTCTAGCGAGCAATGGGGAGAAACCCTTTAGTCCTATGGCAACCAAATGGGCTGCAGAGATGCAAGCAATACGTGAGTTACCTCAGCTTTATAAGCTTCAGCTCCAAGCCTCTGAGCAAGACCGCAAGGTATCCGTGCAGTTCAGTGCATCGGCTCTAGAGCTATCGGAGGAACTCTCCGCATCGCTCAAGGAGCACCGACTTTATATCCAACTATGGCTCGTAGAAAACCATATTGTAGCCCCACAGCACCTCAAAAAAGGGTTGGATAAGGAGTACGAGCACAACCACATCTTCCGTCAAGCCCTTAATGGGATCGATGGAGAGCCCTATGACTTAGGGAAGGCGTACAACCATACCGCCACCATAGACCGAGACGTCATCGAACCCAAGAATTGTGATGTAGTGGCCATCCTCTACGATCACAAGACGGGAGAAGTCTGTGAAGTACTCAAGAAAGCTCTCTGAAACAATACAAGAAGCGTACAAGATAAGGACTAAACAGTAAACACTTAATCAGTTTCATATGAAAAAAGTTATTACCAAGTTGGCTGTAGGCTCCCTACTGCTTACCGGCATGCAAGTTGCTACGACAAGTGCCGTAGCCCAGCAACCCCTCTTGAAGTCTAATGTGCAATTTCATCAGACAACAGAGCTTCGCGCTGGGACTTCTCCTCTAAGAACCTCAGAGTATGTTGCTAGAGACATTAATGGAAAAGAGTACGACATTAATGCAATTCTCGAGTCAGGCAAAGCCATCATGATCGACATCTCTGCCACCTGGTGCGGCCCTTGCTGGGGACTACACACCGGTGGATACCTAGAGAGACTCTACTCTAAGTTTGGTCCTAATGGAACCAACCAGATAGAAATATTCTGGGTCGGAGGAGACTCTCGCTCTACCGTTAGCAGAATCCACGGCCAAGGTAGTTACACCCAAGGGGACTGGACCAAAGATAGCCACGGGAACCCTGTTCCTTATCCTCTATTTGCAGACCCCCAGATGGCTCCAACATTGGGTATCCCCGTATCAGGCTTCCCCACTCTCGTACTCGTAGGCCCAGACAAAAGATGGGTTGAATGCCGCAATGCGGTGCAAACGTCCGATACGAACTTCAAGAGTTTCGAGCAACTCCTTTCCCTCTTTAAGACGGATACTGACAAGCCCTCAGCTCTTGTCTTCTCGGGTGTTACCGATCTTTATCAAGGAGAGACTCATACCATGAAGCTCTCTTATAGCACAAAATCTCCTGCCACTTCGGTAAAATGGGATGCTCCTTTGGGGATCAAGCTAACGAAAGTAAGCGATACAGAATATCAGGTAAAGGCTGAAAAGATAGGTACACACACTATCTCTGCTACTGTAACCAACAAGAATGGTAGCGCAAAGGAATCTATCACGGTTACCGTCTCTGCTCCTATCTCTACCTTCCCCTTCTTCTGTCCTATGGATACCAAAGACAAACTCGACAAGGGTTGGAGATCAATTGACCATGATGGTGATGGCATCGGCTTCCAATCTCTTATGGGTAAGGGACTTATGGAGCGCCTTGGACTTTCTTTCCAAAATCCTAATGCGAAAGCAGGAGCAGAGAACAGCAATGACTGTCTGATCTCGTTCGGAAAATTCTATCCTACAGGTTATAATAATGGATTCTCAGGCGAAGAAATTAACGCAAACAACGAACTTCTTTCTGCCCCCATTGTCATACCGTTCAATGCAAATAATCCGACTTTCTCTTGCTACATCGCCACATTCTTCACAGCCGATACACCAGATAGACTCAAGGTTATGGTTTCTGAGCTCGGTGGCAATCCTGTAGAGCTCTTAGCTCCTCAGTCTGTACAAGGTGGTAATTGGACCAAGATTACAGCCGATCTCTCTGCGTACAAGGGCAAGACCATCCTTATCTCCCTCGTACCCGAAGTTAATGGCGTTAGCGCTATCCAAGTGGATCAACTAAAGGTTGAAATGGGAGGAACAACTGCCATTGAGACTCCTTCGCTCAATGTAGAGACTGTAATCTACCCTAACCCTGCAAAGGAATTCATGACAGTACAGACTCGCATTGGTAGCACAATCGAGCTCTTCACTCTTGATGGGGCACGCGTAGCTGTAGCCGAAGCTCTCAGCGCAACCACAACAATCGCTGTAGATCAATTGGCAGCAGGCACCTATATGGTTCGCATTACAGACAGAGAAGGCAATAGCGTATTGCGTCCTGTAATTGTAGAATAAGTAGCTATTTGTGAGGTTTTCTTCACGAATAGTGAGGTATACCGGAGCACTTATTATCAGGGAGGCAAAGGCCTTGTGATAGAATAAAGTGTAAGCAATAGCTTTGGTATCCTCCTCAGTAATGGTAGCACACCCCCTCCCGGGTGTGCTACTTTTTTTATCCCGAAAAAGCGCCTCTCGGGATAGACAATCTCTCACGAATGAGTGGCGACTCTTAGCCTTCTCTAGGGACTCTCTAAGTACGTTCCAATCAAGCTAGGGGGCCCCTTTTGTCTACACTTTTTACCATATCGGCAAATCCCCTCGTGAAAATATTTACAAAAACACCTTCGAATCAAAATAAAAGCAGTACCTTAGGGGCGGGTAAATTATTTTTCATAAACACAAGCCATATGAAAGCGAAACTATCTTCCCTTCTATTCATCGTACTTACGATGACTCTATGGACTGCCTGCGACAGGTCCACACCTCAGCCTCAGCAAGAGACTACGATTACGGTATCTCCCGACAAAGTATCTCTGAATGTTGGAGAGACTCAGCAGCTATCCGTACAGATTACTCCACAGAAGAACGAGCTAAAAGCTACCTTTCAGAGCCAGGCGCCCGCCATTGCCTCGGTAAGTGAGCAAGGGCTTGTGACCGGGATCGCCGAAGGCGAAACTACGATAGTAGTGCAGGTAGGAGCAGCGAAGGCAACTGTTGCCATAGAGATAAAAAAGGCGCCCATCCAAGTACCTCAAGAGATGCCAATGCTCAAGTTTGCCATCCCACGCAACGATTATGAGCAGATCGAAGATCAAGAGGTAATTGCCTATGAGGCAAAACTGGGACGCACTCAGCAAGAGGTAGACTACCGCCCATCTGGCTTCTTGGGTACGGATCTAACGACCATCCCCGCCGTTGTCTATGGTATCCCCGTTGATGGCGATGCCGACCTCATCCTAGCCTATGGTAAGGAGTCGGTAGCAGACTGTGAGCGCACCCAAGCCATGCTAAAACAATTGGGCTTCTCTCGTTTGGAAAAGGCGAAAGTTACCAACTATCTAGGCGACGAATTCGATGGTCTACGCGCCATCCACGACACTGATCCCAGAGTTACGGTCACCCTAATGGACCAACCCAATGAGAAGCTAGGGACTACCATGTTTATCGAGTTTGCCAAGAGACAATTAGAGAATACCATCGTAAAGACCAAGCACAAGATCCTTCCCAATGTCAAAGATTTCCCTTCGTTAGAGAAGTTCGCAACAAAAGATCCCTTCCAGATCAATGCTTTCGAAGAGGCACTTGGGCTTCGCACCTTCCGTCCGGGCGAGTCTCCACGCACTACCCACCTCCTCTACCGCACCGTGGAAGAGAAGGTGCAAGAGACTAATCTGGAGTATGTCTTCTACGTCGCTCCCACAGAAAAAGAGGGCACCGGCCTTATTATTACCGAGTTGCTCTGCGTATCAAGCGAACGAGACCTACGCTCTAAGGAGCTACAGAGCTACCTCAAGGCAAATGGCTTCGATCAGAACTACAAGGTCTCGGATGATGCCATCCTAACAGTCTCTAATAAGGAAGGAACTCTCTGTCGGATTTCCATAGTTCGCCTCGGTCAAGATAAGTATGTCTATCAGATGTATTTATTCCCCAAAGGCTAACTTAAGACCCCTACGAACTCAACCTTATAATGGGATCCGGCTAGACGTATCGCATCTTTGCTAAGGCGATACATCTAACCGGTCCTACAACCAACAATCAATCTATAACGAAGTCATTATGAAACGAATCTCGACTCCCGTTACACTCGCTACAGCGCTTCTTCTCTCAATGACAAGCACCACCCTGAAGGCGCAAATATTGGACGCTCCCACAACAAGCGAATGCGTTACAATAGAACTTTCACAAACCAAAGACAAGGTACTCTACGCAGGGGTTTTTGCTCCCGACAATGATGCCTGGATTGATCTCAACGGAGATGGTCAGTGCCAACCCAAGGAACGCATCGGGAGAAATACCGAACGCCCGGATGACTATACAGATGTCTTCTACGATGGGCCCCAGACAGAGATCTTCGACCTTGTAGAAGGAGTGCAGACGCTACGCATCTACGGTAAGATAGAGGCCTTACGGTTTACCGACTCGGAGACCCATACATCTCCTAAAACCGTAGACCTATCTCAATGCACCGCTTTACAATACTTTAAGTTATATGAGTGCATGGATCTCGAGAAGATAATCCCACCTCTCGAAGAGAATGATTGTTGCGAGATGCTTTCCATACAATACACTCCCCTCAAGAGCTTAGACCTCTCCAGCTTTAAAAAACTAATCGTGCTAGTAGCCTCTTTCAACAAGCAACTTGAGAGCGTGAAGCTAGCCGAATGCCCCGAGATGCTTGAGCTGGACTGCTCCTTTACCAAGGTCTCTCAGGTAGATCTCAGCAAGGTCCCGGCCCTCACTGGCCTATATCTATGTATGGCTCAGTATTCTGAGATTGATCTTTCCCTTACGCCCAACCTAGAGCTCCTCTCTCTTGGTGGCAATTACTTCAAGAAAATAGATCTCAGCAAGACCCCTAAACTCACCAATCTGAGCCTCTTCGACAACGAACTTACAACGGTAGATGTCAGCATGCTCCCCAAACTAGAGATCCTAGAGCTAGAGCAAAATATGCTCAAGACGGTTGATGTTAGTAAGAATAAGCGACTGAAAGAGCTGACCATACACGTCAATGAGCTCTCCGATCTCGACCTATCCATGCTCAGCAATCTACACCTAATCACGCTCTCCGACAACAATATATCGGAAGAGCTGATGGGGAAGATCGTCTCCAAGATCCCTCAATGCAAGGAGTTTAACGAAGATGAAGAAGAGGAGAAGGCAGACCTCTGGGGGCACTGCTATGTCGTAAATACGCCCTCCCCTACGAGCAACGTCTGCAATACACTACAGGTTGCAGAGCTAAGAGAAAAAGGCTGGACACCGTATGATATCAATGGAACAGCAGATCCCCAAGCCTTTATGACTAATGCCGTAGAATATGCGGGATCTACCCCTACCGGCATCTGCACACCCATCCATGAAGACGAGGTAAAAATCGCCCAAACAGCTACGAGAGTACAGATACAGGGGCTTAATGCAAACACCCATGTGTACCTCTTCAATACGAGTGGAGAGTTGCTCCAAAAATACAACTCTCTCAGATCTAGCGAGGTCAATATCCAGACCGAGAGCTACCCTGCAGGTACTTACTTCGTTAGCATAAACAACAAGAGCTACAAGGTAATTCTTCCCTAAATCGGAGGATCATAGCTCATTACTAAGGACAGAGGTCGGGTGCAAAAGCAACGGTCTCTGTCTCCGCATTTAAGGAGCGGAGACAGAGAGCTTTGCGAAGCCGCCTCGCCTATTAGAGGGGAGTAAGAGTCGGAGAAAAACTCCGCCCCACCCCCTCTCCGAGCAAGGGCTGTAGGGGCATTACGGTTGCTTAAACACTGATAATATAATATCTTTGCACTCAAAGAATAGAATGGAGCTCCTTACTCCAGAAGGATGATGGGGCCTCCTTCCAATCAGGAACTAAATGATAAAATAGTTGTATGATGAAACAAATTCTCCTCACAGCAGCCATCCTTGCGATGGGTATCGCTCCGGCCTTTGGCCAAAAACATGTTCAAAATGACAAGAACAACGGTGCTACAAAAAAAGAGAGACGCATTTCCATCGATAGAGAAAGAGAGCGCCCCGTACGTGTACAGTTGTATGCAGGTCTTGGCTCTTCTAACGCAACCCTACTGAGCCAAGGATTTAAATTCGAGTCCGAAAAAGGCCTTCTAAGCCCCACAGCGGGGGTTAATGTCCTCATCCCCATCAGCAGGCACACGCTATTCCTCAGTCCCGGACTTAGTTACAACCAGCGTGGGATACGCTTTGTATCTCAGACTCCCGGTGTAGGAGTAACAACGATACGTACCCCTATACATACGCTCTCCGGCAACCTTCTTATCGGCACAAGTCTGGGTGATGGAGAGTTCAGACTCCGCTTCAGCTGTGGGCTGTATGGCGGCTATGCTATCGCCGGATCAACCATCATGAAAGTAAGTAAAGGAGATGGTAATGTAGAGGTACATGAGACGGATGTATTCAAAGGAAATAATCTAGAGGTGCTCCCTCTCCCAGGATTCGACAGAGTCAAGCCTCTCCCCGCACTTAAGCGTTTCGATCTTGGCACACGCGTCACTTGGGACTTCGAATTGGGCAATCACTACAACCTCTCTTTCACCTTCGATCATAGCATTCTCAACCAGAGCAACGACGAGACTGTCAAGCTCTACCACAGAAGTGCTTTCACCACTATTGGCTATACATTCTAAGAGAAAAACTAATAGAGAAGCACCTACTCTCTAGTTCTCTACCCGATACAGAATGCTCTCAACCTCTAGGTTGGGAGCATTTCTTTTTATACACATATTGATATAAAAAAGCGACCCAAGCCTCCCCTCCGAAGAGGAAAGACTTGAAGGTCGCTTCCTACCCTTTCACCAAGACCTTGAGAGCTAAGCTATAGAGAATAGCAAGCTCTCTCAGTGGGTCACTATCCTTCTATTTAAGAAACGGATAGGTATAGTCCGTAGGCGGTGTATAGGTCTCTTTGATGCAACGAGGGCTACACCACTTTAGTAGATTGATCGGACCTCCGGCCTTATCGTTGGTACCCGATGCTCTCGAGCCACCGAAGGGCTGTTGCCCAACAACGGCACCGGTAGGTTTGTCGTTAATATAGAAGTTACCGGCGGCATGCTCTAGAGTTTGTAGCGCAAGCTCTGTGGCGTAGCGGTCGTAGGAGAAGATAGACCCCGTAAGGCCGTACTTAGCCGTGCGATCAACGAGCTGCAACGTCTCGGCATACTCCCCATCGGGATATACATAGACCGTGAGAACGGGACCGAAAAGCTCGTCGCACATGGTTTCGTAATTAGGCGTTTTGGCAAGTATTACAGTGGGTTGTACATAGTAACCCACGCTCTTATCACAAGCACCACCGAAGATAACCTCGGCATCGTTGCTCTGCTTTGCCCTCTGGATGTAGGCAGCCAAGTTGTCGAAGGAGGCCTCATCGATTACCGCATTGACAAAGTTGTCAAACTCTCGCACATCGCCCATCTTTACCGTCGCCAGCATATCCCCGAGGCGACTCTTCACATCCGCCCACATGCTCCGGGGGATATAGGCTCTACTTGCTGCCGAGCACTTCTGCCCTTGATACTCAAAGGCCCCGCGCAATAGCGCTACAGACACCTCTTGAGCGTCGGCAGAAGGGTGTACCATAACAAAGTTTTTTCCTCCGGTCTCACCCACAATACGTGGATAAGTGCGGTAACGATCTATGCCCGAGGCAATACTCTTCCAAATAGAATTGAATGTAGCCGTAGAGCCCGTGAAGTGGAATCCGGCAAGCGACTCACTCGCCGTTACCACCTTGCCGATGGTACTCCCTTGGCCGGGAACAAAGTTCACAACCCCATCGGGTAACCCGGCTTCCTTAAATATCTTCATAAGGAGATAATTGCTGTAGAGCGAGGTAGAAGAGGGCTTCCATACCGTTGTATTCCCCATCATAGCAGGGGCGAGGTTGAGATTAGAGGCAATACTTGTGAAGTTGAATGGCGTTACGGCAAAGATAAATCCTTCCAACCCTCTGTACTCCATACGGTTAAGCATGGTAGCATCGCTCAGAGGCTGTTCGCTATAGATTTGCCCTGCATAGTAGGCACTAAAGGTAAGAAAGTCGATAAGCTCACAAGGGGCATCGATCTCTGCCTGCATGGGGTTTTTACTCTGCCCCAGCATGAGGGAGGCATTGAGTTCGTAGCGATACTTTGTGGCAATAAGGCGCGCAATACGCATCATAATGGAGGCTCTCTCCGTCCAGGGTAGGCGACTCCAGTCGTGCCGTGCCTTGAGGGCAGTATCGATGGCGAGCTGCACCTCTTTCTCCGTTGCCTTATGATAGGTACCAAGGCGGTGCTTGTGATCGTGGGGCATCACCACGTTGCCAATATCTCCTGTGCGATACTCTTTCCCTCCTATGATTATCGGGATTTCCACCTCTTGGGCTGCTTGGCGATCCAATGCGGCTTTGAGGGCTTCCCGCTCGAGGGTGCCGGGGGCATAACTATATACGGGTTCGTTTTTGGGTTTCTCGAAAAGATATACAGAGTTGTTCATATGTATTCTTGGGATTTTACTAGATGAATATTTCGGCTACCATGCAGCGAGCACTCCCCCCTCCTATTGTTTCTATAGTGGAGAGGTCGGGCGCTAAGATGCGGCTGTAGCGTTGTAATGTGCGTAGTTGATCGGGGGTGAGGGAGGCTTTGGCAGCGGCGGACATCAGCAGTAGGGACTGCCCTTTGTCGTCGAGCACCTCCAGCATATTGCCGGCGAAGTGGTACACTTGCTCCAGCGTGATGGGCACAATCTCGTGCCCGCTGGCCTCTAGGCTCTCCACTACACGCTGCCGCTCCTCTTCGTCTCGGATGCTTTCAAGACAAACCACAGCGTACTCCGTGGCAATCGTCATCATCACATTGGTATGATAGATGGGCTGCCCTTGGCTGTCGTAGGAGTGAAAGAAGAGACTTGTATAGTCCAGTTCGCTGCAATACTCCTCCACCACCTTTTCACTAGATCGCTCGCTAGCGCAGTAGTAAACCTTCTTGTGAATGCGATCGAGACACATGCTCCCGGTACCCTCGAGGTAGAGATGTTCCTTTTCGAAACCGGACAAATTGACAATCTTAGTCACCCCCTCCAGCATCCCCACCGTGGCAAGAGCGGATAATTTTCTCTCCTTCTGCCTGTTGGGAGCAAACATGGGATAGAGAATAAGCTCGCCCGTGATATGGGTACTAAACCAATTATTGGGGAAGATCGAATCGGGGGTGTAGGGCTGCGGAGTATCCTGTATTACCCACACATCCACCCCATTGCGACGCAAAAGATCCACATAATCATCAAATTCGCGTCGGGCACGCACGGCGGTATCGTTGCTCTGGGCCTCGGCTTTTTGGAAGTGGTTGTTAGCCGCAGTCTCGCTATTAAAGCCAAAGGAGGCAGGGCGCACCATCAGTACTTTGTTCGTTGCTTGCCGTCTCTCCATAGTGCTAATTTCGTTGGAGGATTATTCTATTTCTTCGGCTACCTTTAGACGAGTTCTTCGAGAGATCGACGGATAATGGCAACGGCCTCCATGAGCTGCTCTCGAGTAATGGGGAGCGGCGGAGCCAAACGAATGATATGGCGATGGGTAGGCTTGGCAAGGAGGCCGTTTTGGGCAAATTGCTCACATACATTCCAGGCTTCTACCCCATTTTGAGGCTTAATTACGATGGCATTGAGCAGCCCTTTCCCTCTGATCAGTTCGATAAACGGGCTATCGATCTTGGCAAGCTCTGAGCGGAAGAGCTGACCTAACTCCTCGGCATGCTCTGCAAGATGCTCGTCTCTTACCACCTCAAGAGCCGCTATAGCGACCTTACAAGCTAGGGGGAAACCGCCAAAGGTAGAGCCGTGCTCTCCCGGGCCAATCGTAAGCATGATCTCATCATCGGCAAGCACAGCACTCACGGGCAATACACCGCCTGAGATGGCTTTCCCTAGGACGAGAATATCGGGGCGAACGCCCTCATGATCGCAAGCCAAGAGGCGACCCGTGCGGGCAATACCCGTCTGCACCTCATCGGCCACAAAGAGTACACGATGCTCGTGACAGAGGTCGTAACAAGCCTTCAGATAACCCTCATCCGGCACCATTACACCGGCCTCACCCTGTATCGGCTCGAGCAAGAAAGCGGCTACACGATGCCCTTCACGCTCCAAAACCGTCCTCAGTTGCTCCAGATCATTGTACTCGATCTTGGCGAACCCGGGCGTAAATGGACCGTAGTCGGTATAGCTAGAGGGGTCGCTACTCATCGATATAATACTAATGGTACGACCGTGGAAGTTGCCGTTACACACCACGATAATGGATTCGTCTTCGGGCACTCCCTTTACTCGATAGCCCCAGCGGCGCGCTAACTTGAGGGCTGTCTCCACCGCCTCTGCCCCTGTATTCATGGGGAGCACCTTGTCATAACCAAAATAATGGTGCATAAACTCCTCATACTCCCCAAGGCAATCGTTGTAGAAAGCGCGCGAAGTGAGGCAAATCTTTCCCGCTTGATCAGTAAGCGCCTTCACTATCTTAGGATGACAATGCCCCTGATTGACGGCACTGTACGAAGAGAGAAAGTCAAAGTACTTTTTACCATCTACGTCCCAAACAAATGGGCCTTCACCACGTGACAATACCACCTCTAGCGGATGGTAATTATGCGCCCCGAACTGGTGCTCTAGATCGATGTAATGTTGTGCGTTTTTACTGATCTGCATAGTACTACTCTATTATAATGTTATTACTTACCAACTGAGAAGAGAAACAAAATCACTTAGAC
The DNA here is from genome assembly GCF_938023125.1 of uncultured Porphyromonas sp. Lineage (GTDB taxonomy): Bacteria > Bacteroidota > Bacteroidia > Bacteroidales > Porphyromonadaceae > Porphyromonas. The sequence continues at coordinate 101,346 of NZ_CALHDW010000017.1, forward strand.
TATCTCTCTACCATTCTACTGTCAAAAGTATAGATTTATAGCAATAATACTAGCAAATTGACCATGTAAATTATTTACACCGGCCAATTGTTTTATGAATAAGTAGGCTGAATATTCATTTAAGGTAATTCAAAAGCAAGCAGTAACAAGACTACACCGCTGATAACAAAACACTTACAGACCAACTCTAAGCGATCTGTTTTTTATCCATTCATACTGTTTTTTGTCTTCCCTTTTGCCTCCTCAAAAGGATCTGTACCGGTGTATCCTTGCGCCAGACGCACACTCTTATAGCGTGCCACAAGGTAGGTAAGGATGCCGTACATCCCCAACAAAATGGTGGCAAGCCCCAAGGCTTCAGCCCCACTCAGCCGCAGAGAAAATACCCCTCCCTCCACGGAGTCGAAAAGCGAGGCTGCTTGATAGAGCCCATGCGTAAGCGCCTCAACCCCCTGAGAAAGAGGTGGAAAGACAACGCCCAAACTCGCCAGAATAGCGTACAACAGAGCCAGCGGGATAAGCAAGGTGGCCAGCAACATGAGAGGAAGATTGCTCCAGAGGAAAAGTGTAGACGAGCTCCCAAAATGATAGAGGACAAGGGGGAGTGTGAGTATCTGTGCCGAAAGGCAAACCGACAAAGAGAGGTAAATATAGCGTGCCAGTGGATGTGAAAGACGCTGCGCATAGAGCGCAAAGAGAGGCTCATAGAGAAGGATGGAGAGGAGTGCTGCGTAACTGAGCTGAAAGCCAACATCGAAAACATACCCCGGATGGTAGAGCAATAAAACGATGGCACTAAGGGCTAATGTATTGAGTTTGTCTTGGGGGAGCAGAAGCAAAACACCCACACCATAGAGCGTGTACATAGTGGCTGCTCGCACCGTGGGAGCTGAGAGCCCCGTAAGAAGGGCAAAAAGCCATGCCATCATAATGAGGAAGAGACCTCGAGCAATGCGCCCTCTCCGATGGCGAGTGGGCGGAATAAGGAACGCAAACAACCCTACGACCACCACCAAATGAAAGCCACTTACCGAAAGCAAATGCGCGGCCCCGGCATGGCGAAAAGAGGCATCTACCCCACTCGACCCATCTCGCATCCCCAGGCTAATAGTGCGTATCAAATCCGCCTCCTCGGGCGAGAGATCGAGCTGCTCAAAGGTTCGCACAAGGGTTATACGTAGGTCTTCTGCCCACTCTCTGAGGCTGGTACCCCGAGAGCGTGGCACCACCCGATAGCTACGAGGATAGAGAGCAGCAGAGGCGCCACGTGCTACAAGATAATGTTGGTACGATGGGTTTTCGATGGCACCGAGGGGAGTAGACGACAAAATGTGCCCCTCTGTAGGATAGAGATAGAGGGTATCCCCGTAAGAGATGATAGGTGCAGCCTCCGAGGGCGGGAGGTAAACAAGCAGATGGCCCGTTGCCCCCTCTTGGAGCGGAGAGACCTCCACACGCCAGTAGCCCCGATCGGTTCGTCGGGGTGTGCTGTGGGCAATGGCACAAACATTTTCTCCAGGTGTAGAGGTTCCATCCAAGCGACTATAATTAACCTGTGCAAGGATAAAGCCAAGCGCGAATGTAGTGCTACCCAGCGCAATATGCCTTAGTAGAGGGGCAACTCGACGAAGGGAGAGTGTAGAGAGATAGGTTAGAAGGAAAAGAGAGATAGCCCCTAAGAGAATGAAGACAGGAGAATAGAACGTAGGATAACAGTAGCCACACAAAAGCCCTATTACAAGGAGAACCGCTTGTAATAGGGCAGGATGGCGCCTAAAAATAATCCGTTGGGGGATTTCGTCCCTCAGCGGCATAGGGCTTTTAGTCCATCTATCGCTTCGAAGGGATTGGCATGACCAAAGACATAGCTACCGGCAACGAGTGCATCAGCCCCCGCCTCCACAAGGAGCGGTGCCGTGGTTGCGTTTACGCCCCCATCCACCTCCAGGATGGTCTCGAGGCCCCTCTCATCGATCATGCGACGTAGGCGGCGAGTCTTCTCCAACGTGCGATGGATGAATTTTTGTCCGCCGAAACCGGGATTGACACTCATCAGTAGCACAAGGTCGCACTCCTCAAGCACGTCTTCCAGCACCTCCACAGGAGTATGGGGGTTAAGGGTAACCCCCGACTTCATCCCTGCGGCACGAATGGCCGTGAGTGAGCGATGAAGGTGCGGACTCACCTCGTAGTGAATATTCATGATATGCGTCCCCACTTTGGCAAGCGGCTCGATGAATTTCAAAGGATCCACAATCATAAGGTGGACATCCAGCGGCTTCCGGCATATCGGGCTAATAGCCTCAAGGATAGGGAACCCAAACGAAAGATTAGGAACAAAGACCCCATCCATCACGTCTATATGCAGCCAATCGGCATTACTTTGGTTAATCATCTTCACAGATTCCTCAAGGTGCAAGAAGTCTGCACTCAGTAGCGAAGGGGATACAATGGGGGACATAAATGCTCTCTATTTAGTTACTTATATTGCTGTTGCTATCGTGCCTCTGCAAAGGTATAGATTATAGGGGAGATCGCCCCCTATTTACTCAAATAAAACCACCCCACTCCTCGGGGAGAAGTGAGGTGGATAGCGTGGACTGTATAACCCAATACAGCCCTATTTATGGAAACATATTACCGAGTTAGAAGGCGAGCTTTAGCGTAGACCCATTGATGGAGAGAAGGTAGTTGCCTCGCTCAAGGGAGAGCGTGAGCGTACCATGGGCAATAGTGCCCTGTGCCAACAAGGCCCCCTCTACCGAGTAGAGCGAGTAGGTAGCACCCGTGGGGAGATTGCCCAATTGATACCCCTCTGCTACACGAGCCACGGAGATGGCACTTGCGAAAACATCGTCGAGAGCCGTATCCTCTGCAAACGTATAGAAGAGGCGACTATTATGCTCAAGCTTGAGGGAGAACTCATTCGCATTGCTGCTACTTGCGCTCTCTTCCTTTCCATTAAAACGGAGACTCGCCACCTTGTATCCCTGCTTGGGAGTGAGCACAGCTACTAGAGGACTATTCTTGGCAATAGGGGTCTCAAATGCCACTTCGGTGCCCGAGACAAGGAGTTTGGCAGAACCATTCTCTCTATTGGAGAGGTCGAATACTTTGGCGGTAGCACAGCCGGTGCCATCGCCCTCTACATCCGACTTCCAAGTGAGCCCCCCATCCCCATTTGCCACAGGGAGAAGAGCCTTATCGTATGTAGTAGAGCCGGGATTACCTGCTAACTTTACAACATTATTAGGGCCGGCATTTTCGGCGGTTAGAGCAGAGGGTAAGAGCATCAGATAGTCGTTGATAGCACAAGCATCGAGTTGATTCTTACCTAGATCTAGGGCATACAACTTGGGAGCCTCGCTACCCTCAAAAGCAATTGAGGCGAGGAGGTTGTTGTTGAGTAGCACTCGCTGCAGCTCCTTCGTCCCAAGTTTTAGCTCGGTGAGTTTATTGTTCATCAAGTCAATTGAGCGGAGCTTTTTGTTGGCGCTTAGGTCGAGAGTGGCAAGCGTATTGTCGCTAGCCACGAGAATCTCTAGCTGTGGCAACACCTTTGTGTCTAGAGAAGCGAACCCATTGTTATTGATATTGAGAACGGAGAGTAGGGGCACCTTATCAAGGTCTAGCGAGGAAATCGTGTTATAACCACAATACAACTCCGAGAGCGCGGGTGTAAACGCAAGGTCCAGCGATGTAAGTTTATTGTCGGTCACGCTCAACTCCTCGAGATTGGGAGCTCTCTTTAGATTAATGGATTCAATCTTGTTTTGGGCAAGACGTAGGGTTTTGAGTTTGCTTGCATTCGATTGCAATTTAACCCCTACGAGGTGCGTTTGAGAGGCATCCAAGAGGGTAACATCCCCATAGATACGTACCACGCTACCCAAATCTACCGTAGCACTTACCTGCTGAGCCTCGGTGGAGGTAATGGTATAATCTTTGCGCTCGCCATCGCCCCAATCAATCTGTATATTTGTGTTGGGGGCTCCTCCGATCTGCATTGTCATATTGAAATCAGTCAGATCTTCATCATCTTCATCCTTACCAATAGACTCTTTAGTAATCGTGAGCTCAGCCAGGAGGCGGGGATCTGTGAGCGTAATATTATAGGAGAGAAGCCCTGTATTGGTATTATTGGCAAGACCGGGATAGCCCGCATTCTCCACCTTACAACGCACCGTGGCCTTACCACTTGCATCGAGGATAGAGGGGTCGAACGTAAAGAGGCCATCCTTCTCCGTTACCTTGGTATTGTCTAGAGGCTCTTTGACCCAAGTGCCATCTACTTTTTGGAACCATGTAAATTTGGTTTCTATGGGCGTCTCTGAAATCCCTTTTTGGAATTTGAGATTTTTGAAGTCTACCGTAAGAGCATTTACGCGCTCCGCCTTTACATAGTGCCAATACATCTTTCCGATCTTGAAGTTATCGAGCTGAGTTTCATTGAGATCGGGCAAGTCGTCCATCCCTATGGCGCATTGGGATATATTGACCAAGGTGAGTTTTTTGAGATCTTTTCCCCCGAGAAGCACTGTGGGATATTCCTTATTGCTTACGCCCCTAATGGTCAGTTGCTTGAGGGTTTCTCGGCATGCACGCACATCGATAGTGCGCACAGCCACGCCCTGCAAACCAAGGGTTTCTAACTGGCTACACTTACTCAAATCCAGCGTCTTTATCGCCTTTTGGGAGAAAAGAGCCGGGCTGGCAATAAAGGTTTTTAGTTTGGGATTGTCGGGAAGAACCACGTCCGTAACATCGGCTCCTCCGAGGGTAATTTCCTCGATATTGGGGCAGTTGGAGAAGTCCAATTCGGGAGTTTCTGTTAGTTTCGTTTCGTCCAGATTGAGGCGAACGAGCGACTTCGAGTGCAAACTTTTTACCCCATTCACACATTTACTCGCAGCGATGCGGAGGGTCACCAGTTTGTCGGCTTCTATGGTCAGCTCATAGTCTTCGGTCTGAGCCGTGAGGTCAAGCTCGCAAGTCTCTAGCTCTTTTCCCTCTTTCTTTTGCTCCAGCGTCAGCGTCTGCCCATTGCCTAGAGTAACCTCTGCTTTATCGCCCACATTCGCTAGACGATAGAGCATCTTTAGTTGGGTAGAGCCTCCGTTTACATTAAACTTGAGTTCTTCTTTCTGCGCCGAGGCCTGCCAAGACAAGGCCAACAACAGCGAGAAAACAATGAGTAAATGTCGTCTCATTTTCTTCTTTTTTTATGTGAATATTCCGTTGCTCCACATCTTTTTTTGGGGGTGGAGCTCCCCGGTAGATGTCCGACAATGTCGCTCTCCAAAAAATTCCCTACGAACGAGATCAACTTACCCCTACAAAGCTAAAGAAAAAAGAAATAGGGTAGAATCCTTCCAACACTCCGGCTGAAAAAATTTCCGAAATCAGCCAAAAATGCGCCCCATAATAGGCTGAAAAATAAAAATATTCTACCCTAAAAACTTTTCCTTTTTGGGCAGCAATTTTTCGTCTCTCGCCTCAGAGGGAAAAATCCGCTGGAAAGGAGCCGTGGTAGAACACTCGCCACCCTCTTTCCATAATCAGAAGACATTTTGTCCCATCTTAGGGCAAACTAAACACGCAACAGGCCAAAAATAAACCGAAATAGAGGGGAGCAAAAAAGGAGTGGCACGGTAGTTGTATGAATGGGGGTGTGCGCTTTCACACAATGTGAGAGCCGACCAAAGAAAGAAAAAAACAAAAGAAAAGGATATATACTATGTCTAAGATTATCGGAATTGACCTTGGGACCACTAATTCGTGCGTCTCTGTACTCGAAGGGAACGAACCCGTCGTTATTGCCAACAGCGAAGGCAAGCGCACCACTCCCTCTATCGTTGCTTTTGTAGATGGTGGAGAGCGCAAAGTGGGCGATCCTGCCAAGCGTCAAGCTATCACCAACCCTACCAAAACAATCTATTCGATCAAGCGCTTTATGGGCGAGACTTTTGAGCAAGCCCAAAAAGAAATTGACCGCGTCCCCTTCAAAGTTGTGAAGGGAGACAATGATATACCTTGTGTAGACATCGACGGCCGCCTCTATACGCCTCAAGAAATCTCGGCTATGATCTTGCAGAAGATGAAGAAGACAGCTGAGGACTATCTCGGACAAGAAGTGACCGAAGCGGTGATCACCGTACCTGCCTACTTCAACGATGCGCAACGCCAAGCTACCAAAGAAGCTGGAGAAATTGCCGGGCTCAAAGTACGTCGTATCGTAAACGAACCTACAGCAGCATCACTTGCTTACGGGCTTGACAAAGCCAACAAGGATATGAAGATTGCCGTCTTCGACTTGGGTGGGGGTACGTTCGATATTTCTATCCTCGAACTAGGCGATGGAGTATTTGAGGTTAAGTCTACCAATGGGGATACACACCTTGGTGGAGACGACTTCGACCACGTTATCATCGACTGGCTCGCAGAAGAGTTTAAGGCCGACGAAGGTATCGACCTACGTCAAGACCCTATGGCTCTCCAACGCCTCAAAGAAGCCGCTGAAAAAGCCAAGATAGAACTTTCGTCAAGCAGCTCTACGGACATCAACCTTCCTTACATAATGCCCGTAAATGGTATCCCCAAGCACCTTGTTCGTACCCTCTCTCGTGCTAAGTTCGAGCAGCTCAGCGACAAGCTGATCCAAGCATGTGAAGCTCCCTGCTTGCAAGCGCTCAAAGATGCCAACCTCAGCCCCTCGCAGATTGACGAAGTAATCCTTGTAGGAGGTTCTACTCGTATCCCGGCTATCCAAGAAAAGGTACAAAAGATCTTTGGTAAGGCTCCTTCTAAGGGAGTGAATCCGGACGAAGTAGTAGCCATAGGTGCTGCCATCCAAGGTGGTGTGCTCACCGGAGAAGTAAAGGATGTATTGCTCCTCGACGTTACTCCCCTCTCTTTGGGTCTCGAAACCCTAGGCGGTGTAATGACACATCTTATCGAAGCCAATACAACCATTCCAACCCGCAAGAGCCAAATTTTCTCCACAGCCGAAGACAATCAGCCCTCTGTAGAGATCCACGTATTGCAGGGCGAACGCTCCATGGCTAAGGACAATAAGAGCATTGGCCGCTTCAATCTCGATGGCATTACGCCTGCTCCTCGTGGGGTACCTCAGATCGAAGTTACATTCGACATCGACGCAAACGGTATCCTCAACGTATCAGCAGTAGACAAGGCTACGGGTAAGGAACAGAAGATTCGTATCGAAGCCTCTAGCGGTCTTAGTGAAGAAGAAATCAACCGCATGAAGGCAGATGCTCAGGCCAATGCCGATGCCGACCGTCAGAATAAGGAGCGTATCGAAAAGATAAATCAAGCCGATACGATGATCTTCACGACCGAGAAGCAACTAAAAGAGCTAGGAGATAAACTCCCCGCCGACAAGAAAGCTCCGATCGAAGCCGCCCTCGAAGACCTCAAGAAGGCACACAAGGCCGAAGATCTCCCTGCTATCGACAAGGCTATGGAAGCCCTCAACACAGCGTTCCATGCAGCGAGCGAAGAAATGTACCGCGCAACCGGTGGTAACCCCGAAGGGCCACAAGCCGGTGCCGACGGAGGCAACCCCTCGCAAGACAATGGCAGCAACGCTCAAGATGTGACCGATGCCGACTTTGAAGAAGTGAAGTAACCTCTCCCTCGACATCTCACACACGACAAATCGCAGTAAGCACCCTCTCGCTTGCTGCGATTTTCTTTTTTTATTGTACGACTTCTCCGTGTATTTCTCATGTAGTGATACTGAACAATGCCCAATAGGCAGGCCAATAAATGCTGCCTTTCACTACCTTTGGAGGTGCAAACAAGCTGTATTGACAAAATCTACTGCAAGGATTTTGATACAATACTGCGCAAATGTCCTTTTATAAACAGTGTTATGAAGAAATCATTTTTGCCCATCTTTTGGGGCGTATTAGTGCTTATTACTTCCCTGAAGGCCAATGCCCAAAATATAATTGTAAGCGAAGACTTTGCCAAATTCACAGAAGGCTCTATCGAAAACCCCTCCTCAAAAGATGTTGCAGATGAGTACACGACCTATATCCCGGCAGAGCTAATGCAAAAAGAGGGATGGACGGGAGCAGCAATCCATCAAGCCGGAGGTTGCTGTTTTGTCTCCAACTACACCTCAGAATGGGATATTGAAGATGGCTATCTCAATACACCGGTAGGAGATTATAGTGGCAAGATCACAATAAAATTTCGTGCTAGAAATCAAAAGAAATACGACTCACCGGCACATATCTATGTTAATGTAGCATTTCGCTCTGAGACCCTCGGGGGGAACAATTTTGAGTTATCAGACGAGTGGAAGACCTATACCACCACCCTCAATATTGAGGCCAACGACAAATCGCAACAAGCCATTATTCAATTCTCGGCAACAGAAGAGGTCAAGTTTTTTATCGATGATATTGAGATCTCAAGGCAAAAAGCGCTCATCCCCTACCCCAAAGTGGATGGGTATGAAGGTCTAAAGGCAAATGGATTTACAGCCAAGTGGCTTCCCTTAGAAGGCATAGATACTTACCTTGTAAGCGTATATTCGAAGGCAGAATACCAAGAAAAAGACTCCATTGCAGAGACTTTTGACCATCTGAATTTAGATAGTGACAACAAACCCGTTTCTAACGATTTTGGCAGGGTTTCTGCTTCTCTATCTAGTGAGCATCCCGTTTATATAGGCTCCGAAAACTCGAAGTCAGGCAATCAGGCATTGCACTTTATAAATGGAGATTGGCTCGAACTAAAAGCCTCAAATAAGCCTCTAGTACATGCTAGTTTTTGGGCAAAATCTCCTAGTAACAGTCTCAAAGGAAATATTATAGTAGAGCAATACCTGGGTACAGAATGGATGGAAGTACTCGAAATTGACAGTAAGGGGATGCCCGAGTTTAAGTTTGTAGACCTAAGCAAACACCTCAATTTCAATGCTACTGCGATACGAATCTCCTACAAAGGCGAGGGAGAAATGTACTTTGACGACCTCAAAGTTTACTACGAACCAGACCATCAATATGCCGAAAATCATCAAGACAGAGAAGTAAAAAACAGCACTCAAATAGAGGTCGAAGGGCTTGATCCCGAGACAGATTACTTCTTCTCTGTCAAATCGAAAAAAGAGCAAGAAGTTTCACTCCCCTCCGAAGAAGTTTTTGTGTACGGCTTAATACCCCCTGCTTCTCTAGAAGCAACAGATATAGATACAGATCGATTTACAGCTCAATGGGGGGCTACACCTAAGGCACAAGGGTATGTACTCGAGAACTACAATCTCATAAAAGCGACAGAAGCTACGGAGTATGTGATTTACGACGAGAAGTTCGACAAAGTAAAGGTGGGAGAGACAAATCCCGAAAAGGCAAAAGCCGGCAAACAGGAAAATTCATATCTCGACGAATACACCCAATACCCGGGCTGGATGGGTGCAAACCTCATCATGGCAGATGGAATGATGGGGACAAAAGGATTTTCGGCAACCATTACTACCCCAAATATTATACTACAACCTAGGGGGAATAGTCGAAAGGTAAAAGTAAACCTCACGGTTTGGGCAGAGAAAGGAACCGATCTAGCAATTCAAGTGAACGGGAAAAGACCCGAAGAGCTGGCTCCTATTCACTTCGATGAAACAGGATTCTTAGAAAGAGAAGTCACTTTTAATTATTCCGACAAAGCAGATTTGCATCTTAGCTTCTTGTCGTGGTCCGGAGAGCCCTTCCTCTTAGATGCCGTAAAAGTAAGTGTGGCATTAGAAACCAATGACTCCATATCCTTTATCAACAACCGCATAAACATCAAAAACAAACAGACAACATATCCCATACAGGGGCTAATTAACGAGAAGAATCGCACCTACTTCTATCATGTTAGAGCCTTCCGAATTATCGGGAAGAATGTAATATTCTCAGAATTCTCTAGTGACACCAATGTAACTCTCAAGGAAAAAGAAACATCCTTGATAACCAATAGAGACTCTCAAGAGGATATTATATTTTCTGATGGACTTCTCATTTCCTCAAAAGATCAGCTGGTAAGCATCTACGATATAGAAGGGAAACTTATACTCAAGCAATATCTACACACAGGAGAGTCGCTCTCGCTCAGAGAATATTCTCAAGATCTACTAATCATACAAACTCAGCAGAAGGTCTATAAGATTACGCTCCGATAGATTTGCTGTAAAGAAGAGAAGTAAGTCCGCTCTCGGCATCTCACACACGACAAGTCGCAGTAAGCATCCCTCGCTTGCTGCGACTTTCCTTTTTCAGATCGCCCTAAATGTTTTTGATATTTACAGTATATTTGTGCTGCAACTCAATTAAGAGATGAGCAGAAGGACTGCAAAATCAGCAAACTGAATAGAACGTTATTTTGGCATGAGAGCTTGGAATAAAACCGATTCCTCCATCCTAGTAATCCTCCTTTTAGCTGCCGTTGCCCTCGGCTGGTACTATCCCTCTATTCCCACGGAGGTGCCTAGCCACTACGGCTTGAATGGGAAAGTGGATGCCTTCTCTCCCAAAGTATTTCTGTGGGAGATTTATGGCATTCTCGTCTCACTCCAGCTTATACTCTACTTTGTGGGTAAAATAAATCCTCGATTTTACAATTACCCATTCGAGATCCGAGAAGAGAATCGCGAGCTTGTCCTCCGAGCAACCGTCCGCCTTCTCAACGAGCTAAGGATATTTATTTTACTCCTCTTCTTATTGATTATTGGGTTTTCTCTATTTTCGATGGAGAGGATACCAATCTGGTTCCTTTTAGTGACAATCCTCGTGCCAATCCTCCTCACCATAAAGGGGATCATCCTCATCTACAAAGCAAACAAACCGAATTAGGACATACCTTCTAACTATATTCGACCTATGACAACTGCGGGGAATTTTAAGCGAATCATTCTCCTAACTCTCCTTTCTCTGTTCGGGAGCTCTGCTCTTTTCGGGCAAATCAAATTGCATCTTGACATAAAAACCTGGGATCATCACCCACTAGAGAGCGGCGAGTTACTTGTACAAGAAGGCGATTCTGTAGTACACTTTTCGATAATCAAGGCACAAACGACCGACCTCATACTCCCCAAAGCCGGACTTTATAGCGTTCAACTAGCAAGCTCTAGCTACGAAACATTCGAAGTGGAGCGGTTCTTCTCTACAGACAGCACCCTCAACATCTTTTTGGACAAACCTGCGGTCGCATTGGGAGAGGTGGTAGTTACGGGGAAAGTAAGTCCCAAAGTAACTGCCACAGGAGAGATATTCAAACTATCGAAAAAGGCAAAAGCATCGGGAGATCCCTTTAGAGCTCTCTCAGAAATACCCTTACTACAAGTTGACATCAGCTCTCAGAGTGTCAAGATGCGCACCGGCGAGTCCCCTCTGATATTGGTAGACGGTCATCTTGTAAACTCTGGGATACAACCGATACATCCCGAGAATGTCGAATCCGTAGAGATCTCCGAAGTGGTAAGTGCTCGTTACCTACAGATGGGTGTTACCAAAATTGTAAACATTCGTCTCCGCAAGGATATTCCTTTTTACTCGTATGTAGATCTTCGCACAAGGCACGACATCCCTCCGAGAGAGGGCTTCGCAGGAGCTAACTTTGAACTTGGAAAGAAGACCTTTGCTGTAACAGGAGGGGCTTTTGTAGACTACCTTACCAACGATTGTATTCGCTACGTAAGTAAAGAGCAGATGGGGCAAGAAGAGAAAAGCCTATCGGGCTTCTCAAGTGCAAAATCAAGAGGAATAGATGGGCATTTATTGCTCAAATGGGTCCCCTCTCCTTCTGATTATTTCTCAGCACTCATCAAGGCTAAAACATCAAGAAAGCGCACAGAGGGGAAGCAAGAGGGTACATATACAACATTGGGAAAAGCTTCTTCTCTCAAAACTACAGACAACAATAGTGTATTGGATGGGGGGATGCTAGCTTCTCTTTTCCACGAGCATACATTTCAGAACCAGAGTACACTCTCCACATTTTTCAATTACAACTATGGATTCTATGACCAATATCAAAACTATCAAGAGAGCTACGACAAAGACCAAGCCTCCTACCTTGTAGACCTTGCAACGCTGCGCAATCAGTACGCTCTCTCTATCGACTACGAATCGGGAGAGCAATCGTTTGGCTCCTTGGCTATTGGGAATAACTTAGAGTACACCCAAGACAAGGTAACAAACCAAGGCATATCGCCCGCTCTAACAGCCCACGTAGGGCTTTGGAGCAACTACACTCACGCAACCTATAGCAATCAGTGGGGGAAATTATACTACATGGCCTCTCTCGGGCTACAAGGCTTAGCTGTGAAGGCAGCTGATAAGAATCACTCCTATTGGAGACCACGTGCTGCTGTAAGTCTAACCCTTAAATTGCCACACTATCAATCACTACGAGGGAGCTACTACCTCACCAACGTCCTTCCCCAAAGCCGCAATCTTATCTCCTTTAATCTATCGACCAATCCCTGGTTTAAGGAGGAGGGGAACCCGTTCCTTGTACCGATGCAAATTCATCAGTTCAATTTAGGATATGATTGCACTTTTGAGGATTTTCGTATTTGGCTCTTTGGCGACCACAATCGCTATAACAAAATGATAGAGCCCTATGTACGCCAAGAAGGACAATATCAAATAAAATCGTATCGCAACAACGGCACCTATACAAGTACAGAAGGAGGAATAGGAGCTAACTACTCGGGTGAAGACTTCCAAATTTCCGCTACAACCTACTACACATCAGAGGTCTTTAATGGACAATCTCCCAAAGGTTCGTTTGGAGTAAAAGGGTATTTTCGTTGGGATTTTGGTGACTTCTTCATCTATTCTTCTCTATCATGGCGCAATCGCAACTACACAGCCATCAGCCAAACCATCTATAAAAATCCGCTAGAAGCCCATATACAAATTGCTTGGCAGGCGACCAATCGGCTCTATCTATCCCTCGGGCTTCCCTACTTTTGGGGCACGAAAAGTGACATAACCGACATAAAACAGGGCTCTTATACCAGCCACCAACAGACATTCTACGAGAGCGCAAGTTTACGCCCTTGGCTTCTAATTTCTTGGACATTCCGTAAGAATCCCAAGCTTGCGATCCCTAGAAAAATTCCCGACATGTAACCTCAAAAAACATCCGGAACCACAGGTATGCTCCCCCTATATTTACCACATTGAGTCAAAGGGGGAGGTATCATGCTGGTTAGGCGTGAGGCGGGGCCTTCTCTCCTGAGGGCTAAATATGGAGAGAAGTTAGGGAGAAAACAAGAGACCTTCTACCCCAAAATCATTTTTCTTTACAGCGAAAGCTTATGGGCTTTCGCTAGATTGGTAGTGAGTAATTATCAAACCACTCATTACTAATCGGCGTATTCGTAATGAGCTTTCGTCTAATTCTTAATACACTTCTGTTAGATTGGTAATTAGCTTTCGATGGATTCGTAATTGGCAATCATCGAATTACTCATAAGCTTTACAATAGAAAAGTGCGTTGTGCTCACCGAGAGCGAATACCGTACTTTCCTTGCCAACACCGCACAATAGAGTATCTTTGCGGTACGTTTAAGCTAGAAAGGAATCTTCGATCACCTCGTGTCTGCCACCGATAGAGCCTCCAATAGTCTGCGCAATGCCCGCTATGCCACTTTGTTTTACATGGTCGGACTTGTTGCCGCTTTCTTCTTCCGTCGCTATTTTATTCAAGTATTGGGGGATGAACTTCTCGGGTTAAACTCCACCTTAGTGAGTATTTTAGGCTTCCTCAATATCGCAGAACTGGGATTATCTTCGGCAGTAGCCTTTGCTCTCTATCAACCCCTGGCTCAAAACGACCGGCAACAAGTCAGCGAGATTATATCCATACAAGCGTGGTTTTACCGCTGGGTAGCTCGTATTGTGCTCGTTGCGTCGGGCATCTTACTCCTCTTCTTCCCCCTTATTTTTGAGGATAAAGGCATCCCTCTTTGGTATGCCTACGCCACGTATGTAGTCCTGCTATTCAACGCGCTGTGGGGATATCTTTTCAATTTCCGGCAAATCATTTTCTCTAGCGACCAGCAGGAGTACAAGATGACGCTTGCCATACAGCTTCCCAGAGTACTCAAACAGGTATTGCAAATCTTGGCGATTCTCTATCTCCCAGCCCCCTATATATGGTGGCTCGGCATCGAGTTCCTATTTGGTGTAGTGGGGGCTCTTTTTATTGAATGGCTCATCCATAAGGATTACCCCTGGCTCAAAGCCAACGCCAAGGAGGGGAATCGTGTTCGGCGTAATTACCCCGAAATCATACGCCGCACGAAGCAACTTTTCTACCACAAGATAGCCACCTTTGTACTGCAGCAGAGCACCCCTATCATAATATTTGCCGTATTTGCGAGTGCCCAAGGGCTTGCCGTCGTTACGATTTATCAGAACTATCTCGTTATCTACGCAGGGATTAGCGGGGTAATTTACGCGATATTCAATGGACTTACGGCCAGTGTCGGGAACCTTATCACAGAGGGCGACAACAATCGCGTAGAGGTCGTTTTCCGCAAACTTTATGCCCTCCGTCTCTGGATGGCACTCGTAATTGCAGGAGGGATGCTGTGGTATTCTCAAGGATTCATGGAGCTATGGATTGGAGGGGGGCGCAGCTTTCAGCAGATTGATTTGCTTCTCTTTGTGCTTTATATGCTACTGCAGCTCTCTCGCCTTCCCGATCAATTCATATATGCCTATGGCATGTATCAGGATATTTACGCCCCTATGATTGAGGCCATTCTCAATCTTGGGCTGTCTATCCTCCTCGGCTCTATGTGGGGGATTACGGGTATTCTACTCGGCATCAACATAAGCCTTATTCTCGTGATTTACGGCTGGAAACCCTACTTCCTCTACTCCCGAGCCTTCAAAAAGTCGGTCTGGGGGTATCACCTACGCCAAGGTGCGGAGCTTCTCCTCGTAGTGGGCGCAGGGTGGGCTCTCTCCTATTTCTTGCCGAGTATAACCTCCTTTTCGTCTACCCCCTCTTGGCTCGGATGGCTCAAGACGGCAGTCTCGGGCACGTGTCTATTTGCCCTCATCTCCAGCATTTTGCTCTACCTTTTGCATCCCGACTTTAGGCAAGGGATCGCCATGCTCATCTCTAAAATACATCGCAAACACACATGACCCCCTTAGTATCCGTACTCATCCCCGTCTACAACGTAGAGGCGTTTATAGGAAAGTGTCTCCGATCGGTACTCCGGCAAGATTACTCCAATATGGAGATTATACTGGTCAATGACTGCTCTACCGATCGCAGCATCGCCCTGGCAGAAGAGGTTATTGCCAAAGAAAACTCGCAGCAGTATAAAGTACAGATCGTGCACCATGAGCATAATAGAGGCCTTGCGGCAGCGCGTGCCACTTCGCTCAGTTTGGCAACAGGAGAATACCTACTTTTTCTCGATAGTGACGACTATTGGGATAACGACTCGGTGGTAAGCCAATGGATAGCCACGGCCCTACAAACAGATTGCCCCATAGTAATTAGTGACTACGTTGTAGACTACCCCAAGAAAAAAATACGACAACCGGTTTTGGAAATAAAGACCGGGCGAGAATACATACAAGCCATACTATCGGGGAGCCAACCCGCTTTCCTTTGGAATAAACTCATCCGCCGCAAGGAATGGGAAGAGTGGAACGGAGGCTTTGTAGAGGGGTTGGCACTTCTCGAAGACTATCGCTCTGTTATCCCCTTTCTCTACCATGTAGAAAGGATAGACCACCTACATATCCCTACCGTGCATTACGTACAACAGAATCTAAATTCTCTCATCCATCAAATCAATATGAAGCAAAAGAGGGATTTGGAGGCTGTGCTCGAATACCTATCCCACTACCTACTGGTGGAGCAGAAGGAGGAGGATTTTGCCCCCTACATAGGTAGAGCCTACATCAATATTAAGATGATGCTATTCAACCGAATACAGGTGCGCGACTACCCCATAGTACGTAGCATCCATCCCGAGTATGACCGCTATCTCTCGGGCATCTCGCAGAGCACTCTGAATAAATGTATCTACAAACTCCAAAGCACTAGCCCCTGGGGACGCCTAGGATGGTTATTACTAAAGGTGCGCGAAGGAGTGAAAAAAGTTATCCGATAGTAGAATATGCCTACACCTCTAGCCATTGTTGTTAGCTCTATTGTAGACAAAGGTCCTCTCAAAGTGGTGGCAGCTCTAGTGCATTACCTGCCTAGAGATGTGTACCGCCCCCTCATAGTCGAGCTTCAGCCTCCCACAAAACAGGGTGATGAGTTGCGCCAAAGACTTGTATCGTGGGGGTGTAAAGTCGTCTCCCTCCATGCGAGCCATTGGCGTCTCGAATTAGGCACCTGCCGAGTGGCAAGGGAGCTACAAGATCTTCTCGACAAAGAGCAAATTCGCTTGGTTCACAGCCATACTTACCACCCCGATTTGGTGGTAGCACAGCTTCCCAAGAGGTTCATCAAGCTAAGCACTCTGCACAATCGTGCTCTCGAAGACTTCTCTTCTAATAAGGGCGCTCTTGTTGGAGGCTATATGTGGCGGAGGCTAAAGCGCGCCCTCGTTCACTTCGATCATCTTATAGGGATCTGCAACGCCACCACCGACTATTACAACGAAAATCTTTCTCTCCCGAGGCTGGCAACAAGTATAGCCAACGGCATTGACCTAGAGGGCAGAGAGCTAGCAAAGTGCGAAGAAAAGGCATCCCTCCGCAAAGATTTGGCTCTACCGGTAGACCCGGAAGCCCCTTTAATCCTCGCCATTGGGCTGCAATCTCCCCTCAAAAACCATGGGCTACTACTACGTGCACTAGCCCAACTTGCCTCAAAAGAAGAGTACTGGCAAAAAGCCTCTGTCCTGTTTTTGGGAGAAGGGGCACAAGAAAAAGAGTACCAAACATTGGCACAATCGCTCGGTATTAACGCTATCTTTTGGGGTAATGTGCCAGACGTTGTCCCCTATATGCAGGCTGCAACCGTTTACGTATCGGCCTCTCAATCGGAGGGATTCGGGCTCACCGTGGTAGAGGCTGCACTGGCTCAATGCCCGATGGCACTCTCAGATATTGCCGCTTTCCGGGAGTTCGCTCGTACCTTTCCCGACCTCGAAAAAACACTCTTCCCCCCTAACAGCATCGAGCAGTGCGCACAAAGTATCGCCCTCGCAGCCCAAATGGAGTATTCCCAGAGTGACCTGCAACGATTTATCCGATACTACTCGGCTCCCCGCATGAGCGAAGAGTATCATCTGATCTACCAATCTCTCCTTGCCGAATCAAACTCATAATTCTAGTCCATGCCTCCCTATTCCATCCTATACTTCACCCTATTCTTCCTGCTCGCATTCTTCCTGATTTGGACGATCGATAGGGACAAATATGCCTCGCAAATACCCACAGTTGCCTTCGGGGTACTACTCATCCTTTTCTTAGGACTGCGCTTTGAGGTAGGGAGAGACTACCCCATCTACAAAGATGCGTTTGAGAGTGTTTTTTCTCCACACTCCCAGCACATGTCTGGGATTTGGAAGACCTACAACGAGGCACTTCGCTACTTACGTCTCGACTTCTCGGTATGGACCTTGGTCGTAGCTGCCCTATTCATTCCCTTATCCCTCTGGGGATACAAGAAGCAGAGCTATCGTTTTGCCCTAGCTGCACTTACATTTATACTGGTCTGGAAGCTCTATTTCGAATCCTTCAATATCGTACGCCAATGTATGGCTCAGGCTATCTGCCTCTTTGCGGTACCGTTTTTTAGAGATAGGCGCTACCTAGAGACCCTTATCGTACTTCTACTCGCCTTTCTCACCCACTCCTCGGCCATAGTAATGTTCGTGCTTGTGCCCCTATTCTTTGTCCGCTACAATAGGGTGTTTATGGGGGTTATGTTTGCTCTCTCTCTCACCCTACTGCCTATCGTTTCCAAGGGCTTATTATTATTTTTGATCCCCTATCTACCCTTCAACACCACGTACATTCAGCAAATGTACGATACACAAGAGGGAGGTGGCTCGGGCATCATGTACTACTTCAATACCCTGATCGCCTTCTACATTTTGTGGAGAGAAAAAGACCTACTCAACCGAGATCGTTCTCTTCTCCCCTACATCAATAGCTTTTTCATTGCGACCGTCATTACCAATACCTTTGTGTTTTTCCAGGTTGCCGATCGCTTTATGTACTATCCCTTCTTCTTCCTGCCGATACTCGTATCCAACCTCTACGAAAAAGGGAACCAATATGACCGCATTGCCATCATCATCCTACTCTTCGCTCAATCGATCATCACGATGCGGAATATCACGAACACAAATGAGAGTTTCTATAACTACAAAATCATCCTTCATGACAAGGATGCACCCAACGACTTCTGGGTAAATCCGACTCATAATCAAACATTTTCGTTATCTTTGTTTGGAGGGAATAATAAACCAAACGCATCTAAAGGAAATGAAGAAAAACGAAGAGAACAAACCTGCTTTGGACTTTTTCCATGCCAAGCCCAACAACTGGAATTGCGCCCAAACCATTGCTAAAGCCTATCAAGGGATAACCCGTGCTACGGACGAAGATATAGAAGCCGAGCTCCGCTCGAAGGGCGGAGGGAAGGCCGAAGGCGGGCTATGCGGAGCCCTCTATAGCGCTACACAAATACTCGGAGTAGACTCCCCGGAGGCGAAAGCTCTCGTAGAAGAATTCAAGTCTCGCCTCGGAGCTACTCAATGCCACGCCCTAAAGGCCGAGCTACACATCCCATGTAACGATACCGTAAGCCTCGCAGACGAGCTACTAGAGAAGTATCTAGTGCTGCAACAAGAGAGGCTGCAATGACCCCTCTTTTCCTACCCAAGAGAGAGAGAAGAACAGACACGCTGAACCCACCTCCCGTAGGTTACAAATAACCCCCGTCAAACCAAGTTTGATGGGGGTTTTTATTTCAATCTAATAAGGAGAGAGGTCTATTTGGTTCTCTTTTTCCTTCGGAACGGATTCAACCGAGCAAGGCCTCTCTCCAACATATTACGCCCTAAGGCGAAAGCCGAGCTCACCAAGAAGGGACGAAGGAGGCCAAACAATTCTTCTGCCAGAGGAGCAAATCGCACCCACGAGGCGGGGAGCATCTTACCAATAATGCTACTAGAGATGATATCGCCGGGACTTATGGTACAGCTTGTGGGATGCAACCCTTTCTTCCCTCTATCTTTGGAGAATACTCTAAAGATCCACTGAGCCAACGAACGTTGGGGCAGCACATCACGACGGACATCCTCCCAAATTTCATCTTTACCCTCCGGGCTACTGATCCAACGCCACTCGCACTGTATACGAGAGCGCGAGGCGGAGAGGTCGCGTGCTGCCTCAGCTTGCAGCATCTTGAGTTCTTCGTCTACACTACGCTTCTTCATCGCCATCAAAAGGGTCTTCTAAGGGGCCTAATTCATCCAAATCTTTCCCCAACTCATCTTCGAATTTGGAGGACTTACAATGATTTGCAGCCTCAATAAAAAGGGCTTTTACTCGGTCGCGTATAGGACGAGTAAGGGGCTTATACCACACCTTTACCACTACCATTATACCAATCAGTAGCAATAGGGTAAGTAATACCCCCAGGGTAATGTTGCCCCCAAGTAGGTCGCTTATCAGATAGGCAAAGAGGAATGCCACAAGTACCATACAGACAGGCACTATAAGCAAGATAATAAGCAGGGCAACCAACTTAGCAACAAGCATAGAAGCCCCTTCGGCACTATCCAATACGGACTTACGCAAAAGGATCATTGCATACGCCATCAGGTGGCGAACAAATGAGCGCAAACTAAAAGTCGATTCCATCAATCAAATTAAGCAGAGAGATGCTATTCATATCTTCTTCTCGCCTCCCCTTCGAGGCACTTCGCCCCGTCAAGAGTAGGAGAGAAAACACTGCACACGAGGCTACATCCTCCGAAGAAGTCTCTTCTAAAATATACCCCCGAGTAACCCTACAAAACTATAAGAGGCGCTCTCCTCCAAGCCTTGCGACCTAAGAGGAGAGAGCCTCATCCATAGCTCTATATTAGTCGAGATCTCCGGCAGAGAGGTTGATATCCTCTTCTACTTCTTGGATCTCTTTTTTCAACTTATTGCGGTACTGATTATACTTTGCTTTTGCTTCGTAGTAACCTTCTACCACACTATCGCGTGCTTTGTCTGCTGTTGTCATTACATCATCTACAAAGCTATTGCGCTTTTCCTTGTCAGAGAAATAAGCTATGGCAGCACCCAAGGCTACACCGATAGCAATACCTAGTCCAAACTTTACTTCACTCTTCATACTTTAATACTTCAACTAATAAGGTGATACTTATGTTTTGTGCTAAAAACCGAGGGAGGAGACATCTTGACTCTTACAAGAGCCTACTTCCCTGGGGGTGAAGATACAAAGAATTTCTGAATAACACAAACAAGGAAAATCCTTCCACCGAATAAACGACACGACACAAGAGGATAAAACCGGAGGATCCCAACCGGAGAAAGAGAGTTCTCATCGGATCGAGAGGAGACCGGAGGCCCGATAAAAGACGAAGCAAGCCTATCTCCACGCATCATTTTAGGCAAAGTGTTTGATACGCAACGGGAAAGAAAAATAAACTCGGGGGCAGAATATCCAAATCATTGCTTATCTTCGCAGATGTGACACGACCAAAACAAAAAAAATAGGACCTATTAAACAATCGAAGATGAAACGATATCTCTTACCTCTTATCTACACCACCCTATTACTATTTACGGGTATTATCTGCGCGAATGCACAAGCGCCTCTCATTACCATGACCACTATCGATGCTCCCAGTTATGAGGGGTCTATCTCCTTCTCTCTTTCGGGATCCGAAGAAGATTTCAAGAGCCTCCTAATTGACGCAGGCTACGGCAAGAAACCGGCCAGTGCGGTGGATGCCGAAGGGAACATCCCTCTCAAGGGAAACGTTGTTAAGATCTATGGTACCTGCCAAGGGTTTGTAGCGCCTATGGATCGACTCACAAACATAGAGTTTGCAGAGAACGATTGCATCAAGCAACTCTCTCTTATGCTCAACGAGTTCCCCCAAGGCTTGGACGTCTCCAACAACAAAGCTCTTGAGAATGTCAGCTTTATGAGTTGCGACATGCAGTCTCTCGACTTTAGCAAGCTCCCGGCCACGCTCAAGCATCTCTACCTATCAAACAACGAGCTGACCAGTGTAGATCTCTCGGGGCTTCCACGACTAGAGACCATCTACCTCGACGAGAATCCTAAAATCCAGACCGTCGACTTCAGCAAAAACCCCTATCTCAACCGCATCAATATCTCCAGCAACCCCCTTATCAAAAGTGTGGATCTAGCGGCCAACAAAGAGCTAGTGGTCTTCGAGGCATGGGATTGTAATCTCGAAAATATTGATCTTTCCCATACTGACCTCTTGGAGAATATCGCCATCAAGAACAGCAAGGTAAAGAATCTCAAATTGGGGAAACCCGACAATATACAGGTGCTCGACATCTCGGACAACTTCATCAAAACGATCCCTACAACGGAGATGCCCGCACTACTATCCCTATCTGTTGCCGGGAATAGAGAAATGACAAGCTTGGACGTTACCAAGTGCACCGATCTTATAAGTCTAAGCATCGACAGCACAAAGATTGCCGAAATAGACCTCTCGAAATCGCTTGCGCTTGAGACACTGACAGCCTCTAAGAGCGTACTCAAGAGCTTGGATCTCTCCAACACTCCGATGCTCAGCCAGCTCTCTATCGAGGGTTGCCGATCGTTTACAGATCTCGACATCTCTAAGAATCCCAGGATGAGAATCCTTGTCATTGCAGGCAACAAACTAGGGTTTGATGTAACTAAAAAGATTGCAACTAACCTCTCCGATCTGCTCGACACAGAGGATATTGCCGTATGGGGTGTATTCTTAGACGGAGACCCCAAAGACGAAAACAAAGTTTCGGACGAGGCGGTAGTAATAGCGTTGAAGAAGAAATGGGAAGTAGTAGCACGCAATGCTCAAGGTGACTTTTACGACTATACCGGCATTGGCAACGGACTAAAGGAGATTGAAAAACAGCCTAAAGGTGCGCTAAACATTAGAGTCAAGGGGAATAACATTGAGGTAAACAACCTCCCCCAAGGCTATCGGAAGAAGGTCAATATCTTCGATGAAAATGGCAATCTCATCATCTCCGGTGTTACGAATAACGACGCAATCCTCTTCGAAGGGGTAGAGAACTTGCACGGAGTATTCATTGCTGAGTGCAATGGCTCTGTAGGCAAGGGTATCACACTCTGATAAGGCGAGTTGCTCCAGAGACATAAACGAGAAGCAGGGTCTTTTACCGAAAGGCAGAAGGCCCTACTTCTTTTGGCAGAGATTGGGGGCTCCGGTGTGACAAAAAAAATCCCTGCCCAGAAAAAAATCCGCTCCTGCCCTAAAAAGAAAAATTTCCAGGGCAGAAAATGGGTGTATTTCCGGCTGATTTTTCTTTTGTTTTAGGGCAAGAAATTTTTCGCAAATAGCCTAGAGGAAAAGAAAGAGAGGGCAACGGTTCGAGAATTTGTACCTTTGAGGGCATAAAGGATTAATTATAATACCCTATGCCCTCAGATTATCGTCCTCGCTTTGTAGCCGACCAATCCCTCCCCTATCTCGCAGGATTACTTGATGTCGTGGCCGATGTTACCTACCTTCCCTCCCAAGAGATCACCCGCAAGCGACTTATCGAAGAAAAAGCCGAAGGACTACTGATCCGCAGTGTCACACGTTGCAACCAAAGTCTCCTCGAGGGTACCTCGATTCGCTCCATAGCCACCGCCACGGCCGGATTTGACCATATTGATAGAGATTACTGCTCTTCCCATGGTATCCTGTGGCGCAACTCCCCGGGCTGCAATGCCCGATCCGTAGCTCACTGGGTGATGGGGGTGCTTGCCGATCGGGCCCTACGCCTCAAGAGGCCTCTAGCGCAAGAGACCCTTGCGATTATAGGGGTAGGTCATGTGGGCGGCAATGTACAGCAAATGGCTGAGGCCCTAGGCATCAAAACGCTACTAGTGGATCCACCTAGGGAAGAGTACGAGGGGGTAGAAGGCTTCTCTACGCTGGAAGAAGTAGCCCACGAAGCTACCATCATAACCTTTCACACCCCACTTACCAAAGAGGGGAAGTACCCCACCTATCATCTTTTGGGAGAGGAGTTTCTCCAACAATGCCGCAAAAGGCCTCTTATACTCAATGCAGCCCGAGGGGCTATTGCCGATAGCGATGCCCTTCTGCGAGCCCTAAACTCCGACAGAATAGAGGCATTTTATCTTGATTGCTGGGAGGGAGAGCCCAATATCCGACTCGATGTATTGACTCAGGCAGAGCGTGCCACACCCCATATCGCAGGATTTTCTGCCGATGGCAAAGCCCGAGGCACGCGAATGGCAGTAGAGACTACGCTGGAGCATTTTGGGCTCGACGCCGGCCTCATACCCTTCGAGCGGATAAGCCTTCCTACGCCCGAGAGTGCCACGATAGACCTCCATTCGGTAAGTGCCCTCCGACCGGAGTGGGTCCTTGCTCACACCATGAAAGGCCTCTTCCACATAGAGCAAGCTCTACGCCAATCACCCGAGCAATTCGAATCCCTCAGGGTGCATTACGACTACCCCCGTGAGGCTCCTGCCTATCGACTACTGGGGGTTCTCCCGGAAGAAAAGCAACTATTCCATGCCCTGGGTTACTCCATTGCGTAGGCAGAAAATTAGAAAGTCTATACTAAAGCATACACTTTGTGCGTTAAGCTAGCAGGACGTCTCTCCCCTCAAAGGAGGCTACCCGCACCAAAAGGGCTGAGACAGA
Organism: uncultured Porphyromonas sp.; assembly: GCF_938023125.1. Classification (GTDB taxonomy): domain Bacteria; phylum Bacteroidota; class Bacteroidia; order Bacteroidales; family Porphyromonadaceae; genus Porphyromonas. The sequence goes on from NZ_CALHDW010000017.1 coordinate 125,260, forward strand.
ATGCGAATAAGAAGAATAGCAGATGACAAAAAGACATCACCCCCTTGCACCGGCATTGATTGGTTTGGTAACTCTGGTGCTCCTCGCAGCTTGTGCCTCACGCCCTCGCTCTACATCAGGTGGCGAATTGGTAGGCGCTTCGCTTGCTTCGTGGCAAGAGCCTTCGCCCTACGGCATGGTACTTATCCCTCGCGGTTCGATTGTGCTTGGGCATACTCAGGCGGATAGCCTTTGGGGCTTCCCCGCAGAATCGAAGGCAATATCGGTAGATGCCTTTTGGATGGATAGGACGGAAATTACCAATGCGCAGTACCGTCAGTTTGTCTATTTTGTACGCGACTCTATCATAAGGGAACGCCTAGCCGACCCCGCCTATGGAGGGAACCCCGACTACAAAATCACGACCGACAAGTACGACAATCCCATTGAGCCACACCTCGATTGGTCTCGCCCCATCCCTACCCAAAAGCGTGCCACTGAAGAGGAACTCAATGCCATCAACAGTGTCTATTACACCAACCCCGTAACCCATGAGCGGGGGTTGGATCCCTCTCAAATGGTCTATCGTTACCAGCGCTACGACTATCATGCCGCAGCCCTCTATCGCTCTCAGATGCTCGCCTTGCGCAATCCCTCCCTCACCCCTGCGGAGCTTGAGGCCCTCGAACTACCGACCATTGCCAAAGACACCGCCTATATCGACGACAACGGCCGCATTGTACGCCAAACCCTTACGCGCCGTCTTGCCAGTGAATACGACTTCCTCAATACCTATATAGTAGCCATCTATCCGGACGAAGCTTGCTGGGTACGAGACTACCCCAACTCCACCAACGCCGAGTATGCACACCTCTACTTCAACCATCCGGGCTACGACAATTATCCCGTCGTAGGGGTATCTTGGGAGCAAGCTCAAGCCTTCTGCGCTTGGCGCTCAGCCTCTTTCCGTCAAGGGCTCAACATACCCGAGGGCATGATCCTCGAAGACTTCCGCTTGCCCACCGAGGCAGAGTGGGAATACGCTGCACGTGTGGGCGATAGCAACCGACGCTACCCATGGAGCGCTCAAGACCTACAAAGCGACAAGGGTTGCTACCTAGGCAACTTCAAACCCGGGGAAGGCGATTACACCGCAGACGGGCACCTTATCACCAGTCAGGTTGGATCCTTCTCTCCCAACGACTTTGGATTGTTTGACATGGCAGGCAACGTTGCCGAGTGGACCGAATCCGCCTACTCAGCCTCTAGCTACAAAGATGTAGACGACATCAACCCGGAGCTGGACTATCATGCCGATCTACGCGACCCCGAGATACTCCGCCGCAAAGTGGTGCGTGGGGGATCGTGGAAAGATGTTGTGCGCTTTATCCAATCCGCCACCCGCAGCTACGAATCACAAGGTAAAGCTCGCTCATACATTGGGTTCCGCTGCGTACGCAGAGCCGTTAGCTTTACTCCTCAAAAAAGAAGCAACAAGAAAAAATAGCAAAAGAGACCTATGAAAACAGATAAAAAAGCCGGCAAACTCAGTCTTTTCTTGGCGAGCCGCCGTGGAAAAAAGGTCCTCAACGTAGCCTATAGTTGGGGAGCAGCCGTCGTAATTGTAGGGGCTCTTTTTAAGCTCTTACACTGGTCTTTTGGCGATCAAATGCTCTTCGTTGGGATGATGACCGAGTTCCTTGTATTCTTCATTTCAGGCTTCGAACAACCCGAAGAGACCTACAAATGGGAGCAAGTATTCCCCGAACTAAAAACAGATCTCGAGAGCACAAGCCCCCAAGATATGATGCAGCAGCGCGACTATCTCACCCAAAGGGCAGAGGCAGCACGGCAGCGTGCAGAGAGTTTCGAGCCCTCCTCTCCTTCACACCTCGGAGCCACAGCCCCCGAGGTTTCACTCGCCGGAGTACTCTCCCAAGAGGAGCTTGATCAACTCCGTGGCAGCATACAGAGACTCAGTGGAGCCATCGACCAGCTCTCTCGCCTAGGTGATCTCACCAGCGGGATGACCCAGCAATGGCAGAGCATCAACCTACAGACGCTCAACGAACATACGGCACAGTATAACGAACAGATAGCTGCCCTCGGCAAGAACATTACGGGGCTCAACGCCGCCTACGAGGCGCAGTTGCATGACGTAAATCAGCAAATTGCAGCCATCGAAGGGATCAATGCGGGTCTTGATCGCATGCGCGAGATGTACGAGGGAAGCCTCGGAGACAGCAACGCATTCCGTATGGAGAACGCCCACATGGCTCGCCAATTGCAAGACTTAAACCGCATTTATGCACGTCTATTGGATGCTATGACCATCAATATGGGCGCCTCCATGATGTCTCGCAATGCCTATCCCGACCCCTATCGTCCGGGCTATACGTCATCGTATGATGCCTATCCCCCCTCACGAGACGAGCAGTACCCCAACCCTCATCAAACCCAACAATAAATCCTTAGTTCAATATGGCTTCGGGAGGATCTTCGGGCAACCGCAATCGGCAGAAGATGATCAATCTAATGTATCTTGTCTTCATTGCCATGGTTGCTCTCAATGTGTCTTCGGATGTACTGGCAGGCTTTGACAAGGTGGGGGAAGGCCTCACCCAAATGCTTGCTACCACGACTGAACGAAACGACCGCACCGGTATGGAGCTGCAGTTAGCCTACAACCATAATCCGGGCAAGGCAGCCACGGCTTTTGCTCGGGGCAAACAGATACAAAATGCAGCCGACTCGCTCTACCAATTTATAGACGAACTCAAACAACTTATCGTCATAAAAACGGATGGAAAGGACGGAGATATAAATAATATTGACCGCAAGGATGATATGAATGCCTCCGCGGCCATTATGCTCAATCCACTAGACCACAAGGGAGCTCAGTTGCGCTCTCGCATCGAGCACTTCCGCCAATTGGCCGGGAGTATGATGCTCGACAGCGGTAAGCGTCACGCTATGGAAAATATCCTTTCCACAGCTCCGAAAGGGGTTCAACCCTGGGAGAACTCTCTTTTTGAGGGAATGCCTACCATTGCTGCAGTGACCCTTCTCACACAGATTCAGACGGATATCCGCAACGTGGAGGGCGAAGTTTTGAGCGAACTTATCCGAAGCATCGATATTGGCGACTTCCGTGTCAATAAAATAGAGGCACAAGTAGTGCCGGAAAGTCAGATCGTAATGAGTGGGGGAACCTATCGCGCCCAAATTGTACTGAGCAGTGTAGACTCTACCCAGCAGCCCCGTATCGTAGTCAATGGCAAGGAACTTCCCGCATCTAGTCGTGGGGTATATAGCGTGCCAACGGGCACTTCGGGCACTTTCCCCATCAAGGGATTCATCGAAATGCGACGCGGAGATGGCACACTCGAGAAGCATGAGTTTAACTCCGAATATACGGTCACAGCTCCCATGGCCTCCATTGCTCCTACCTTGATGAACGTACTATACGCAGGGATAGACAACCCCATCAACATTGCCGTACCCGGTGTTGCCGGTGAAGCCCTATCGGCCACAATGAGCAATGGTAGTCTCACCAAACGAGGGAATCAGTGGGTAGCTCGCCCTGCCAAAGTAGGTACAGAAGCCGTCATAAGTGTATCGGCACGAGGGATGGATGGTAGTGTAAAGAAAGTAGCCGAACAGCGGCTGAGAGTTCGTTCTCTACCCGATCCTCTCCCCTACATTGAGTACAAGGATGCCAACGGAGCCACCAAACGATTCCGTGGAGGGAGCCTCGCCAAGCGCGATCTCCTAGCAGCCGGAGGAATCAAAGCCGCCATCGACGACGATATTTTGGAGGTATCCTACTCGGTAGTTCGCTTCCAACTCACCTTCTTCGACCAGATGGGAAATGCCATGCCCGAGGTCGGACAAGGGGACCGATTCTCCGAGCGACAACTCTCACGCATACGCTCCCTCTCTCGTGGCAAACGCTTCTACATCAGCGAAGTAATAGCCCGTGGTCCCGATGGTGTAGAGCGCAAAATCCCGCCCATTGAAGTAATAGTTAAGTAGATAAGCATGAAGTTCTATAATCATATAGCCTGCCACCTCTCCGCAGCCCTATTAGCCCTCTCCTTGAGCCTCACCTATAGTTGGGCTCAAAACGACACTACAAAAGCCGCCACTGTGCGCAAAAGTGCCACCTCTCGCCGCTCTCAACAAGAGCAACAAGAGACCCGGCAAGATGGACTGAGTGTACGTGCTTCTGAACTAAACCAACGGCTAGAAAAGAACAGCAGCAACGCCCCTTGGAAGCGGGTCATCTACCGAGAAGTCAACCTCGATAGTGCCGAGAACGCTGCTCTCTACTACCCTCCTCGTCCTACCGAGACGGAGCAGAACCTCTTCTCTACCCTCTTCAAACTCGTCAACAAAGGGGCTATTGATGTTTACGAGTACACGGATGGATACGAAGCCTTTGATGCTAAACACAAACTCAACTTCTCCGACTTTCTAGACCGCTTTGGCATCCTATTCGAAGAAGATGCCAACCGAGAAGGGAATGCGCATTACGTGGTAGCCGAAGCCGATATACCCTCCGAACTCGTAAAAAGCTACTTCTTGAAGGAAGAATATTACTTCGATCCCATCCGGAGCACCATTGATACCAAAGTAATTGCCCTCTGCCCCGTAATGCACGATACAGGTGAGGCCGAAGAGCCGCTTAAGTATCCTCTCTTCTGGGTTACCTACGAAAGCATTCGCCCCTACCTGGCTATGCAACCCGTAATGCTGAGCGACCTCAATAACGCCACCACCTCCACTCTCGACAATTACTTCCGCATGAGGTTATACAACGGAGGTATCTATAAGACTCAGAATAGACTGGGGCGAGCTCTCGCTCAATACTGCCCCACGCCGGACTCCCTCCGCAACGAACAGCAACGCATTGAGCAGGAGCTAAAAAGCTTTGAGGAAGGTCTTTGGATGCAAACGACCCAAACTGATGCCACCGAAGAGGTGACAACAGAGGCAAAAGAGACTACGAAGGCCACCACCATAAAGGACAATACAGCACGAGCTCGCCGCCAACAAAGCAAGGAGAAAACGCCCAAGGCTCCAAAGGCTGCCAAAGCAGCAAAACCGGCTAAGACAATGAGTAGTAGCAAGCGGAGTGCCCGAGGTCGGTTCTAGCCTCGCCCCCTATGACGCCTCTTCTCCTCTCCCTCTTCACTACCTTTTTGCGTATAGGTAGCTTCACCTTTGGGGGAGGGTATGCCATGTTGCCCCTCATAGAGAGGGATGTAGTGGAGCGGCACAAATGGCTCTCTCACGAAGAGTTCATCGACCTATTTGCCGTTGCCCAATCGCTCCCTGGAGTATTTGCGGTCAATATATCCATCTTTGTGGGTTACCGCCTTGCGGGCAAGAGAGGAGGCACCATTGCGGCCCTCGGGACTATTCTCCCCTCTTTTGTCATTATCCTTCTACTTGCATTCACCTTTGAGAGTGCTAAAAGTAATCCCCATATTGCGGCTATAATGCAAGGGATTCGCCCTGCGGTAGTCGCCCTTATTGTAGTACCGATTTACACCACTTGGCGTACCATGCGCCTATCCAATAGGTGGCTTATCGTGCCGATTCTTTCGGCTCTTTTGGTTTGGTTTTTCGGAGTTTCTCCCATCTTAATCATCCTAATATCGGGAGGGTTGGGGATACTTTACCAAGAAGGCATCAAGCGCAAACTAAAGCAACAGAAGCGAGGTTGAGCCTAACAAAAGAGTATGACTACCCTATTTCTCTACTTACAGCTCTTTTGGACGTACACCAAAATCGGACTCTTCGGCTTCGGAGGGGGCTACGCCATGCTCTCTCTTGTACAAGACGAAGTAGTGGTAAAGCAAGGCTGGGTCACGGAGCAGCAATTCACCGACATAGTGGCACTGAGCCAAGTCACACCGGGGCCCATCGGCATCAATAGCGCCACCTATATTGGCTACACGGCTACGGGCTCTATCCTCGGGGCTATTGTGGCCACATTAGCCGTCTCGCTCCCCTCCTTTATTCTGGTGATGCTCATCTCCATGGCCTTCTCACGTTTCCGACAAAACCGATGGGTGGAAGCCGCTTTTGTAGGTATCCGCCCCGCCTCTGTTGGACTTATCGCCTCGGCAGCTCTACTCCTCTCGATTCATGCAGAGGGTGTTTGGCAATGGATAAGCCATGGGAATGCTGAGACCATTGTAGTACAAGAGAACTTCCCAGACTTGCGCAGTATTTTATTATTTTCTATTACTTTTATGGCCGCAATCAAGCGTTGGGTACACCCAATCCTCCTCATCGCACTTGCAGGAGCGGCGGGATGGGTCCTTTACTATGCCCTTGTCTAGACTGGCCTCTACAACAAGGAAATACCAACAGCACGCTAGTTATAAAAGTAATGATGAATAAAAAACGCCATTGGTTCTACCACACAATCCTTTGCGGAGCAGCCCTTTTGGCCTCCATCGCTCCTAGCCATGCTCAACACAAAAGTGATGCAAAAGAAGAGGTTCCTCAGCTCCTTCTCAGCACCGCTCCTCAGCACTTTCTTTTTGGAGTGAACCTGGGACTCGAACGCTCCATCACTTCCAAATTTTCTCTCGGTGCCGATGTCACAACGCATCTCTGGCTCTTAGAGACACCAAACGTAGCTCTCTCTCCCATTGGGAAATACTATTTCTGGGGAAATGTAGGGACGGGGATCTACGCTCGAGCAAAGGCTGTTGTGGGCTATTTCTTTGGCAAAACGGCTCTAGATGCGCCCTATTATGCGGGTCTGGGGATAGGCTTCGGATTTTTACTTCCCTTAGGGAAATCCAAGCGTTGGTACATGGGTGCCGATAGTGGCATCAAGCTGGCTGTCCCCTTTGGCCCCGAAGGAAGTCAATCGCCCCAGAAAGGATCTTCGGGCGCTGCCTACTATACAATACTGAGTCCGGCATCTATTCCGGAACTATCGATAAGGATAGCCTACAGTCTCTAATGCGGCAAATTCGGTCTCTACACTGAGTGACTAGTAACCATTGTAGAGCCGACCTCCGCAAGCGCCACTAGGCACTTGCTCCGTCTCAACCCCACGACCAAAACAGCTACAACACACTAATTATCAAAGTAATGATGAACAGAAAACACCATTGGCTCTACCACGCAATCTTTTGCGGAGCTGCTCTTTTGGCCGCTATCGCTCCCTGCCTTGCACAAGAAAAAAGTGACACAAAAGGAGAGGGACCTCTAGTCCTTGTAAGTACGGCACCTCAGCACCTTCTTTTTGGAATTGACCTAGGGGTCGAACGTGCGCTCTCTCCCAAATTTTCTCTCGGTGCCGATCTCACAACGCACCTCTGGCTTTTAGAAATGCCCAATATGGCGATCTCCCCCATGGTAAAGTACTATTTCACGGGCACTGTAGGCTCAGGGATTTACGCTCGGGCAAAGGCTGTGGCGGGATTCTTCTTTGGCACTACAGCATTAGACGCTCCCTATTATGCAGGCCTAGGAGTAGGCTTCGGATTTTTACGCCCCATAGGGAAAACCGGGCGTTGGCACCTGGGCATCGATGGCGGGGTCAAGCTAGCCATTCCCTTTGGGGTCGATAAAAACCGGCCAGCCGTAAGACCACAATGGGGGTTGCCCTACTATACTCTACTAAGCCCGGCATCCATTCCGGAACTATCTATTAGGATCGCCTGCCGTCTCTAGTCCGGCAATTTAGTTCTCTATACCAAGCAATAAGCAACCATTGTATAGCCGATATTCATTGCTGTACTACGCCTACCTGGTCTCGGATCTACATCAAAAAAAACACCAACAACACACTAATTATCAAAGTAATGATGAACAGAAAATGCCATTGGTTCTACCGTACAATCCTTTGCGGAGCTACCCTTTTGGTCTCTATCGCACCTAGCCTTGCACAAGAAAAAAGTGACACAAAAAGCGGTGTCCCCAAGACCCTTATAAGTACCGCACCTCAGCACCTTCTTTTTGGAATTGACCTAGGGCTCGAACGCTCCCTCACTCCCAATTTTTCTCTCGGTGCCGATCTCACAACGCACCTCTGGCTTTTGGAAATGCCTAACATAGCGATCTCCCCGATGGCTAAATACTATTTCACGGGTACTGTAGGCGCGGGGATTTACGCTCGAGTAAAGGCTGTGGCGGGTTACTTCTTCGGTGCTACAGTATTCGATGCGCCCTATTACGCAGGCGGGGGAGTAGGATTCGGATTTTTACTTCCTATAGGGAAAACCGGACGTTGGCACCTAGGTGCCGATTGCGGGATCAAGCTAGCCATTCCCTTTGGTGACGGAGGAGATCGTCCAGCCTTAGGAGGAGACTGGGGAATAACCTACTACACTCTACTAAGCCCGGCAGCTATTCCGGAACTATCTGTTAGGATTGCCTACAGCCTCTAGTCCGGCAATTTAGTTCTCTACACCGAGCGGCTAGCAACCATTACGTAGCCGATATTCGTTGCTGTACTACGCTCTTGCTTAGTCTCGACTCTACAATAAAATAACACCAACAACACTCTAATTAACAAAGCAATGATGAATAGGAAACACCATTGGCTCTACCACGCAATCCTTTGCGGAGCCGCTCTTTTGGCCTCTATCGCACCTAGCCTTGCACAACAAAAAAGTGACACAAAAAGCGGTGTCCCCCAGACCCTTATAAGTACCGCACCTCAGCACCTTCTTTTTGGAATTAACCTAGGGGTCGAACGTGCGCTCTCTCCCAAATTTTCTCTCGGTGCCGATCTTACAACGCACCTCTGGCTTTTGGAAATGCCTAACATAGCCATCTCTCCCATGGCAAGATACTACTTCTCGGGAACTTTTGGGTCAGGGTTTTACGCTCAAGTAAAGGCTGTGGCGGGTTCCTTCTTTGGCACCACCACAGCATTAGGCAAGCCCTATTATGCCGGCGGGGGAGTAGGATGCGGATTCTTACGCCCTATAGGGAATAGCGGACGTTGGTACTTGGGCGCTGAGGCAGGCCTAAAACTAGCCTTTCCTTTCGGTCCCGATAATCGGTCAGTCGGAGGGGGAGAATGGGGGATAGCCTACTACTCTCTACTAAGCCCTGCATCTATTCCGGAACTATCTATAAGGATTGCCTACCGTCTCTAGTCCAGCAATTTAGTTCTCTACACCGAGCGGCTAGCAACAGTTGTAGAGTCGATATCTGTTGCATGTACAAACCGCCGGAGTAGCTCGATAGTCTGCTCTTTTGCCTCTTGCAGAAGGGCGTCTCCTCCCTCCTCTTGGGGTACATAATTATTGATAAAGATCAGAGCGTTGCGAGTAGATAATTCTACTTTGCTGCGCTCTGAGTCGCTTGTAGGGGTCGCAAAAGTACCTAAAGCATCTTCGTAAATGGGCAACCCCTCCACGTTAAGCACGCCACGGCCAATCCCCTCGAAGTGGTCATCGGCAGAGCCAATACGCAATGTTATATCCCCTTGTAGGGTATCGGCATCGAAGACGCCAAGTGAATACCCCGTAGCTATGGAGACGATATTGCCCAAATCGACAAGCTGATTGACCCAATACAACCCCAAGCCTTTGACAATACGTCGGCGCAACTGCTCGGCAGCCGGTCGGTAGCGATTGGGATCTTTGCCACAGAGTTTGTAAGCTGCTCTCGTATAATGGATGGCAGGCATCTCCTTTATCTTATCTAGTTGCGTGGTGAGAACCACTTGTGCCATGAGCCTATCCATCTCCATTTTGAGCAGGTGGTCTGTAGGCATATTAGAGACCTTTGCCTCAATTATTGCCATGGAAAAATGGGGACAAAGCCGAGCAAAGTCAGGGGCTATGGATACATGGTGTCGCATAAAAGTTTAGATAAAATCATAGCTGCCCCAATAGGTTTGCAGCTATGGATATGTAGTACTTTGGTAAGGATTTAGACTTGAGGAGAGAGGGTTAATCGTTGAGCCCTAGCTCATCTTTTACCTCATCATCCCACTCAATATCAAGCAATTCGTCCTCGTCGTCCTCGTCGTCTTCTAGCCACTCAATAGCTCCCTCTTTATTGTAAAGAGCATCATCGTCGTGGAGAGTCTCTACCTGCATGGCCTCGCGTACCAGCTCTGTATTGTCGTAGGGCATCTCACGATTGAGCTCCTGCCAGAGCAGGTCTTTTAGTTCTGTAAGGCCACGTTGCGCCACTGCCGAGATGAAAACATGAGGTAGCTCTTGAGGAATTTCTTCACGAACCATCTCGATCAATTCGTCGTCGGCCAAGTCGCATTTGGTAATTGCCAGGAGACGACGCTTAGAACCCAACCCCGGATTGTACTTGAGCAACTCGGCAAGCAAGACTTCATACTCCCGATAGATATGCTCCGTATCAATAGGGATCATAAAGAGGAGGATGGAATTGCGTTCGATATGGCGGAGGAAGCGAAGCCCTAATCCACGTCCCTCTGCAGCACCCTCGATAATACCGGGGATATCTGCCATTACAAAGGAGCGATTATCTCTATAACTAACAATTCCGAGGTTAGGAACAAGGGTAGTAAAGGGATAGTCGGCAATCTTGGGTTTAGCCGCTGTTATGGCACTCAATAGCGTAGACTTACCGGCATTGGGCAAGCCAACCAACCCTACATCGGCAAGGGTCTTGAGCTGCAAGATGATCTCACGCTCCTGTGCCGGTTCGCCGGGTTGTGCAAAACGAGGAGCCTGATTGGTAGCATTTTTGAAGAAAGAATTTCCCTTCCCTCCACGCCCCCCCTTGAGGAGTAGTTTTTGCTCTTCGTGGCGCGTAACATCGAGGATAAACTCCCCGGTTGTAGCGTCATACACGGAGGTACCAAGGGGCACCTCTATTATCACATCATTACCCGAAGAGCCGGTCTTGAGAGCACCTGCACCACTCTCGCCACTCGGGGCATATATATGCCGATTGAAACGCAAGTGAAGAAGCGTCCAATAATTACGGTTGGCGCGAATGTAAATACTCCCGCCATTACCACCATCTCCCCCATCGGGTCCACCTTTGGGGATATATTTTTCACGACGGAAGTGTGCCGAACCTCTACCGCCCTTACCTGAGCGGCAGTAGATCTTCACATAGTCTACAAAATTGCTTTCTGCCATCTACCCTCAGCAGTCGCCTAAGCGAGTTTATCAATAATTTGGTAGAGACGCTCGGAGATCTCCTCTACTTTACCGGTACCATCGACCAAATGGAGATTACCCTGCTGGGCATAATACTCCGAGACGGGAGCCGTCTGTGTACGATAGACCTTAAGTCTATTGTTAATGGTATCTATGTTGTCATCGCTACGATCCTCCTTCTCTTTGCGGAGGAGCAAACGCTCAATTACCATTTCATCGGGCACAGAAAGCTCGAGCATAGCACTCACCTTGGTCTGGTGACGCTTGAGCAAAAGATCGAGGGCTTGGGCCTGACCTACGGTACGAGGGAAGCCATCGAAGACAAAGCCTTTTACATCGGGATGAGAGGCAACGAGGTCTTCCATCATGCCAATGATCACCTCATCGGGTACCAAGTGACCGGCCTCTATCAAAGCCTTAGCCTTGAGGCCTAGCGCTGTCTCCGCCTTAATCTCTGCACGGAGAATATCTCCGGTCGATACATGCATTAGCTGATAACGCTGTACCAAATTGGCACTTTGAGTACCCTTGCCCGACCCCGGGGCTCCAAATAAGATTAGGTTTATCATCACTCTTTGAGTTTGTAAATATCTCGGAGCATACGCCCTCTATCATCGAAATCTAAGCCGTGGCCTACAATAAAATCGTTGTCGATCTCAAGCCCTACATAGTCTGCTTTTACATCACACTTTAGAGCCTTGGGTTTTGTGAGCATGGCTGCGATACGCACCTCTAGAGCCCCCTCATCGAGGTATAAGGCCTTTACATTTTGCATCGTATAGCCGGAGTCGATAAGATCCTCCAAGATCACAACGTGACGCCCCTTGAGGGGAGCACTAACGGGCATTACCTCCTTAAGGCTGAAGGTAGACTGCGTCCCTTGATACGACGAGTAGCGAGCAAAAGCGACCTCATGCTCTGTGCCGATATAACTCAGCAACTCAGAGGCAAACATAAAGGCGCCGTTCATGATCACCACGTAGAGGGGATCTTTGCCTTCCATGTCTGCTCGTATCTCGTCTGCCATACGACGGATGGCAGCATCAATCTCACGATAAGTAATGTAAGGTGCAAATACCCTTCCGTAAAGCTCTATATCTTCCATACGAATCTCGTTCTTATGGGACAAAGTTAGCTTATTCCGTTCAATCCTCTTCGTTTCTCAGTTGTTTTCTCCGAAAGAAGAGGGAGAAAAAGAGGGAAAACCTCCCAAAAGGAGCAAAGCAACCCCCGAAGGATCTTTTTTCTCTCTGGGTAGAAATAAAAAATTTACCACCCTAAACGATGGGGCATTTTAGGCTGAAATCCTCAGATTTCTCAGGCTAAATCTTTTTTATTCTCAGGCAAAAAGGGAACGACTTCTTGGGCAAGAAAAAAATCATCTTTAGGGGAATACTCAGAAAGGGAATAACCTCACTCATCCCCTAGCCCCAAACCATTTATTCTGCCTCCCCTTCAGGATAAAAAAAGGAATCTCTCCGTCGGCAAAGTCGTAACTCTACAAGAGCCACCTTGCACGTCCCCGGAAAGACTCCCTTTATCCCCTCTCGAGTAAAGCGAAGAGGGAGGGCGAAATATCTATCTCTTAGTCTAGATCAGCGTCCTCATCAATATCTTCGTCAGCATCACTACCCTCAAGCGAAACTACACCTTGCTTTGAAACAACAAAAGGAACTTCGTAGTATTCGATAGAGGTGCGGCCGGCGTTGCTTACCTTCTTAGCCTCCTTCTCAGTAACATTCAAAGTGAACTCACATACCCTCTCTCCATCATTACGAGAATTGTCGATACTATAAGAGTCAACACAGCAGAACTTAAGACCTTCTGCTTCAATTATCTTCTTGGCAGCATCGATCTGTTTTACATACTCTTCCGGAGAGATGCTCTTTACATCAAGTGCAGGAACATCCGAAAAATCGCGCCCCTCCCCGAGTGAGTAGGAAGAAAGGTTGCCAATAGTGCCATCTACAAAGAAGACCTGTTGCCACGCAGCACCATCCTTGTCTACCATCAATACACTGCAATAGTTGAGTTCGTTGTCCAATTCTTGTCCCGAACGAGTCTCTCTCCTTAGGTTCAAGCCAATAACCTTAAACTTGTCGGCATCGACCTTCTTTTCGATTATCTCTTGCACCTTTTCCCATGTCTCTTTTGTATCCGTGGGGACACCTACAATACTAGAGATTGCATTACAAGCAGAGAGCAACAAAGCCACTGCGCTTACTCCTAAAACAGATAATTTCTTCATCATTTTGTTCTTAATCCTATTAACAAATTAGCGCAAAGGTAGAAAAAAATAAGACGGGAACCTCCTCTTTTTAGATCAATAAAACAAGAGGAATCTCTTTTTTTAAGACTTTAATAGCGGAGAGGGTAAAATAAAATCCCCAACCACCCTTAGACAAAAGGGCAATTGGGGAATATCCTAAACGGATATGGGCGAGAACTTTAGTCTAGCTTTGGACCGGCTTCTACCAGTGCCTTACCGGCCTCATTACCGGTAAACTTGGTAAAGTTCTTGATGAAACGTTCGCTCAAGTCGCGTGCCTTAGCATCCCACTCGGAGGCATCAGCATATGTATCACGGGGGTCGAGGATTTTAGAATCTACCCCGGGAAGCTCCGTGGGAACCGTAAAACGGAAGTAGGGGATCTCCTTGGTGGGCGCCTTATCTATAGAGCCATCAAGGATCGCATCTATGATACCACGCGTATCCTTAATAGAGATACGCTTACCCGTTCCGTTCCAACCCGTATTTACAAGGTAGGCTTTAGCTCCAACGGCATTCATGCGCTTTACAAGCTCCTGTCCGTACTTTGTAGGATGGAGAGAGAGGAAAGCTGCACCAAAGCAGGCGGAGAAAGTAGGAGTAGGCTCCGTAACTCCACGCTCTGTACCGGCGAGTTTTGCCGTAAATCCGGAGAGGAAGTAGTATTGCGTTTGCTCAGGCGTAAGGATAGAAACCGGAGGCAATACACCAAAGGCATCGGCCGAGAGGAAAATAACCTTAGAGGCGTGACCGGCCTTCGATACAGGCTTAACGATGTTCTCAATATGGTAGATTGGGTAAGATACACGGGTATTCTCCGTTACGCTCTTATCGCTAAAGTCGATCTTGCCGTTGGCATCTACGGTTACGTTCTCAAGAAGAGCATCACGACGGATTGCATTGTAAATGTCGGGTTCGCTCTCCTTGCTCAGATTAATAACCTTGGCATAGCAACCACCTTCGTAGTTGAAAACGCCATCATCGTCCCAGCCGTGCTCGTCGTCTCCAATGAGCTTGCGCTTGGGGTCTGTAGAGAGCGTTGTCTTACCCGTACCCGAGAGACCGAAGAAGATGGCCGTCTCCTTACCATCCAGGCTTGTATTGGCAGAGCAGTGCATAGAAGCACGTCCACTTAGCGGATTGAGGTAATTCATGTAAGAGAACATACCCTTCTTCATTTCACCCCCATACCAAGTATTAAGGATAATCTGCATCTTTTCGGTGAGGTTAAATACTACAGCTGTCTCGCTATTCAAGCCGAGTTCTTTGTAGTTTTCCACCTTAGCCTTGGAGGCATTCATGATTACAAAGTCGGGTTCGCCAAAGTTGGCGAGCTCTTCGGCTGTGGGGCGAATGAACATATTCGTCACAAAGTGAGCTTGCCAAGCCACCTCCATAATGAAACGGAGTTTGAGGCGAGTATTCTCATTGGCACCGCAGAAAGCGTCTACAACAAAAAGTCGTTTGTTGGAAAGCTCTTTGGTAGCGATCTTTTTGAGTTCAGTCCAAGCCTCGGGAGTGATGGGTTTATTATCGTTTTTGTACTCGTCGCTCGTCCACCAAATGGTATCGCGAGTTGTATCATCCAAGACGAAGAATTTATCCTGAGGAGAGCGCCCTGTGTAGATACCTGTCATCACATTAACCGCACCCAGCTCGGTGAGTTGCCCCTTTTCATAGCCCGTAAGCTCGGGTTTCATCTCCTCGGCAAAAAGCGTGTCATAGGAGGGATTATACAATACTTCTACGGGATCGAGGATATTGTACTTGCTAAGATCTATTTTACTCATAATCTGATTTTTATAAATTGAGAATTGTTTTATTTGTCGAAGTCAGCCAAACGCATATCGCCCTTCTCGGCAATGGCATGATGGAAGGCGAAGCAGGCTTTCAGGTCATGCGGGGTTTGTCCGTATTTCGTACGCTCTAGATATTCGTTGAGCAGCGGACGATAGTCGGGGTGTACACAGTTGTCTATAATGCAACGAGCACGCTTGCGAGGCGACAAGCCTCGCAGGTCGGCAATCCCATATTCCGTTATAATTACCTTCACAGAGTGCTCACTGTGGTCGAGATGCGACACCATGGGCACAAAGGCACTGATCTTGCCATCCTTTGCCGTGGAGGGCGTGGTGAAGATAGAAAGATAGGCATTACGTGTAAAGTCGCCCGAGCCACCGATCCCATTCATCATGCGGGTCCCATTTACGTGGGTAGAGTTAATATTGCCGAAGATGTCGGCTTCGAGGGCTGTATTGATGGTGATAACCCCTAATCGGCGCACGATCTCCGGGTTATTAGAATACTCCACGGGGCGGAGCAACAACTTGTCTTTGAAGAAGTCGAGATTGCTGTATATTTCTTGGATTACAGAGCGACTTACCGATAGGGAGCAACCGCTGGCAAAGCGCACGCGTCCCTTTTTCATCAGCTCAATTACCGAGTCTTGTATCACCTCTGTGTAAACCTCGAAAGAGGGAATACCCTCATTATCACCAAGAGAACCGAGCACGGCATTTGCCACATTGCCCACACCGCTCTGTACCGGCAGGAACTCTTTGGGGATGCGTCCGGCCTCCAACTCGGTTTGTAAAAAGCGAGCCACGTTTTCGCCGATAGCCTTAGTCACATCATCAAGAGGGGTAAAGCTCCCTTCGTCGTTGGGTTCACTTGTCTCTACAATGGCCACAATCTTGTCGGGATCCACCTTAATAAAAGGTTGACCTACCCGATCACTCGGCTTGTAGATAGGCAACTCTTTGCGATAAGGAGGGTCAAGGGGCTCTGCAATATCATGCATTCCCCGAATGGCAGCCGGGTGACGATCGTTGAGTTCTACGATTATTTTCTTTGCCAAATGGCATATAGTGGGCAAAATCCCCACGCCGGAAGTAGGAACAATTTCCCCCTCAGGCGTAACCTCAGCAGCCTCTACAATGGCCACATCTATATCCCCATAAAAACCATAACGCAGGTCTTGAGCAAGGGAAGACAAGTGCAAGTCTGTATAGTCTGTTTCTCCAGAATTGATTAGAGTTCTAAGGTCTTTATTTGATTGATACGGGGCTCGAAAACGCACCGCCTTGGCGCGGGCAAGCATACCATCCAGGCGATCGCCTGTAGAAGCTCCCGTAAAAACGCCGATCGAAAAGGGGCGCCCCGCCTTATGTTCTTCTTCTGCACGTACGGCAATTGCTGCGGGCACAACTTTGGGGCACCCGGCAGGAGTAAATCCGCCAAAGCCCACATTAAAACCATCTTGAACGAATGCCGCCGCTTCTTGGGCAGTCATCTTTTTTTTCTCCATAGCCTAACTTTCCTATATATCTCCCCTCGAGGGGAAACTTTTTAGCTACACTCTTAGTAACTATATTCTATTTCTATGCGCTCTCTTTCGTACATTTGTAACCGAGTATGAGCATTCAAAGATACATAGTATTCAGCAAAGGCTCTCTATCCAAGGCCAATTATTTTCTCTTTGAGCCCTGCCAGAGAGGTAAAACGTGGCATTTTGTTCTGTTTTTCATGGCTTTCCTATCTCAGGAATACTTTCTAAGAGGGTTCCCTATAAAGATCAAAAGGGCGAACTTCCCAGCTCACCCTTTCGACATAACCAAAACCTTAACTATGAAAAATCTTACTTTTCCACTGCAAAGGTAGCAACTTTTTCCAAACCAACAATAGTATTGGTGTGAAAAAAGTTCTCCTATAAATTAATTATAACACCACCCCATTAAGAGTCTTTCAAAATGCAAAAAGATGAATTCCTTCCGCTTGCGAAGAAAATCCATATAGAGACCTACGGCTGCCAAATGAACGTAGCAGACTCCGAAGTCGTTGCTGCAATCATGGAAACTGCAGGATATGAAATGAGTGACACACCGGACCATGCGGACGCAATTCTCATCAACACCTGTAGCGTAAGAGACAATGCCGAAAAGAAGGTACTGAACCGTCTTGAGCATTACAACCAACTCCGCCGCAAACATGGCAGACCCTCTATAATAGGTGTACTAGGCTGCATGGCAGAGCGTGTGCGGCAAGAACTGATAGAGAAGCATGGCGCCGACATTGTAGCAGGCCCTGATGCCTACAACGACCTCCCCAACCTCTTCGCTGCCGTAGAAACCGGCGAAAAGGCTATTAATATAGATCTATCCCGCACAGAGACCTACCGAGATGTGATCCCGATCAAGCTCGCCGGACTCCACATCACCGGCTTCGTTTCCATCATGCGTGGGTGCGACAATTACTGCACCTATTGCATCGTTCCCTACACTCGCGGACACGAGCGAAGCCGTGAGGTAGAGAGCATTTTGCGAGAGATCGATCACATGGTAGAGCTGGGCTATCGAGAGGTAACCCTCCTCGGACAGAATGTCAATTCGTACCGTAGAGAGGCGGCAACGCCCGATGCTCCTCCATTCGACTTTGCGGATTTATTGCAAGCCGTAGCAGAGCGCGCTCCTAAGATGCGCATCCGCTTTACAAGCCCTCACCCCAAAGATATGAGCGACAAAACCATCGCTGTGATGGCTCGTTATCCCAACATCTGCAAGCAAATACATCTACCTGTACAGAGCGGGAGCAACCATATCCTCAAGCAGATGAAACGCAACTACACCCGGGAGTGGTACCTCGACCGCGTGCGAGCTATCCGAGAGGCCATGCCCGAGTGCAGCATCGGCACTGACATGTTTTGCGGCTTCTGTGGCGAGAGCGAAGAGGACTTCCAAGAGACGCTACGACTGATGCAAGAGGTCGCTTTCGACAGTGCTTTCATGTTTAAGTATAGCGAACGCCCCGGCACATTCGCCGCCAAACACCTCCAAGACAATGTGCCCGAGGAGACCAAAATACGCCGCCTTAATGAGATGATTGCGTTGCAAAACGAACTTAGCCTCGCCTCCAACAAGCGTGACATCGGGAAGCAATTTGAGGTACTTGTGGAGGGCACAAGCAAGCGATCTCGAGAAGAACTCTTTGGACGCACATCACAGAATAAGGTAGTAGTATTCCCCAAAGAGCAGGCTCGCATTGGGCAATTCGTGCTCGTAGAGGTGCACGATGCCACCAGTGCTACGCTGCTTGGAAAAGAGGTGCATACGCCCCAAAAGGAACTATCGAACACCCCCTAAATTGACCTTTAGCTATGAGCATTTCCTTCTCCGAGTATAGTATTACTGAGTTTGTCCGCTGGGCAGATTACCTCGGCACCTTTGCCTTTGCCATCAGTGGTACACGTCTGGCTGCCGCCCACAGATTCGACTGGTTTGGCGCATTCGTTATCGGACTTGTAACCGCCGTTGGGGGAGGTACTATCCGTGATCTTATGCTC
The DNA here is from genome assembly GCF_938023125.1 of uncultured Porphyromonas sp. GTDB lineage: Bacteria > Bacteroidota > Bacteroidia > Bacteroidales > Porphyromonadaceae > Porphyromonas. Next base: position 143,984 of record NZ_CALHDW010000017.1, read on the forward strand.
GATCTCCCCATATTTTGGATGACCGAACCCTCTTACATGCTCATTGCTACCCTAGCGCTGATTGTTACCATAGTATTCCGCCACTGGCTCGTACGCATCAACAACACCGTATTCATCTTCGACGCCATCGGCCTGGGGCTCTTTACGGCCGTAGGGGTTGCCAAGAGTTTACATGCCGGGCTACCTTGGTGGATTGCCCCTGTAATGGGTACCGTAACGGGCTCTTTTGGCGGGATTCTGCGAGATATCCTTATCAACGAAGTTCCCCTGATCTTCCGTAACGACTTCTACGCCATGGCTTGCGTGATAGGCTCTTTTGTCTACCTTGGCATACTATACCTGGGTTGGTCTGCCCCTGTTGCCCAAGCGGCAACAGCCCTCACCGTAATGATCTTGCGAATCCTTGCAGCGCACTTCCACTGGAGTATCCCCGCACTAAAACCCCATCTAGACGACCCAACATCTAAGAAATAATCAACCCATATCCCCCTTATTATGAGTAACAAAAAAATCCTTTTACTCCTCGTGAGTTTTATTACAGTTCTCTGTAGTAGCCAACAATCCTTGGCACAGATCAAACTCACGCCCTTGGACGAAAACGCCTTCGCACAGAGCAATCTTCAACTCGTGCTTGACGGCAACAAGGAGGTTGCCCTACTCTCCAAAGAGTGCGTTGTACTCTATGGGAAAGCAAAGATCATGCAACTCGTTTACCTCCCCAAAGCAGATCGTACAATAGACTTCTCTCAAGCCTATATTGTACTAGGCGAAGTTGGGATAATTAAATTTTTGGAAGATGGAACTGTCACCGACGTCCTTTTTGATCAAACGGGGCGAGATGGGTTCTTTATTTCCAAAGATGGTCAATGCGGTTATACTCCCATACCCGATGCAAAAGATGCAACTCTACGTCCCTATATACTAGAGGATAAACGTGGAGAAGAGACGGAGACCTATGCTGTGGTAAAGCTCGGGAATAAAATATGGATGCGCGAAAACCTACGCACCGCCCTATTCCAAGATGGTACTCCCATCAAGACCGGCCTTGACAAAAAAGACTGGGAAGCCACAAAGGCTCCGGCCGTAACTTATTACGATGGCGACGCCTCTAATCGCACCGCAATGGGCGCACTCTACAACTGGTATGCCGTAACTGAGACTACGACACCACTCGCTCCTAAGGGCTGGCAGGTCCCTTCGGCCAATGACTGGAAGGCTATTGTAAAATACCTTGACCCCAACGGATTTATGCCCGATGAGTACGATAATCCCTCAATCCTCTCTCTAACCGCCGGAGTGATGCTCAAGAGCAAAGAGGGCTGGACCCACTCGCCCTCAGGCAAACCGGAGGATATTGTGGTGGGGAACAACCTATCTCAACTCGACATTAAGCCCTTCGGGAGCACCTCTACGAGTAAGTATTTCAACGGCTATTCGGGCAAGGGGCTACAGGCCTATCTCTGGAGCTGTACACAGAGTGACTACGAAGCTACCAAGGGCGAGTTCTTCAGACTATTCTGGGATCAGAAGGTGGCAAACTTCTTCTTCGAAGATAAATTCATGGGCTACTCCGTTCGTTGCATCCTGAATACTCCTATCCAACTTGCAGAGGCACAGCCAATTGCCCCCACGGCTCTCACCTTGAATGTAACAACAGCAGGCACACTCGCCTCGCAACTCTCTGACGAACATAAGCAATCGGTGAGCCAACTCACACTAAAAGGATCTCTCGATGCTCGTGACTTTGCCGCCCTACGCCAGCTCTCCAAACTCAATGATCTGACTCTCGAGGAGGTAAAGATCGAGGCCTATCGTGGGGATGGCGGTCCCATTGCCGGAGTCAAAAAATATCCCGAAAACGAGCTCCCTGCCGAGAGCTTCAAGGGGAATACAACCCTCTCCTCCTTCAAAGCAACGGGAGAGATCAACTCTCTAGGCGCAAATTGCTTCGAAGGCTGTACTCGCCTAAATGAGGTAATACTCCCAGCAGATCTTACCGAGTTTAATGGCAGTAACTTTAAGAACTGTACATCCCTTCAGACCCTCACACTGCACGATGGCATCACAGATCTTGGAGCTTCTACCTTCGAAGGCTGTAGCTCGCTCGCTGGCATTACACTTCCTAGAGAGATAGAAGAACTTGGCGACTCGCTATTCAAGGATTGTAAATCGCTCGCCTCTATAACCATCCCCAATAGCGTCACCTCTATCGGCATGAGCACCTTTGAGAACTGCTCTACACTGACACAAATCGAGATACCCGATGCCGTAGAGACCCTTGGCATGTTTGCTTTCCAAGGCTGCACGGCACTACAGACGGCAACCCTCGGCAATGGAATCACCGAAGTAGACTATGGGACATTCCTCGGAGACTATGCCCTCAAGAGCGTGACACTACCCAATAATCTGGAGACGATCGGGGCTTTTTCGTTCCAAGGATGTACGGCACTAAAGACTCTTACAGTACCCCAAAAGGTGAAAAAGATTGCCAATGGGGCCTTCCGTAGTACAGCTATTAACTTCACCCTTTCCGAGGGGTCTCTATTTGAAGTAAAGGACGAAATGCTCCTCAGCAAAGATGGGAAAACGATCTACTACGTACCCAATACTTTCAGAGGCGAAGTGGTAATTCCCAACGGCATAGAGACCATCAATGGAGCTGCTTTTGCCGACTGCAAGGGCGTATCTAAGGCACATCTTCCGGCTTCCATCCGTGAGATCAAGCTCATGGCATTTGAGAATACATCGCTTTATCAGCTGACCCTTGATGTTGTAAATCCCTCTGATATAAAACTTGGAGAAGATGTTTTTGGTAAAACCATGGACTACTCTCGCTGCGAACTTTTCGTTCCCGAGACTTCAGTAGAAGCCTACAAAGCGACTGAGCCTTGGAAGCACTTCGACATCAAAGCCGCTACGGCTCTCACATCTCCTACTTCGGAATTCTTCCAAATTAGCCTCGAAGGACGCACCTTGCAGCTCTACACAGCACAACGCACTGCCTTCTCGCTCTCCTCTATGCAGGGAGAAATGCTTCTGCAAGGCTCTCTACAAACAGGTAGCAACCCAATAGAGACCGCACAATTACCCAGCGGGGTTTACCTCCTGAGTGTAGGAGAGAATAACCAACTCATCCTACTACCCTAAGACGGCTCCTCGAGCTAAACGTATAAACCCCCTGCGCTCCAACCTTGTGAGTGCAGGGGGCTTTCTCTATCTCCGACCGCCCCTTTGGATAAAAAGAAACCGCCCAAGGATTTCTCCTTAGGCGGCTCCGAAAAGTCTTCTATCTCACCCATAGAGGGGAGAGAGTCTTACTTTACGCTGGCAGAGAGCTTACGGCGTTCTTTGATACGTGCTGCGCGACCCATACGATCACGGAGGTAGTACAACTTAGCACGACGCACCTTACCATGCTTTTCTACTGTGATGTTTTCGATAAAGGGGCTATCGTAAGGGAAGATACGTTCTACACCTACTTCGCCAGAAATCTTGCGAACGGTGAAACGACGCTTATCACCATGACCACGGAACGAAATAACCGTTCCACGATACTTCTGGATACGCTCTTTATTACCTTCTTTGATGCGATACTCAATAGTAATAGTATCCCCAATGGTAAACTTAGGATGCTCTTTACCCGACTTAAACTCGTCGTTGACCAACTTAATGAAGTCCATACACTCTTTCTTTTTTAATTAGTACTCTTACCAAACGCAATGTAACGAGCTGCAGAAGAAGTGCTTCCACTAATAAGAGGAGCCTACCGTCTCGCCAGAGATTGCGCAAAGCCCTGCAAAGGTACAACATTCTGAGCAATTAATTATCCTAGGGAGAATAATTGTCCTACAGATGAAAAGAAGCGGAAGAATTCCCTACTTTTGTAAAAGGAACAAACTAGAAAGACAACCTAACATCATGAGCAAATTTAGAACTATTATCCTTGGAGGGATTTTCGCCTCCACTCTGCTACTAACGAGCTGTAGCACACTATTGAGTCTGTCGGATTCGTACACCTTCACTAAAGTAAAGCTTGGTATGACTCGAGAAGAAGTCTATAAGCAAACACGCTTGCGCCCCATAAAGGTTGCCAAGCACCTTGACAAGGATGGCTCGGAAATAGAAATTTTTTATTTCAAGACTCTGATGAACGAATGGGATAAAACTGCAGCCCACATCTATGCCAACCAGCGACTCGTGTTTCGCAACGGCAGACTTATTGCCGTGGAACAGGGAGATGAACAAATCGTGTATAAGCAAATCCCCAATAATGGAATAGGGATCTCCGTTGGGATTGAATAGAACAACAGATCCTCTCCATCTCCCACAGAAAACAAAAAAAGAACCCTCTCCTACCGCAAGTGGTAAGAGAGGGCTTTTTCTTGTGTTAGGCTCAAAACTTAGTTTGTACCGAGGAAGCCCAAAAGCACCCCGGCGGCAAGAGCAGATCCGATAACCCCGGCTACGTTGGGACCCATGGCATGCATGAGCAGGTAGTTGGTGGGGTCGTACTCAAGCCCTACTATCTGAGAGATACGAGCTGAGTCGGGCACTGCAGAGACTCCTGCATTACCAATAAGAGGATTGATTTTGCTCCCTTTCTTCAAGAAAAGATTCATCACCTTTACAAAGAGCACTCCCGCACAGGTGGCAATTACGAAGGAGAGAGCACCCAGCCCGAAGATCTTAATCGAATTGAGCGTTAGGAACTCCGTTGCTTGCGTTGAGGCCCCAACCGTTACCCCAAGTAGGATGGTAATGGTGTCGATAAGGGGCCCCTTGGCCGTATCGGCAAGGCGTTTGGTCACACCACTCTCCTTGAGCAAATTGCCAAAGAAGAGCATCCCCAAAAGAGGAAGCCCCGAAGGTACCAAGAAGGTTGTAAGCAAAAGACCTACAATGGGGAAGACAATCTTCTCTGTTTTGGAGACTGCACGCGGGGGCTTCATTCGTATTAAACGCTCCTTCTTTGTAGTAAGAAGGCGCATGAAGGGGGGCTGAATAATTGGTACCAATGCCATATAGGAGTAGGCAGATACCGCAATAGCTCCCATAAAATGAGGGGCGAGCTTAGACGAAAGGAAGATAGCCGTAGGCCCGTCTGCCCCACCAATGATACCAATAGCCCCTGCTTCGTTGGGAGCAAAGCCCCAAAGGAGAGCAAGCATGTAGGCCCCAAAAATACCAAACTGAGCCGCCGCCCCAATGAGCATGAGCTTGGGATTGGAGATAAGAGCCGAGAAGTCGGTCATCGCTCCGATGCCCAAGAAAATAAGAGGAGGATACCAGCCCTGCCGCACCCCTTGGTAGAGGATATTGAGCACAGAGCCCTCTTCATAAATACCGATCTGTAAACCTGCATCCTTAAATGGGATATTGCCGATGAGCATACCAAAGCCAATGGGGATTAGTAGTAGGGGCTCAAATTCGTAGCGAACGGCTAAGAAAATGAAGAGAAGCCCTACAGCCAACATCACCCAATGCCCGGTGGTAGCATTAGCAAAACCTGTAAAGGAAAAGAAGGTCTCAAGATTATCGACGAGGAAACTACCGAAACCCATGATTGTTGTTACGTTTTATTTATACTAATGCTTGTGCTTAGCCAATCACGACAATGTCTGTACCCTCGAGTATTGACTCTCCTTTTTGTACTTTGACTTCGAGCACCTTACCTTCGCGATCGCTATTGATATTGTTTTCCATCTTCATAGCCTCTAGCACAGCTACTTTCTGACCCCGTTTTACAACGTCGCCCACCTGTACTACCACATCAAGAATCACCCCTGGCAGAGGAGCCTTGATACCGCCCTTGCTACCGCCTCCGGCAGAGGGAGCCGAAGCCTTAGGGGCCGAAACTACCGGAGTTACTCGCTTCACTACAGGACGAGGTGTTTCTTTTTTCTCTGTAAGCAGTTCTACTTGGTAGGTAGTGCCATTTACCTCCACTTCTGCCTCCTTTTCTTCGAGTTTATTGAGCTTAACGGCATACTCATTGCCGTTGATTTTGTATTTGAATTCTTTCATTTTTCAGGTTGTCTATCTCTCTAATAATGATTTCAAATCCCCTTGATAGAGGGAACGCTACGCACGATCTGACTTTTGAGTGCCCAAGCTGATGCGACGGAGGGTCTCCGTATGGTAAGGCGCATATCCGTAGTATCGTGCATATAATCTGCAAGAGACTCCGTAAGAGCCAAACCAATCGCGGCAAGCACTTCTGGAGAGGGAGTGGTAGGAGTTCGTTTCATAATAATATTATCTTCCGGCAACTGAGGCACGACGAGGTACCCCCGAGACGCGCTGATTAAAGGCTTTATTGCTCCAGCCCGAAGGGGCATGGGAGGAGGTGTGATCGATGGTTATCAGACCACTCTCTTCATCGTGCATACCACCGGCAGCCTCGTACAGAGCCATACCAATAGCTACGGCCACCTCGGGAGACATTCCATTTTTTGAAGTGGGAGCCACTCCTCTCTTGGGAGCATTATCACGATTCTTATTACGCTCCGAGAGTTGTTGCGAGAGTCTCCCCACCCCCTTGAAGCATAGATAAAGAACGGCAAGGCCAAAGAAAACCACGAGCATGGCTGTGATGGTCATCACAATGCCAGAGGGGTCTTCTTCGAGGAGAGCATTAGCCTTAGACTGGCTCTGGGCCCCTAGCGACAAGCTCGAAAGCACTATCGCCGAGGCTAGTATGGAGCAACGTCTTAGTAAACGATCTACTTGCATAATCTCTGTGGAATGGAATCGATTAAAGAGGCAAATTATCGTGCTTCTTGGCGGGGAGGCTCTGACGCTTGGTGCGGAGTTGCTCCAACGCCCGAATGATGCGGAAGCGTGTATTGCGTGGTTCGATCACATCATCGAGGTAGCCATACGATGCCGCCGTGTAGGGATTAGCAAAGGCGCGACGATATTCTTCCTCCTTCTCTAGGGCAGCCTTGGCAGGATCTTCTGCGGCAGCCACTTCTTTAGAGAAGACAACTTCTACAGCACCCGAGGGCCCCATCACGGCAATTTCTGCACTGGGCCAAGCGTAGTTTAGGTCGCTACGCATGTGCTTCGAGCCCATTACGATATAGGCACCACCATACGCCTTGCGGAGAGTTACCGTTACCTTGGGCACGGTAGCCTCGCCATAAGCGTAAAGGAGTTTAGCCCCATGTGCAATTACGGCGTTGTACTCTTGACCGGTACCCGGGAGGAAGCCCGGTACATCCACTAGGGTAACAATAGGGATATTGAAAGCATCGCAGAAGCGAACAAAGCGAGCTGCCTTGCGAGACGAGTTGCTATCCAAGCTACCGGCCATCACCTGAGGCTGGTTGGCTACAATACCTGTACTCATACCATTAAAGCGTGCAAAACCCACAATAATGTTGCGAGCGTAATCGGCATGCACTTCGAGGAACTCTCCATTATCCACCACAGCCCCAATCACTTCGTACATATCGTAGGGACGGTTGGGCTCGTCGGGGATAATCTCGTTGAGGAGGTCTTCTTTACGATCTACAGGGTCGGTACACTCTACGAGAGGTGCCTCTTCCATATTATTTTGGGGGAGATAGCTCAAGAGGCGACGGATAAGCTGGATACCATCCTCTTCGGTATCTACGGCAAACTGAGCCACACCGCTCTTGCCGGCATGGATATCAGCTCCACCAAGCTCCTCTTGGGTTACATCTTCGCCCGTTACGGTCTTTACCACTTTTGGTCCCGTGAGGAACATGTAGCTCGTACCACGCACCATTATATTAAAGTCTGTAAGAGCAGGAGAATACACGGCACCACCGGCACAGGGGCCGAAGATTCCCGATATTTGGGGGATCACACCCGAGGCAAGGATATTGCGTTCGAAGATTTCGCCGAAGCCACAGAGGGCATTCACTCCCTCCTGAATGCGTGCACCACCCGAGTCGTTAAGTCCGATTACAGGTGCGCCCACCTTCATGGCAAGATCCATCACTTTACAGATTTTCTGTGCGAGCATTTCTCCCAAGGCTCCACCCAATACGGTAAAGTCTTGTGCGAATATATATACGAGTCGCCCATCTATGGTACCACTCCCCACTACTACACCATCGCCAAAAAACTTCTTTTTGTCCAGACCAAAATTGGTAGAGCGATGGAGGGCAAACATATCAATTTCTTCAAAACTACCCTCGTCTAGCAACATAGCAATGCGCTCCCGAGCAGTGTATTTACCCTTGGCATGCTGTGCTTCGATGCGCTTTTCGCCACCGCCGAGGCGAGCCTCTTCGCGCTTAGCGATCAGTTCTCTCGTTTTTTCTAATTGTTGACCCATATAATTATCTCTAAAGTGTTTATTCGTTGTTTTATTTGTCTTTTGCGTCACACAACTCTAGCAATAGTCCGTGTGTACTCTTGGGGTGGAGGAAACCGATATTAAGCCCCTCTGCCCCACGACGAGGCTGTTTGTCTATAAGTTGTACACCCTTTTCTCCGGCTTCGGAGAGGGCAACACCGGCATCGGGAGTAGCAAAAGCGATATGATGAATACCCTCGCCTCGCTTCTCTAGGAACTTGGCAATGGGGCTGTCTTCGCTTGTCGGCTCAAGCAATTCGAGCTTGGTTTCTCCAATTTTGAGGAATGCTGTGCGTACCTTTTGGTCGGCTACTTCTTCTATGTTGTAGCACTTAAGACCTAAAGTTTCTTCAAAGAAAGGAAGAGCTTCTTGGATGCTCTTAACGGCGATTCCAAGGTGTTCGATATGTGATAGATCCATATTCTACACTTATTAGTTTGCTTCTTTTTATACGCCTTCCCTCTCTGTGGCAAGAGAGGCGAGAGGGCCTATATCTTGGTGCAAATATAGTAATAATACACTAGCCAATGAATATATTAGGGGAAAATAGGGAGTTAGAATGGAATTTCTGAGGGATTACAGCTAAGAACGACCTCCATAACCATCAGATTTATACACAGTAAGAAGCTAAATGCACACCAGCTCTATCTTGGTGCAGATATACAGAACTATGGATAGAATCAAGAAGGGAAAGAAACGAGGAGATCTTACCCTTCTCGCTTCCTTCCCTATCCCTCCAGCATATGCACTACTGGACATATGGCATTTAATCCGTCTACAAAAAGGAGCAGTAAAAAAACAAAACACTTTTCTTCATGACACAATCATACTAAAGATTACACATTTATTCAATTTTCTCCTCAGAAAAAATGCACTCTAGCGCAAAAATCTGATTAGAGGAGTCCTGCGGAGGATTTGCCAAATGAGTAATCAATACCTTTATCTTGTATCTGTACCCTATTTGGTAGTCAAATCCTCTTATTCCATTAAGTGGAACATAAAAAGGCTCTGAATGAGGAGAACTAAGACTAGTGACAACCATACATTCAACCTCATTCTCTACAAGTTCATAGATCAACTTCTTCTCTGTCTTATGAGATACCAACCATATTTCCTCAGTCGTATAATCCTTCTGCAAAGATTCCTGACAAGAGGATATACCTGTGATAACAAAAAACGTGGACACTACCGCCATAAACTTTCTCCAAGCATGACGACCTCGTACAGCACAACCCTTCGGAGTACTAGGATCCACCTTAATCAAAGAATAAAAAAACTTTCTCATCCAATTGTATTTTTGGGTAAATCATTCGCATGCAAACGAGAGAGGGATATCCCCCCAGAAGCATACTCACACCTTTCTTGACCACGAATATAACGATAAAATCCAAACATAAAAGAGGATTAACATAGTACAAGGCAAAACAACAACTATTTGCCACAAAGAAGGCCTAAAATCTACCTTTTAACTCCTGACCTCTCTGCGCACAAATGAAGATACTTCACATCACCATATGGACTATGCTATAATTATAAATTATATTAGTTCTCTTTTCTCCTTTATGTAGGGGAAGGGATTAATTACCTCCAACTCCTCCGGGTGCACCTCCAGCCCCCTGCTCCTTCTTTTCGCTGCTCATCAAGTCCTTATTCTCAATGGTGCGGCTTACCTTGCGAATAGCACTCTTAAGGTTACCGAAACTATAGCTGATCGAGATACCCGTAGATAAGCCATAGTTGCGCACTCGGGTCTCACCCTTGAATGAAGGAGACGACATCTCAATATTGAAATTATACCAGGGCGAGAAGGGATTACTAATCCATCCCGAGAGAGTTAGTCGCTGTTTGAGGAGCGACTTGCTCACACTCAGGTGGTGCCAAGATCCCCAGAAGCTCTTTAGGTTGATCGTAGGAGGTTGGATAAATATGCCTGCATTTACTCCCAGACTCCAATTCTTGGGAAGGGTAAACGTCGCCCCCACGAAGCTGTTACCTCCCAGCCCTTTCATTACGGTATTGCCATAATCGTCTTTCCCATTAATCTTAATACCACTAGCATCTAGGGTCACAAAGTCTAGATTGCCCTGCAAATAGAGGCGCACCCACGATGCCGGTACATACTGCGTAAAGAGGTTAAAGCCCAAAGAACGCATCTTTCCCTTATCCGTATAAGTTTGGTGTAAAATACGATTTCCCTTATCGTCAAGTTGGCTAAAGAAGTACTCCTCCACTTTATTATTGCTGAATTGGTAGCTGGCACTTAGCATGAGCGAGAACTTCTGCGTATAGTGCGAATAGGTAGCATCTAGGGCATGTACCCTCTCGTTGGAGAGGTTTTCATTTCCATACTTCACCAAGAGGGGAGATACCTGCTCGCGGTAAGGATTAAGCTGAGTAATGCTGGGGCGTTGTATGCGGTAGTTGTATCCTAGCTTCAATTGGTCTGCATCGGCAAGAGTCCATGTAGCAATAAGCTGTGGTACTACATCCAAAAAGGTATGATGCAAATTGGCTTTGGGTTCTCTGGCAAACTCTACGTTTTGTACGCCATACTCGGCGCGAGCTCCGGCTACGAGATTGACTTTGCCTTTGCGGTAGGTGACATTACCATAGGCTCCATAGATATTTTGCTTATATGCCATAGGAGAGCCACTAATACCCAAATGCTGCCCAAAGAGACTCCCAACAACCCATTCGTTGCTAATTTTATCCAAGACCTTAAACACAGACTCGGTCGCACCCAAACGGAATATACTCTTAAGCCCTGCCTCTACCTTCCACTTATCGCCAAAAGGACGAACATAATCGATCTGTCCGGTATGCTCATTAAAAGCAGCATCGGTTTGGGAGAATTGTCGATTGGTCTGCAGAATACTCTCGGCATTCTTAGGGTCAAAGATTTTCTGATCAGTAAGAACCTCGCTATGATTGGGAGTATGAACCCATTGGTAGGAGAGGGTTAGGGACTCACCCTTTAGAGCTGTGGTATGCTCGTAGTCAAGCCGAGTTTCGAGCGTTGTGGAGCTACTCTTAGTATCGTCCCACAACTCATACTTGGCAAGCAACTTGCCCGAGGGGTCTTCGGTGCGTGTGGTAGTAATATTCACTCCCGGGGTGTTATGGCTAGAAAGATCTACATTCAACGACAGAAGATTGCGCTCATTAAAGTCGTAGGTTAGGTTCAATCCTCCCATGTGGTAGCCATAGCGACTTTTATTGCGCTCCACTGTATTCTCGCTAGTAAGACGGATACCCGTATCACGATAGGTAAGGACTGAGGTATTGAGCATCGGCATCATAGAGAAGTTGTACACCCCTCCGTGATAGTTGGCAGTAACCCCAAACTTACCGACCTTGCTGGTGAAAAATACATTCCCATCCCCACCGGGTTGTATGATAGAGCCATTTACTCCTATCTGTGCCTGATACCCCTCAAAAGAGGTTTGTTCCGTGATAATATTGAGGATGGCACCGACCCCTTCGGCCTCATATTTTACCCCCGGCTCTGTGATTACCTCCACCGACTTAATAGTAGAAGCTGGGATGCTACGGAGTACCTCCTTAGGATTTGAGGAGATCATTTTAGAGGGCTTACCATTGAGGTAAATACGGAAATTCTTCGACCCCTTAACGCTAACATTTCCCTCTCCATCCACCGTTACAAGGGGAACCTTTCGGAGCATATCTCGGAGGGACTCAGCCTTGCTCAAAGGGTCATCCTTTACATTATAGGCAATGCGATCGGCATCAAGACGTACCAAAGGACGAGCAGCCGTAACGGTTACTTCTGCAAGATTTTCGGCATCGTCGGCCATAAAAAGGCGCAACATACCCATACTTTTCACTTTGCTGTAAGGGAGTATCTGAGGTTTCATCTTCTTGCCTACAAAAGAGGCTTCGACCTTGTACTCATTGGCCACAGGTACAGATATGGCAAAACGCCCTCCATCATCGGTAAGTTGCCGTAGAGCACTCCCCTCCTTCCCCTCCGAAATAGGGGTAAAAGAGACAGCCGCAAAGGGTACCGGCTCACGGCTAAGGCTATCCAATACCATGCCTCGCAGCAAATGGTCATTTTGAGCTCCGGCTCCACCTATACCAAGGTATAGAGCCAACAAAAAAGTCAAGCATAAAAACCTATTTCTAGGCTTCTTAATAGGATTTAAACTCATCATAACGTAGACTTATTTTCTCTTTTACATCCTCCTTCGCTCCCTCAAAAGAGAGGGATCCGGAGAGTCTTTCTTTATCCCTAAATCAACCGATTTTGGAGCATAAGAAGAGGGACACACTCCCCTCATCAGCCCCTCGCCAATGATGCAAATATACGACAATTCGACCAAAAAACTTCGGAAACGGCTTCTGTTTTAGACTAAATATCAACGTAAGCAATTAGCCTCCAAGAGAGAGAGATAAGCTTGCTAGCTATTTTATCCTTTCGTTCGGTTCTAAACGCCTCAATAGGTGGATCGCTCAAAAATCACAGGCCTAAATTTTTTGGATTTCCGGGTAAGATTTTCTCCAATCTCAGGCAAAAAATAAAAACTTTTAGGGCAGAAACTCCCCTCAAAATCAGCCTAAAACGGAATGGAAACAGGACAACTAGCCTTTAGTCACCGGCGCCCCTCGCACGATAGGCTTGCAGAGAGCCCCGGCCTCCCCGCTCCAGCGAGAGAAGGCAACGCCACAAGAGAAAATCTAAAATGCAAAGAGTAAGTTTTTTGCGCCAACAAAAGATAGTTAGAGAGTTTTACCTACCTTTGTCTCGTCACAAGCGAACACCTAATCCCTCTGGGATTGGCTTTGAGATATATTTTGTAGGTGGAGATGCTAGCGAGCAGCCCTCTACAAAGGGGAATCCTCCTCTAGCTCATAACTTCCGATAGTAGAAGTAGTTCCTTTTATGACATAGTACTAATTTTAATTCTCACAAGAGGAATGAACATCTATCTAGGTAATCTCAATTACAAGGTAAAGGCCGAGGATCTTATCGCCCTCGCTCAACAGTATGGAAGCGTAGCCAATGCTCGCATCATTACAGACAGAGAGACCGGTCGCTCTCGCGGCTTTGGTTTTGTAGAAATGGACGACGCAGAGGCTTTGGCTGCCATCGAAGCTCTTAACGAACAAGAGTTTATGGGACGTAAACTCGTTGCCAAACAAGCCGAAGAACGCCCCGAGCGCGCTCCTCGCCGCTAACAAACCATCCCATCCCCCTTCGCCTACACGAAGGGGGATTCCCATGAAAAAACAGAAGTATTAGAAGCGCAGGCGAACAGAGTGCACCCCCGGGAGCACAGCCACTTGGTTGCGTAGGGCCTGAATGCGTGGGCGCGGAGCCTGTACGGTAAACTCCGCATCAATCAAACCACCCTTTGTCTGGATATTGTAGCTCAGTAGCGCAACGGAAGTATTATTCTTGACAAGAGAAATCAACCTAGAGACCAATTCTACACTATCGATAGCCTCTACATAGAGGTGGGCCTTGGGTTGTGCCGTTCCTAATCCGCACCACTCGGCCGATAGCAACTTGTCGGGGTTATTTTGCATCAGATAGGGCACATTGGGGCAACTCTTGCGGTGGATACGAATCCCCGAGCGAGAGGGATAAGCTACGATAGCATCCCCAAACTGCGGATTGCAGCACTGAGCAAGCGCATAATCCACCCCATTAAGACTTTCGTCCATAATCACCACGGTACCGGCACCACGCCCGGCCACGGCACTCTCCTGCTTAGAGGCGTCTGCCGTCTGCACAGCTTCGTAGGTAAGGGGGATGGTCAATGTTCCCTCCTTGGCGGCTGTTTCCAAAGTCGTGTACTGAGCCTCGTAGCGGCGTTGGTACTCCTCTAAAACATGATTTAGATCTATCTTATCATCGGCTACGTCGCGGAAAAACTCGTTAAGCGCAGCATAGCCCATTTTGCGGGTGAGCTGATTGAATAGACTCTCATCCCAAGTAAGGTGCCTATTGCGGAAGCGGCGTTCGAGAGTAGCACGTGCTTCGCTAAGCCCTCGCTCACTCCGTTCTCTTAGTTTCTGGCGGATTTTATTTTTGGCAGCCGGGCTAACCACGATCTGTAACCAGTCTTCCCTCGGGTATTGATTGCGGTTGGTTGTCACACTTACTGTATCCCCATTTTGCAAGACCGTACGCAGAGAGGCATTCTTGCCATTGACCTGAGCCGCCACCGCCGTAGCTCCCACGTTGGAGTGAATGGCGAAGGCAAAGTCGAGCACTGTAGCCTTTGGGGGAAGTTTTTTCAGCTCCCCTCGGGGGGTAAAGACAAATATCTCTTTGGGGGCGCCTAGGCTGTACTTTTCGTTTTCGTCCGCAGAGACATCCGCTTTTGTCTCCAGCATTTTACGCACCGAAGTAAGCGTTTTGTCCAGTTCTCCCTCACTCTTAAGGCCCTTATAACGCCAGTGGGCAGCCACCCCCCGCTCTGCCACCTCATCCATACGTCGGGTACGGATTTGGATTTCTATGAAGCGCCCTTCGGGGCCCTCCACGGTGATTTGGAGCGATTCGTAGCCATTGGCCTTGGGTGTGGTAATCCAGTCCCGCAAACGCTCTGTGTCGGGCGTGAATTTGTCCGTAATCAAGCTATAGCAGTACCAGCAGGCCTCGTGCTCCTCCCGAAGAGGTGCTTCGATAATAATGCGCAGGGCGGTCAGGTCGAAGATATTATCGAAAGAGACCCCCTTCTTCTGCATCTTGTTGTGGATGGAGCTAATGCTCTTGGTGCGAGATTTTATCTCATAACACCACCGTTTGGTACCACTATCAATACACTGCCTAAGGAGGGAGACAAACTTTTGCAAGTATTCTTCGCGTGCACGTTTGGTCTCTCCCAGCATCGATTTGATGGCATAGAAAGATTCGGGTTGCGTGTATTTTAGGTATAGATCTTCCAGCTCTCCCTTGGCGGCATAGAGCCCAAGTTTGTGCGTTAGAGGGATAAAATAACTATTCACCTCCTCGGCTTGCTCGCGACGCTTCTCCTCGGGCAGATATTTTTTGGCCGTGCGCATCCGATAGAGGCGGTCTGCAATGATCAGAAGCAGTACGCGCACATCCTCAGCCACCGTGAGCAGCAGTTCGCGAAAGAGAGAGTCCTCCACATGGGAGCGACGCATATAGATCTGAGCTGTCTCTCGTATGCGAGCAATAAGGGATACAGTCCCCTCCGGAGTAAACTTCGCCACCTCCTCCGGTGTGTAAAAACCCTTGTAGACAGCCCTATAGAAGAGTACTGCCGATAGGGATACACTGCTGAGGTTAAATTCTTTGGATACAATAAGGGCTACTTCGAGCTGACGAATAAGCCCGTTGTAGCCAAACTCATCTCGGGCAAAACAGCCCTGTTTCACTAAAAAAGTGAGCCGCTCCCGATATACCGACGGGGGGACTTGGATATGAGCCAGCCCCCTCAGCTCCCGATACAACTCCAAGAGACGAGCCTTTTCTTCTCGGGAGAAATAATTCTCTTCTTGCGGAGGGGTGGGATTAAGGTTCCCCTCTGGAGTTACATCTATCGGCTGCATATACTTTCCTTTCTTCTCTAGGGAAGAAGGAGAAGCGACTAAAACTCGTCGATCTCTTCCATCCCTGCCACTACATAAGGACGCACCAAGTCGTGAGGCTTTATCACCTCGTCGTTCCACTCAATGAGGTCTATATCGAGGGGGATAATTCCCTCTTCGTCGTCATCGGGATCACGCCCGAAATCTTTTTCTATCGCCTTGAGGCGGGAGCAAAAGTCCTCACAAGACTCTGCGGTAGGGATCATGGCAACCAGGTTTAGAAAGGGCTTTGTACCCTCCGGCAGGTCTATGGGTTCGGTAATCTCGGGTGTGGAGAAGCGGCTCCCCGGGTACGAAGATTGGAGTAGCTGGGTAACACTGTTGATATTGTTTGTTCGATCCTTGTTGCTACCTATGCTAATAATGGCTTTGTTTGTCATTGTTATATAATGCGCTCTCTAGTCTAAATGGATAGGGATTACTTACGATTGTTGTGCTGGATACGCACCGACTCTTCGTGTATAAGAGTCATAAAATTCTTTACGAAAGAGGGGTCTAGCCCCAAACTCTCGGCCCACGAAATATACTCCGCCAGGTTGGCTTCAAACTGCGCTTCCTGCAAGACGGGGATATCGGCACGTCTCTTTAGTTCTCCAATACGGGCAGCAACGATCATACGATGCGCCAGATTGGAAATAAGAAGATTGTCCATCTCGGCAAGAGTGGCTCGGTAAGACTTGAGACGGATATCGTCTATACGAGTTTCCTTACTCCTTATTACGAGACTATCTATTATGGTTTTAAGCTCAGATGGGGTAACCTGCTGACGGGCATCCGTGAGGGCACTGGCAGGCTGGATATGACTCTCGATCATCAACCCCTGAAAGCCAAGATCCAACGCCTTTTGGCTCACAGCCTTGATGGCTTCTCGGCGGCCCGTGATATGGCTGGGGTCACAGATAAGAGGGACGTCGGGCAGTTCTTTTTGGAATTCAAAGGCTACGCCCCAATAGGGAGCGTTGCGGTAGTCTATCTTGAAGGCAGGGGGTGGCGGAAATCCTCTAAAGATGGCAGAAATATCCGTAATGCCTACTTGCCAAAAACGCTCAATGGTACCGAACCACAACTGCAGGTCGGGGCACATTGGGTTTTTAATCATGAGAGGGATATTAGATCCTCGGAGCACTTCGGCAATCTCCTGTACAGAGTAAGGATTTGTAGAGGTGCGGGCTCCAATCCAGAGCACATCCACTCCGGCCTCTAGGGCAGCCTCGGCATGCTTATAGGTACAAACTTCGGTGGTAGTGCGGTAACCAAATTTTTCTTTTACCTCTGCCAACCAAGAAAGACCTTCGATGCCAATTCCTTCAAAACCACCCGGTTTAGTGCGAGGCTTCCAGATGCCGGCTCTAAAGAGATCAATCCCGAGCGGCTGCAAACCCTCGGCTGTAGCGAGTAGTTGCTCACGGCTCTCGGCACTGCACGGCCCCGCAATTAAGCGGTATGATCGTGGCTCTGCAGGCTCTTCCGGCAAGGGGGAAGGCGTTGAAGAAGGTGCGGGTTGTTCGTTCATTTTTATTCCTATAATCTCCGATAAGATGCTAGCACCTCCTCGAGTATTGAGGTGTAATGCTTGGCAATCTCATCACGTGCAAAGGTAGCAATATACTCTCTATTAGGCTCCACAATCTGGGTATAACCTAACGATCTCCATTGCTCATAGCAGTGACAAATGTAGTCAATTATTTCGGAAATCTGCCCAGCGGGGCAGCCTCCTCTTGCCCTCTTTAGTATCTCCTCGCCTATTGCCTTATCGCCCATAACCATAAGGATTGGCTTTTCCATGGCAAGGGCTTCGAAGATCTTTGTTGAGACGATGCCATGCGCTCCGTGCGGCATCTCGGGGGTACCCAACATGAGTACCATACTGCTCTGCTGCAACAAATGCGGCACTCGAACAAAGGGTTGCATACTATGAATCTGCTGCAGAGAGGCCACAAAGGCGGGAAAACGACTCAAACACTCCTCAATAAGTTCTCGCGACTGCTCATCTACATACCAAGCCACCTCTAGCAAGCCCTCCTCTATGATAGGGCGCAAAGCGTCACTACTCAATGCCTCAAAAAGCGGGGATGGATTAGAGCGAGCGAGGGTCAGCAATCGCCCCGTAAAAAGAAGGGTAAAGCGGGGCGTTCTCTCCGGCTCCCGAGGGTAAAAGAGGGAGCGATCATAGCCATTATAGAGCACCTCCACCGGTATTCCCTTTGTCGCTTTTTGAAGAACGCTCTGATGCCAAGGGGAGATGGTGACAATCTTTTGTGCCGACCGAAAGGCCCTATTCCGCTGGCGGATATACTGATATTTCAGGAGGGAAAGAAAGAGTTTTTTGGGTAACGATTTTTGCCCCTTATGGGAAGGAAGGAACTCGTAGCGAGGGTACTGCTCTACAATATCTCGCGAATCCATCACTACGGGCAGATGGTTCTTTTGGGCAAGCTGTGCAGCCGTTCCATGAGGGAAAGTGCGGTACGAAAAAGAGACAATCAGGTCGAATTCGTTCATCTTCAGCTGCCTCTCGAGCACTTGTCCAAAGGCGCGTTCTTTCGTAGAGAAGAAGGCTTCTCCGAGGGACTCCCACACGCTATACGACTTCCTCAGTGGGATGCGATACGTGGGGCAAAGATCCTCTACGCCCTCAAACACCCTACCATGACCCGAGCTATTCCATTGCTTAATCTCCTCGGTAGCTACCACCACTTGCCACCCCAAAGAGACCCAATAGCGCACCAGAGAAAGCACGCGCGGTGCAAAATGGGGCGGGTAGAGATCGGCTAGCACGAGAATACGTCGGGGCATGGTATAAGCTCTTCTAGAGGTTTTTCTTCCGTTGCATTGCTCTCTTCGATACGCAATACAATCCGCAACAACTCGCGATAAAGCCGAGAGTGATAGGGGTGAACCTCTTTGGCCAATAGGTCGTTATGGAAGAGCAAATTAAGCTCTCCGTTATATTTTGCAGTTGCAATGAGCAACTGATAACTGTACTTTAGAGCATCGCGTGCGCCTAGCCCCATATATTTGGTGCGGTCTAGCGAACAATCCATTAGGGTAAGCGGATGCAACACAAGGTTGGTAATGGTACCGGTAGAGGGCATGATATAGTGAATCGGACGGCAAGTACCCAAGCGGAAGCCCGCCACATCGGGGTACCCCATCGTGTAGTCGTCTAGGATGCCGGCATTGAGGAGATATAAAAAATCCTCGGGCTCACGAGCCGCCAGATAGTGATACCGAGCGTGCGTGATGCTCTTCTTGAGATCGTGCTCCAGCAGATGCAACTGTTGCTCAATGCGCTCGGGATGCAGAGATCCCTCCATGGGGATATGGAAAGCCTCCTCTATACCATACTTACGGGCATAGTGATGCACCCGATGAGCTGCCCCGCGCGTAACTCGATAGTTAGGGCGATCCTCGGGCTCTTTGCTCGGCGTCTTGTAAAAAAATATCGTCTTACACTTCCCCTTGGGGAGCCTACGCTCCACCTCTCTGTTCCACTCGAGGAATCGATCGAAGGTGAAATAACGATCGCTCAAGAGGGAGCGGAAAGCCAATTGATAGGCATTCCACAGACTCTTATGCTCCTTTACATATGCACGGAAAAGGCTACGCACCCCATGGTATTCATACGGGCAATCGATGTCGTGCGTTAGGAGCACTCGGGCGAACTTACGGGGGACAGGGGGGAATTCGAACTTAGAAAACTCCTCTTGCCCACTCTCTCGAAAAGCACTTTGCAGCAGAGAGCGGAGTTGCTCTCCATACTCCTCCACAATAGGGCGATGCAAGAAACCGGCTCGGTAGGGTAGGCTTTTCTTGCCGGGGAAACGCCCATAAACGTCCCGCTCTGTACGGCGATACATCTCCTCGTAGCGCGAGACCAGATAATACGTGGAGGCCACAATATCGGCATGAATCAGGATGGGGCCACCCTCGTACGCCCTCGTTACGCTTGGAGAGCCAAAGAGCAAAGGAATCCCCTCCCACTCCAAAAGCGGAAGTTTGGGGTCTGCCGCCTCTGTACCATATACTCCCACGTCAAAAAAACCGGAGGGCTTGATCACCACCTTATAGCGCAACATTTCGGCAGGATTGTCCGTATAACCCACCGCATTGGTGAGCTTCCCCGGCAAACCCTCTTCTCTCAAAAGGAAGGAGATAATATAGCGAGCAATTTTATCTGTGCGCATGGAGTTGTCTGTAATGGTAGGCTAATTGAACCCTCTGCTTGAGGGATAGGGAGCCTTTGCTTATCCTATAAAAGGGATATTGCTCCCCATAAAAAGAACGGAATACCGCCTCAACCCCTTGCAGCATAGAGCCCTCAAAATCAAAATGAGTTAGGTGACAATGCGACAAGGCAAGCATAGTCGAGTGAATCAAATAGGCAGGAGCCGCTTTGTGCTCTTTGCCCCCAACGGATGCAGTGGCAATGAGATAACCAGTAGACCCCTCGTAGGGAGTAAAACCGGCGGCAAGGAGATCGCCCTCTTTAGAATAGATGGTAGGCAGGAGCCCTTGCCCACGACTCATCGCAACATCCACCGTATGCTCTAGGGTTGTGAGGAGGTGATGGGCAAGCCCCTTTTTGCGGTAAAGCGTACGAGAGAGGCGCAGTAAATCTCCGGGAGTAGAGGCCTCTTGGTATTGATACCCCTGTTGCTTTGCCAACGTGATTTTGTGCCGTATATCCCTATTTTCGCTCGCAAGAAGGGCTTTTTCGTCCCGGGGCAACCGCCTTGCATACGAGTAGCGAACGAATGAACTATACCCCTGCCAGTAGTAGGGCAGCCAGTCCGTAAAAGAGGAGGAGAAAGGCACTTCGAAGTACTTGAATTGCGGCATAGCCTCCACAAACGCCATCGTAATCTTGCGCCTCTGCATAAAGAGACCATGCTTACTCTGGGGGGAGCAGCCTTCTCCTTCCCCCTCAGGAGAGAAGTAGATCCCCCCTACTTGCGTGTAGGGAGGAGGGATGGCCACCCCTCGAATAGGGGCATACAAAGGGAAGATAGCAAGCACTCGACCATCATCGGAGAGGGCACACCAAGGCTGCCAATCCTTGGTACCACCGGTTACGGCATCGAGCCACCAAGGATGGTAATATAGAGGAACTGTCTCTGCCTGCTCGGCAACAAACGTCTCATACTCAGTCCGACTGGTAACGATAGTCACCTTCTCCACAAAGCTTTGCCCGGGGCGATTGGTTACTAAATCCCTCGTTGCTGACGCAGAGCCTCGCCAATCTTCTCACGAAGTTCGCTGCTAAGCTCCGGATTATCTTGCAAGATACGACGTACCGCATCCTTGCCTTGCCCCAGCTTGGTGCCGTCGTAGCTGTACCACGAACCACTCTTCTGGAGAATGCCAAAATCGGTACCCAGGTTGATTATTTCACTCTCCGAAGAGATACCCTCACCGAAGATAATTTCAAACTCGGCAGTCTTAAATGGAGGAGAAACTTTGTTCTTTACCACCTTTACGCGCGTCTCATTACCGTAGACATCATCGCCATTTTTAAGCTGAGTTTTACGGCGAATATCAAGACGCACTGAGGCGTAAAACTTAAGGGCATTCCCCCCGGTTGTTGTTTCCGGATTGCCGTAGGTAACGCCTATCTTTTCACGCAATTGATTGATGAAGATGCAGACGGCATTCGATTTGCTTACCGCGCTAGTCATCTTACGCAAAGCTTGTGACATGAGGCGAGCTTGTAGCCCTATGTTCTTATCTCCCATCTCGCCCTCAATCTCTTGTTTGGGGGTAAGAGCAGCCACAGAGTCTACTACCACTACATCCACAGCAGACGAGCGGATGAGCTGCTCGGCAATCTCTAGCGCCTGCTCACCGTTGTCGGGTTGTGAGATCCAAAGACGCTCAATATCCACGCCCAAGTGCTCGGCATAAGTGGGGTCGAAAGCGTGCTCGGCATCAATGATAGCCGCCAAACCGCCCATACGCTGCGCCTCAGCAATGGCATGGATGGCAAGCGTGGTCTTACCGGAAGATTCGGGACCGTAGATTTCGATAATACGCCCCCGAGGGTATCCGCCTACGCCAAGGGCTACGTCCAGAGCGAGGCTCCCTGTAGGGATCACGTCTACACTATCGGAAGTTCTCTCCCCCATGTTCATGATGGAGCCCTTCCCGTAAGTTTTCTCGATGCGCTCCATAGCCATCTGTATGGCGGCTAGTTTGTTTTTGTCTATAGCCACCTTTTCTTTGATGGGACTAGACTTTGTATCGGGAGTCGTGCTCTCGGAGAGCTTTTCTTCTTCGTTCATAAGTTGTCTATTACTTTGAGTATCTGTTCAGCGTGCTTAGAGGTATTCACCTCTTTGCCACTGAATATATAACGTATTACCCCTTGGGCATCTACCACAAAAGTAGAGCGCAGAGTACCCATGTACTCTTTGCCATACATTTTCTTAGGCACCCATACGCCCATTTCCTCTTGCAGGCGATGCTCCTCATCGGCAATCAACGAGAAAGGGAGGTCGTACTTGCTACGGAAGCGTTGGTGAGAGGCCTGCGAATCCTTGCTTACCCCCACAACACGATAGCCCTTCTCGGCCAAAGCCTCAATGTGATCGCGCAGGGAACAAGCCTCAGCTGTGCAGCCGGAGGTGTTATCTTTTGGGTAGAAATAGAGTATCCATGGCGACCCCAAAAAGTCGCTACTCTTAAGTAGGGTACCATCTTGATCCGGCCCTAATATCTCGGGTATTTTATCTCCTATATTCATCACTCACAAAGGTAATTCTTTTCGTCCAAAGCGTATCTATTAGAAGAAAGGGTGCTGTCTCTCACACGAGACAACACCCTATTTAAGATTATGGATGATCCTCTGGGAGGATTACATCATACCACCCATACCACCGCCCATTGCAGCGGCAGCGGCAGCATTCATATCTGCTTTATCGTCTTTTTTGTCTGCCACAACACATTCTGTTGTTAGGAACATACCGGCAATGGAAGCAGCGTTTTCGAGAGCAACGCGAGCCACCTTAGCAGGGTCGATTACCCCGGCAGCGACAAGATTTTCGTACTTATCAAGACGCGCATTGTAACCGAAGTCGGCCTTACCATCACGTACCTTCTGTGCCACTACGGCACCTTCCTTACCGGCGTTAGCCACGATCTGGCGGAGAGGCTCTTCGATGGCGCGCTTTACGATCTCAATACCGGTTGTCTCATCGTCTGTCTCACCCTTGAGGCTTTCGAGAGCATCGATAGCACGAATATAAGCTGTACCACCACCGGGAACTGTACCCTCTTCGATAGCAGCACGAGTGGCGCTGAGGGCATCTTCTACACGGTCTTTCTTTTCCTTCATCTCTACTTCGCTAGCAGCGCCCACGTAGAGAACAGCTACACCACCGGCAAGTTTTGCCAAACGCTCTTGGAGCTTTTCGCGATCGTAATCGCTCTTGGTATTTTCGATCTGAGCACGGATCTGAGCTACACGAGCCTCTAGTTCGCTCTTGTCGCCCATACCGTTTACAATCGTGGTATTATCCTTGTCTACCGTCACCTTTTCGGCTTGACCAAGCATTTCGATAGTAGCAGCTTCGAGAGAGAAACCGGTCTCTTCGCTAATCACAGTAGCCCCCGTGAGGATGGCAATATCCTGCAACATAGCCTTACGGCGATCACCAAAACCGGGAGCCTTTACGGCACAGATCTTAAGGCCACCACGCAAGCGGTTTACAACGAGAGTGGCAAGAGCTTCGCTGTCAATATCCTCTGCAATGATCAGAAGAGGACGGCCTGTTTGTAGGCTCTTCTCGAGGAGAGGAAGAATATCTTTGATAACTGAGATCTTCTTGTCGTAGAGGAGGATGTAGGGGTTCTCCATTTGGCACTCCATCTTCTCCGTATTGGTTACGAAGTAGGGAGAGATATAACCGCGGTCGAACTGCATACCCTCTACCACCTTTACTTCGGTGTCGGTACCCTTAGCTTCTTCTACCGTGATAACGCCTTCTTTCTTCACCTTGCCCATAGCTTCGGCAATAAGGCGACCGATTTCTTCGTCCCCATTAGCCGAGATCTTAGCCACGTGCTCAATCTTCTTGAGGTCGTCGCCTACAGCTTCGCTCTGTGCGGCAATGTCCTTAACCACGGTAGCCACAGCCTTGTCAATACCACGCTTTAGCTCCATAGGATTAGCACCGGCTGTTACATTCTTGAGCCCTACATTGATAATGCTCTGAGCGAGAACGGTAGCCGTAGTGGTACCATCACCGGCATCGTCGTTGGTCTTAGATGCGACCTCACGCACGAGCTGAGCACCCATATTTTCGAAGGGGCACTCAAGTTCGATTTCCTTTGCTACGCTTACCCCGTCTTTGGTGATATGGGGAGCGCCGTAGCTCTTACCAAGGATCACATTACGCCCCTTAGGACCGAGGGTTACCTTCACTGCATTAGCAAGCTGATCCACTCCTTTTTTGAGAAGGTCGCGTGCTTCTTGATCAAATAATATCTCTTTAGCCATAGCTTTTATTGTTGCTGTATAATTCTATTTTGGATTGTCTTACTTTGATATTGTTAGCTTGTCTCTCTCCGAACTTCTCTTAGAGGATAGCCAAGACATCGCTCTCGCGCATGATGATAAACTTATCACCCTCAAGCTCGATTTCTGTGCCGGCATACTTACCGTAGAGCACAACATCCCCCTCCTTCAATTCCATAGGGTTGTCCTTAGTACCCTTACCAGCGGCTACGACAGTACCACGGAGAGGCTTTTCTTTAGCGGTATCGGGAATGATGATACCTCCTTGAGACTTCTGTTCTGCATCGGCAGGCTT
Source organism: uncultured Porphyromonas sp. (assembly GCF_938023125.1). Taxonomy (GTDB): domain Bacteria; phylum Bacteroidota; class Bacteroidia; order Bacteroidales; family Porphyromonadaceae; genus Porphyromonas. The sequence goes on from NZ_CALHDW010000017.1 coordinate 168,711, forward strand.
CACTACAACGCGATCTGCAAGCGGTTTGATATTCATACGAATACGATTATTATGTTACTATTCTATTTATTTCTTCTTGGGGATTGGCTCTCTATACACTCGCTAGTGCCGAGTCCATCCTTGACATCGGAATTTCATACAAATACTATGCCAAGAGGCAGGAATAGGCTAAGAAGACAATTTGTCTCTCCTCTCAGTACAAGGGAGAACTCAACCTAAAAGGCATGTTTTAACAGGAGGTTTTGTCTTCAAGAGATATCGAAAAAAGGCTGAGGAACGCGTACAAAGAGAGTAACGCATCCCCCAGCCTTTGGTGGGAATTTAGTCTAATTGTGAGAGCAATCTCTCCCTTAGACCCTACTTTTCACAACCCGACAAACATCCTCGGGTTGCCCGGCGTACAGACCTTAGTTCGTAGGATTAATCGGCTTTCGAGTGAGTTGTAGCCAAATAGCTCGCGACTCTTCTTCTGCACGAATTGCCAGCGAAAGATCCTTACTGGTCAGTCTGTTTATAATCCAAGAGCCGCGCAAAAAGGTATAACTCATATCGAATTTAGAAAGCTCCATCAGAGAAGACCCTTTTCTTTCGTAGGTGAAATAGGTAAAGCGATTATCGAACAAATTCTCGTATTTTCTCTCCCAGGCGCTGACAAAAGGCGTAGGATCTGCATCAAAGTACCAGCGACCTCTCTCCTGGAGGAAGGAAATACTAACCGGTGCTTTCACAAGTTTTCCATCGATATCTCTTGTGGCAACAAAACCTGTCCATGTTGTTCCGACAAGATTAACATCTTCTACAACAGGATCTTTCTCACCGCAAGATGTTAAACTAAAAGCGAAGAAAACACTCAAAAAGAGGGTGAGCAAAGAGCTCTTTTTGGTGATTGTAAGGGGGGAAAAACGAAAAGTACAAGACTGGTAGAGAGTGGAGAGGTGGCTAAGTCGTTATGTTATAGCAGGATGAGGGCGATTTTTAGCTCGTGAGCATGTAAAACGAAAAGTACATTACGCTTTAATTCGCTTGAATTTGGCTTTAAGTTTTGCCTCGAGCGATAAATGAACGGTAAATGCGGTAAATGAATCCGCTTGAATTGGGTTGCATTTTGCGCCCTTTTTTTGTGCCTTGTCGTGGCATCGATCGCATGGTGTGTAGAGGGTGTATTTTGCCCTCTGTGGGGCTTTGTGCAGCGTCGGTGGCGCATAATCGACAGAAGCCCCTAGAGCGCGTAATAGCGGCGTTTGCGGGCGTTACAGGGGGCAGGTGGATAGATCCATACCTCCGCGCTGCCATCGGGCTAAAATGAGGGGTATTTAGGGCTCCCTGCGTGTGTCTTGTGGCGTCGGATTTAGCGGTCGTTTAGAGGGCGGTAAACGCCTGGTAAATGGGTGGTAAATGATCGGAGCTCGAGGGGCATATTTACCGCCTTTTGGCTCCCTTTTTACCTCTTTTACTCGCCTTTCGTTGTGTTAAGATAGTGTTAAAAACGGCATTGGGCAGTCAAATGGGCAGTCAAATGGGCAGTCGTGCTTAATTGTTGATAACTCTATTTTTATCGGAATGGGCAGTCAAATTGATACACCTCTAGAGGTATAATCTATACCCCATATTTCCCTTTTTAGAAGCTAAAACGCCCAAAAATCGCGAGAATCTACCCCCATATTACCCGCATGTATTTTGCCAGATGCATGCATAGTAATTTGATTTTCAGCTTGTTATATTCAAATTTCCGAGTTTTGGGTTTTTGAAATCCATTTTTTGGACTATTCAGCTCTTATGACGCCTTGTACAATAGCTATATTATATATCTGATCTCGTCGCAACTCGAATGAGTCGTACTCAGGATTTTCGGATACTAGAGTAATCGTCTCATCGGTAGACCCTCGTTTGACTCGCTTAAGTACCGATCCTTGATCAGTATCTATAATATAGACCTTACCCCACTGAAACCATAAATCCCTAAGGTACACCTTGCGACACGCTATTATATCACCCGAGTAGTACTTAGGGATCATGGAATCTCCTCTCACGGTAATAAGAAAATCGGCATCCTTGAATAAGGGTACGATGTATCGATCGCAATCCTCCGCCATTATGCTGTACTCCTCTCCATTAAGCGCACCAGCCCACGCCTCTATGGGTATTAGTGGTATGCCATCAGGTGATGGGATTATTTCGGGTTTTGCTGTTGGAGGTTGAGTGTCCCTTAGCATATCTCCTTCGCCCAGCAATACCCAAATAGGATTTACGTCTCGGAAATTTTCTACAAACAAAGAGACCCATCTGCCTCCAATGTCTGCGTCTCTCTTAATAGCTCCACTTATAAGCCCATTACTAGCTCCAATCTTAGATTCTATTTGCCTAAGGCTCAATCCCTTGGTGTCTGAATAGGCTTTTATTCGTCCGATTATACTATTCATTGTGTCGAATATTTCTGCCGAAACACTTGCGAGTGTCGGAAATGTTCTATACTTTTGCAGTGTCGTTGTTATTGCAGCGACGCTGGCAAAGATATGAAAATGATATGGTAACAAGGAAGTTGAAGGTAACAAGAGGAACAAAGAACCACATTGTAGGTGAGCTTGGATGTAGTGGCGAGGCCGTGCGTTGCGCTCTATTACTCAATAGAGACACTCCACTTGCAAGAGCAATCAGAAGAGATGCTTTGGCACTTGGAGCTAAAGTTATTGTAGAGGCTCCGGCGGAGGAGATCCTTACAATTGAGGGTGATTGCCTCGTATGGGATGATGGCAACCGAAAGGCGACCATCGACCTTGCACGCAAGTCTATTATTATCAAGGATGGCGACAACGAGGAAAAGAAAATAGTGCTTACAATCACGAATCTAATCGCACTAATCAAGGAGGTCAAAAAATGAAACTACTTAAGATAGAGACAGAGGATGGTGCTGTCATCGAGTATCGCTACAAGGATGTTGAGCAACTCAAGCGACTCTTGCCACGCTCGCTGCGTATTAAGATTGGAAGCGACGTGGAGCTCGGAAACTATGTGCTTATAAGAGAGAATGTAAAGATCGGCGACGGCTGCATAATCGGGGATGATGTAGAGATCTGTAGTGACGTGAAAATTGGTAACAACGTGCAGATTGGTGCGTGGTGTACTATAATGGATGGCGTTAGGATTAAAGACAATGCATATTTATCGCCAGCGACTGATGTAACGGGCGAATAATAGGTGTTATGGAGTATCAAGACAAGACTAGATGCATCACTTACCGTGAGATGTGTAATTGTGGTATTGATAAGATCGCAATTGACAATCTACGAAGAAGAAATAAACTCCGTCCTGTACGTCGTGCTTGCAAAGGTACTCCCGCCTTGTATGATTTAGATACTCTACCTATTGAGTATAAGGTACAAGTTTACGAGCGTTACCCGGATTTGAAGGAAAGAGAAAAAAGCAAGCCGTTTGTGGAGGAAATCGAACTTAACGCAGAGGCCTTGGCGTACTACACGGAGTACACGTTTGATGGCGGTCGCCATCTCTCGGAGGATAAGATTAGAGAGTATACACACGCCTGCTCCGTACTCGACTCCTTTGGCCGTAAGATCGAGGTTGCGGATGGAGTGCGCCTCTCACAATCGCACCCCCGTCTCCATCGGGGTAACTTTTGGGTTGATGCTGCTAATGCGTTAGAGCGCATCAAGGATGCAGGCTGGATACACAATCTCCCTGACAACCCCCGCTCGCTCCAACGCAAGTACAACCGCTACAAAAAGGAGGGGTACGAATCGATGATCAACAAGAACTATCAGAACAAGTACGCTGCTAAGATCGTGAGCGACGAACAAAAGCGAGTACTCCTCTCGATGCTTAGCCTGCATATCAATGCTAACAATCAGATGGTAGCAGACGAGTACAACAAGATAGCTAAGATGCAGGGTTGGAGCGGTATTACGAGTCGGGCTGTAGGATGTTTTAGAGAGGAGTATGCGCACCTTGTGGACTATGGCCGTCTCGGAGCCACCAACTATCGCAATAAACGTCTTATGCAGGTTAAGCGATATAAGCCCACTACGGCACTTGCCATGTGGTCGCTTGACGGCTGGACAGCGGAGCTCCTCTACCAAGCACGTACACGTACTAAGCAGGGCAAGCCTATTACTACCTATACCAACCGCTTGACGCTGGAGGTGGTATTAGACCCCTCTTGCGACTATCCTATCGGGTATGCCATCGGGGATAACGAGAGTAAGGACTTGATACGTGCTGCCTTGCGCAATGCGATGCAACACACGAGGGAGCTCTTCGGTACAATGTACCGCACGGGACAGATACAATGTGACCACTACGCCCTCGACCGCAAGCTAGAGGGTGACCTTGCCATGCTGTATAAAGGGTGCTGCGAGAAGCTAATCCCTGCTAAACAGGGCAACGCTAAGAGTAAGCCTATCGAGCACTATTTCGACATCCTTAATGAGAAGTATTGTCGACGTTTTGGCAACTGGGCAGGTCACAATATCACCAGCGATCCCGATAACCAACCCAATAGCGATGCCCTAAATCAGCTGCGCAAGTTTTTCCCCGACCGCAAGGAGGTGGTCAAGCAGCTGGAGGCCATCATTGCCGAGGAGCGGAGGATAAAGCACGATCAGTTTGTCGCCCTCTATGAGGCTATGCCCGAGGATAGGCGATTCCCCATGCCCCGCGAGCAGTACCTGCTCCACTTTGGCGAGACAACGGGTTACACAAACCGCATGCAGGGTAAGGGATTATGCCCGACGTTGATGGGCAAGGAGCGTGTGTACGACACCTTCGAGCAGTCGTTTCGTACGCACCGCAAGGAGGATTGGATAGTGCTCTATGATCGTGACGACTTAAGCAATGTATTGGTGGTCAATAAGGATAAGAGTCTGCGTTATCTGCTTGACGAAAAATACGTACAACCGATGGCATTGCAAGATCGAGTAGAGGGCGATGCAGAGGAGCTGAAACGTGTGTTTGACTTTAACGATGCAATGGAAGCGGAGGTTAAGGAGACCTTAATAGAGGCACATCGCTCGACCGAAAGGCTGATCGGGAGTCACTCAGACATTAAGACACTACTCGGGCGTCTCTTGATTGTCGATAGTAAGGGCAATCATAAGGACAGACGGAGTGAAGCTCTCGAGGCAGCCGAGTACGAAGAGGTGGAAGAGGAGATCGAGGAGACTCCAGCCCCTCGAGAGAAAGAGAAGAAATCGGACAATAGTTTTTGGGACAAGTTTTAGACTTAAGTCACAGTTAAGCGGCGATTAAACGACGGATAAAAGGCATATAAACGCCTCTCTGTCGCCCCCAAAGAATGCCGGGGGGATTAGGGGGGCAGTATAGACAGATAATAGGATTAGAGCAATGAAAAAAGAAGAAATCGTAGCGCAATTGCGCAGTTATGTGGCTCGTAAGGGCTCACAGAAGAAGGCGGCTAACTCGCTAGATGGCGTTAGCTCTGCGACGATCAATAAGATGCTGAACGGCACGGACTGGGAGACCATCTCGGAGGAGATGTGGCGGAGCGTTGCCCAACAGACCCGAACCAAATCGGAGGGGTGGCAGCTTGCCGATACCTCGGTACATAGGGAGCTATCAATGCTCCTCTCTCGAGCACAACAAGATGCCCTTGTAGCAGGTGTGATCGGAGCGGCAGGATCGGGCAAGACAGAGACCTGCAGAGAGTATGCAGACGAGCACCGCAACGTGTACCACATTACGTGCGGCGAGCACTGGAACCGGCGCACCTTTGTCTCTAAGGTGCTTAAGTCGATGGGGGCGAATGTTGCCGGCTACACCATCAATGATATGATGGAAGAGGTGGTAGATGCCCTTAGTCGGGCGGATAACCCCCTTTTAATCCTCGACGAAGCGGACAAGCTCAGCGACCAAGTCCTTTACTTTTTTATCACGCTGTACAATCAGCTAGAGGGGCGTTGCGGTATTGTCCTCTGCGGTACTCAATACCTTAAGGCTCGTATTGCTCGAGGGGTACGGCTTGGGAAAAAGGGATTTGAGGAGATTTTATCGAGACTCGGGCGAAGGTTTTTTGAGCTTGCAAAAATCGGGGAGGAGGATGTTGCCCTTGTGTGCGTTGCAAACGGCATCGAGAGTGACGCCAAAATTCGCAAAATCACGAAAGAGAGCGAAAGCGATCTGCGCAGGGTTAAGCGGTCGGTGTGGGCGGCCAAAAACGCAGCGTAAGAGGGAGGATAGAGGTAATGGCTAAGAGTTACTCTAATAACAACGTTTTATCCGCTCGCTTCGAGATATCCCCCTTTGAGGGGGCATGGCTCAAGCATCTCGGCAGACCTGCCCTGCGTGGAATTTGGTTTGTCTACGGTAAGTCGGGGAGCGGTAAGACAACCTACTGCCTTAAGCTCGCTAAGTACCTTACTCAATTTGTGAAAAAGGTCGCCTACAACTCGCTGGAGCAGGGTTTATCTCCTGCTATGCAGATGGCGTGGCGAAGAGCCGGCTTAGAGGAGTGTGGACGACGTATTATGCTCATTGATGGGGAGCAACTCCCCGAATTAAGCAAAAGGCTCTCTAAAAAGCACTCCCCCGACATCGTCTTTGTCGATAGCGTAATGTACTTAGAGGACTCATCCGCTAGTGACATCATTGCCCTTAGACATCGACATCCGAACAAGCTATTTATCATGATTGGGCAAGAGCGTAATGGTGACGCTTACAACACGAAGCAGCTCAAGATTAAGCACGATGCGGACATCAAGATCCGCGTCGTGGGGGGCGTGGCGCAATGCGAGACGAGGTACAGCACAGAGGATGGCTACGGAGGTGCAGACTTTGTAGCCTATGAGCAGAGAAAAAAGGACTTTAATGCGGAAATGGAATGAAAGACGTACTAAGGACAGCATGGCTCATTATTACAGGGCTATCGCTAATGACAGAAACTGTGGACACGCTCCCTTGGTGGGTATACCTTGTATGGTATGGCGCAGTGATAGCTAACCTCCTTATCGTGAGGCACTACTTCGCGCGACACGACTACCCGAAATGGATATTAAGAATGACTAAAAACGATGGAACAGAAAATGAAAATCTCGGAAAATAACGGCACTATGACGATTGTTGTGCGCAACGGTAAGATAGTAACACTAGTAAGTGATGATAGGATGGACTTAGATAGTCAGGCATTTACCATGTCGATCAATAAGAGCAGAATCTATATTGAGTGGTTTTGGGGTACTAATGAGCATGGCGACTGCCTCTATGGGTTTACCCCTTTTGGGGCTTATGCGCTCTATGAGAATATGGGGTGGTGGGTCGCAGAATCTATGGATGGAGTAGAAACAATCGTGGAAAGCAAAAAAGAGGGTATCCGGGCTATCAATATGGACTTTAAGAGCCGGGTTTTTGAGTTGCTCGGCAGGCCTTTTGTACCCTACGATCGCATCAAGGGGTCGTGGAGATCTTGTGATGAGGACGGTTCAGAAGAATTTGAAATCGGCGGGGAGTATGGAGCAATGTAATAGTAATATGGAACAAATCAGAATTGCAGGCATACGCTGGTCATTGTATGATCAGCGTACATGGCTCGGGGAAGCGGGCGATATGGTCTACACAATAAAGACTGCTGTATGCGGATGGGTACTCGAAGCAGGAGGGGTTAAGGAGATATATCCCACCCTAGAATCGGCAAAGAAGCGTGCGCTGCAAGATTATAGAATCAGGTCTGAGCGAATGATGATGACAATGGGGCCAAAATATAGAGAATATGACGAAAATATAGGAGGAGTATGATAGCGGATAGGTATGTGTTAGCTCTCGAGGAGATGAGAGAGGCTGTTAGACAGCATCTGTATAGGCGGTATAAGAGCAAGAAGTCGAGGGGAATTGTAGATATTGTCTTATCGGAGACCCGTGCTGCGGAAGATATCGTGGTAGAGGATATGCATAAGAGCGTTAAGTGTGATATCATCTACGATATTGAGTTAGGATGGCGTGTTGTCAATAATACGGACGTCTGCTGCATCGCTTGTCGCACTCCGCTTGTTACATATGTAATCTTGATCAAGGACAATGAGTGTATCCTTAAAAAGGATCATAAAGATGTCCTCGGTAAGTATTATGATCTTGAGGAGGCTCAACAGGCAGCTCGTAAGCACCTGTATCAGGCACTAAAAGAAACGTTAGGAGTATAAAACAATGAAAGAAACTAAGGTAATGGATAAGATCCATAAGGACTTACTCAAGAAATACCATACCCTTGCCGGGCAGCTGGGTATGACGGATGAGGACAAGCGAGCTCTCCTCTCTCAGTACAACGTAAAGAGCAGTGTCGACCTCTCGCAGCATGAGCTTGTCGACGTGTGCGCTTGCCTCTCGAGGGAGATTGAGCGGCGAGATGGGCATCAATCGATGGATGCGCTGCGTAAGCGGCTTATCGCAGTTGTCGGCAAGTACCTCACAGCGTGCGGTAAGTTTAATGTGGATATAGCGTACATCAAGGCGACCGCCTGCAGGGCAGCGGGGATACGCGAGTTTAATCGAATTCCCCGGGAGCGACTCCGCTCGCTCTATGGGGCGTTTATGCTTAAGCTCAAGGATATTAAGCGAGTAGAGGCAATGTACAAGGAGGCAAGGAGATGATGATACTAATCATACTAGGCGTGCTCGTGTTTTTAGCGCACGCAGGGATATGCGCATATATTATAGGTCTTATTGTCGAGGCGATGCGCGAGGAAAATATGGGCACATGGAGCAACGCTATATCTGTATTTGTCATGACAAGTCTGATGCTATCTGTCGTGCTCGACGCAATAGGTATATATACACTAATAACACTATAAGATTATGATTACAAAACTGCATTATGAGGTCAAGGTACGCTATGAGCGTATTGATGATGCCGGCAAGGCTAAAAAAGTAACAGAGGTCTATCTTGTCTCTGCGTTGATGTCGCATGAGGCTGAGATCGCAATGCTTAGCGAGCTTAGCTCTTATCGAGACGTAGATATACTAAGTATCAAGCAGGTCAAAGTCGAGCAGATAATTGCCGTTTGCGATCGGGAAAGGCATCGAGAAAAATGGTATCGCGCTCGATGTGCAATGCTGGAGTATGACGACGCGAGGGATCGTACTCGCAAGGAGTCGCTATCATTTGTTATCAATGCAGATGATTTTGCCGACGCCGCTAATTGTGTGCGACAATGGGGTGTTATGATGACAAGGGATATAGAGCTACTAAGCCTCTCGATTAGCACAATCAAGGATTGGTTGATATGATAGAAGGACAAAAAAAAGAATCTCGGAAGGAGTGGTGGTTTGTTGCCATTTGGGCCACACAGGCAAAAAACAAACTGGAATCTCAGCTACAGACCCTCGCCAATGGATACAAACATCAACTCCTTACCGACGAAGAGGTCGAAAAAATCAAGATTGAGGCACAGAAGATTATAGATAACTATGACGGACGAGTTAAGACAAAACCGGAAGTAGATCTGTACCACAGACCATGGGGTAGTTGCTTGCGTCTGTGCGAGAGTTGTCATATCGATCTAACCCTAGCAATTAGATATAATCACTAAAATAAGTAGTAATATGGAAGAACAAGTAACCATGACGCCCGAAGAACGGGCTGAATACGAAGAATTTAAGGCGAAAAAAGCCCAGGAACGTGAGGAGGCAGCGCGCAAGCAGCAACGCGAGGATTACGCTATCCTCGTCAATTGTGAGGTGTCGACTGCAGTTACCCAGCTCACTGAGCTTAGCGAGACGATGCGGATGATAAAGGCGACCATCTACAGCAACTTTGAAGCAATCCTGAAAATGAAAAATGAGGTAATGCATCTCTCGCGCGATGGAGGGCAGTATACGCATACTTTTACAACCTCTGACTCGCGTTACAGGATAACGCTCGGTTGTCGTACTGTCGACGACTATCGAGACACAGTAGAGGATGGTATTGCAATCGTTACAGAGTATCTGCAATCGTTAGCTAAAGATCAGGATAGCGCGGATCTCGTCGAGACGGTGATGCATCTCCTCTCGCGCAACAAGCGCGGAGTGTTACAGCCCTCTCGGGTGATCCAGCTGCGTCAGCTTGCTGACAAGAGGAAAGATGCCCGCCTCCTTGAGGGGGTGAAAATCATCGAGGAGTCGTATCAACCGTATGCCTCTCGCACATTTGTGCAGGCTCAAGTTAAGGAGGCAACTGGCTGGGCGACCATACCTCTTAATATGACAGAGGTATGAGCAGGGGTATACGTTTTACTCCATCCGGTAAGGGATTTGTTGCAGTGGTAAGCCCTGCGGCAGCAAGAGATAGACGTATCCCTACCACTCGCAAGGAGTGTGTGATGGAGGGGGGATTGCGTTTTGTGCTCCATCTTACAGAGCGAGAGTGGCACAACATAGAGGTGCTCTCAAAGGGAGCAGCACCTGAGGGTTAGTTAGTTTATTTCTTATCTTTTCATCCAGGGGTGCGACGTCGGGAGATGCAGCACCCCTTTTTATTTACAATTCGGGCTGTTTTGTTTACACTTCCTTGCTCCAAATATTATATAAACATAAATCTTATACATGGCGAGTATTTTGTGATAGAAATGTATTGCAGGTATTAAATATATTACTACCTTTGTAATGTCAAAAGAGACAGAACAGAAAGAAACGAACGAAAAAAGAAAACGAAATGACAACGATCGAAAAACTACAACAACTCGGAGCTGGTCAGTACATTGACTTTACGATTGAAGGAACCGACAGCGCACTAGAATGCTATCTCTGCAGCGACAGACACGCAGAAGCCATTAAGTCTATCCGCATCCTCAATGACGGATGCGGCATGATACTAGAGGTGCAAATGGGAGAGATCATGATGCACAAGGCTACGACCGTGTACATCACAATCGAAGACAAAGAAATCATGGATATTGTTGAGGCAAGCGAAATCAAAATGGAGAACGTGGAAGTCCTCTACTCGAGCAACGTAGAAGACGAGAAGGAAGAAGCTACTACAGAAGCAACAGAAGTAGTAGAAATCACAACTACTTGGCACAAGGCAACCGACAAGATCGCAATGACGTACGCACAAATTAAATACATTGATGCCCTTGCGACAGGGGACAATATCGAGGGATGGGATTTCCCCTCGAACACGAACGCACAGCGCAGTCTTACTAAGTTTGATGCGTCAGAGATTATCGATGCGCTCAAGAGCGGTAAAAAAGTAGTAATTAAGTAAGTGATAACAACCCGGGGGTGGACAACCACCCCCACAACAATAAAGGATATGAAAACTCTAACAAAAGAACAAGTAATTGAGCTGGTAAGCAGTGCAGACGGACTCCTAATCTCAAATAATGCGGGAGAGAGACACATCAATTGTTGGGATGAGTGCATCGAATTTGCTGAGACCCTTAAGGATATGCATTTCGATGGTTTTGTGCCTGCGGACAAGGCTCCTACAGATATAACAGAATCGACGGAGTACGAGCCCGAGTGGGGAGTGTATAAGTTCAGCGCCCCGAACTGCACAACGATAGATAGTGATATCTACATTAATATCGGCGAGTAAGACAACAAGGGGGCGGGCAGCCGCCCCCGCTAAGTGAAAAGAATATGGATAACAGATTTAGGTTGTCGATTATCGACACTACCCCTGCATACGTGGAGGAGATCGGGGAGTACGAAGATTGTATAGAGGATATTGTACGCTTCTGCGATTATGAGCCTCTTGATGCATTTAGAAATGCTAAGATAATGACCGCTCTTGCGACAAAAGGAGAGGTCAAGCTAGAAATTACAATTGTAGAGACGGAAGAGACATACTACATCGATCTGAACACAGAACTCGGATGGGGGTGTTATGATAAAGGCGACTGGACGCTCTACAAGGCTGCAAAGCATCAATGCTTTGATATGTTTGATAATTGATGTAATAATATGACAAACAAAGAGTTAGGCGCAATACTGCGTACATTGCGCGAGGAGAGCGGTATTACGCAGTATCGACTCATTAAGGATAAGGTAGTGACGAGTGCAACTCAGCTACAGGATATCGAGGAGGCGCGTCGTGATGTACGTCTCTCAACGCTGCTGCGCTTGCTCGAGGCGTACGGCAAAGATATCATTATTGTCGATAAGGATACGGCAGAGTCAAAAAAATGATTATCTTTGCATTGTCACTAGTGACAATTTCTACTATTTGTAGATAACCCGTTGACCGTTTTCGGTTTTCGATCGTTGGGGAGGCTCGCTTGGGTCTCCCCTTTTTATCACTTGATTTTTGCTTTTATGGAGCTTAGGAGGTCGAGAGACTGCAGGCGATGGTCTACAGCCTTGCGCCATTTGCTGCGCGTATGACGAGTAACACCTGCAAACTGACGCTTAGGTATGCGGATGGTAAGCTGCGTACGCTTAGTGATGGCAAGCGCCTTGTATTTAGGCTCTTTTGTGCTTTTATACCTCGCCCAAAAATATTTGCGCATCTTGGTTGTTACCGGGACCTGTACAACCCCTCCCTCGTTGTGTATATGAGCATAGAGAGTGCTGCTGTTGATAACGACCTGGTTGCCGTCCGCCTCAATCGTGATACTCCGCCTTAGTGCCCCGCTGCGCAGCATAAGAGAGCCGATGCCATCCTCGTGCTTGCGTGGAGGCCACGCCTTACCATCCCACTCCTTGCGTACAAATGCCTCTGCGGTCTCCTCCTGCATGATGACGAGTAGATCGTTAGCTAACAAGCGCTCAAGGTCTTGCTTATCTAGTTCCATGATTTGTTTATTCCGATTTTATTATTATCTTTGTGGTGAGGATTAACCGGGTAATGCCGCTATTCTTCGTCCGCGGGGGCTAATACTTAGTTCATAAGTGTTAGCCTTCCGTCTTTTTATAGATAATCATAACATTTTCGGTTTCACCCTCTTGTATCCAAACTTCGTCTATTTTGTCGCCGTTTCTACAGCGATTGGCAATTACCTTTTTTACAAAGTAATCCGTCCAATCGGGGTGACGTTGTATTATGACTCGAGGAGATTGCTCTAATCCCCTATTGAGCATGTTTTTTATTGCACGTTTACCGTCTGTGTTGTCACTGTATCCTTTGACCTCTCTATATACGCTTACTCCATCTTTTGTACAACGCAAATCGGGACATTTGCCCTCGTACTCAGTCCCGATTAAGTCTGCATATATAGTCTTGTAATCAAAATCTCTTGCCCCATGTTGCACGTTTGGCAAGATCTCGACGTCCTCCCCATTTTTAGCAAAATAGCGTGCAGACGCAAGTATCTGTTTGTAGTCTGATTTTGTTGTATCTACATTGTCGTATAGCTCAATAGTATGCCCTTTTTCTGTTTTCTCGATGATTTTTTTTGTCGGTGTGTATTTATCGAGATTTTTTATAATTGCCTCACTCTCCTTGTTGCCTTCCTTGCCATAGTAGGGATGACGAGGCGGGATAAGTTTTTTCTCCTTGCCGGGATTAAACCTAAAAATCTCCTGCTTCCCGGGCGTCATCTCCTCTAGGAGGTCGACGACCTCCTTGCTCTCTGAGCGAGGGTGCGTCCCCGGTATTACCTGTATTACATCGCACCGGCACCCCCAGCCGTTTGGGGGAAAACAGGTGTCCCAGGCGGGGTCGCTGAAGGGTAGGCACATACCATTGAGTCGGGCATGGTCAGCGCGTACTTTTTCGTCGCCTGCCGTCTTGTAGAGGAGGTCATAAGCGTCTCCCCATTGGGCAAATCGCTCCCACTTGGCTGCCATCTGCGCGGATGATTGCACAAAGGCGTACTCTGCTTTGAGCCAGGTTTTGTTGTACTTGTCGTCAATCTTAGCCGTGTCGGCTACAAACTCTTGCCAGCTCTTTAGAGTTCCGTCGGCGTTGCGCGACCGACCGGCCACCTCCTGCAGGTGGTGGTAGGTCTTAAAGCCGGCAAAGGTGTGCAGGTCTTGCTTTAGTGCGCGCTGCGTCGAGTTAGAGAGGTCTCGAATGATGGGGTCTACCTTGGCGGTGTACCCTCGAGCACTCACCTCGATAGCCTTGCGGATAGGCTTCTCACGTAGCATGTTGGGGGTCATCTTGCCCCCCTGCTCGAGTACAAACTTTTTGGCACGATTAAAGGCCTTTCGGAGGCGGCCGCTCTTGTCGGGGTCGTCATCCCCCTTGAGCTCGAGGCGGATAGGGGTGTATAGCCCCTCGAGGATAGAGGTTAATCGCTCATACCTCGAGGGGGTCACCCGAAAAAAGGATCGGAGGCGGTGAGTTGGTTAGTCTCCCCCAGGGTGGCACGCTTGCCAGTCACGGCGACGCCGAATTTATCCTCGATCCACTTCTCGTCTACCTCGTAATAGGGGAGGATGTCCTTCGTGCGCTGCCATAGAGCGTTTTTATCTTCCTCTTCGGGGTACTCAAAGCGGAGGCCTGAGGGGATATGTCCGAGAGTGCTGAGGGCAGGCAGGATAGTAGAGTTCATCGATTTTTCGATGAGCGCACGATCCTTAGCGCATTTAGCGTCGAGGAGCTTAAGAGATGACTCCTCCTTGCTGTAGTTACCGTTAGCGGTATCCTCGCCGATTATACACCCGAGGATCTTAATCGAGATGTCTTGCTTGCACGCCCATATAAGGCGCTCAAAGATGTCCCCATTGCCGGCGACACCGGTCGCAAATGACATCTCCTCGTTGCTGTCGATAATTGCCCAGTTAGCGCGTCCCATCCGCGTCATCATCTCCTCAGCTCGAGCGAGAGCCTCTTGGTCGTCAGTGTCGATTTTGAGCGTCCGTGGCGGTATGCCAAATGTCTCAGCAAACTCGCTCCAGGCACTTAGCGCATAACGCTTAAAGATGGTATTTGGGCAGCAGTCAAAGAGGATACCGAGGTCGCTCGGAGAGCCTACCTCGAGGATGGAGGTGCCGTACCGGCTGTCTGCTCGGTAGTCGATCCCCTTTGTGTCAGCCACATCCGGGAGGATTAGCCCCAACCCCGGCACAACATGGCGACGAGGGAGCAACGAGACGGTAAAGAGGTCCGTCGAGGAGGGGGTAAGCTCAAGGAGCGAGTGCCCCCAGTAGGGCGTCTCAAATAGGATGGTTAATAGCTCGTTAAAAGCGATAGAGTCGCTAAGGAGCTTTGTTACCTCCTCGTTAGTTACCCCCTTAGCATCAAGGATGGCAAAGGGCTTGTTCAGCGACCGGTCCCTCCGCAGCTCCATCTTGGAGGCGAGGTAGAGATCGTGCAACATATCGTCGATAATATCGACGAGTCGTGTGCGGCGGGGAAAATCGGGCTTGGTAGCCTCCCTTTTGGCATCGCGCCAGGAGCGCATGTCGCGCGAGGTCTGCGAGGCTTGCTTTTGTATGATTTTTTCGAGGAGCGTTTCAGTGGCTTTGTGTAGTGCCATGGTATTAAATGCTAGATAAGGTTAGTACTCAAAATCGACTTTAGGGCGTGAGCCCATGGTGAGGTGGGATACGATCCGCCCGTCCTCGGTCTTGCGGGGCGGGAGTCCTACGATGCCGAGCGTGCCGGTCGCGATGCCCTTAAGGTACTCTTGATGTAGCTTATACGCCTCGACAACGCGCTCAAAGGCGATATCTACGTTGTGTCGCCGCATGATATAGTAGAGGGCTATATCCTTGATCATCTCCTTGATGTCGGCAAGGCAAGGGGCGTCAGAGGGCATGGCTTGTATCGCGGTGATGTCGTACTTAGCGGATAGATAACTAAGTACCCGCGCCTCGGAGGCACGGAGGCAGGTGAGGGTAATATCGGGGGTATTGTCGGTCATCTCCTCAAGCTTGTAAGCATCGACGACGGTAAGCATCTCTTGTTGTTGTACGAGCATAATCGGTATTAGTTAAGTGGTGGTTAATCGCAGGTTAAACGGCCGTTAATAGTGCCGGTCGGGACGCTTGGAGGTCGTATAGTTACGCTGGTCTGACCCTACCTTGTTGAGCATCCAAATGGCGGACTCGAGGGCGTCGGGGGCGTCATCATGTAGGCGGCTCCCCTTTTCGGTTGCGAGTAGCTGGTCAATGAGGATTTTTAGCCCCTCACTATCGCGCTCCTCCTCGTTAAAGAGGACAAACCCGCGCTCAAAAAGAGGCTGCATCGTCTCAATACGCGAGTACTTGTCGGGTTTCTTGCGCTTATCGGGTGTGATGGGGATTTGTCGCCCTCCTCGGGCAATACCCTCATCCTTAAACTCTTTGAGTAGGAGGTCTTGGATAAAGTTCGCCTCCATGTAGTAGCGGGGCGGCTTGCGCCCTTTTTTGCGCGCAATCCACGCCTCGATATCGTAGTGCCAAGCCACCATCTCAGCGACAGAGCATTGCCCCGCGTACGCCTTGAGGACGTGGTAATACCCCTCTTTGGTCTTACCGACGAGCATTGTTGCCTTGTAGTCGTTAGCCTTTGTCGACTTAAAGGAGGGGTCGGTGTAGGCTATGATCTTGACGTACTCCTTGAGAGGCAGAATTTTTGTGTACCGCATCCACTCGGGCTTAAATACGGCACCCTCCTCGATCGGGTTGTTAAGGTACTCGCGGGCAAAGCTGATTTCGCCTTGCTCATCGCGCATAGCTTGTATATCCTCGCGCGAGTAGTAACCCCACGAGGGATTGCCCTTGCTGTCTATGATATTGACGCGCGTATGGTATAGATTCTTGATATTAGCAAAGTGCGCAAGGATCATATTTTTTGCAAATCGATTGCCTACCATGATAAGTCGCCCACGCCCCCCGGCCATGGTACCGTATAGTGGCCCCATCACCCAGTTATAAGCCTTGCGGACGCGGCTCTCGTTGTTGCTAAGTTGGTCTTCGTCGATATCGTCGATAAGGATATAGTCAGGGCGCTGCCCGTTTTTTTTGAGACCTCGAGGGCTTTGGCCACGGCCAATGGCCACAAACGTGGTGCCATCGGCCAAGGAAAACTTGCCGGAGGTCCACTCGGTACCCTTATCCGCCTTAATGCCAAAGTCTTGGATATAGGCCTCGTTGTTGGCAAGCTCCGCTTGGAGGTCGGCTAGCAGCCCCTTGGCGTTGTCGTTGCTGCTGGATACCAGCACGATAAACCGAAACAAGTTCTCCCCTCGTGCGAGGATCCACAAGGGGATAAGGCAGCCCATGTGCGTAGATTTTGCATGTCCCCGCGCCCACTCGAAAAGGGCGCGCGCCCTCGGATGCCCCGCGATGTATTTTGCCGCGTCGAGGTGGAATTTAGCGGAGTCGCAGGGAGCGATGTGCGAAAAATAGGTACGCACGAAGTAGTTGTAGTCCTCCTTGGCACGCCGTACGCGCTCCTCCTTGGTCTCCTCACACTCCCCGAGGTCAAAGGTTGTGCGGGTGATGAGGGACACCCGCTCATCCCAACGCTTGAGGAGCTCCGCCGATACTTGTCTTTGGGGTCGCTTAATCATCTGCTTGCTGTGTTAGTAGGTTGTCGCGCTCGAGGAGATAATGGATATAGATGTCCTGCAGGCGAGTAAGCTCTTGTACAAACTCACGACTTGTCTTGAGTCGCTTACCCTCTGCCACGAGCCAATCGCCAAAGCCCGTGAGGGCGAGGATGACATCGTCGGCTGTCGCCTCTTTTTGCAGGCTTTTTATCTGTTTGCAGATCTTACTGATCGCATCCGCAGTAGCAAGGGGATCCCCTCTCTCAATAAGGTCGTCGAGCTGCTTAAGTAGCTTATTGTAGATGGTTTTAGGTGAGAGGAGAGAGGCGTTGCGGCTCGCTTGCCACGCCCCCTCTTTTTTCCATTTGGTAAGGGTCTGAGGGGTAATACCGAGCCGCTCCGCAATCTCTCGGAGGGGGACCTTGTCGAGGTACAATCGCTTGGCATGGTCATACTTAGCAGGGTCTTTCGGGGCAAAGGGTTTCTTTGTATTCATTTTGTTTATAACTTTGTGCTTGGGTATTGATTTTGTCTATATGAAGCATGAAAACTATCTAAGGCACGTTGAGATGGTGCAGCAACTAGTACGGGAGTACTACGAGCCGGGGCGGCAGGACCGCTGCCTTGCCGAAGTGTGGCGTAGGTGGGTCTATCCGGTCTATCCGATGTGCTACGAGACGCTCCGCCGCATCATGGCGATTAACCTTAAGGAGGAGCAGACGCAGATGCGTGCAGCTCAGTCTCGCCCCGTGCAGGCGTCGCTCTTTGGCGATCTTGAGTTTTAATCCTCCGCCCACTCTTCGCGGGCTAGCTGTATCCTCGTCTCCTGCAGGCTCTCTACCCTTGCCCCTACCTTATACCCCTCTAATCTCCATCCCTCTTTTTTCGCTGCCTTGATAACCTCATCGATGAGGTTGAGGTAGCGGGCATAACTCTCGAGATGGCGGTCGGGTGCGGCACTCGAGGCAATAAGGGGGAGGTTAACGTAGAGGCGGAGGGCAAGGTCTGCACGGTATCGATCCCACTCCTTGTCCTCGTTGCATCGCTCCTCGCCATCCGGGGCAATAAGGAGCGCCGGGGTCTTGATAGGCGGGTGCTTAAGCTCATCGAGGTACTCGTCACACTGCCCCTGGTCTAGGGCAATGTAGGCGAGGGACTGGGTCTCTTGTAGGGCTCTTATGAGAGCCTTGATGCTGTCAATTGTAATAATCATAGTATTAGCTTAGCTTACGTATAGTTCCCTCCTTGGAGAGGATACCGACGAGTTCGCGGCCGCGAATCTTAAACTCGACTTGCCCTCCGCTTCCCGCGCTCATCGGTTGTATCAGCGAGCGCAACTTATCAAGGGGGGCAATCACCTCGGGGTTGTTGCTTGCTCCTGCATACTCGCCCGTCAAGGAGAGCGTGGGTCCGTACACAATCCCCCCATCCGCAAAGGCGTTAACTTTAGGGATAGAGGTGAGGGAGGCGATGATGCTTGCAATGCTCACCGCTGCCATAATCGGGCCCACAATGGGGATACCGGCTTGTGATTTACCTGCCTCGGAGGCGGATACCGCCACATTAGCATTAAAGAGCGATAGGAGGTTGGGGAGGGCGTCCTTGATGACGCTTGCCACGTTAGCCCCCCACTCGAGCCACGCCCCGGCAGCCTGCAGCATGGAGCTCTCTGTCATATCCCCCAGGTTGCCAATAATCCCTCCCATGGTGCCGGCGAGATTGGCAATGTTGCCCACCGATTTTTGCACCCCGGCTACGTATCGATCCCACTCTTTGCGCGCTCTGTCTAGGCTCTTTTTTGTTGCGTTGTACAGCGTTTCCGGGGCTTTTTTGACTGCGCCGGAGACTAGCTCCTTCGCATCCCATTTTTTTGCGTCCTCCTGCTGCTGCTTTTTATCGCGGCCAAAGAGGTCGCTTTTACTTGCGACCTTGCCCGCTTTGTCTAGGGTCTCTCCGATGCCGACACGCTTACTCGCCCTACTCTCAATCGCAATAATTTCCTTGAGCTTGTCGAGGATCTGTTGATACTCGTTGATTTTCTTTTGCAGGGCGATGGCATCCTCTTTGTTGCTCTTATTGAGTTGCTCCTGCAGCTTAGAGATGTTGTTTGTGAGGCCCTCAATCGTTGTGAGGTTGTAGATCTTCTTCTCCTCCCCCTTATCCTTTTTTGTGGGTAGTGATAGAGAGTGGGTAGGTGTCTCGACCTTAGTCGGCACCTCTTTTTTGTCATCCCCCCAAGATCCGCCGGCTCCTCCTAGGCTCTGTACACCTCGCGCCTGGTTGTTATCGCGTATAGCGCGGGTTTGGTCGTCGATGGCGCGTGTTGTTGCCTCGATTTTATCGGTCGGGGGGTCGGTGGCAAAGAGGTCACCTATCCAGTCGATGAGGTCAGCCACAAGTCCGATCGCCACCTCCAATGGCTTAATAACAAAGTTTTCGATCCACCATCCCCAAAGCTCAAAGATGGGTCCGAGGCTCTCGATGAGCTTACCCAGCTTATCGAGGACGGGGATAAGGAGGCGGATAATAAGATCCACAAGGGGCATGAGTGCCTCAATGATTTTAACAATCGGAGGGATGAGACGGGCAAACAGCTCTATAATGGTGCGGATAATCGGCATTAGGGAGCGGAGGGCAGAGGCTAATAGCCCCCCTAGGGTCGATATAAGCTGCGTGATAGAGGGCATAAGGTCACGCACCGCCCCGATGAGCGCATCAAAGGCCGGCTTAAGTCGCTCCATCATCTCGCCCGCGGTCTCCTGTACGGCCTGCCACAGCTCCTGGCAGGCTGCGCGGAACGTCTCGCTGTTTTCGTACGCGATGTAGATGGCTCCTGCAATAGCTCCAAAAATAAGGGCGTATTTGCCGATTGGTGAGCCAATCAATACCTTATTGATGCCGCTAAACGCCCCCTTAAGATTAGTAAGCAGGGGGGTAAGCTGCGCAAGGGGTACCAGCTGCTCTCCTAGGCCTGCCATCCAGGGGAGCATCCCTCCGGTGGCCTCGTTGATGGATATCTTCAGCTCGTCCATCCTGGCGCGCATCACCTCGAGTCGATGTGCCCAGGTACTGTTGCGGATATTAGCTTGCTCGATAGCCGCATTTGACCCCGTCACCTCCTTCGTCATGGCTCTAACGCCCTCTGTGTTCTTTAGCAAAAACTGAGCGGCCACGATGTTCTCGCGGCCAAAGGTTTTCGCGAGGAACGTAGCTTTTTCAGTCTCCGAGTTCATCCCGTCGAGGTGCTTTTGGATGATTTGCAGCCCCCCAGCAAAGCCCGTCTTTGTGATGTCAATCTTAAGCCGGGTCTGCATCGCGATAAGCATATTACGCATCGCCGTACCTGCCTCTGCGCCCTTGGTGTTGTTTTGGGCTAAAATCTCTAGGGCTGCGGCCGTCTCCTCGACGGACACGCCGGCGGAACTTGCGGCCGCCCCCGCGACCTTAAAGGACTCGGCGAGGTCGACAACCTCCGAGCCTCCGGCTCTCGACCCTGCGGCTAGCACGTTGACGATCCTTGCCGCCTCGGACGCCTCAAGACCAAACTGGTTGATCGTCCCCGCAAGGGCGTTGCTGGCCTCCTCGAGAGGGAGAGCCCCTGCTTGAGCAAGCAGGATGGTCTGCTCCTGCAACACCTTGAGCTGCTCGAGCGGTACGTCGATCTGTCCCGCAAGGATGGCAAAGGCGCGGGCGGACTCCGACGCTCCCAATCCGCTCTCCACTCCGACCCGCCGCGCGGTCTTGGAGAGGTCCTCGAGCTCCTCTCCTACGCTCCCCGTAATGGCCGAGAGGTCGGCCATCGATTGCTCAAAGTTGATGGCGGGGGCGGCTAGATCTCCGAGGGCTGAGGCTATCCCCTGTACTTGACTGATAATAGCCGACAGCTCAATAGTCTGTATCGCAGTAGAGATACGGTTCGCTGCCCGCTCCCCGTGCTCACCAAATTGATCGAGAGAATTTCGGGTCTCGTTGGTCTGCTTAGTGAGACGCTGCTTGGCGTCTCGGGTCTGCTCGCTAGCTTGTGTTGTTTTGTTTGCAGCCGCTTGGGCGGATTGTGTCGCCTGCTCCCCCGCGCTATTGACCTTAGACTGCAGCTCCGAGACCTCACGAGCGAGGTCGTCGGTCGCTGTGAGGGCTTGAGAGATGTCAACGTGGATAGTGGCAGTATGGATAGATTGGCTCATAGTATTAGGGTTGGTGTATTGGGTCTTATCGGTATCGCTCCTCGATGGCGCGGAGCTCCTCAGGGGTTAGGATGTCGGGAGGGGCCTCCTCTCTTGGAGTGTCCCAGGGGAGGGGGAAAGCCTCGTGCGCGGAGATGGGAGAGGAGAGATGAGGGACAACGGAGGCGTACATAATGCTCCGCGCTTGCTCCCAGGTGGTGTGCGCCTCCTGCTCCTCTCGCTTGAGTTGCATCGTAGCAATTGCGTGCCACTCTGCCGTAGTGAGGCGGGCAAAATCGGTGGGGCTCAGCCCGCAATGCGTCACAGCAAACGCAAGGTCGTCATAGATCATAGCGCGTAGCATCTAAGGGTGAGGGGGCATCGGATAGAGTGAGCTCGCTTGTCCCTAGTCGAGCGTCGTACCGAGAGCCCATGAGGCGGTAGGTGTGATGGGGGCGGTTGCGGAGCCTAAACAGCGTCCCCACGGGGTAGGGGGTGGGGGTGGCTGTTGTGAGACTCAGGGTGTCGTTCGGCTTGGCCATCGTTGCAAAATAGGAGGCAGCGACCCACTCGGGGACGGTACGCCCCCCGAGATCCTGCAGGGGTTTACCATCCTTGTCGGTGAGTTGCCCCTTGAGTGACGGGGGGAGAGCTACCCCCTTTATTGCAGTCGTGTAGGTTAAGTCGATGGGCTCTCCTTTGCGCAAGTAGGCCTTGCCCATATCGGCCACGACAAAGCGGTCGTACTCGCCCTTGTTGGCATACTCGTACGTGATGTAGATACGTCCTACCATCACCGTCGTCGGGGCGATCTCTGTCGCCTCGAGCCCATCTCGCACGGCATAAAAACGCAGGGGTATATAGACGGCAAGGGTCGTAAGATTTGTCTTAAAGCTAACGCCCCTATCTTGCAGGCGTCGCTCGTGTATCTCAATTGTCTGAGGGTAGACGAGGTCAGTGGCAAAGCCAAATTTTGCCAGTCTGCCCCCCTCGAGCTCGGAGCGAGAGACTTTAGCGTAAGGGAGGTGGTTGCGGAGGTAGTCATCGATAGAGGTCTTGTAGTATGCTTGGTACTGCATCTTGTCTCTTGGGGTCACCGACCATACCGATCTAAAGGTATTCGCCCCCTCCTTGCCCATCCCTACACAAAATAGGAACTGCCCCATTATTGAGTTGTCGCGCACCTCAGTGGCGGTCTGCGGGAGACGCTGAAACTTTGTCGGGTCTTTGCGATCGGTCGCTGTGTAGCAGACTCCGCCTCGAGCACTCATAAATTCCGGCTCCCTGCTATTGCCGGCTTTGATCTCAGCGACGGCGAGTAGGTCGCCGTCCCAATCCTCTAGCCCCTCAAATCCGAGCTCGATATCGATCTTTATACCCGTCGCCTCTCGCGGCGGATTGTAGGGGATACTGAGAGCGACCGCCTCCTTAGCGACGTAGGGGATACGTACCTGCATCCCTCGTGCTTGCTCTCGCGCTGAGGGGCGTGTTGCCCTTTTTGCGATGCCACTCGAGGCGGATAGCATAAACAATGGCGGATTATTTACATAAAAGTAGTCCTCTGAGTATGAGCAAGTTCGTAAGGGAAACGTTGTAGGCATAAGCCGGTAAACATTTTGGCTCCTCTCCTCAGGGAGGTTGATGCGGATGGAGCCCATGGCTGCCTCCGTCTCGAGGCTGGGCGTCCCCTCTAGGTAGTGCTCTGAGGTTTCGAGGATTACGGGTGTCGATGTCGCAAGGTGGGAGACTCGCTCGATGCGCCATGTGCTGCCTGTATGGTAGCACACAAGCCCTAGAGAGGATAGTATCCCCTCTAGCACCTCTCCGGCCGTCTCGGATGATATAAGTCCGTCCTCGTCTGTTCGGTAGATTTCTGCGTTAATATGTGCTGCAGTGAACCAGGGCGCAACGTCCCCGGCCGCCTCTACCTCACTCTGACCGGTAAGCCTAAGACAGCCCTTAATCACCTCCCACAAGGAGGTAACTTGCCGCTCAGTGCGCGGTAGGGCATCGATGTCAAGACGGTAGTCGTCGAGCCGCTTGATACCGCAGCTCGCGGTCAGTATACACTCGTAAGGTGTCGAGTCGTACTGCTCCTCGTACAACCCGCGCTCTACTCGCCCCTTAAATATGAGGGTAGTACCAGTCTTGACCTCCATCCACCACTCGCGCTCATCGAGCACAATGTGCTCGTAAGCATAGTGCGTCTCCGAGACAAGATGCAGCTCTGTACGTGTCCCCCAGCGTGCGTCCATCGTACGTCTCGCATCCCGCTCGACAACAAGGGGGCTCTCCCCCCATAGTTTGATGCGGCGTGTAGGAGCAGTACTCGATGCCCCATCTCGATAGAGAGAGACTGAGTAGCGATTATTAGCGTATGTATAGCGGTCGTAGCTCATCGTGATAAATCGGTATAAAGCCAAATTTTTTCTTCGTTAATGCAGATAAACTCTCCGATATGCCCGGCAGGGATAAGAGCACCATCGCTCCCAATATTACCTCCCGTACTGTCAGAGGTGTTGTAGAGAGACTCTCCTAGCTCTGTGCGTACACGTACATCCCCGACCCACTTATTCGCCCATACCCTGATTACGATCCCGACGCGTCCTGTGGGCAAGACGGCGTTCCTTTTTTTTCCGGATAGGTACTGCAGCGGGGCGTAACTTAGCATCTCATCTTGACTCTTAT
Source organism: uncultured Porphyromonas sp. (assembly GCF_938023125.1). GTDB lineage: Bacteria > Bacteroidota > Bacteroidia > Bacteroidales > Porphyromonadaceae > Porphyromonas. Next base: position 192,922 of record NZ_CALHDW010000017.1, read on the forward strand.
TGCTGTAGTGAGATTGGGGGACAATCTGCGTACAATCTGCTTGTATCGAGGCGGCAAAATCGTAGTAGTTGACAAAAATCCAGTGGTCGTTGGATCGCTCTAGCTTGATGCTAAGGAGAGACTCTGCACACTGCTCGCTATCGTAGTAGACCTTAATCTCTCCTCCCTTTTTGCAAAGTTTCTCGGCACTTGTAGTATAGATGGGCTCCCAGCTCTTAACAATAAAAAAGTATCCTCTCTCATCGTGATTATTAGGGTTGGTGCAACTCCCGATCGGCTGTCGTATACTCACTTGGAGGCTGATAGCAGCCCCATCCTCAACCTCAGGCTCAAAGAGAGCAAAGGCAGGCACATTAATGAGATATTTACCCCCATTTTGTGAGAGGATATCTTGTTGCATAGTACGTGACGATAGACGCTTGATAAGCTCAGTTGTGTCGGGTTGTACCAGCTCGCGGAGCTTGTCAGATAGGATGGGTGTCTTTATTATATTAGACGCTGTTGCGCTTGCAATCTGATTTTGCCAGTCGGCCGTATTGATAGTGTCTGCGACCTCTTGAGCCGTTACGCTCTTTCCGTCCTTGCCGGGTGCTCCCGCTGCTCCGGGCTTGCCTTGTACACCCTGTGCACCTCGCTCTCCCTTCTCGCCCCTGGTGGCTGCGACAAAGGTTGCATCTCCCTTAAGTGCATCGCGGATCGAGCCGCGGAAGGAGTCGGTATTGATTGCCGATACCACCTCTTGAGCCGTTACACTCTTGCCGTCTTTGCCGGGTGCCCCCGCTGCCCCGGGCTTGCCTTGTACACCCTGTACGCCTCGCTCCCCCTTCTCGCCCCTGGTGGCTGCGACAAAAGTTGCATCTCCCTTAAGTGCATCGCGGATCGAGCCGCGGAAGGAGTCAGTATTGATTGCCGATACCACCTCTTGAGCCGTTACGCTTTTGCCGTCAGCACCCTTAGCTCCTTGGGGGCCTTGGATGCCTCGAGGGCCTTGTACCCCCTGTGTACCTCGCTCCCCCTTTTCGCCCTTGACCAACTCTCTAAATTTGGCATCATTAACAAGTTGCTGATGTATGAGATCTGCAGATGGTATGCGATTATAGATAGAGGAGCTGCTTGTTATCTTGACCTCTTGCTGTACCATAATCCCCGCGAGTGTTTTTTTTGTCTCTGCGTCGATTGTAGCACCAAGTGCAGTCATTATGTCAAGCTGTGAGACACGTACGCGCAAGAGGCGCAAAAAGCGAGAGGTGTCATTAACAAGGTACGACCACCCCCTCCCGACCTCTGTCCATGCCTCATTATGCTCCTCCCAGTAGAGAGACAGGGCGGTTAGATGCTCCGTGAGCTCGCGCCCCTCCACATCAAAGAGATGAGCAGTAAGGCGTGTCTCCTTGATGTCGTCAAGTACAGTACCATTGCTTGCCTCAATCACAAGGCTAAACTGCGCCTTCTGCACCCCGACAAACTCATAGATCCTGTCGATGTAACTAGGATCTGTGATGCGAGGAGGTGTAGAGGGGGCATTTGAGATGCCGAGGGAGGGGTGTAGGTAGATCATTAGATATTAAGCAATACGGATAGCAGAGACCTGATCGGGGGTGAGGTGGCTCGCAAATTCGACAACGTCCGCAAACGGGAACTCTATACCCTCTGCCATTGAGGCAGCTTTTGCGACGCAATAGATGATCTGCATAGTGTCCTCGAGGGAGGGGGTTGTTACTTCGTTCATCTCGCGCCCTGTGATGCGCTTATAGAGCAGGAGGGCTCCCATCGTCACATAACAAGGGTAGCTTACGCCCTTAATCGTAATAGTAGTCTGAGTAGTCATTGATTGTTTTTTGTCCATGTTTAATTGCTGATTAAATAGTGGTTAAACCTTAATTCGGGGGCAAAATTAAAGCCGATAATGTATAGATAAAAACAATTACAACACGGCGTGGTATTGATTTTGTCTATAACAAAAAGAGGGGCAACTTTGCCCCCGAATTAAGCCCAACCACACCAAGATGGACCTGATAATCAACGACGAATCAATAACAAACGACAGAGGCTGGCGCCTATCCAATCGAGGGTGCGACCTTACTCGCTACACTGCTAACCCTATCGTACTCTATCAGCACGATACAGAGCGTATTGTGGGTAAGGCATCTAACATCCGTATTGATGGGAGTAAGCTCATAGCAAGTGTCGAGTTTGACACCGATGATCCCCTCGCAAAAGAGGTGCAGCGCAAAGCCGAAAAGGGCTTCTTGCGCGGTGTGTCCCCCGGATTTTTTATATCCGAGATGACCTATCACGAGGACTATGACTCTGTAACCGCGTGGGAGCTCCTGGAGATCTCTATCGTTTCTATCCCCTCTAATCGAGGGGCTGTCAAACTATACAGCCGAGAGGGGGTGCCTCTCGACCAAGAAGAAGAAGTTAAATATCTAGAACAATTAAAAGCAACCATGCCAAAACCCAACCCAACCCCCGTCCATGAGACTGTCCTGCTCCACGCCGAGGTGTATCAAGCCCTTGCTCTTGATGCATCTGCGTCTGCGGATGAGATGTCGCAGGCAATCCTTGCCCTGTCCGCCGAATTTGCAAAACTAAAAGGGGAGCTATCCGACCTCCGTACTGCCGAGCGTACTGCTCTGATTACAGCAGCCGTCCAGGATGGTCGTATTAAGGAGGCCGATAGAGCGACCTATGAGCAGCTCTATGCCCAGGATGAGCAGCTCTGTAAGAGAGTCCTATCATCTATGTCCAAGCCTCAATCACTCGGCTCTATGCTCCAGTCCGCCCCTCCCGCTGAGACGCGATTCTCCGGATCCTGGGACGAGCTCGATAAGCGAGGCGAGCTTGCAGCCCTCCGAGCAGAGGACCCCGAACTCTTCAAACAAAAGTACGAGGAGCGATTCGGCAAACACTAAAACACAACCTTAACTATTAACCTTAATTTCTAATACCTAAAAACATGCCAATCCTAGTAGAATTGTGGGCGGATACCCTTGTTGGTAATCTCTTTTCGTCCGACTCCATCCTTTCCAAGGCTAACGACTACTCCGAGTTTATTAATGGACATAAAGTCCATGTTCCCAATGCGGGCACCCCGGCCACCATTTCAAAAAACCCCTCATCTTTTCCTGTTTCTGTGGGAGAGAGACAAGATGCAGATGTGGATTTTGAGCTTGATACGTTTGTTATTCAGCCTATCAGAGTTGGGCGTACAGAAGAGCTCGAGACCTCGTATAATAAACGAGAGAGCGTATGCGCTGATGCCCGTCTTGCTCTCAAGGAGGAAGTCGCTCAAGATGTCATCAAGAAGTGGTGTAAAGCGACCACAAAGATTCGTAAGACAGAATCCGGTGAAACAGTAAAAAAGTGGATTATTGATGCTGCAGAACAGTTCGCTACAGACAAGGTGCTATCAACCGAGCGGTATGTGATGCTCTCCCCCGCTAACTACTACGCCCTCCTTGATTCTATGACTGCAAATGAGTCTCTTGCTTTCTCTCAGTGCGGAAATGTGGCAGAGGGAGTGCTAGGTAAGATCCTAGGCTTTTCCGTCGTTCAGGATTTCTTCCTCCCCTCTGGGGTCGATATGCTTGCATGGCAAAAAAATTGCGTAGGCGTCGCCAAAAGTGAGCCCGAGTTGTTTACGGATGAGGGCAGTGCAACCATGTACGGAGACGTGATCTCGGGGCAAGAGCGCGCCGGTGGTACGGTGATCCGTAAGGATGCTAAGGGCGTCTACCTTGTTAATGCAACCGGTACCGCTTATACTGAGTAATAACCTTAATCTTTTACCGTCTAGGGCTCTGCAGGAGCGAGCCATCGCCCTGCACCCCTAGCATAATATCTTATGATCAAACGTAACAATCCGGGTAACCTCCGCCCCTCGGCTCAAAAGTGGCAGGGCGAGATCACACGACAAGGTGATAAGTATTGCGAGTTTGCCACCCTCGAGTGGGGCTGCAGGGCAATGCTCAAGCTTCTCTCTACCTACCGCACTAAGCATAAGCTAACAACCATACAGGGTATTATCACAAGATGGGCACCGCCCACCGATGGTAATGATACCCCAGGATATATCCGATATGTCAGTAAGCGTCTCGGAGTAGCTGCCGGAGTTCACCTGTCCTCCGCACAGGATGTCGCCCTCGCCCGTGCAATGACCAAAGTAGAGACAGGACAAGAGGTCCCCATCGATGTGTGGGAGCGAGCACAAGCCATGATCTAACCCTTAACCTATTACAACTATGCAGATCCTTATCAACCTTATAGCCTTTATTGCCGGAGTTGGGGTAGGCTACCTGTATGGGTATTATATCCGATCTCGACGCGCTATTAGGCAGCTTAATGAGAGTATTGAGCGTACTCGCCGTGAGCAAGAGCAGCTGCGCACGCAATATGCCGAGCTGCGCACACAATACTCGGTTATCAGCAACAATCTGACCGAGATTAAGCGGCAGCGTATACGTACCCCACTCGCGCGACCTAGATATAGTAAGTACCTACGATGAGTCTTATTGTCGATGTCATTATAGCCCTCGTCGGCGGAGGGCTCGTTGGAACGATTGTTAACGTCGTAACATCTCGCCGGAGCCGCAAGGCTGAGGGCATCAAAAGCTATCAGGATACAATCAACATGCTAATGGACTCCAACTCCGTGCTGGTTGAGGAGCGCACGCGCCTTATAAAAGCCCTTTCTGATCTTAAAGCCCAAATTGATAATGATAATGAGTAGAGCCGCCCTCCTCCTTGTTGCTCTCCTCACCCTTGCAGGGTGCAAGGCTCGTATCGTCCCCGTTGACGTGCACCACTACCATCGCGATAGTGTCGCAACAATACAACGCGATACGATCTTGCAGGTAGATAGCGTCATTATCAGACAAGTAGGGGATACGATCTACATACGCGAGACCTCTGACCGACTGAGAGCAACGAGTGAGAGCAAGAGTAATCATCGAGTAGACTCTGTCCCCCCTCCAAGTGTCACGACACTTAAGCGTATTATAGAGGGCCCTCCCCCTCAGCAAAAGGATAATAATATCCTCCTATTGCTCGGCCTTGGAGCTGCTATACCCATCGCTCTATATGTCACATATAGATTAGCCAAAAACAAAAGATAAAACACTAAACCCAAAAGATTATGCCTAACCCTCCCTCATCATCCACAACCGAAACAAAATACATAAATGGTAGTGACATTGTCCTCGCCGTTGGGGATAAAGTGATGCTTGGAGCCAAAACGCACAAGCGCCAAATCAAGACTACCACTGCTGTAGTTACCGATAAGGACGTTGAAGACTCTCTATATGAGAGAAAGGTTGTAAAAAAAGTAGATATCACAATCACTTGTGATGGATTCTGTAAAACTGGCGATACCTCCATCGAGGAGATTGAGGCGGCTATCACGCAAGGTAAGACCGTAAAACTCAAGTACGGGTACAAGCAGGACAAAAATGGTGGCAAGAGTTTTACAGAGGGCGATTTTATCGTTTCTTCTTTCGATCAGACTGACCCTGCGAGTGACAATTCGACCTACTCCGCAACCTTTGTCAATGATGGTAAACCCACCAAGGTAACCGCTAAAGAATAAACACACAGAGGGGCATAAAAAGCCCCTCGCCTTTCTGCCCTTTTGTCGCCAAACTCCAAGGGCAAAAATAAAGGTGCTAGCACACCCAGCGAGGGGATATAGATCCCGTCAGTGTGCTAGCACCTATTTTAATTTTGAGTTTGGCACTACAAAGGTAGTGCATTTATTAAGACCATGATACAATACACTACAGCCCCTTTGCCATTTGCGGGGCAAAAACGCAGGTGGCTAAGGCAGATCGAGCCTATTATCCGCTCGTTGTCCTCTACCGCGACCTTTGTCGATGTCTTCGGAGGCTCGGGGCTCGTATCCCGCCTCTGCAAGGATGTACATCCTACTGCACGAGTTATATACAACGATTACGATAACTACTCCGAGCGTCTCCGCCACATTAAGGAGACCGAGCAGCTAAGACAAGAGATTGTCTCTATTCTTTCCTCGATCAAGCGCAATGCTCGCGTACCGGATGAGTACAAGACTCTTGTCCTACGAGTGATACAAGCTCATCAAGATCGATACCATTATGTAGATTGGATAACCCTGTCAGGCTGGCTGTTATTCACCAATAAGTTCGCCTATTCGATAGCAGACCTTGAGGCGACAGGCCTCTATGCCCATCCGAGCCGTACGGCTCTCTCCGATGCTAACGCATCCGAGAGATATTTGCGGGGGCTGGAGATTGTGTCTGTCGATTACAGAGAGTTACTATCAGCACACAAGGACGCCTCTAATACGATACTAATCCTTGACCCTCCCTATCTCTCGACTGAGTGCGGTGGATACCGAGGTAGCTCGTGGTCGTGCGATGATTATCTAGATCTTCTCACCTCGATGCCAACCAATAATTACCTCTACTTCTCTTCGACTAAGTTCGACTTCGTCCCATTTCTCCGACGCACCTCCGCTGCGTGGGGTTATCAGCATCCATTTGTTGATGCTCAAGTGTTGTACCGATCCAATCCGTTCGGGTCGGGAGGAGCTAATCCCGAGGTGCTCTATTATAAGTTAAGTAGCGATTAAATGCTGCTTAAGTGCTAATTAATCATATCGATAGTATCCTCGATATGATGTAAAAAAGGAGGTGGCGTGTGTTTTTCGCCCCTCCTTCGTACTTTTCGTTTTGCTGTTTCGGATTGTTAATTCTGTACTTTTCGTTCTGCAGCTTTGTACTTTTCGTTTTTCCGGTCTTAATTGCATTTTTGATTTTCATAATCGTTCTGGTTTTTGTTATGACTAAGTCGGTCGCAAATGTAGACATTTCCAGAGAAATCTCCTTCATGAAAAGAGTTTTATTCCCAGGTGATTTTTGGGAGATTTTCCGGCTGGAAAATAAAAAAATCTAGGGCTAAACTTCCAGAGATTTAGGTCTAAAAAGGAAAAAGTGCAGCCCAGTTTCTTCCGGGAAACCAGCCTGCACCCCACAAAAGAACGTACCACCTCCTCTTCTAGCTACGAAGAGAAGGCGGCACGAAACGAATTAAGGAAATAAATTTGAAAGAGAGAAAATCTAATTCTTAGACAGAGGGAACCCTTCTAGAAGATACTCCGAAAGCTCTCCGGCTCTCCGGCTTCGTAAGGATAACACTTCTAGCCATGCTCTCCCACCTCCGGGGAGTCGCCCTGCCGTTCCCAAGGGGAGAAGAGTAAAACGCATTACCCGAACCACCCTCTCGAACTAAGATCCAATCAAATCGCTATCTAACTAAATCTCTGCTGCAAAATTAGCATGGATTTCGCCCCTCCGCAATACCTTCTGATAGGCATTTTTGCGGAAGCAACTACTCTATAATAGCGATTAAATGGGATAAAAGGCCCTTATTCTTCGGCAAGATCGCCCTCTTCGTCGTCTTCGTCGTCTCCCTCGTCGGGATTCATCGAGAGCATATCTAGGTATTCTTCCCACGCCGCATCCAGCTCGTTGTCGAACTCTAGAGGGAGAAGAGGAAGCGGCTCAAGTGCCTCGTTGAGTCGCTCGAAGAAAACCCTATCGGTGCGGGCATAGTAGACCCAGTATTTAACCCCGCCCCCGAGGTGATTGCCCGTGAGGATAGCCAACTTGTCTCGCTCCATCTTGGGGCGCAATAGGTCTTCTACTTGGGCAATGATACGCTCCGCCTCGCGCGTAGGCATCCCCTTTTCGTCCGCTTCGTAGGGAAGTCGGATCTCGATACGATGCTTGAGCTTCCCCGATAGACGAAAGGCTTCGAGATCGAGTCGCCCATTCATTATTACTACCGCACCGCTATCGTCACTAGCGATGGTGGTGAACCATTTGTCCGTTAATACCATATTATTGAATCTTTTGCTCTCGCTCGCGCCGAGATTGTCGTTTACTTTCGCGCATCAATTGCAGGCTATTGATCAGATTCTGCCAGATCGAATAGGCCGCCATTGCCACACTTGATAGAGGATTGAGATATACCTGAGCCATCCAGATGGCCAAGCTAGAGTTTTTCTGCCCCAGGCTCTGCCCTAGGGTAATGCTCTCCTTGAGGAAGCGTCTACTGAGCCACTTACCCAAGGCGAATTGGACTAGGCAAGCCACAAGTCCCACCAAGACGAGAAGGAGCATGGAGGGGATCTCGGAACGAGGCTCCTCCGCCATAAACTGCACCGTCTTAGCTATAATAATGGATAGGGATACCACCCAAACCCAAAAAGAAACAGAGGAAAAGCCCACCAGCCGAGCATGCGCCTTAGGCACGAGGGCACGTAACCCCCAGGCCAGAAGGAGCGGAGTCAAGACGATGGGGAGCACGTGCGCAAAAATCGTTAGAACCGACTCCCAAAAGGGCATATTCCCCTCCCCCACCATACTAAAGAGGAGGGGCCCCACAAAGGCGATACCGATACTTGTGAGCAGCACATAGGCTGTACCTACGGCAATATTGCCCCCCAGCATACCGATGATCACAGGCGAAGCGGAGGCGGCAGGGCATAGAAAACAATTGAAAGCCCCCTGAGCTATACTCTCGGGAAAGAAGGGACGTAGGAAGTAGTAAGAGCCAAGAGCCAAACCAATTTGCAGAACAACGAGAAGCCCATGTACAGGAGAAAAATGAAGGTCTCTCGGGCGCAACTTTAAGAACGTAAAGAAGAGCATGCACACAATCATGTAGGGAATGGCAACGCTCAGTGGGCTAAGCCATCGATAAAAAAGAATCCCTATAAGAATCGCAATAGGCAGACCGTAGTCTTTGATGCGCCGCATAAAGCGACCGGGAAGGGGGCGATGGAGTGAGTGCTTCATGCGTCTTGCTCCTCAACGATACAAGTGAGGCCATAAATGGCAGCAGCTGCCGACCGCAAGATCCCTAGCTGCCCCTGCCGTATGCGGCACTCCAAAAGGCTTTCGCCCTGAGCAAACCCCTGCTCTAGGATCTCGGCGCCCATGGTTTTGATAAGGCGCATCACGGTGCCGGTCAGATAGGGAGCAAAGCGGAGCGTAAAAGGGCTCAAGAGAATCACCTCCCGACGAGGAGCCTCCATAAGCACCAGGCGAGCACTCTCTTTATAAGCATCTATAAGCCCACCCGTTCCAAGCTTTACCCCACCAAAGTAACGCACCACAGCCACCAGTACATCGCTTACGTTCTGAGCCAAGATCTGCCCATAGATGGGGCGACCTGCTGTGCCGGACGGCTCCCCATCGTCGTTCATTCTACTCTCCTCTCGCAGAACCCCCACAGCATAAGCCCAGCAAACGTGCGTAGCATTATAGTACTCTTTGCGCAGAGAGGCTACAAGCTCCAAAGCCTCCTCTACCGATTGAATAGGATAGGCATGGGCTATAAATCGGCTTCTCTGTATGGAGTACTCTACTTGGTTTTGCTCTGCAAGAGTCTCGTAACGATCTTGTCTTTCCTGCTCCATTGTGGTAAAACAGCAAGAGCCGGAATGAGGATATTAGGCCCTATTCCGACTCTTTCTTCTTCTTTTATGGGGTGGACGATGGGACTCGAACCCACGACAACCGGAACCACAATCCGGGGCTCTACCAGCTGAGCTACGACCACCATACTAAACCAACCTCGCTGAGGGCTTTTTATATGCACCTCTCGTAATTGGTGCTGCAAAGGTACAAATAGTTTTGATATACACAAGAATTCCGCCCTATTTTCTTGACATATCCCTCAAGAATAAGGGATATATAAGAGGAGAACTCCTGCCGCAGAGACCCTCAACACTCCTTCTTTTCTCTCGCTACTGCAGCTTCACCCAATAGTTATGCGCAGTGCCACGCGGCTGCAAAGAGGGATGTAAGATGTATACAAGGTCCTGCAAAATAAGATCGGGGTGATACCATCCTTGCTCCCAATACTGGTTACCGCCCTGGATGTCTACCAATCTTGCATTGAGATACACCTGACCATTACGGAAAGCCTTAATGCTCCGAACCTCGGGATCGACCTCCCCAAATTGCTCCAGACTCTGTATCCCCGGTATTTCCCACGAGAGCCAGTACTCAGCATCCCGATAGCGACGAAGCAACTCCTGCGAGCTCAGCGTAAATCCCACAATAGAGCCTTTGAGGGTAGAAAATGTGCTATTGGCATCATGCAAAAGATGGTCTGCATAACCGGCCGGGGTGGGTATCTTCCAACCATCCTCGCCCCTTTGAGCAAAAACGACCTGGGGGCGTTCCGGACGACTTTTGGCGATAAGGCGTAGCATCTCGTAGCGCGAAGCCCTAAACGTAAATAGGCTATCTGCCGTCCTCCCCTTGCCCATCAGCAGGCCAATAAACTTGAGCCACTCGGCACGTCCTAGGGGCGTTCTCTCATAGATGTCGTACGAGATCACCACTCTACTAGCGAACTCTGCCGGGGGAATTGTCGATCTGGAGTTCCCCGGGAGGGGGCTCCAGAGAATAATATCGGGGTCGAGTTCTTTTATTTTTCTTGCATTGATATTCTTTCCACGCCCTAGTGTATCGAGCGTGCGTGCCTTGAGACGTTCATTCAATTCACTATCATAGAGACGAGTTACGCTCTCTACCCCCACAATTGAGGCTTGCTGATTGAGCGCCTCTAATGCACCAATGCCAGAGAGCCCTAGGCACACCACACTGCGCACCGGTATGGGAATCACTCGTTCGTTGGAACGGTGCGTAACGTTTCCCACATCCTGGCGAGGTACCAATAGATAGACAGCTACAGTATCTTGAGGCTCCATAGGATCGAGTATCACAACCCGATGCTGAGCCTCCGGCAAGTGAGTTATGGAGAGACTCTGCGAAAAGATAATGGAGAAGTCGGTAGACTCCAAGTCGGGATAAGGGTCTTGTGAGTGCGGACGACTGCTCGTAAAGCCCAGGTAGCCTGCAAGGAGTACCAACAAGGCTAGGAGGGAATAACGGGCCCCCTTAGGGAGGTAATAAAAGAACCTTATCATGGGTCAAACAGCAAAATGGGCCTAACGACGGCGACGACGTGACTTTTTTTTCGATTTGCTCGTAGCCTTTGTTTTTGTCACTTTGGAGCTACCACCCTTGAGCGGGATGGTGAGTTTCTTTCCCGGCACCAGCTTATATTGGGTACTTTTGATACTATTCGCCTTCATGAGCTGATCCATGGTAATACCATGCTTTTTAGCAATGCCGGCTAAGGTATCCCCCTTACGTATCGTGTAAGTGGATGTCTTTGCCGATGGCGCAATAGGCTCGGCGGACTCCAATGTTTCCTCTTCAGTACTCTCACCTTCGACTGCCGAGAGCTCAGAGGCTGCCACTGTCATCTTGCCAAGACGTACCTTCTCCACATTCTCGTATAGCTCCTCTAAGCGTCTATCCAATCGGTTAATTGCCTTCATGGGCAAGCGTATGACACAAGGGGAGATATGCCCCGGAACGGTGCCCTGCTTATACTGAGGATTGAGGAGTTGGAAAAGACTTTGAGAGACTCCGGCCGCCTCAGACAATTCACGAATAGAGAGAGAATGATGAATAATCAGCGTATCGGTAGCCAAGGGAAGCGATACATTCTTGGGACAAATCTGGTGATCTACATGATAGTGCATGGCATAGAATGCCCCAATAAAGAGGGGTACATATCCTTGCGTCTCACGGGGAAGAAAGGGATAAACGCTCCAGTAGTCGGTACGCCCTCCGGCTCGGTACACCGCTCTATTGAGGTTACCTAATCCACAATTGTAGGCTGCCAGAGCCATAAACCAATCGTGATAGACTTGGTATAAGTCGCGCAAGTATCGGGCGGCAGCATCTGTACTCTTCTCGAGATCGAGCCGCTCGTCCACGAGCGAATTAATGGTTAAGCCATAGGCTTTGGCCGTAGGAGCCATAAATTGCCACAGACCGGCGGCTCCGGCTGGGGATACGGCGGTGGGGTTCATCCCCGACTCTACAATAATAAGATACTTGAGCTCTAGAGGGAGTTTGTACTTATCGAGGATCGCCTCTATAGTCGGGAAGTAATAGTCGCCCAAGCTAAGCATGGCAGAGATGAGCGTTTTTTTGCGAGTCAAAAAGATCTCTATACCATTTCGCACTTTCTCGTTTAGCGGAATATTCATCGCTGTAGGGAGGCGGAATATTCGATCACGATAGAGCATTTCGGAAGTGATTTGAGGAGTGTTGCGCCGGTAAGATCCGCAGGTTGTATCATCAGGGAGATTGGTGCTGTAACCTTGATTCCATTTGGCAATGAGGGCATCGGCATCTGCCTCAAGGCTGGGAGGGGTAACGATCTCACTAGAGTGGGTCAGCACTTTGCGTTGCTGAGCAGCGAGACCTAGCGTACTAAGTATGCCTATAAAATAGGCAATAAGGATGAGGCCATAGGCATGGCAAGATTCTTTATAAGCCATTAGAACAATAATCTATAGGAAAGCCCCGGAGCCACACTAGGCGAGGGCGAGATAGGATTCCCCGGCTGAGCAATCAACGACGGGGCAAGAGACATCGAGAGATCAGGGGACACATCGAAAAGAAATAACTCGGCATCCACATAGGCATCCACGATGGAGAGAAGATACACGACTGCCGACACAATAATACTTAGGTCACGGTTGCGCCGGTATAGGTCGGTACCTTTTTTGAGACGGCTCTGTATATTACCATCTCCCACATAATCTGCGGGGTTTCCTCCACTTGGGACAAACCCCTTCCACGAGTCCTTATCGAGCGGATTCTCGTTCATAAAATCTACATACGCCGTGTGATACTCGTTATACAGACGTGCATTCCACGATACAGCATAGGTACAAGCGGTAGCTGCAGCAAGCACCAGGGGGATCTTCCAATACTTACGGTTGTAAAACTGCCCCCCGCCGGGGATGATGGCACAGAGCAGGGCAACGGTTGAATTGGGCGTAAAGTGACTGCTTGTAGCAAGGAAGTTGCGACGGAGAGGCGCCTCCGGAGTAGGGAGCATCTGCAGCGTGTCTGATAAAGAGGTAGAGGCGGGAAACTCTGCGATTTGGGTAACAACGGAGTCGCCTTGTAGCGTATCGACTTGGAGTTGCGGGAGGGCCAGATCGTCTAAGGTGTAGGCAGGTCTGTGGGCAAAAGCATCTCTGTGGGGGAAAACGAGAAGCCCAATGAGCAACAGACAGCACCCCACCAAGCGGCCAAGGTACAGGTGCCACTCGGGAGCCCCATGGGCAAAAAGACGAACCAGAGATGTCGCAACTCGCATAGGATATCTACTTACGTTGTTCCTCTAGTCGCTCTATAATGTGAGCGAGTTCTGCCTCATTGGCAAATTCGATGGTGAGCTTGCCCTTACCCGACTTATTGCCCGTGATCTTTACTTTACTACCAAAGAACTTCGATAGCTGTGTATTGAGAACGGAAAAGTCCGGTAGCGGTTCGCGCCCCGTACGTACAAGCTCCGACTCTCGCATCATACGCTTAATCAAATACTCAATCTGGCGTACCGATAGATTTTTTTTGATGGTGGTAGCGTATACCGATAGCTGATCCTCCAGGCGAGGGAGAGCCAATATGGCACGGGCATGCCCCATATCAATTTTCTTCTCTGTCAGCCCCAATTGGATCTCGGCAGGGAGCCTCAGGAGACGAAGATAATTACTGATAGAAGAGCGTGTCTTGCCCACGCGCTTGGCAAGATCTTCCTGCTTCATATCGGAGTTTTGGAGCAAACGATGGTAGGCAAGGGCTATCTCAATGGCGTTGAGATCCTCACGTTGGATATTCTCGATGAGTGCCATTTCCATAATTTGCTCATCGTCTGCCGTTTTGATGTAGGCGGGGATAGTGGACAGACCTGCCCGCTTGCAAGCTCGCCAACGCCGCTCCCCGGATATAATCAAATAGGTACCATCTTGGAGCTGCTTAAGCGTAATAGGCTGCACCAACCCGATGGAGTGAATAGAGAGAGCAAGCTCCGCCAAACTCTCTTCGTCGAAGACTTGTCTGGGCTGATCGGGGTTGGGTTGTATGCTATCTATATTAACTTCGTTGATGCTAGAGGTACCCGAAGCCTCTCCAAGTAGGTTGTCGAGCCCCCGTCCAAGAGGTCTATTTTCTCTTTTCATAGTAATTGATCGTTTTACAGAAGACTATTTGCGTCGCTTGGGATTCCGGCGGATTAGCTCCTCGGCAAGCTGCAAGTGATTCACAGCCCCCTTGCTTTCGATATCGTAAAGGATCACGGGCACTCCGTGGCTGGGGGCTTCGCTAAGCTTTACATTGCGGTTAATTACGGTCTCGAAGACCATATCCCCAAAGTGCTGCTTCACGTCGTTATAAATCTGATTGGCAAGGCGAAGACGACTATCGTACATCGTCATCAAAAACCCTTCGATGGCCAATTCCGGATTAAGTTTGCTCTTAATAATACGTATGGTCGATAGCAACTTACTGATCCCCTCAAGCGCAAAATACTCGCACTGCACCGGTATAATTACCGAGTGGGCTGCCACGAGAGAATTCACCGTAATAAGCCCAAGAGAGGGAGAGCAGTCTATGAGAATGTAATCATATTGATCCACAAGAGGAGTAAGCATCTTGCGCATTACAGACTCTCTCTGAGCAAACTCTAGCATCTCTATCTCGGCTCCCACAAGATCTACATGCGAGGGCAGGATGTCTAGCATCTCTATCCCCGTAGGGATTATAGCCTCCCGAGGGGAAGCCTCCATCACCAAACACTCATAGATAGTCTTCGCCTGTTGCTCTACAGCCACGCCCAGCCCCGAAGTCGCATTCGCCTGGGGGTCGGCATCCACTACAAGCACTTTCTGCTCAAGGGTAGCCAGAGAGGCTGCAAGATTGATGGTTGTTGTAGTCTTGCCTACCCCCCCTTTTTGATTTGCCAGTGCAATGATCTTTCCCATAGTTTTCTATCTTTTACAAGGGCAAAACTACGAATAAAAAGCGAGTCGGCTGCTTAATTGTTGACAACTTTCCTCTGCAAAGAGAGCCCTATAGCCCCTATTTCGTCCGCCTTTTCTACTCTCTCTCAAACCATTACCATCGGTAATTTCGGGTTTGTCTCGGGGAAGGAGCCTTGGGAGAACGAGGAGCAAAAAATCCCGGTAGGGATGGGGGGATAGTAGATCAAGCGAAGGGGAGATTCATCCCCGTAATCTTACGGTAAAGATCTAAGGCATAGAGGTCCGTCATACCCGACACGTAGTCTAGGGTACATTGGATTTTACCATAGATTGTCTTCTCGTGTACGTTGTATTGACTGCTTACGCGGTTGAGAAAAGTTCTCGAATAGGCATTATCGGGATGCATCAAGGCGTGCATCATCCTCTCTATAATCTCGGAAAAAACACGATGACCGGCCAGCTCTACATCCACCACATCTTGCGCCGTATAGATATGTTTGTAGGCATACCGACTGGCCGCCTTATAGGCTTCGGCCTCGGGGATGGCAGCCACTAAAGAACCTCGAAACGTCCCAGCCATAATCTCGGGTTCGTGCTCCAAAAAGGACTTTCCACAAGCCTCGGTCAGGTGATTGATGACCCTAGAGCGGAGGTAAGCCACACGCTCGTTACGATCTTCGATGGACTTCAAAACCTCTTGCGAGGTAGCCTGTTCCTCGTCATCCAAGAAGGACATAAAGAGCTCAGAAACCTCGTCAGACGAAATGATCCGTAGCTTGTAGGCATCCTCCAAGTCCATTATTTGGTAACAAATATCGTCGGCAGCCTCCACCAAGAAGACCAGAGGATAACGGGCATAAACATCGGGCGACTCCTGCAAGCGAAGGATGCCTAAGTGCTGAGCAATCTCGGCAAAAGTATCTTCCTCGGTTGCAAAGAATCCAAACTTATTTTTACCTCCTGCCGAGAGCGACGAATAGGGATATTTTACGATGGAAGCCAACGTACTATACGTAAGGGCAAAGCCACCGGGGCGCCTCCCCTCAAAGCGGTGAGTAAGCAGACGAAAGGCATTGGCGTTCCCCTCGAAGCGGATAAAATCTTCCCATCGTCCCCCTTCTTTGCGCACAGCCTCTTCCCATTCGGCGCCAGCTCCCTCACGGAAAAACGCAGAGATAGCACGCTCTCCACTATGACCAAAGGGCGGGTTGCCCATATCGTGAGCCAGGCAAGCGGCCGAAACGATGTTGGCAATATCCGAATCGTAAAAAGGCAACCCCTCGTAACGCTCTCGCAGTCCGCTTGTGACGATATTCCCTAGAGAACGCCCCACACAACTTACCTCTAAGCTGTGCGTTAGTCGGTTGTGCACAAAGATAGTACCGGGGAGAGGGAATATCTGAGCCTTGTTTTGCAATCGCCGGAAAGGGGCGGAGAAGACCATGCGGTCGTAGTCTCGCTCAAACTCGTTGCGCACCCGAGAGCGAATGGGCGGAAGCGAAGAGACTTCCCGATCAAGGCGCCTATCGGATAAAAGAGTATGCCAATTCATCTGTTCCATAGATAAGAACAAAGGTACTCATTCGAGAGCAAAAAAAGTGCCCTAGCAGAGAGAAAAGGTCTTCTCTGCTAGAGCACAAAAGGGTTACGGAAGAGAGTGACTCTCTCCTATACTATATTACCAAACGAGTACGCGATCTTCGGGAGCAAGATACATCTTGTCACCCGCCTTGATACCGAAAGCCTTGAAGAAAGCATCGATATTGCGGAGCGTCTGATTTACGCGATACATACCCAAGCTGTGGGGGTCGATATTGGTAAGGCGGATCATCTCTTGCTCTGTGATATTTTGACCCCAAACGCGTGCATAACCGATAAAGAAGCGTTGTTCGGCGGTAAATCCATCAATCATGGGAACTTCCTTGCCCTCAAGAGCCTTTTGTAGCGCGAGGTGGGCTACGATAAGACCACCTTGGTCAGCAATGTTTTCGCCCAAAGTAAGAGCACCATTTGCCTTTACGTTACCCACTACGGTGAGTGCGTTGAACTGATTTACGAGCTTAGCGGTAGCGGCTTGGAACTTGGCAGCGTCTTCTGAGGTCCACCAATCGTTCATATTACCGTCCTTGTCGTAGTTACGGCCTTGGTCATCAAATCCGTGTGTCATCTCGTGACCGATCACTACCCCGATGGCACCATAGTTTACAGCATCATCTGCATTGGGGTTGAAGAACGGGGGTTGCAAGATACCTGCAGGGAAGCAAATCTCGTTGGTTGTAGGCATGTAGTAAGCATTTACATCCTGAGGGTTCATGAGCCAACGCTCACGATCTACGGGCTTGCCTAGCTCGCTCATGTTGAAGTCTTGCTCAAAACGAGTTACTTCTTTGAGGTTTTCGTAGAAGCTCTTATCAGCACTGATAGCGAGCTTTGAGTAGTCTCTCCACTTGTCGGGGTAACCAATCTTTACGGTAAAGGCATTGAGTTTTTCTTGTGCTTTTGCCTTGGTAGCATCGCTCATCCAATCGAGGCTTGCGATGCGCTCACCGAGAGCAACCTGGAGGTTCTTAACAAGCTGAGCCATCTTTTTCTTAGACTCGGGCGAGAAGTGACGCTTTACGTATACCTCACCAAGAGCTTCGCCGAGAACGCCATTAACCAAGTTGACAGAACGACGCCAGCGAGGATGTTGTTCCTTGCTACCGCTAAGAGTCTTTCCGTAGAACTCAAAAGAGGCAAGAGAGAAGTCGTCGCTAAGGTAGCTAGCAGCGCCATCTATTTCGGATGCGATAAGATAGTCCTTGATCTCACGTAGGTCTGCCGTGGGGAACCACTTGTCGAATTTATCGAAGTAGTTGTATTGGGTTACGTCCCACTTTTCGAGATTAGAGAGATTGCGCTCTGCAAGGTATGCGTTCCAATCAAAGCCCTTGTGCGAAGCGGCAAACTCCTTAACAGCCACAAAGTGATAGTTGGCACGGCTATCGCGCAACTCCTCTTGCGAGTAGCTCATTTGAGCGAGCTCACGAGAGATCTTTGCATTGTTTTTGGTAATACGATCAGCGTCTTCCTTGCTATAACCGGCAAGAGTGAGCACCTTATTGATGTACTTATTGTATGCCTCTAGGATCTGTGCATTCTCAGCAGATAGGTAGTATTCTCTATTGCCGAGAGCGAGAGAGGGCTGAGACACGTGCATAATGTTCATGGTGCTGTTCATGTCATCGGCAGCTACATAAGTGCCAAAGAATACAGAACGGCCCTCTTTTTCCCACTTACCAAAGATCTTGGGAAGGTCTTGCTTATTAGCGATGGCTTCGATCTCTTCGAGGTCTTTTTTGATAGGCGTAGCACCCAATTCATTGCGGGTGGTGCTATCCATTGCCTGCTTGTAAAGTACAGCAACGCGATACTCGTTAGTACCCTCTTTTTGTTTTTTATCAGCAAGCTCTTCTACGATGTCGCGGATCTGTTCGATGGAGCGTTCGCGGAGAACATCAAACGAGCCATAACGGCTATGAGTAGGGGGGAGAGGGTTGTTTTTCATCCAACCGCCATTGGCGAAGAGATAAAAATCTTCGGCAGGATTTACCGTCGTGTCTAGCGCTGTAAGGTCAATAGCAGGCATAGCATCTTGGTCTTTTGTACCATTGCCACCGCTACAACCCGTAAGCATAACCCCCATAAATGAGGGCAAAAGAAGTAACATCTTTACTTTCATAGGTTTTATAATGACTAAGTTTTGTTCTCAAAAAAAGATGATCGGACCTCAGAAAAGCGGTGATGGATACGTACCATCGGCCGCTAGAAGGGCTAGACGAGCCACCACGTTATCACGATCTTCGTGGTAGGTCACGCCAAACCACTGTGCCGTACTCGAGAGAAGGCGCACCTTTGCCTCACCGCTTTTTATAAGCGTGTCTACCATTAGAGGAATGTAAAATTCACTCTTAGGCTCTGCGATATGCTCCTCTAAGAAGCGTACAAAAGCCTTTTGGGAGTAGTCGAAATAATCGGGAGTAAAGCCCCAAAAATTCATCGAAACAGGGGTAGACAAGGGGAAGGCTTGGCCGGACTTCCCATCAAGGCAGCGAGAGGGATCTTTAGGGTCTCTGGCAAGAGCCGTCTGCTCCTCCACCTTTTGCAAGCAACCCTCCGAGTCTACCGAGCAAACACCACGCGATACCGTTCCGCCTTCGCTAAGCGTATTACCCAAATGATAGGCCACCATGCAGTAGTCTCCCTTGGTCATAGGGTCCACATTTTGTAGCGCCTCTGCCATCACAGCAAAAGCCTCTCTACCATAAAAATCGTCGGCATTGATCACGCAAAAAGGCTCATGAATAGCCTCTGCAGCCATCAATACAGCATGATTTGTACCCCAAGGTTTTACACGCCCTTCCGGGCAAACAAAAGGGTGAGGGAGCTTACCAATCTCTTGAAAAACAACCTCCGTAGGAATGGCGTGCTCATATTTAGATAAGACCTTCGAGCGGAATTCTTCTTCAAAATCTCGACGAATTACAAATACGACCTTACCGAATCCCGCATGCAATGCATCATAGATCGAATAATCCATAATGGTCTCGCCATTGGGACCCACTCCGTCTAATTGCTTAAGGCCTCCATACCGGCTTCCCATGCCGGCAGCCATTACAAGAAGGGTCGGTTTCATATCTTACAAATCTAAATAGTTTCGTCTCTTGCGGCTGCAAAGGTACGCTTTTTTGCCTAGACACCCTACTTAATGATCAAATCCCGCCATACGAGGAGATAAGGGCAGCCAATCGGCTCATCAATTCGTCAAGGGGCATGTCGGAGCGTTCACTCATCGTTTTGAGGGTAGCCATGGGCAACATCACCTTGGCAATGGGCGTCTGTAGCATTGCGAATTTGGGGTTGATCGAGGGCAAATCCTCCTTCAACTGGGGGTAACGTTTGAGTAAGTCTTTTAACTTAGTATTGGGAGATAGTACCGAGCTATTGCCCTCTTCCTCCGGAGCCTCGGGCGTCTGTTGCTCTTCATCCCAAGTAAGCAACGTACGAGAGCCCTCTAAGCTTCGGATATGAGTACAGTCTTGCATCATCTCCAAAACGCCTCGGAAGTGCCCTTCGGCATCACGCACCGCCACATAAACGATATAGATAAAGAGGCCGGGCTTATTGATCCAAAACTCCGCCCTACTCTGCTCGCCTCGTCTGAACTTCTCTATGATTTCCTCCACAATATGAACGCTCTTGGGCGGGTGGCATTTGCTTACCTCTCTACCAATCACCTCCCTACTACGGGGGAATACTCTATGCGGAGTATCGGTATAGAACTTGACTAATTCGTTCTCATCCACATAAGAAAGATCTACGGGGAGATGGCGGAAGAGGAGGTTGATCTGATCCAACGTCAATCTCCCCTCAGCCACGTGCAGGACCTCGTCGGACGACTGCCCCTTGGAGCCAAGTCCATGGCGAGCGAGCAAATCGGCCAGCTCTCCCATAAAGTCACCCTTGGGGGCCGGAGCGTTAGAAGGCTTGTATTCCGGCATTTCTATACCAAAGAATCCGATCTCGTAGTCCCCATGCTTCATGGCCTCAAACTCTGTCTCAGAAATCAATTTGAGCGAGGTGGGATAAAGGATTAGCTCCTCTTTGCTGATCAAGTCGAGCATATCGGTTGCCATGGTGCGGAAGGCCTCGGGGAAAGCAGCATAATTGCCCAACTGCAGTAGATCCATTGCCTTATTCATCTCATCGCGCACATAGTCGTCGTACGTCCACATTGTAGTAGAGGGGCGAGTAAAACCCTTTCTCTCGAGTACGGAGTAGAGTTGATTTTGTTTACGACTAAAATGCACTTTATAGGGCATGATCTCTTGCATCAAAGCCGTCCAAGGCTCTGGAGCGAACTTGCTTTGCAGCAACTTCTCGCCCTCTTGGAGCAAGGCTTTCATCTTCTCGGCTTCTCGCAAATAGGCATCGAGGGGATGCCCAAAGGGGAGAGAGAGCTTGGGTTGCTCAATAAGTCCATTAAAGATTTGCAGGATCTCGTGTACATTCTCCGTGCGGCATTCATCGGGATCTTCGTCAGCTTTTACCAGCTGCTCAGCTGCGGCAAACTCTTCGGGAGTGATGCGCCCCACATCTTGGAGCATACGTTTTTGTGCCTCTTCTAGGGTGATTAAACCATCGCTGTACTCACTACGAATTTGGAGCATGCGCTGCAATTTGCCTTTATCTAGGCTATCGAATATGGGATTTGTCGGACTCATACTTTCTTTTTTATGGTCGTGATTATTTGTTTGCGCTGAGGGAGCCACTCAATGCTCTCCCAAACCGATACAAATATACAGAGAATCACTCTAACAGCCCAATCCTACACGATAAAACATTGAGAAAAAGTCGATTCTCCCCACACTCAAAACAAAAGAAAAACGACAGCCTATATTTTTTTGTACACGGGCCTAAAAGAAAATATTTCTTGGGCTAGATTTCCTCAAAGATCAGGCAATATAGCGAGGCGTTTCCGGCTAGTTTTCTGTCCTTTTCTGGGCAGAAAGGGAACCCCCTCCCAAGGCAAAAGAAAAATGCTGCCACCTTTCTACCCAAAGAGAAAGATAGCAGCATTCGATTGCTTCGTACTCAGTGCGAAGTATTACTCTTCGGCACGGAACATAGGATCCCAGGGGGGAAGCATGGTAGGCTTGTCGTTCATCACAGCGCGCACTTTATCCGTAAGGTATTTCTTATCCACTACGATACGGAAAGTATAGGCATCAAACCACTCGTCCGTCATGATGAGGTGACCTTGGTGCCCCGAGGTAGCTCCCCAACTATTTTCCACCATCCATTTGGTAGGTTTGCCCGCTGCATTCAGATCCACGGCAACGAGAGTCATGGCGTGGGTCGAACCACTATCGCCGGTCTCGATACGCTCCTTTTTGGTCATATCAATGGGGTAACCGAGGATCGCTTCGTAGTCGTTGTAACCGAGGCTTAGTACCCCACGCTTGCTATCGAGTTCCTTGCCCACATCGCAAGAATAATAGAGCATTGTGCTGTCCTTTATAGAGGCAATCGCCATTGTTTTTAGCTCTTCGATGGGCACATTTACGTACGTCCAGTTCTTACCGTCATACATGTGGCGATCGTACTCAATCTGGTAGGTTTTGTAGTAGGGACGCGAGGGGTCGTTCATAATCATCACATACTCGTTGCGGAGATCGCGCCCTATAAACTCTTGATAGAAGCTCTTAGGGGTGTACTCTTTTGTACTGATAGCCTTGCCTTGAGCATCGCGGAGCGTATAGGTAAACTTCGTAGGGGGCTCTCCCAAATTGAGTACCAAGAGACGATACACACTCTTGAGAACGGTTAGTTTTTGCTGTTCTAGTTGCTTTTCACTGGCCCCCTTCTCAGCAGCCTGGCGAAGGCGAATCCCCCCTTGGCGCAATACCTTAGCGATAAGAGAAGAGAGACGGCTTGTATTATTGCTGTTGGTTGTCTCGGGCATAACTTCGCTCGGCACCACACCATACTTAGTAAGGTTATCCGAAACGCCCGTGAACTGACCTCCGTCGCCGATGGGGTTGTGGAAGAGCCAAGCCACCGTACGATCGTCGATGGGTTTCTTACGAGTATCGATAATACTTTGGAGAAAGAGATTGGACTTCTCTAGCTGATCCCAAAAGAAAGAATAGTTATGCGAGAAGAAGAACTCACCCGCATTATTCTTTTGCATTAGCTCGGCACGGAGCACATTCAGACCGGTAAAGAGCCAGCAACGTCCGCTCTGCTTTTGGTCGGCGATACCTCGGCTCGCTACTCTATGAGAGAATTCCCCTGTGGGATAGTCCTTAGGAGCGGCACTGGTAAGCACCATTCCATTGGCTTGGATTGCGTTAAGGAGGGCTCGATTGGCAGGGCTTTGATCGAACCCCGAGCGGATAGTAGCGAGATCTTGCTCGGTAAGACCGCCCTTGCCCACTTGAGCTGCAACCGGTAGAGAAAGCGTGAAAGCTAACGCCAGCGATAGCGAGGTGAGTAGATTTTTTTTCATTGTTCTATTACTCTATTTGGATTATTTATTTACAAAACGGCAAAGCGCACAACCGTAGCCTTATGGCTCTTAGGGTCGCTGATAAGTACGGAGTAGACACCCGGGGCATAGCGCTCCCCACTCGAGGAGCGTACGGTAAGCGGATATTCACTCCCCGTGGCAACATCGCTATGCACCAAGCCCCCCTGAGCATTGGTAATACGTAGCTCCATACCGGTATTAAGGCCCGTAATGGTAACCAAGTCCGGGTCTTCGGGGCGGAGAGGATTGGGGTAGACATGAATAGAGCTCAAGGACTCTTTCGTTGTATCGAAGTTGCCGGTTTGCAGGGTAATTAGCCCCTCAGAAGTACCAATGTAGAGCAACCCCGTAGTATTGTCGAGCGAGAGGGTATTTATACTATTGCTCAAGAGAGGACTATCCTCGGCACGATAGTGTGCCAGTATTTGGGTACCATCGCTACTGAGCAAATAGAGCCCATCGCTTGCGGTTCCCACCCATTTATTGTTGAGCCGATCCACGGCTAGGGCATTGATGCGCACGTTGTCGAGGACGTAATATAGGTTAGGCTCTACCCCACCTACGGGGCGAGAAGCCATGGGAGAAGAAGCCTTATGCACACGAGTGGGAGCGTTTACGATGATGGGGCCCTTGTCTGATCCCAACCAAAGCACGCCCTCTCTGTCGAGTGCCATACAGTAAAAAGTGCGCGTGGCAATGCTCCTACCCGAGCGGTCGACAAACTGCGAGATATTGCGAATCACGTCATCGGACGTATTATCGGGAGTGCCATTGATATCCACAATTACCACACCCGTCTTGTCGGCATCCTCAATTGTGCTCCAAACGATATCCCCGGGGAGTACCAAAGAGGGGCCAAAGGCGTTTACCTGACGCACACTCATCTCTTCGAATTTATACCAATTGCCCTTGGCATCGAGGTAGAGAATATTTTTGCCCACAGAGCCTTGGAACATCCAAAGCCCCCCTTTCGAGTCGAAAGACAAGCTCCCCACACGCACAAAACTATTGCTGTAGGGCCTATTGGGGATAGCACTTGAGAGGGGACTATTGTCCAACGAATATTGCTGTACCAGCTCATCATTGCGAAACTCTAGCAAGCCTTCGCCCCAAGTAGAGGCGAAAAAGTGCTTCGGATCGAGAGGGTCTACGGCCAAGGAAACCACGTCGTAGAACTGAGGTTCTACTCGCCACTGCACCTCCTTACTCGTAATCTTGGCCCAGGGGAGTGCCCCATCTTGTATCTTGATGCACCCCCGGATATAGCTACGGTCGCCCCCTCTTCCGCCGGAGACGGCGTAAAAACGGGTTCCGGATAGCAGGGTGTAGAAATAATTATTGTCCCAAGGACTATCGTATTGAGGCTTCCACTCTTCGCCACTCTCCTCAGAGCCCGAGAGGGTGAGGCGCTCTATACTGTACGAAGTGGCAAGCCAAAGCTCCGAGGGAAGGCCTCCGGCTCCCAAGTCTACGAGGTCTGGCCGAAAAGAAAGCGGGCGAGGCGCCTGCTCTTCGTCGAGAAGAATCAGGTTCTTTTTACCTTGTAGCAACGTGGTTTTGTGCTCTCTAAGAAGATTCTCAATCCCCGAATAGAAAAGAGTGGGCGTCCCCTCTCCTTTTGGGAGGCGGTAGAGAGCGCCACCTTTGCGTAACAGCAACAAATCGCCTTTGTAGGGTGCAATCTGCACTAATTGAGATGTATCGTTGGGGAGAGTGACCCGCGTCCACTCAGAGGGGTCTTGCAAATTACGCGCCTCATCGCCTCGGAATAGCAAGCCATCGGGACGCAAAGCGTAAAGAACGCTCCCCAACCGGGCAACATCTCGCACCTCAGAGCCCAAAAAGTAGGTGGCCTCGATATGGGCACGCTCTAGCGATACTCTGGAGATACCAAAGCCCCCGGCCAGATATACCTTGCCCTCATCGGGCACAAGGCGGTGGAGCTTTTTGTCTGCCAATCGGTAATTGTCATACAAGGCCGTATTGCTCACAACCCCTTGGGGGGAGAGCACATCCATTTTACCGGATAGATAGTATATGAATAATTGCTGCGCCGAAGCCTCGTAATAGATCCTAGAGATCCGATTATCGGTCAGCCCATCGGCATGACCATAGAGGTGTACATGGTCGGGGCGTTTCTTCTCGATCCCGAAAAGACTTCCGTTGGCAACAAGGTAAATATGGGTCGGAGTATCCTCTACTTGCTCATAGTCGTTCATGGCAAGGATCGGCTTCCAAATAGCCTCCTGAGCGACAAGAGGGAGTAGCGACATAACCCAAACGCCCAAAGCTAGGGCAAAGCGAAGTAGCGGCTTCATAGGGGATGTTGTTTAAGGTATTGACTAAAGGCGGCGATGGCGCGAGCTCGGTGGCTCATGGCATTCTTCTCAAGCTCCGACATTTGGGCAAAGGTTCTCTCCTCGCCTTCCGGCACAAAAAGAGCATCGTACCCGAAGCCCGCCTCTCCACGTTCTTCTAGTATGATCGTTCCCTCCACGCTTCCCTCAAAAAGATGCTCATCACCGGTGGCATCGATATAGGCAACCACGGTACGAAAACGAGCTTTGTAAGGCGGATCGAAAGCACGAAGATCTGCCACCAACTTTTGCCGATTGGCAGCATCGTTGTGCGCCTCACCGGCATATCGTGCGGAGTGTACCCCCGGAGCGCCTCCCAAGCAATCGACTTCGAGCCCCGTATCATCGGCAATCGTAGGGAGCAGAGAAAGGCGATGGGCATCGCGCACCTTTATGAGGGCATTCCCCTCAAGGGTAGGGGCATCTTCTGCGGGATTGCTTTGCACTCCGGCCTCTGCCAGACTGATTAGAGTGCATCGCTCTTGCAAGATTTGGCGCACCTCTGCGAGCTTGTGCGTATTATTCGTAGCAAAAAGTAGTTTTTCCATTATCTTTGTGAGTGCAGTTAGTGAACTCCACACAGGTAGCAAAATTAGCAAGATGGCAGATATTATCCAAATACAGGAGCTATGTTTAGCTCTTCCGGGGGTGGAAGAATGCTTCCCGTTTGACGAGACAACGCTCGTTTTTAAGGTAGGCGGAAAGATGTTTGCCCTTATTCCCCTAGAGAAAGATCCCCAAATGATGGTCAAGTGCGACCCCGATCTTGCCGAAGAGTGGCGGCTCCGATTTGAGGAGGTAGAGCCTGCATTTCACATGAATAAAAAGCATTGGAATAGTGTTATTTTAGGGGGGACACTCTCTTGGGAGCGAGTAGAAAAGATGCTCCTACACAGCTACTATCTTGTAGTACAAGGGCTACCCAAGAGACTTCGCTGCACACTTACCCTACCGGATTCCCTCGCAGATTATGCCCACCCTCAGCTTTAGCGTACTATCCCCCACCTCACCCGTAGAGAGCACCTACACCTACCTCTACGATTGGGCTGCACAACACCCTCAAGACCCGAACGCCTATGTGCTAGAGGTGCCCTACCAATCGGCAGGGCGCGGTCAGCAGGGGAACTCATGGTACTCCTCGGAGGGGGAAAATCTTTTACCCTCCTTTCTCGTTCGCTTTCCTCACTTCTATGCCCCCATGGCTTGGGCCGTCTCGGAGCTTACAGCACTCGCCGTTTGGGAGGCTGCAGCCCCACTCGTGCCCTCTCCGGAGCTATTACGCATCAAGTGGCCCAATGATATTTACTACGGAGAGCGCAAACTCGCAGGCATATTAGTAGGGCATTCATTTTCAGAAATGCGCATCAATTATAGCATCGTAGGGGTAGGGCTTAATGTCAATGAGCGTACATTCCCCTCCGACCTCCCCAACCCTATATCCCTTTATCAGATAGTTGGGAAAGAGCTAGACCTCTCTCTCGTACGCTCCCTCCTCTACCAATCGATGGAGCAACGCCTCGGGGAGATTGCCACGCTCACCCCAACGCTCAACATGTATCACCTCGACTACCTCGAGAGACTCTACAAACGCGACGAAAAAGCCACCTTCCGCAATACCCAAGACGGACGGGAGTTCGTAGGAATAATACGCGATGTTCAACCCAATGGGCTCCTTGTAATGATGGCAGAGGATGGGCTCAAGCACTTCGCCTTTAAGGAGATAGAATATGTTCACGACCTCTAGCAATACACTCTCACAGCGTGAGAAAAAACTCATTGTAGCCCTCCAGCAAGCCAAAGTGCGCCGTGCGGAGGGGCTTTTTGTGGCGGAGGGTCCCAAACTTATAGGGGAGCTCCTTGCTACCTTTCCTTGCCGATTGCTGGTTACTACCGCCTCATTCCTCCCTCTTGTGGAGGGCTTGGGTCAGATCCAACGTGTGGTGCTATTGCCTGAGGAATACGACTTTAGTTCCCTCAGCACACTGCGTACTCCGCGCCCCGTGATTGCCTTGCTGGAGCTCCCGATTCCCCCCTCGGCTTCTACCATTACCGCTCCGAGTCTTTTGCTCGACAACGTACAAGACCCCGGCAATGTAGGCTCCATCCTACGCACGGCCGATTGGTTTGGCTGCCGATCTGTATTTACTACAGAGGGTACAGCAGACCCCTTTTCGCCTAAGGTGGTACAGGCAACGATGGGCGCCTTGGCACGGGTCAAGGTAACGCCGGTAACCGACATCCACTCTCTACTCGGGCAAGCCCATAGGGATGGCGTTGCTATTTGGGGGACATTCTTAGAGGGCGAAGATATTCTCGCACACCACAGCACGCCCCTCTTCTCCTCCCCTTATCTTTTAATTATGGGCAACGAAGGGCAAGGCATCTCCCCCACGGTTGCTCAATATGTAACTCAACGTCTTACTATCCCCTCCTCTTCTCCAGACGGCAAACAGGTAGAAAGCCTCAACGTAGCTGCCGCTACCGCTATTGTATTGGCCTGCCTACACCGTCACTAACCTCTCCCTC
Source organism: uncultured Porphyromonas sp. (assembly GCF_938023125.1). Classification (GTDB taxonomy): domain Bacteria; phylum Bacteroidota; class Bacteroidia; order Bacteroidales; family Porphyromonadaceae; genus Porphyromonas. Next base: position 220,781 of record NZ_CALHDW010000017.1, read on the forward strand.
TATGAACGAAACAATCAAGCACGACCAAGGCTATATAGAGATTCGTGGGAATCGTGTCAATAACCTAAAGAACATTGATCTCTCCATACCTAGAGGGAAACTCACCGTTATATCGGGAGTTAGTGGATCGGGGAAAAGCTCTCTGGCCTTCGACACCCTCTACGCCGAGGGGCAGCGAAGATATGTGGAGAGTCTATCGAGCTATGCACGTCAATTCCTAGACAGAATGCCCAAGCCCGACTGCGACTTTATCCGCTACATACCGCCAGCCGTGGCTATACAACAGCGCGTAATCAGCCGTAACCCCCGTAGTACGGTGGGAACAAGTACGGAGATCTACGACTATCTGAAGATGCTTTTTGCTCGCTTTGGTAAGACCATTTCTCCCATCTCCGGCGCCGAAGTCAAAAAACACACTTCCCACGATGTAGTAAAAGCGGTGGGCACCCTCCCGGAGGGGACTCGCATCTATATAGTGGCTCCTCTAGCCGAGCGTGGCGCGGCTCTTACGAGCCGACTCCAAATCTATCAGAGCTCCGGATTCAGCCGAGTTTGGAGCGAAAAGGGGGGCGTGATGCGCCTAGGAGACTTCTCTCCTGGCGAGCAAGAAGAGGCTCTCTACCTCGTAGTGGATCGAATGTCGGTGCGACATGCCGATGGAGCCTTCGAGACCCGACTTGCCGACTCGGTGGAAATTGCCTTTTACGAAGGGCACGGAGCTTGTAGCATCGTTGCGGAGGGAGAGAATCCCGTCAAACTAGACTTTAGCAACCGACTAGAGGCAGACGGAATCACCTTTGCCGAGCCCAGCCCCGACCTCTTCGACTTTAACAGCGCCACAGGAGCCTGCCCCGAATGCGAAGGGTACGGAAAAATCCTCGGCTTATCGCCCAACTTGATTATCCCCAATCCCTCACTCTCCATCTACGAAGACGCCGTTGCCTGCTGGATCGGGCCCCAATCCTCCCTCTGGAAAAAGGAGTTTATGGCTCTTGCCAGTAAGGAAGACTTCCCCATCCACACGCCTTATAAAGATCTTACCGACGAGCAACAGAGGCTGGTGTGGCGAGGATTCTACCACGAGCAGTACCAAGAATATGTAGGGATCGACAGCTACTTCAAAATGCTGGAGAAGGAGCTCTACAAGGTACAAAATAGGGTACGACTTGCCCACTTCAGGGGCCGAACGACCTGCCCTTCGTGCGGAGGGAGGCGACTACGCCCCGAGGCATTATATGTACAATTTGAGGGGAAAACAATCGACCAAATCACCCAACTCTCTATCCTCGACGCCCGTAACTTCTTTGAGGGAATCGCACTACCCGAAGCCGAAGCCAAAGCCGCAGAGCGACTCCTTTACGAGATTCGAAGCCGACTACAGGTACTCTGCGACGTGGGGGTAGAGTACCTCACTTTAGATCGTCTCTCCAATACACTCTCGGGGGGCGAAAGCCAACGTATCACCCTCTCCACTCGGCTAGGGAGCAACCTCTACGGAGCTATGTACGTACTCGACGAGCCTAGCATAGGACTACACGAGCGCGATACGGAGCGACTCATCGGGGTGGTAGAGCGCCTGCGTGATGCCGGCAATACCATTGTGGTGGTGGAGCATGACGAGAAGATGATTTGTGCAGCAGATACACTCGTAGACATCGGGCCCGATGCAGGCATTCATGGGGGAGAAGTGATCTATGTAGGCTCCCCAAAAACCATAACCCGGGAGACTCCGGGGTACACTGCCGGCTATTTATCCGGACGGCTTTCTATCCCCATCCCCGCAACACGTCGCGCCTACAAACACCATATCACCATACACAACGCTCAGAAAAACAATCTGCAAAACCTAACCCTCGACCTCCCTCTCGGGGTCTTGGCCGTGGTAACCGGCATTAGTGGCTCGGGCAAGAGCACCCTGGTACGAGACGTGCTCTACGAAGATCTCCGGCACTACTTCGACACACACGAACCGGGCTCTCTCTCGGGCGATCTCAAGAGATTGAAAGCCGTAGAATACGTAGATCAGAATATGGCAGGGCGCAATGCGCGAAGCAACCCTGCGACCTTCATCGGAGCTTTTGACTCGATCCGCGAACTGTATAGCCGCCTGCCCCTCTCTCGCCAAATGGGCTACAAACCCTCCTTCTTCAGCTTCAACAATAAGAACGGAGGCCGTTGCGAAGAGTGTAAGGGCGAGGGCACGATTGCGGTGGAAATGCAGTTTATGGCAGACCTGATCCTCACCTGCGATGCCTGTGGAGGGAAACGCTTCAAACGTGAGATTTTGGACGTGGAATACCATGGGGTCAACATCAGTGATCTCCTCACGATGAGCATATCCGAAGCCGTCGCTTTCTTCCAACAATACCCCGAAGAAGAGTACACCAAAGCCATTGTCTCTCGCCTCAAAGTGCTCGAAGAGGTAGGCCTCGGGTATGTGCAAATGGGGCAGAGTTGCTCTACTCTATCGGGGGGAGAAAACCAGCGTCTAAAGCTCGCTTACTACCTGGCTCAACGCACCGTAGAGCCCACACTCTTCATCTTCGACGAACCCACTACAGGGCTACACTTCCACGATATCTCCCGCCTACTCCACTCCCTGCAAGCCCTTATAGAGAAAGGGCATTCCGTACTCATTATTGAGCATAATCTGGAGATTATCAAGTGTGCCGACTACGTTATAGACCTCGGCCCTGAGGGGGGAGCAAAAGGAGGATTACTCATGGCTTGCGGCACTCCGGAGGAGGTGGCAGCTTCGCCTCAGTCTATTACAGGGCAATATCTACGAGAAAAACTACAACCCCTATGCCCCTAAAGAAGAAAACAACACCCGAGAAGCTATTTTACTCCCCCCACGAAGTTTGCGAACTTATCGGGGAGGACGTGCACACCCTCTACTATTGGGAAGATACCTTCGGGCTCTCCATCGAAAGAAGCCGGGGCGGACACCGACGCTACACGCCGCAAAACATAGAGACCTTGCGGCTGATTCATTTCCTCATCCGCGAGAGAAAGTTTACCAGCGATGGCGTAAAACATTACCTCCAAAACCCCAATAAAGAGGAAAACAAGCGCAAGGTAATAGAGCAACTGCGCATCTCTCTAAACGAGGTGGAGGGGCTGCTCAAAGCCTTCAACGCCTATCGCTTATCCCAAGGCGGCGTACACCACGACTCCAACGACGAGTTCTTCGAATAAAAAACAAGCGGAGCAACCCTAGCTTTATTAGGATTGCTCCGCTCTCTTTTTGGGGCGACGTTGTACCGAATCAGTAGCCCTTCACCTCCTTAGAAATAGAGTTTTTCGAGATGCCTATGCCCCGATACAGCATCGGTATAAACCGCAAGATAGGTACCCTGGGCAGGGCGAGAGAGTACTACTTTACTACCCTCCACAGACGCAGTATATAGGAGGGAGCCATCGAAAGCATAGAGCTGCACCACGCCTTGCAGCGCCTGCCCTTGTATCGCTAGTTGGCCATCGCTCACGACAAAGCGTACGGCCTTAGCCCCTTCGGGCTCTAGCAAAGCATCTATATCAGCACCCGATCCATCCCCCTTGATTTGGGGTGTCCAGTTAAGCCCTTCTGCTATATCGGTACTACTGCATTGGGCGGAAAAATCGCCTTTCAGCCCATTGATAAGATTGACCTTTGTAGGCTTCTCATCGAGCATCGGCAGCTGCCTGTAGATGGCATTAAGCTCTTGACTTGTCATCTTATTCTCTGGGATGCCCAACATCGTAAGCTTAGAAGTGCGCGAGAGATCTAGCGAATGAATTTGATTATTGCGCAGGTTGAGCAACTTGAGTTGTGGGCACTCCGAGAGGTCTATCTCGCTCAATTGATTGCTTCCGAGGTCAAGCGTTTCGAGCTGCGCCATGCCCTTGAGGGAGAGGGCGGTCAGCTTATTGTAGGGCACTTGTAGGAAGGCAAGTTTTGAGGGCGAGGGGTGCAACGTTAGGCTCTCTAAGGCGCATTTCTTTGCCTCCAGGCGAGTCAGCTCGGGGCATTTACTCACATCAAGGTGAGAGAGGCGGCTGTTGCTATTGCACCAGAGCTGGCTAAGGGAAGCCATTGCTCCGAAGTCAAATTGATCAAAATTGCACGAGCTCAGCCCTAAGTCTGTGAGCAAGCAAGGAGTAGGCAGCAGTAGCTTCGAGAGGTTGCTTGCCCCCGTCACCATGAGGTAAGATAGCTTCGGACAATGGGTCAAATCGAGTTGAGAGATAGCCGTATTCATAGCGAGCAATTGGGTCAACTCGGGCGCATTGAGGGTGAGCTCTTTAATCTCTTTATTGCCGGAGCAATTGGCTATTTTGAGCTGATTGTAGGGGGCCAAATTAAGCTCCGAGAGGCGATTATCTGCTATCAATAGCTCTTCGAGGGGAGCTTGTTCACTTAGCACTAGCGCCATGAGTCTGCAGTCACTTGCAACGAGGTGGGTCAGTTTTGGGCAGCGGGCTAGGTCTAACCGCTCCAGGCGTCCCATACGAGCACAGTCTAAATAGGCCAGCTCAGGGCAGTGAGTTACGTCCAACTCGCTCAAGAAATTACCCGAAACAACCAAGCGTTGCAACTTGCTACAAGCCTTTACATCCAGGCTCTTGAGGTTGTTGCTGAAGAGCTCGATATTGGCAAGTTCTGTATTCCGGCTCAGGTCAATCTCACTCAGATAATTGAGAGCAGCCATCAACACTTCGAGGCGGGGACAGTTACTCACATCCAGCATTTTTAGCTTAGAAGAGGTGCAATTGAAGCGACGCACATCGCCCTTAATCACAATATCCTCCCCCTTAACCTCCCCCGAGGGTTCGCTAAATGTAGGGCCGATAACATACTCTACAAAGACACCATCACCCCAGTCAATGCTTGCCGGGGTTCCCTCTTGGGCCGCTGCAAGGTTAAAGCTAATAGGCGTCCCCTTGGCAGCGACTGTGGAGAGCCTGATCTCTTGGGCCCCTCCCGTAAGAACAGCGAGGAGGAGAGAAGCCCCCACAAGGAGGGCGATACGAATCTTATTCATCGACTTATAGTTGAGACTTAGAGTATATACTTTACAGAGCGGAGCGCCCCCGAGGTGTGTTGCAATACGACCACATAAGCGCCCTGAGCAAGGGAGCCATTGGCATACTCTACCCCCTCGAGCGTATAGATATGGGCGATATTCCACTCCATTGATTGGGTATAGAGATAGCCGGCGGCGCGACCGAGAGCGGGAAGAGAAGGTGCCACTACCGGAGCACACCCGGTGAGCAAGGCGTCGTTAATTGGGGTAGATGCGGATTGCAAGGTATAGGTAAGGTAGGGTTGCTCGGCAGTACCTTGGCGGAATACAGCAGCCGTAAGTCTATACTTATCCGCAGCATAGTCTTCCATTTTGAAGGTGGGGAGGCGGAGAGCAAAAGAGCCATCTTCTTTGATCTCTAGCGGAGTACCCTCGGCGGCACTAAGCACCTGTTGCACCCTATTGTAGATGGTATTTTCGGCTACGGACACGGCCTCTGTCTCAGGATCGAAAGTGGGCAATGTGCTATTCTCTACCAGATAGACCATAGCTCGGAGGTCGCTTGTACTCTTCTCATCCACGCTCAGCTTACCCGTAAGCTCTACCGTGAACTCACCCGAAGCGGCACGGCTCATCCCAATAGCTAGGTCACTAAAGGCCTTTCTATGGAACGAATTGGAGAACATATAGTTGTAGATATCCTCTAGCGAACCTATGCGCACCGCAGGCGTGTAGAGCGAGAGATTGAGAAGTTGCTCGGCATTATTCAACGTACCATAGACAGTCATTAGATCACGATCGTAGACCATAAGCGGAGATTGATTGATGCGGAAGGCTTGGGCCACGGGGCTAAGCGAGGCGACTTGAGGCGTAAAAACACCCTCGCTTGAGAGGTCTCCTGTAATAGTAACAAGCGTGATCTTCTCGGGCGTTCTGGTCTTACCGAGGAGGGTTATCATACTCGTAAGAGCACGTTTGTACCCCTCAAGACTAGCGGGGTCTTTGGGGTCGATAAAGAGCTCCAATTGGTGCTGACGCATGTAGCCATGATCTACATAGTAACGACGATAGGGGCGAGCTCGCTCACCAAGCTCTACCTCCGTATCATTGAGTTTGGTAGGCTTTATATGGATGGTATGTAGCTCGGTATCGTTGGGGGCAACAAAGACGCAAGCCTGCTGTAGGTCGTCCATATTGCTACCCGGCAGTAGCTGCACCTCTTTGAGGGTTATGGTCTTTTTATCCGCTGTATTATTGTCAAACCAATAGGTAAACTCGATCTCATCGATCTGCTTATCGGAGCCATTAGTAAAGTAGTAGGTGAAGAAGATTTTGGGCGCCTCCCCCTCTGTGATGGGGAAGTAGTTGGGGCCGTAGACATTGTCAAACACCACCCCTTCGTAGGGATCTTTTGGCTCCGGGTGGGGTGCTTGCCGGATGGGTAGGATCTCGGAGAAGCCCCACGTAGCCGCAGGTAATTGCTTGTATTGCTCCACCAACGCCTCGGGAACATAGAGTTTGATGGTGGCGAGTTGTTTTTTGTCTACAAAGAGACTTTTTGCCTTTACCATACTCTCCCCGGGCAGGGTTATAGCCGTAAGATTAGGACACTTTTGCAAGGCCTTGGCCACGATGCTGGTGAGTGTTTTAGGTAAAATTAGCTCTTTGAGGGCAGGGCTATTGGCGAGAGCAACAGAGAGCTCGTTGGCTGCATAATCCACATAACTCTCCTCATCCGAATAGGCCTCAATGGTAGCTTCGCTAAGGTCGAGACGCTCCACCATACGACATTGAGCATGTAACTCTAAGAGGTCAATTTGGTTAATTGTACCCTTGATAACAAGGTCGGTAGCCTCGGCATGGGCGGCAAAAAGCGCAGAGCCAGAGCCTGCCTCCGCAACTACAATCTCCACAGGATCGGCAGCAAGAGAGAGAGGCAATAGCCACCCCAATAGGAAAAAGAACATCCGTCCCAGGGGATGCAAAGAGTAAATTTTCTTCATATCATTTTGTATTAAGAGTTTTCTCGCGAAAGTCTTCCCATTGACACTCCTACAGAAGTATTGTGCCAACGACTTACAAATGTATTGATAAATACTCTCCTAATCGATCTATTCTATCTAGAAACTCAAGTTGAGGCGAAAAAAGATGAGGCGAGGCATGAAAAAACGCACGAGCTGCATCTCAACAACTCGTGCGCTAAATCTTTTTGATTCCTAGGCTAAAGCCGGAAAAATCTCAGCTATGTTTGCGCCTATTTTAGGGCAGAAAATCAAACGAAATTAGCCGGAATATTAGTGAGGTAACACCCCATTTTTTACAAAGACCTTATGGAGTTTGTCTATCGCAAAGTCCAGTTGCTCCTTGGTATGCGTAGCCATAAGGCTAAAGCGGATAAGGGTATCCTCGGGTGCTACGGCCGGAGAAACAACAGGATTTACGAACACGCCCTCTTCGAAAACATCGCGTGTAATGCAGAAGGTAGCTTCGTTGTTACGGATAAAGAGAGGAATAATGGGGGTAGAAGTATTACCAATCTCGAAGCCTAGAGCGCGGAAGCGATCAAGCGCATACTTCGTAAGCTCCCAAAGATGATCCAAACGCTCGGGTTCGCTCAACATGATATCCAGAGCGGCTCCGGCGGCGGCCGTAGAGGCAGGTGTGCAGCTAGCACTAAAGATATAGCTACGAGCGTGGTGGCGAAGGTAGTTGATCAGGATCTTATCTCCGGCAATAAAGCCGCCTAACGAGGCGAACGACTTGCTGAATGTACCCATGATAAGATCTACCTTATCGGTGAGGCCGTAGTGGTTGCACACCCCACGACCATTTTGCCCCAGTACCCCAAATCCATGTGCCTCGTCCACCATTATGGTAGCATTGTAGCGCTCGGCGAGCTTTACAATCTCGGGGAGATTACATACGTCCCCCTCCATAGAAAACACACCATCCACAACGATAAGCTTGACCTTATCGGGGGCACACTGAGCTAGGCGACGCTCGAGCGATGCCATATCGTTATGGCGGAATTTAAGGGACTTGGCAAAGGAGAGACGCATCCCTTCAATGATGGAAGCGTGATCCAATTCGTCCCAGATTATATAGTCTTCTCTGCCTAGGAGACAAGATACAACGCCAAGGTTTACTTGGAAGCCCGTAGAGAAGATAATGGCGTCATCTTTGCCCACAAACTGAGCCAATCGCTGCTCCAACTCGAGGTGGGAGTCGAGCGTTCCGTTTAGGAAACGACTGCCGGCACACCCCGTTCCATACTTCTCAGTAGCTGCAATGGCAGCCTCTTTGAGTTTGGGGTGGTTAGTCAGTCCCAGATAAGCATTAGAGCCAAACATGAGTACACGACGGCCATCAATAATCACCTCTGTATCTTGCTCGGACTCAATTTTTCGGAAGTAAGGGTAGATACCCTTGGCTTGTGCCTCCTGAGGGGCTGTATAGTGTGCTAATTTCTCCTGAAGTAGGTGCATATAGAGAGATTAAGTTACTTTCTATTTGGATATAGGCATAGCCTCTCGGAGGGGATCCGCATTTTGCAAGCCACAAGCGCCTGCATCGGTATTAGAGAGCTCCCCCGCTTGCTTTAAACCATTATGTTGCAAAGACTTTAGGAAGTCCTCATCAGCCTCAATCGCCTCTAGGGCAAGTTTGGCAGCTCCCTGCTCCGAACCCTTTTTTGTGGAGCCTTTGCTGTGGCCCATAGGCTGATTGTCTAAGAATACTTGTGAGACGAAATAACCGCGAGGCCCCGGTGCGTGAGCGATAAGACGGAACTCTACCGTGCACTTATTCCTGAGACCCCACTCGATGAGTTTATTCTTGAAATTGGTCCCGAGATCGGGCTGCGTCTCACTGATTTCTCGATAAATCCCGAGCATTTTGTGATTGACAAACTGATGGGCGTAGTCGAATCCTCGATCTAAATATATGGCGCCCACAATGGCCTCGAGCGCATTCCCCGGAGCATCCTTTGCCAGGAAATTTTCATTCGAGTGCTGTATCAATCCGTCTATGCCCATACGTTTGGCGATGGTATCCCCTATTTTGCGAGAGACAATCCTCGCCTTTTGCTCCGACAAAGCCCCCACAGGACTATCGGGATAAGAGCGATAGAGAGTCTCGGAAACCACGGCGCCAATAATGCTGTCTCCTAGGAATTCTAGACGATCGTTGTTGTCGGTATTGGTTGTTTTGCTCCGCCCAGCAGCACGCTTACCGCCATTACCAGAAGCCGTGGTAGAAGGGTCTATGAGAGCCAACCGGTAGTATTCTTTGTCGCGGATAGCAAACCCTAGGATTTGCTCCAGCGTCTTCCAATCCGGCTCAAGCCTCTTTTTCTTCTTCGTCAGTGGAGGAAGGATTCGTGAGAGGAGGGCTGAAAAAAGCATGTGTAGACAGTGAAAATCGGCTACGTATTCCTTGTTAGGAGGTTGATGTAGAGAGTGTGGTTGATGCTGAGAAAAGTAGATGGGAATACCACAAAACAAGAGGGATACCCTAAGGGACTTGAGCCACTAACTAAGATGGTCAAAGCCTCCGAGTATCCCTCTCTCTAATGTGATATTACGACATTGTGCGCTTCTTTTTAGTAAGAAATCGGAAGTTATTTACCAGCGTATTTCTTGAAAAGAACGCAAGCATTGTGACCACCAAAGCCAAATGTATTAGACATGGCAGCACGCACGGTGCGGTGGCAAGGCTTGTCGAATGTATAGTTGAGCGCAGGGAATTCCGGGTCCTCGTCGTCCGGCTGATGGTTGATCGTGGGAGGAATAACATCCTCGCAAACCGACTTCACAGCAACAAGGGCTTCGAGAGCTCCCGTGGCTCCTAAGAGGTGGCCGGTCATCGACTTTGTAGAGCTGATGTTGAGCTTTTTAGCTTCATCACCAAACACAGCCGTGATGGCCTTCACTTCGCTAATATCTCCTACGGGCGTGCTCGTTCCGTGCACGTTGATGTAATCTACATCACCGGGCTTGAGGTTGGCATCCTCTAGCGTGCGCTGCATCACGAGCTTTGCGCCAAGCCCCTCGGGGTGGCTCGCTGTGAGGTGATGCGCATCGGCAGAGAGTCCAAAACCGCCAAACTCTGCATAGATCTTAGCTCCACGAGCCAAAGCATGCTCTAGCTCTTCGAGGATCAAGATACTACTCCCCTCCCCTAGTACAAAGCCATCGCGGCTCTTACTAAAGGGACGGCTCGCTGTCTCAGGGCTATCGTTGCGCGTAGAGAGGGCATTCATAGCGTTGAATCCACCAATACCGGCAACAGTAACAGCCGCTTCACTACCCCCGGCTACCATTACATCTGCCTTACCAAGACGAATCATGATAGCGGCATCGATGATAGCATTGGTAGACGAGGCACAAGCCGAAGCTACCGAGTAGTTGGGGCCATTAAAGCCGTATTGAATAGAAACAAGCCCCGCAGCAATATCCGAGATCATCTTGGGGATGAAAAACGGATTGAAGCGCGGTCCCTTCTCAGGGCTATAGTCCATCACCTCCTGCTCAAAGGTCTCGAGACCTCCGATACCGGCTGAGATGATTACCCCTACACGCTCAAGATCTGTCTTCTCGAGGTCGAGACCAGAATCTTCGAGAGCCTCTTTGGCAGCAACCAAAGCGAACTGTGTGTAGCGGTCGTAGCGGCGAGCTTCTTTGCGATCGAAGTGATCGTTGGGATTAAATCCCTTCACTTCGCAGGCAAACTGCGTCTTAAACTGAGACGCATCGAAGAGGGTGATAGGACCGGCACCGCTCTTCCCCTGGAGGAGACTTTCCCACGTCTCAGACACACTATTACCCACAGGGGTAAGTGCTCCAAGACCCGTGACAACAACTCTCTTAAACTCCATGGCGAGATTATGCCTTGTGACTTTCGATGTAGTTGATAGCGTCGCCTACAGTCTTGATAGTCTGAGCTTCTTCGTCGGGGATCGTCATATCGAATTCCTTTTCGAAGCCCATCATGAGTTCTACAGTATCGAGAGAGTCTGCACCAAGGTCGTTGGCGAAACTTGCCTCACGGGTTACTTCACTAGCATCTACACCAAGTTTGTCTACGATGAGTTCGATTACTTTTGCTTCAATTTCGTTCATTGTCTTACTCTATTAGAGGGTTTATACTATTTATTTTGGGTGCAAAAATCGCGCGTTTCGCACTATCTTTGCAGCAAAGATAGGTATTACTACCTAGGAACTCGATCCTCTTTGCGAGGGCAAATATACAATGTTTCTGCACAACACAATACAGTTTGTGCGGATTTTTGACTAAAAAAGAATGATACGAATAGCAATACTCGCTAGCGGTAATGGCTCGAATGCAGAAAATCTGATCCTACAACAACCCTCCGAACTGCTCCAATACCCCCTAATTATTACGGACAATGCACAGGCCGGAGTGCTCCAAAGAGCCGAAAGATTGGGAGTAGCGACTCACGTTTTCAGCCGTGCCGACTTCCGCGAAGGTAGTGCCGTATTGCAACTATTGCAAGATGAGAAAATTGATGCCATTGTGCTGGCAGGTTTCCTCTCTCGCATACCCCAAAATATTGTAGAGCACTATCCCTCTCGCATTATCAACATACACCCGGCCCTTTTGCCTCGCTTTGGGGGAAAAGGAATGTATGGGCACTTCGTGCACGAGGCCGTACTGGCAGCAGGAGAAGTGGTCTCGGGCATTACTATTCATTACGTGGATGCTGAATACGACCATGGGAGTACGCTATGCCAAGCGACCTGCCCCGTCTATCCCTCGGTAGATACCCCCGACTCGCTGGCCGAGCGCATTCATCACCTCGAGCACCTATACTACCCCGTAGCGGTACGCCAGATGGTACAACGGATGAAAGAAGAGATATGACCAAGAAAGAGCGTTTTGAGGGGATATTGGCGTGGTTCGGAGAGAATATGCCTGTGGCGGAGACAGAGCTACACTACCGGTCGCCTTACGAACTGCTGGTAGCTGTAATGCTCTCTGCACAGTGCACCGATAAGCGAGTGAATATGGTTACTCCCGCTCTCTTCGCCGCCCTGCCCACCGTAGAGGCGATGGCGCAAGCGAGCCAAGAGGAGATACTCGCTCTTATCAAAAGCATCAGCTACCCCAATAGCAAAGCGGAGCACCTAAGCAAAATGGCTCAAAGAGTAGTGCAAACATTCGGCGGCTCCATCCCGGCCACTCGTGAGGAGCTAATGACCCTCCCCGGGGTAGGACGCAAAACCGCCAACGTGATCCTTGCCGTTCTTTACGACCAACCCACGATGGCCGTTGACACCCATGTGTTCAGGGTCTCGGAGCGCATTGGTCTAACCACCCGTGCCAAAACGCCCCTCGATACGGAGCTAACCCTCGTGCGTTATATCCCCGCCGAGCTCATCCCCAAGGCGCACCATTGGCTCATCTTACACGGGCGCTATGTCTGTTTAGCCCGCTCGCCAAAATGCACTTCTTGCGGCATTGCCCCTTGGTGCCGCTATGCACAGAAAAACAAACTCACCACAAACCCATAAAACTCCCTACATGAAGCGACTCAAACTCCTCTCCGGCAGTATCTCTCTCGCCCTTCTCTCCCTTGCCCTCCTCTTTGGTTGTGGCAAAAAAAACTCGAAGGGAAATGATGGGAATCCCGACCGGCAAGAGTTCGCCCTCGGGGTAATGGCTTCGGTCGATTACCTACCCTTTGCGGTGGCGCTAGACAAAGGCATATACGACTCTCTGGGGCTCGACCTCCGGCTTGAGCACTTTTTCTCTCCCGTAGAGCGCGATGCAGCGCTACAAGGCGGGGTACTAGACGGCGCCGTTACAGACTATACCTCGGCCGCTCTCCTCAATGCCGCCCAACTGCCCATTGTGCTGGACATGAAATGCGACGGAGCCTTCCGCCTCATCATTGGGCAGGGCAAGTCGATCGCCACCCTGCAAGATCTCAAAGGCAAGAAGCTGGCACTTAGCAGCAACACGGTGATTGAATACACAACCGACATGCTGCTGGCTCAGGCTGGGATTGCACCAGAAGAGGTGGAGAAAGTAGAGATCGTAAAAATCCCCCTCCGCCTAGAGATGCTCCGCAATGGAGAGGTAGACGCAGCCGTTTTGCCCGAGCCTTTTGCCACCATGGCGCTAGAGAGCGGGCTCACCTCCCTTATTTCTACAAAAGAATTGGGCATTAACCTTACGGGAATTGCCCTCACACGCGAGGCTAGCGAACGCAAGGAGGCAGTAAACTTGCTGCATCAAGGATACAACCTAGGGGTACAATACATGCAACAACACCCTAGAGAAGAGTGGGTAAAGGTACTCATCAGCGAGCTTGGCATCTCCGAGACGGCAGCGCTAGCCATGGAGCTACCCGACTTCACTCCCGTAGCGACCCCCACCCCTCAAGAGCTAGAGGAGATGAACCGATGGCTCAAGAGTAAAAAACTTGTGGACGAGGGCTACTCCACCCAACAGCTCCTTCCATAATCCCCAATCCCCATCCCTGTATGGAGGCTCTCACTGCCCGGCACCTCTCCCTCTCCTACGGACATGGTGCCAACAATGCCTTGGCTGTAGAGGATATAAACCTCAGCATCCCTCGGGGGGAGATCTGTGCTTTGGCAGGATCTTCGGGGAGCGGTAAGTCTTCTCTGATGCGTATTTTCGCAGGACTAATGCCCCCAACCCAAGGAGTTGTACAGATTTTTGGAGAGGTCCCCAACCCCAAGCGCCATCGTTTGGCATTTGTTCCTCAGAACTATGGCCTCCTAGCTTGGAAGCGAGTGCGGGAGAATATCCTACTACCGGCGCACCTTGGGCACGACATTGTAGACCCCGACTTTTTCGAGGAAATTGTGCACGTGCTGGGGCTAAACACCCTCCTAAGGCGTTACCCTCAGACCCTTAGTGGAGGAGAGCGACAGAGGGTTGCCTTGGCAAGAGCCTTTGTAATGAAGCCCGATCTTCTGCTCCTCGATGAGCCCTTCTCCGCCCTCGACATGGCAACGGCAGAGCGCAGCTATGCTCTATTTCTCAGTCTGCTCGCGGAGTTCCCTACTACTTGCCTCTTTGTAACACATAACCCCAGAGAGGCAGCACTGCTGGCCCATCACGTTCTACTCATAGGGGGGAAGCCGGGAAAAATCATTGCCGACCTACATGCCCCCACAGAGCAGGAGATCCGTACCCTATTGACCCAGTTAGCCTAACCCTCATGCCCAATCAGTCTCTTTTTGTACGCTTAGGATACATCCTCTTGGGGGCACTCTTGCTTCACCTTCTTTGGGCTACCCTTTCCCTTGTCATGCAAAAGGCACTCCTCCCCTCCCCTTGGGCTGTGTATGCCCACATGCCTACGGCTTGGCAAGAGGGTATGGCCGGGCACCTCATGGCTAGCCTTGGCCGCATTGTCGTGGGCCTAGCACTCGCCCTCCTTATGGCGCTCCTTATTGCTCTTGCGATGCACCGCTACCGGCACTTTGGCAAGGTCTTCGATGCCTTTATCTACTTTTCCTACCCCATTCCCAAGCTCGCGTTGCTTCCTATTGTCATGCTCTTGGGGGGACTTGGAGAGAGTACAAAAATTATCATGATCCTCCTAATCGTACTCTTCCAGCTCATAGTTTCTCTACGCGATGCCCTTGCTGCCATCCCCAAAGACAACTACATTGTGATGCATTCACTCGGGGCTTCGACGCCGGCCATGCTGCGCCATCTTTTACTACCGGCTCTTGTACCTGCCCTGCTTTCGGCTCTGCGCATAGCTATAGGCACCGCTGTCTCTGTGCTCTTTGTTACGGAGACATACGGCACCTCGCGGGGTATGGGGTACTATATAGTTAATGCTTGGATGCGAGTAGACTACCTCGATATGTATGCCGGCATCGCCTTCTTGGGAGCTACGGGCTTCCTACTTTTTGTGCTTACCGACTGCGCGGAGTATCTCTTAGCCCCTTGGCGACGCGCTCAGTAGAAGTAGCCTTACCCTTCTATTCCGGGAGAAGTCTCCCCTGCCACCTTCTCATTGACTCGGCGGTAAAGTTCCTCGATATTCTCATCTCGATGCTCCAAAAAGAACACCTGATTACGATCCGCAAGCCTCTGATGCAGCTGATGGAGTACAATCTTCTGCGGCAGGGAGATCGCCGAGAAGAATACCGTAACAATCTTTTTGAGCTCGGGGAATAACCTCATCACCTCACCACGCCCCTTATCCGTGATGGAGACGTAGAAACTTCTATGGTCCTCCTCATTTACATGCTGCTCTATAAGGCCGCTCCGCAAGAGACGGTTGATCACCTCCGTACCGCTTGTTTTTTCCATCACATTGAGGTTGTTTAGCTCGGTCTTGGTCATCATGGGTATCCTCAGAAGGCACACCAAATAGGTATAATCCTCCATCGTAATAACCGACTTATTGGAGCGTAAGGCCTTCCTAAAATAGCCTCGCATATAGCGGTATAGGTGACTAATCTCACGAGCCATGGCCGCCTCGAGGAGCACCTCATCTTGCTCAGTCCGGGGGAATTCTTGTCCCTCAGGAAGGTTATCGGCTCGGTAGCGTACTCGCTCACTTAGGAAGGCAGCAAAGGAGGCGAGATCGGTCTCTTCTCCTTCGGGACAGATGGCTCCGTACGCCTCTAGCTCGGGCAAAAGTTGCGCTATCAATTGGTATGAGTTCATGAGAGATCAGGGGGATAAAAGGGCGAAAATTTACTTTTTAGAGTTTTTCTTATTCGACTTCTTATTGGTCGTTTTTGAGGTCGTAGGCTTTTTACTCTCGGTGGGAGTAGAGGGCTTTTGGGGCTGGGCCGGCTTATGCTGGGCCAGGTACTCCTGATAGTAGGGCAGAGCCTTGGGCAGGTACTCCCCGATAGCCTTGATACGATTAGCATCGCTGGGGTGCGTGCTCAATAGCTCCGAAGTAGAGCCTCCGCCCTGCTGCGCCATTTTCTTCCAAAAGCTGATTGCCTGTTCGGGGTTATAGCCCGCCATGGCCATAAATACAAGCCCTATTTGGTCGGCTTCGTGCTCCTGCTTACGACTATAGGGTAGCGAAACAAGTACTTGCGAACCCAAGCCGTAAGCCTGCTGTATCACGGTATTGGTGATAGCGGAGGTAGAACCAACGGCAGAGACAAGCACTCGACCTCCCATCTGACGCAGGATCTCGGTGCTGAGTCGCTCATTGCTATGGCGAGCAATAGCGTGACTTACCTCGTGCGATACGACCGTGGCAAGTTCGTCATCGGTAGCACATAGGGGCAAAATACCGGTATAGATAACAATCTTCCCGCCCGGCATACAGAAAGCATTGACGCGTCTGTCTGCAATTACCGTAAACTCCCACTTCATCTGCTGGGCAAGGTCGTTAAGGTTATTCTTGCGGAGGTAGCTGGTGGCAGCATCGGCAACGCGCTGACACACCACCCTCACTCGCTCCACCTGTTTAGGGTCGTCGCTGTGGGGCATCTGCCGCACATACTCGGTGTATTGGGCGGCACTCTGTGCTATGATTTGGGATTCCGGAACAAGATTAAGCGACTTTCTCCCCGAGATGGGCACTGTACCGCAAGCCACCCAAAGCAGGGGAAACGCCAGGGATAAGAGAAGTCGAAGCGAAAAAGCTCGCTGATGTAAGTTCATAGTGTTGTTTATTGTTTTTGATTGTTTTTGTCTGATTCTTTTTTCTCCTCATGGATAAACTCCAGATACTCCACGAGCCTTCTCTCCGCCGCCCCGGTAACCTGGGGGGTATAAAAGTGCTGCCCATGCGCCTCCGAGGGGAGGTACTCTTGTGGCACATAGTGCTTGTCGTAATCATGAGGATATTTATAACCGACTCCATACCCCAAGTCCCCCATCAGTTGAGTAGGCGCATTGCGGAGGTGGAGCGGTACGGGTAGGTTGCCCGAGTTGCGCACATAGGCAAGGGCGGAATCTATGGCAAGGTAGGCGGAGTTACTCTTGGGCGATGCTGCCAAATAAACCACCGCCTCGGCGAGTGGGATACGCCCCTCCGGCCAACCTATCAGTTCCACAGCTTGAGCCGCCGCATTGGCTATCATCAGGGCATTGGGGTTGGCTAGCCCAATATCTTCGGCAGCAGAAATCACAATCCGACGAGCCACGAAACGGGGATTTTCTCCGCCCTCAATAAGGCGAGCCATCCAGTAGAGCGCCGCATCGGGGTCACTGCCTCGGATACTTTTGATAAAAGCCGAAGCAATGTCGTAGTGCATCTCGCCCCCTTTGTCAAAAGCCATGGGCTGGCGCATCATGCTCTCGCGCACCAATTCATCTGTAATAACGAGAGGAGTAGCCGAGGTGGCCCCTGCCAAAATCTCTAGTAGATTGAGGAGCTTGCGAGCGTCGCCCCCGGCATAGGCAAGGAGCTGCTTGTCACTCTCTATCTTCACCTTACGGGGCACCAAATAAATATCTGTAGAGATGGCCCTCTCGAGCAATTGTCGCAAATCTTCCGGCTCCAGGCTCTGCAACACAAAGACCTGACAACGCGAAAGAAGCGGACGAATCACCTCAAACGAAGGGTTTTCTGTCGTAGCTCCAATGAGTGTGACAATACCGCGCTCTACGGCAGCCAGCAACGAGTCTTGCTGACTTTTGGAAAATCGATGAATTTCATCGATAAAGAGGAGAGGGCGACTCTTGGCAGCAAAAAAGCCCTGGGTACTACGCTCTGCCTCCTCCAAGACGCGGCGCACATCGCCCACGCCCGATCCTACCGCACTCAATTTGTAAAAAGGCGCCTCCACACTCTGGGCTATCAGCTCCGCAAGGGTTGTTTTGCCCACCCCCGGAGGCCCCCACAAAATAAGAGAGGGCACCTTGCCCGATCGGATCATGCGCCCCAGAGGTGCCGTCTCTGCCACAATATGACGCTGCCCCACATACTCCTCTAGAGTAGTAGGTCTCATGCGCTCTGCTAGCGGTTGATAGGTGCTATTGGGGCGATCCATAGGGAGCAAAGGGTCTATTGCACAATACGCTCTTTCCGTACTATTTCCTAGAGCAAAGGTACATATTTCTTTTTCTAATTCTCACGCGCAACAAAATCCACAAGGAGCATCGGGCGTAAGCAATGGGCTAGAGCCTCTTGGGAGCTCCGGGTAATTCTCTTTTCTTTTGCAGCTGGTTTCCCCCTACAAAACCAGCCTAAAAACTTTTCGTTCCTGCCCGAGAAACTTTTTATTTTCAGCCTACGGCGGAATTTTTTCTAGGCAGCGTTTTCTCCGCATTTCTCACCTAATACAACGCCCTCCCCTCTGTGTCCCTATCTCGCAGCGGAACCATAGTAGCAAGCCTCCCCCCCCCTTTAGACAAAGACAAAATAGGTTGGAAAAGTCAGCCAGCATCCCTATCTTTGTAAAAGAATTAGAAATAAAACAACACACCTATTAGTTCGAACCAACATGAGAAAAGGACATTTTTTATTGAGCTGTTGCGCCTTGTGTCTGGGGTGCATAGTTACTTTTAGCAGCTGTGACTATCGGCTTAAGTACAATCATTACATCTCCGACTTCGTAGATGCAGATACATGCATGTTGACTACAACTCACTCTGATTTGCAGTCTCAGGAGGCTTCTTCGCTCGGATTGAAGATGGAAAGTCCCGGAATTTTTGCTCTCGTCTTGCGAGATAGCACAACGCGCTTTACGGACTTCGACGATGGAATAGAGAAAAACCGCATCTTCTTAGCAAAAATAGGAGACGTGAAGTGTCCCATATCGCGAGGAGATACAACCCCTAGAAATGTAGTGGGGCAAATTAATACTCCAGAGGAGATCTCGATTACATGTGATCACGATTTTAATGAGCATTTTAAGGCAGGAGACGAGTTGAATAGGATCTTTATTTTCCAATTCCTCGATAATCTCTCGTTTATCAAAAGTGGCTACAACTGGGATTTTTACCAGAAACGCTCCCTCGCTCGTGCCCATATCCCCGAAGAGATAGCAAGGGCTTTAGCCTCCTATCCCGATTGGGATTTTTATACCACGGATATGCCTTTTCAATCATTGATAGGGCAAGAGGTTACCTTCTCGGTAAGGGTCAAATTCAAAGAAGGGAAGAGCCTCTCCACCTCAAACGCGATCAAAATCCCGCCCTTTCCGGCATCCTAACCGCCCCATCCCTCCCTTGATGGGGTGAAATTTCACACATAAGCCCCTTGAGAGTTCGTCTGCCGAACTCTTGAGGGGCTTGCCATTTTGTGGGGGCGATTCCCCCTATTTTTGCCTTCTCCCTTGCCCTCTAGAAAGGGCAAACGCAATGCAAAAGGGAGTGAAAAGCCACCAAAAGAGGGCAGAGGTCAGGATAAACTGCTACCTTTGTTACCTAGAAACTCCGATATAGACAATGTCGATAAACAAAGTAATACTCGTTGGTTATGTAGGCAAAGACCCCGAGATTCGCTACCTCAAAGAGCGTTTCTCCGTAGCCAACTTCTCCTTAGCTACCACACACACCGTGGGCAAAACAGCCACCGGAGGCGCGCGCGAGGAGCAAACCGAGTGGCATCGCATTGTAGCCTTTGGGGAGCAGGCCGCCTTTGCAGAGCAATGGGTACGCAAAGGCTCTCTCCTTGCCGTGGAGGGTAGGATCAGTTACCGCAACTATACCGATAAGCAGGGTACCATGCACTCCATCACAGAGATTGTAGCGGAGCGTCTCCACTTTGTGGGGAATCCACCGCGCGAATATTCCCAAGCTCCCAAGTAGCCCCTTTATTCTCTAGCTCAAGATGGATAGCCTTTTCTCCGGTATTATCGTTTATCCCTTTGGCTGGCAGGCCGCCATCACCTTGGGGATTATCCTACTCCTCATCGTCCTATCGGGGTACATGTCTTCTTCCGAAGTTTCGTTTTTCTCGCTATCGCCGCAAGATATTCACCTCATCCGCGAGTCGAAAGCGCCCCACGACCAAAAACTTCTCGCTCTGCTTGAGAACTCAGAAAAACTCCTTGCCACTATCCTAATTGGCAACAACATTGTCAACATCGGCATTGTACTTTCGTCGAACTATCTCGTACACCTTCTCTTTGATTTTGGCATCAACAGCGTACTTAGCTTTGTACTTCAGACTATCGTACTCACCTTTGTACTACTGCTCTTCTGCGAGATTATCCCCAAGGTATATGCCCAGCAGCATCCACTCTCGTTCAGTCGCTTTTCGGCGCACATTATGCAACCTCTAGTGAAGGTGCTCTCCCCATTTACCATACCTCTTGTAAAGACCTCTTCTATACTCGAGCGGAGAGGAAAAAAACACTATGGGCTATCCGTAGACGATCTCTCACGAGCGGTAGAACTGACCGAGGGGAAAAATGAGACGCAAAGCAAACTCATTGGCGAGATTATTAAGTTCCACGACAAGACGGCGGACGAGATTATGGTGCCGCGTGTAGACATGGTAATGATTGACTATCAATGGGATTTTGCGACCACACTACGCTTTGTGCTGGATGCCGGCTACTCTCGAATCCCCGTTTTCTTGGGAACGCAAGATGTGATCAAAGGGATCCTTTACATCAAAGACTGCCTACCCTACACCACAGCCGGGGCCGACTTCGATTGGCACACCCTGATACGCCCTGCCAACTTTGTACCCGAAAATAAAAAGATAGACGATCTGCTTGAGGAGTTCCGCTCCGAGCATCGGCATATCTCCATTGTCGTAGACGAATATGGAGGCACCTCAGGATTAATTACTCTTGAGGATATTTTGGAAGAAATTGTAGGAGAGATCACCGACGAGTACGACGAAGACGAACTACCCTACACTCGCCTAGCCGATGGATCCTTTTTATTTGAGGGTAAAACTCAGATTAACGACTTCTGCCGCTACCTATCCCTAGAAGACTCTCTTTTCGAGCCCTTAACCCAAGAGATTGATACCCTAGGCGGTATCTTTTTGGAGCTGAAACAGGAGTTGCCCCGTGTGGGAGCCTTTGTTACCTATCGGGGCTATCGCTTTGAAATCACCAAGGTAGAAAAGCATCGAATCATGCAAATGCGTGTGATTCCGCCCGCTACCGCCTCCGCCTCATGATACAACCTCTCGTTGTACATATTAGTAGGCTTCTAGGGCTATCCTCCGTGCCATCACGCTTTAGTCGTGAGCAACAACGCCAAGCATCTCAACATCTTCTCCAGCTACTCTACCCCCATAGCCCCCTCGCACATTCGGCAGAAGGTGCCCCACTGCTCCAAGGGAGTCAGATTCAACTCTCTCTTAGTCACTCGGGAGATTACCTAGCTCTCCTCACAGCTCCCCCTCGATGGCGTGTGGGCGTTGACCTAGAAACCGATTTCTCACGCCCTCTCCGTCTCGCCGCTCGCTTCTTATCCCAAGAAGAACTCTCGCTGCTCTCCACACTCCCCCCTCGTGAGCAATCGCGCTATGCGCTGGCGGCTTGGTGTGCTCGTGAGGCGGTCTACAAAGCCATCCCCAACGCCTCAGTGGACTTTCGCCGGCACTACATCCTCTCTCATTACCCCCATCGACCCGTCATTTCTTACCATCCATCGGGCGAAGAGCCGCTCCAAATACCCCTTCACTTTTACCAGCATCAAGAGTATTTGCTCGCCTATTGCGCTCTATTCAGAGGGGAATTCTAAGTCTAGTCTAGGAGAGAACATTTCGCATCTCCCGAGTAAATAGGAGCCGCCACGCCCTCATGCAGCAAACGAGGGCTGACCTCTCGCTCCACAGCATCGTAGAGACCACTATTGAGGAACGCTTGTAGCGTTTGAGCTCCCCCCTCCACAAGAAGGGATTGGATCTTGCGAGAGGCGAGCATCTCCAACAGACGGGCAACAAAATGCTCGTTGCGCTCTATGGCAATGCAATTCTCGGGCAGAGGCTGAGAGCGAAACGCTGAGGGAGAGACGATAAACCAGGGCTTAGAGGTACTATTTTGATTGATTTTATAGGCTTGATGGCACAGCACACCCTCACTATCTAGTACAACGGGCTGGGGAGAGGTACCCCACCAAAAACGATTAGTCAGGGAGGGATTGTCTAGCTCTACGGTGCGCCGCCCTACCAAAATAGCATCGTGGCAATGACGCAAATAGTGGACATAACGCAGCCTAGTGGGTGAGCTAAAGACCTCGGGGAGTTGGGAAGCATCCTCTCGTACCCTATCGATAAAGCCATCACGGCTCTGCGCCCATTTGAGCGTGACCCAAGGTCTATTTTTTTCTACAGCTGTGAGGAAAAAGCGATTGAGCCTCCGTGCCTTCTCTTCCAGCACACCCACTTCTACCTCCACACCCTTGCTGCGAAGGAGGGCAATGCCCCGACCTGCCACCTCTGGGAACGGATCTTGCATAGCCACCACTACGCGAGGTACCCTCTTCTGCAAGACGAGTTCGGCGCAAGGGGGTGTTTTCCCATAGTGCGAGCAAGGCTCAAGACTAACGTACAGGGTGCTTTGGGCAATCCATTTCTCATCTTCGGGGCGTACCGATGCAAAGCAATTGACCTCGGCATGAGGCTCTCCGGCTCTGTGGTGATACCCCTCTCCTATAATCCGATCTTGATGCACAAGAACCGCCCCCACAAGGGGATTGGGAGAGGTGTAACCCGTAGCTAGAGCTGCCAAATCGAGGCAGCGTTGCATATAGAGAGTATCGTTTGCGGTCATAATGTAGTGGAGTGAGAGAATAACTTTCGCCCTAGGGGGCAGAGGTAACAGGAGCGATGCGAACAGAGGCTCTCCCAGAGCTCCAAAGCGGCTTGGCTATGAGCAGCGTGCTCCTGCGGCAGATTGATAGCGGCAATTCTATTGGTAATACTATTTTTCTCGGGCTTTAGTTGTGAGGCTCTCGCCCAAGCCTCTTCGAGGGCTTCGGCAGAGGGCTCGACTCCATGGGCGTAGGCATCAAGAAGAGGAAAGGGAATAAGCACATTGAGAAAGAGGGAGTCTATCGTACTTGCAGATAGAGACGCGAGGGCTTTCTCCGCTTCGGCTCCAAAAGTATAGTGGAGTTGCCAGTAATCCGAGGGGGGAACATCCAAAAGATGCTGCAATTCACGGGTATTAGTAATCCTCATCAATTCGCTCTCTAATAGGGGGTAGCGATGACGAAGTGCCGCCATATAGGCCAATCGCCTATGGGGGAAAGCGGAGGGACGAAGACGGAGCAAACGCACCTCCCCTCGGGGGATGGGGGTTAATTGGTACTTAGTGCGAAGGAAGCGATAACGCTCAGCGAGATCCTCCTGATAACTATCCATGGGAGCCCCCTCTAGCAAGGCAGCTTGACCCAAATAGAGCGCCTCCAACATGGGTAGCCGGTCTGTATGCTTTCGAATAACCCTCAAAGGGAGAGATCGAGCTACCTGCTCAAAGGCCTCATTATTAACGCGGCTCCCCAAGTAGCGCAATAGGAGAAGATGCAACACAGTGCCCAGGTCGCTACCGGACGTTTCGTAGAGGGAAATAAATCGCTGGGCTTTGGCAATAATCCTCTTGGCAAAAAGAGATTGGCTCCAAGAGTGCCACGAGATGGGAAGAGGGTCTAAGTCGCGCTCACTGCAAGGCAAAGCCCCCTCGTGTTGCAGATAATCCGTTGCACGCTCTAGGTCTATCGGGCGAAGATCCATCACGCAGGTAAAGAGGGGAGCACCCGTTAGTCGGCTATAGATAGGAAGGTCATTCTCCACAACAACGTGCAGGATGGTGCTATCGTAGGCGGGGTCTAGATGATGTTTATGCTTGAGCCATTCCGAGGCCTTTCGGTGCACCTCTACATTGCCCGCCCACACAATGGAGCCTATACGCAACCTAGCATTGAAGAAATCGGGGCCACCATCCCAATTGATCTCCCCGGGGTAAAGTACCTCTATGGCACGAGAAGAATCAGACTCGCTCGGCTCTATATGATAAAAATGCAACGAGTGGTAAAAACGCCTTAGCCAAGCAGTTTGCAGTACAACCTCGCCACCATCGCCTTTACCACCCGCCATATTCGGTAAGAAAAAGAGGGAAAGATTTAGATGTATTCTTTGCCAAATTGCAATTCGGCCTCAGCCATCATGCCCTTTACACGTTGCTCTTCACTTCGCTTGCAGATGAGGAGCACATTGTCATGCTCTGCCACAATGCAATCTGAGACGCTCCGCATCACCACGATGCGAGAAGGGTCGGAGAGGCTAACCACATTGCCCGAGGCCTCCTGGAATATGCAGCGAGTACCCAAGGCTGCATTGCCGGCCTCATCCTTCTCGGCATGCTCATAAACGGCCCCCCAAGTCCCTAAGTCGGCCCATCCAAAGTCACTAGGCAAAACGAGTACATTTTGCGCCTTTTCCATTACGGCATAGTCTATTGAGATACTAGGGCAACAAGGGAATGCCTCTCGGATAAAAGCAGACTCTCCACTCGTACCATAGACCTCTGCCCCGGCGCCTAGCACCTCTGCCACTTCGCCGGCATGCTCCTCAATTGCCGAGAGGATAGCCGAGACATTCCAAGCGAACATACCACTATTCCACAAGAAATCCCCGCTCTTGACAAAGAGTTCTGCCATCTCACGATCGGGCTTTTCAGTAAAGACCTTCACACGCAAGAAGCCACCACTTAGGTCGCCACTCTTCTCCGGATCCATCTGGATGTAACCGTATCCGGTTTCGGGACGGGTGGCCATAATGCCCAACGTCACCAAGCTATCATGGTCGGCTACGTACTCCAAGGCCTTTGTTGCGAACTCCGCAAAGCGTGCCTCTTGCAGTATTATATGATCGGAGGGGGTGACAAAAATAGAAGCATCCGGGCATTTCGAGCGGATGTGATAGGCGGCGTAGGCAATACAAGGTGCCGTATTACGCCGTATGGGTTCTGCTAAGATCTGATCGGGGAGAAGCTCCGGCAACTGCCTAAGCGTCTCCTCTATATATACCTCGTTTGTGACTATCAGGATATTCTCTTTTGGGACGAATTGACTCATCCGTCGAAAGGTCTGCTGCAAGAGAGACTCGCCCGTTCCAAAAAAATCGAGGAATTGCTTTGGTTTGTTTTCACGGCTAACGGGCCAAAAGCGGCTCCCTATACCGCCGCCCATAATAACGCAATAGAATTTGCTGTTCATCGCAACTTACTTTGTCTATTTTATGTAGCACAAAGATAACCCTTATTGCACAACTCAAGTCCGCTTGCACGAAGATTTATTAGGACATTCCCCACCAAAACTCTGCAAGGCACTCTAAATCTGTCCCGAAGACACGTACTTAGGAAAGACTTCCGGCTCTAAAAAGCTGATGGGCAATACCCGAAAGTCTATCGCGTAACAAACTGAGGTCGATCCCCAAATCCTCCGAAACGGCTTGATAAATAGTCTCAATAGGGAGAGAAGAATCGTCGGTCTCGAGAAGCAATCGACCCGCCTTCCAGGCCTCACATAGGGATTCTCTGTTATAGTAGCGGCCAAAAGAGAGCCAGACACCTAGCTGAAGCAATCGTTGTGCTAGGAGAGCTTTTCCTCGAAATCCATGTACAATAAGAGGAACCGTAGGGCGTGATCTGCGAATAAAATACTCTAGCTCTTGCCAACGCTTCACGACATGCAAAACCATAGGTAGCCGATTCTCTTCGGCAATCTGCCACTGAGCCTCTACGAGCTGCTGCTGGTAATCCATCGCGGCTAGGGAGTGGGCATCCCATCCTGCCTCTCCCACGGCTACAATCCGGCCCTCCCGGGCTAACTTATTCAACTGATCTAATGCGATTTTTACAGTGGGAGAAGAAACTTCCCGAGGCAACGACCAAGGGTGTAGCCCCACAGAGAGATAGGGACAATCGGCCTTAGAGGGCACCTCTTCTCGCAAGAGGTCGCAGCTACAGAGGGAAAAACGCCTCCTTTGATGGGAATGAAAATCCCAGAAATCCATCGAAGAATTTGGTTGTATTAAGGCTGAAGAATGTTCCATAGTGGTAGAGAACCCTATTTAAGGTACCGGATCGTACCCACTTCCGCCCCACGGATTGCACCTCAAGATGCGCCAAATCGTCAACCACACGCCCTTAATCGGGCCATGCTTACGGAGTGCCTCCAAGGCATACTGCGAGCAAGTGGGAGTAAATCGGCAGGAGGGAGGGAACAAGGGAGAGATCGCCCCTCTGTAGAAGTGAATGGGGGCAGAGAGAAGCACTACGACCCAATGCCTGAGTCTCTTTTGGTTTCTTTTTTTACTGCTCATAACGTGCCACCTCTCGCTCTAAGCGGCGCAATGTCTTTTGCATGGCAGCCGTCACTTGAGAGAATGAAGGGAGCTCTTTATCCAGCATTAGCAAAGCAAAATGTATGGTAAGCCCCTTGGCTTCTATCTCATTATAGAGTGGGGATTTTTGTAGACGATAGGCCTCTCGGATCAGACGCTTTACCCTATTGCGGTCGACAGCGTGCTTAAAACGCTTCTTGGCAACACTGATCAAGACAGATAGAGCCGGCTTGCCCCCCTCTCCCCTGGACCCAATACGGTACACAACCCGTAGCGGATAAGCGATAAAGGATCCCGAACTTTTCTCAAAAAGACAACGGATATCGTCGCGAAGGTAGAGCCGCTCGGGTTTGGTCAAGCCCAACGCCTTACTCGGCATGCTCGCTGAGATACTTCTCTAGAGCAACGACCATGCTAGGGCACTCTGGGGTGGGAGCGGTAAAGTCGACACGCATCCCACGCTCCTTTAGGGCCTCTGTGGTGAGGCTACCAAAGGAGCCAATTACCGTATTCCCCTGCTCAAAATCGGGATAGAGCTCCTTCACAGAGCGAATCCCGTAAGGGCTGAAAAAGAGTATTATATCGTGATCTATAGGGAGAGGCTCCTCGAAGTCTCGAGTGACCGTACGATACATTACTGCACTATGGAAAGTTATTTTCTTCTCGGTAAGCTTATCAAAAAGCTCTTGACCATGGTCCTCTGCCACCGGTACAAAGTAGGTCTCTTTGGCATGCTTCCCTATCACCGTGAGCATATCAGCTAGGGAGAAACTATTGGGAGCATAGAATACCTTGCGTTTGCGATACACGATATACTTTTGGAGGTAGAGGGCAACGGCCTCACTCTGGCAAAAGTATTTCATCCCCTCGGGTATGGTGAGCCGAAGTTCCTTAGTCAGTGCAAAAAAATTATCTATTGCGCTCTTCGAAGTAAAGATAATTGCGCTATGCCCCAAAATATCCACGCGCTGGCGACGAAACTCTGCCGCCTCCACGGGTACTACCTTGATGAGCTGACGAAACTCTACTTCGTAGCCGTACTTCTCTGCGATTGAAAAATAAGGAGAGTGCCCAGAGACGGGCATAGGTTGCGAAATCAAGATCTTTTTTGTTGGTGCAGCCATCTCGCTTGTGTCTATTCGTATAGTGAATACTATCCTCGCAACAGTGCCCAAAACAATAGTACGAAGGGCACTATTTCGTGGGCACAAAGGTACAAAGAAAGTAGCATATAAGAAACACCTTGCGCACGTAGCAGCGGTAAAGTACGACGTAATAACAGCAGTCTCCAAAGCAAAAAAGCCCCTAGAGAAAGCCAGGCTCCGATCATAAAGGTATCCTCTCGAAGCTCCAATATTATAGCAACATACAGCGGAAAAGACCAAATCCACTCCAAAAGAGCATAACCACTAGCCCACTCTTCGTAAACTCGTGGCTGAAGATAGACCCACCCTAGGAAGCGATAGAGAATGCGGCGGACCCAAAAGAAGAGAAGAAGTGCCCCCAAGAGACCCAAATAGCCCATCACCATGTAGTGGGGAGCTTTGTCTATCCAAAAACCCTCTCTATCGAGGTAAATAAAAGAAGTTAGAGCCAAAAGCATCGCAGAGAGCATACGGCCCGATACCCGAAAGAGCCAGCTGGGGATATTCCGATGCATCTGAACAAAAAAAAGTTGCTCGCGCTGGTAAATAAAAGCCTCCACAACCATGCGCATCAATCCGGGCACTCGATAGGCCACCACTCCCATAAGTAGAAGACCTAAAGTAAGTACCGAAAAGGCAACATCGCCTACAATCTGCCCGGACCAAAAAAGCATTCCCTGCATACCGATGGCAAAGGTACAAACAAAAGAGGGCTCAGAGGTGTACCCCCCCCCTGCACATCTTGCCGACAATTGCCCCCAAGAAAAGAGAGGGCTTCCGAGATAGTGTAGCAGAAGTTGCAGATGAGTAAAAAAAGAAAACCCCTACACCTTCTACGAAAGCATAGGGGAAATGAAACTTACATGAGTGGTGCCACCAGGAATCGAACCGGGGACACAAGGATTTTCAGTCCTTTGCTCTACCAACTGAGCTATGGCACCATCAGTCTTTTAGGAAGAACCCTCTCTCTCAAAGGGCATGCTCTCCCTGAAACCGGTCACAAAGGTACGAATAGTTTTGAAATAAACAACACCTTGGGCAAAAAACTTCTACAAAAACTTCTTCCAGTCTGCCTCCAACCAGCCCTACACACATGCATATAAAACTGTATTCTAGGAGATTAAGAAACTAATCCTCCACCAATCCATCTTCCGAGAAGGCCTCGTTATAATCTTGGAATAGG
Source organism: uncultured Porphyromonas sp. (assembly GCF_938023125.1). Taxonomy (GTDB): domain Bacteria; phylum Bacteroidota; class Bacteroidia; order Bacteroidales; family Porphyromonadaceae; genus Porphyromonas. The sequence continues at coordinate 249,362 of NZ_CALHDW010000017.1, forward strand.
AAGTCGTTGTAGGGATAACGCTTGATATGGATCTCTCGCACCTTATCATAAAGGAGAGCTCGTAGCCCCTCAATACCATCTCCCGTGTGGGCAGAGACGAACAAACAGTTCTGCCCCAACTTTGCCATCCAAGAGCGCTCCAGCTCCTCTCGGCTATAGTTTTCTCTACTCTTGGGGGTGAGGTCGTCCTCATCTTTCGGGGTGAACGTGAAGGCATCAATCTTGTTGAAAATGAGAAGGGTTGGCTTATTCTCGTTGCCCAAAATATCTCGCAAAGTAGCCTCTACCACAGCGATTTGCGACTCAAAGTCGGGATGCGACAAATCCACAACATGAAGCAGTAGATCGGCCTCTCGCACCTCGTCCAACGTACTTTTGAAGCTCTCAATCAGTTCCGTGGGGAGCTTGCGGATAAACCCAACCGTGTCACTCATCAAGAAGGGGAGGTTGTGCAGGATTACCTTTCGTACTGTGGTGTCGAGTGTGGCAAAGAGCTTATTCTCGGCAAACACCTCGCTTTTGGAGAGGACGTTCATTAGTGTTGACTTCCCCACATTGGTGTAGCCCACTAGAGCTACTCGTACCATTTTTCCTCGATTCTTACGCTGTACGCTTTTCTGTTTGTCTATACGCACGAGTTCTTCTTTGAGGCGACTGATCTTATCTAAGATGATGCGCTTGTCGGTCTCCAGCTGTGTCTCCCCGGGGCCGCGCATCCCAACGCCTCCACGCTGCCGCTCGAGGTGTGTCCAAAGACGCGTAAGACGAGGGAGCATATAGCGGTATTGAGCGAGTTCCACCTGCGTTTTAGCATGTGCCGTTTGTGCCCTTGTGGCAAAAATATCGAGGATAAGGCTGGTACGATCCAGGATGCGCACTCGCAGAACCTCTTCTATACAGCGGAGCTGCTTGGGGCTTAGCTCGTCGTCGAAGATGGCCAGGCCGATTTCGTTTTCTTGTATGTAGGAGGCTATTTCTTCGAGCTTTCCCTTTCCTACAAAGGTGGCGGAGTGAGGCATATCTAGCCGTTGTACAAAACTTTTGACTGGAGAGATCCCAGCCGTGGTGGAGAGGAAGGCAAGCTCATCCAGGTAGTCTTGTACCTGACGCTCGGTTACTTTCGGTGTAATAAGCCCCACGAGCACGGCACGCTCAGAAGAGGTCTCGGTAAGTATAAATTCTTTCATTAAATAGAAGTTCAGAAGTCGATACGGAGGCGAGCATTGAGCTGCCTGCGTGTGAGGTAATTGGGCACGGCAAATTGCTGATGAAAGGCATCCGTAACCCAATAGAAGCCACTTACGTTGGTATTATCGAGGAGGTTGAAGCACTCAAGACTGAGGTCTACTGCCGAGAAAAGCTTCCAAAAAGAGCTCTTGGCTCGCGCTGTATCTGTTGAGCGATCAAAGAACCTATATATAAGCCCGAGGTCTACACGTTTGTAGGAGGAGCCGATAAAAGCTGGGGGCAGGAACTCCTCCGTGGGGCGGAACTGAGGCAATCCGCCTGAGAGCACCCCACGCAAACTCAAACGGATGCGCTTGTAGCCTGGGAAATAATCTTGGAAAAACAGGGATACGTTGTAGCTAGGTGCATTGGGTAGAGGCATCTCTCCGATACCGGGTATACGCTGCTTACTCGTCAGTAGAGAGGCTGTGAGCCACGAGTCTACATCGGGAACAAATTGTCCAAAGAGCTTCAGATCAATCCCAGCCACATACCCCGATCCCGTGTTAGTACCTAGGTAGCGTACCTTTACATTGTCCACTCGGTAGGGATTGAGGTGGTACAGATACTTATAATATAGTTCGGTAGTAAAGCGGAAGTTGCGCCCATCGAATCGGAAGTTGTAGTCTCCTCCCAAGAGCACATGCAGGGAGCCCTGTGATCGGATTTGCTTATTCAGTACAACAATATTATTATTCTCTTGGTCTCGCTGTGAGGTGCGAATCTCTTTATAGAAAGGGGCTTGATAGTACAAACCAGTAGCAAATCGCAGGGTAAGAGCCTTCTGACGAGTCGGGGTAAAGGCAGCAACAAAGCGCGGACTCGCGATAAACTCCTTGTTAAATCCCCAAAAAGAGGCACGAATCCCAGGGTAGAGAGACAGCTCGCCCTGAGGCAGTTCGAGTGAAAATTGATCTACAAGATAAGCGGATAGCCGGTAGCTACGGAGGTGATTTTGGGAGTAGAGGTTGTGCAACATCTCTATCCGGTCGCTATGGTGGGGTACGTTGTATCCGGCGGAGTCGCGTCTCGTCCACTCGCTGATAAAGTCGTTTACATCCTCAAGTCGGGCACTCAAGCCTCCCTTGAGCAGGTGCCCCTGTTTCAGTTGTAGCAGGTTACTATAAGAGAGTGTAGCCAGCGTGTAGCGCAAGCGATTGCGAGCATGCTCCATATTGGTGCCCGTTGCCAGGGCACTCAAGTTGTCACTTACGTTGGGCTGCTCCCCACCTCCCTCCTTGGCATTATCGAGGAAATAGGAGCCATCTATGTCGTAGGTTTCCATTTCCCGACTATTGTAGAAATGCACACTCACTACATGGCGCTGCTCCGATGAGGGAGTATAAGTGGCACTGAAGGCTCCAAAGAGAGAGACAAAGCGGTCGCGCTCTTGCCCCTCGAAGTAGATCTTTAGTTTCTTTATGTCGGATAGGGTACCAAAACTCGTCTCTCTGGTCTGAGGCTTAAACTGATAATGTGTGAGGGAAACATTCCCCAAGAAACTGAGCGACCAGCGATCACTCAAGCGCCCCACAATATAACTTTGGGCATCGAAGTAGAGAGGTTCGTATTCTCCCTTCGTATCAAGAGAACCCAGCAGAGTGCGTCCATCTTTGAATCTTAAGCCTGTAATCTGACTCAATCTCTTCCCATGCGAACCAATATATACCTGATCGCCCTGCAAGCCGGCCTCCACCGAGCCCTCGAATTCCTTCGGGGTTTTGTAACGAATATCGAGCACCGAAGACATTTTATCCCCATACTCCGCCGTGAATCCTCCTGCAGAGAAATTGACCGACTGGGTCATATCGGGGTGAACAAAGCTCAAACCCTCTTGCTGAGCCGTGCGAACAAGCAGGGGACGTGGAATTTCTATGCCATTTACATAGACCATGTTTTCGTCGTAATTCCCCCCACGCACCGAGTATTGCGCACTCAGTTCGTTATTTTGCGTCACTCCGGCATAAGTTCCAACAAGGGACTCAACACCCGAAGAGGGGCCTACCGCTACACGGATGTTTTCCGCAGCTATGGTCGTCATATTCTGTTGCTTCTTGGAGGGAGCTGCCACCACTACTGTGGTTAGCTCGGTAGAGGCGTCGGGCAATGTCACATTGAGCCGAAGGTCTTGAGTGATGCCTTTTGGGAACGTCTTGGTTACCGAGCGATAACCCATACAGCTAAACTCCAATGCTATAGAGTCCGTTGTGGACGAAAGTGCGAGCGAATAGGCTCCCTTGAGATTGGTCGCAGTACCTATTGCCTTGCCTGCCACCTTTACAGAAGCTAGCTCTATGGGTTTATCCTCACGGTCTATTACGTATCCATATACCTTGATACGTTGCTGCGACCACGCCCCTCCCGCCGTAAGGCAAAGGAGAAGTAGACCTATCCAAATACGGTGCATTAGCTCTTTCATTGTCCACAAAGATAGATAATTGTAAGGATAAGAAGGACGAACAACTCTCAGCGAGTCCGTATTTTACTCTGCCCTATTTTAAGAAAAATCCTGCCCTAGAGAGAATATTTCTTTAGGCAAAAAGGGATCGGATTCTGCCCTGCAACCGAAAGAAAATCAGCGACATTTCTAGGGACAAGTCATCAAGAGATTAGGAGGCGATGCCCCGAACAAACAAAAATGCCGAGCAATTTTGAGATTACTCGGCAGGGGTTTTCTCGAAAGTTCTCAAGGAGAAGGCGATATGCCTACTCGTAAAGGGATGGAGGACTAGGCCTTAGGGGCTAGGAGGGTCCTGTTGTTGTCCATTAAGGCGGCGAGGCGAGACTCAAAGCGTCCGGGCAACAATGGCTGCTCGGTTACCCGGTCGAACTTCTCCTTCCGATGCGTATCCGTCCCCACAAAATCATAGAAATCGTCAAGCAACAACTGCCGAGCACGCTTCTGCACTGCCTCCCCATACATACCCGTAAGAGAGAAAAGATTGAGCTGGAGTGAGGCGCCCAAATCTTTGAGATCTTCGTACTCCTTAGTAGAAAAATAGAGATAACGCTCCGGATGTGCAAGGAGAGGCTTTGCCCCTGAAGAGCGGATGGAACGAATGGAATTGGGATAATCCATCGGTGCTCCGGCAAAGGAAAACTCAAAAAGGAGGTAACGAGAGTCTCCTAATGTGAGCAAAGGCTCATCAAGATGTGCCTCAAACTGATCGTCGATCATGTACTCAGCCGCCAGACGAATCGACACCTCGGGCATCGAAAGCTCTTCTAAGAAAGCATCGAAATGCTCGCGTAAGGAGATGGAATTATTCTGGGGATAGCGATGATAAATATGCGGAGTGAAGATAAAGTTCTCTACCCCAACTGCCCCTAGAGCTTGCAACAGAGCTCGAGACTCATCCATGGAACGAGCGCCATCATCTACCCCGGGCAGGAGATGACAATGCACATCAACCATACCCTTGAGCCATCCCTCTCGAACAATATTTAACTCACGTCGCTTTAGAAAAAACATCGCATCACCCTGCTACAAAGCGCAACATCCTAGCTACCATAGGAGCCGTACGATCCATACCCACCATAAGATCCATATGCTCCGTAGCTACCATAGCTGCTACCTGTAGTACCACTCATGGCCCCTGCATCATTGAGTACAATTGCAGGATTGATCAGTTTCTTAGACCTATATAAAGCCTCGATTTCCAACAATAAGGGTCGTGGCAAGTGACCTTCGCGTACTATTACCATAGTCATATCCGCTACTCGATTCGTAATAAGAGCATCTGCTACATTCACAAAGGGAACACTATCAATAAGGATATAATCGTACATTTCGCGCACCTTATCAATGAGTTCAGCGAATCGATCTCCTAAAAGCAACTCTGTAGGATTGGGCGGGACCACACCTGCGGGAAGGAAGTCAAATGGCGAACTTGCATCTATCCGAACAATCAGATCCGACAGATCGGTACTGCTTCCAAGTAGATAAGAAGAAAGCCCTCCCTTGCTACGTTGGGTCATATAAGAGGCCAGAGCATCACTAAGACTCGCCTTACGAATATCCGCATCAATGAGAAGCACTCTATGCCCCTCTAGGGAAGCAAGGCAAGAAGAGAAGTTGGCCGAGATAAATGTCTTACCAGACTCTGGGATGGCACTTGTGGTCATAATCACCTTTCCCTTGCTCTTTATCCCATGAAGCATATAGGCAAGATTTGTACGAACCACCATGAAGGATTCACTAATAACCACACGTTCGTTGGCGTTAAACACCAGGATATTCTTGTGTCTCTCCTTCTGACGCAAACGTCTTTCACTCTCCTTCGTACGGAAAATCTTAGGGATAATTCTGTGGTGCAAAGACTGCGTTTCGTAACGAGGAATCTCCCCCAAGAATGGCAATGAGGTGTACGACTCAATGTCTTTGCGTCCCCTCACCTTATTATTGATGATGAAACGGAGGTAGAGCACCCCTGCCGGGAAAATAAGTCCTAGTAAGAAAGCGACCAAAAGAATCATGCCCTTACGAGGAGCAATAGGGATGGAAGACCCCATCGCTGGCTGTATCAAACGAATCTCAGAGTCAGCTGCTTCTATAGTAAGAGAGTTCTTTTCTCTCGCATTGAGTAGGAACAAGTAAAGTTCCTCCTTAATTTTTTGGTTTCGATAGATCGAGCCTACCACTTTCTCTTGCATCGGAACTGAGGAGATACGATCCTCGTTAAGTCCGGCCTGTCTATTGATACTTGCGGCCTGCACCGACAAAGATTTGATCAGATTGTCTACCGACTTAACTACAGCCACGTGCATGGAGGCCAGTTGCTTCTCTAGGCTCTCTACCACGGGGTTTTGCGTTTCGGCATTAGCGATCAATTGGTCACGACGCAAAAGAAGGGAGTTGTATTCTCGGATCAAATTATCCGCAGAGATATCATTAAGCCCTACATTGGCAGGGATAAGTTCGTTCTTCGAGCTAGGAGACTTTAAGTAATCCCTTAGGTAGTTGGCCACCGCAAGCTTATTATTCACTTCGGCCATCTGCCGTGCAATTTCGGCAGTACCCGTAATGTAGCTTCGAGCCTCCTGCTGGATATCGGCAATACGATTATTCTGTTTGAATTGCTCTATTTCTGTATCAACGCTACCTAGCTCCCCTCCGATAATTGCGAGACGTCCATCGATAAACTGCTCAGTTTTCTGGGCGATCCGCACCTTTTCCATACGAGAGTTCTCATTATAGATCTGCACGAGGGTATTGAGGAAATCCTCTGCAACTTCAGGGTTTTGATGCTGCATTGTCAAGGTGATAATGCTCCCTTGTTTGCTTGCAGCCGAGACGTTGAAGAGATGAGAATACGAGCGGATGCTTCTCTCTCTTGTATTCTTATCTACCTCGAGGGAGATGGAGTTCCCGGACGAGGGGAAATGCTCGGTAGCCGTAACCAACACTCGCCCCACAGGCGTATTTTGGGGAACGCCCAGTTGCACCTGAGTAGTTGTACCCTTAGCCGCTTCGATAGAAGACTCCTCACAATGGAGGGAAACATGGTTAGCATCAATCGAAGAGACCTCCAATTTACAAGAGAGATCAACGCTATTATCTAGGAAACGCACCTGAATAGGCGCATCTTTATAAAGCATGCGCTTACCGATCCCCTTACGTCTCGAGTAGGATACATCCAAGTTAAGACGCTCTATTACTTGGTCTACAAGAAAGTCCGTCCTTAGGATAAAGAGTTCGTTTTCCACGGCGCTCTTCCCTCCCAGAGAGGTTAGGGCAGAAGACTCGAAGAGCTCGCTGAGCACATTCGAGGCATCCATCTTATCTTTGACCAATATGCTGGCTTCGCGCTTATAGACGTTGGGAGTCCGCAAGAGGTAGATGGAGGCACCTCCCAGAGCAAGGCATAGAGTTATTGCAAACCAATACCAATTGGAACGTAAGATAAGCCCTATATCCGAAATGGTAATAAATGATGCAGCTTCTGCGAGAGAAGAGCGTTTGAGCTCTTGGTCCATAGATTTTGTTTCGGATTCTCTATACTCCATGGTTCGTTGTGCAGATATGTGTGTGTGGGGGGATGTTACTTAGAAGATTTTGAGTTGCGTACCACAGTCATAACGAGGGTTGAGACGGAGGTGACACTTCCCACAAGGCTAAGCCATACCCCAACGTTATTATTTTGGTTTATCTCACTCATCTGTATTTTGGTATTGTTGGGATTCACAAATACCACATCATTTTGTGCCAGATAGAAACAAGGGGATCGGAAGACCTCTTTAGACCGCAAGTCGTGCGTATAGATCTCTCGCTTGCCATTGGCTTCACGCACCACTATTACGTTGTCTCGCCGGCCATAGATTGTCATATCCCCGGCCATCCCAATAGCATCAAAAAGGGTAACTCGCTCATTGTCGATTGTATAGCTACCGGGGCGAGCCACTTCTCCCAAAACGGTTATCTTAAAGTTCTGAAAACTAATGGTCACGATAGGCTCTTTGATATAGTTTCCGGCGACAAGCTCTCGCGAGATCTTATCAATAAGTTGCTGTTTTGTAAGCCCGGAAGCATTTACTTTCCCCAGAAGAGGGAAGGTAATCGTACCATCAGTGCCCACCAAATGGCCCTGCAAGTATTGTACCCCTATACCACGACCTACCGACGAGGTATAGCTCACCATCGGCAAATTGAAGGGGGCGGATAACTCCGGATTCTTTGAATTTACAGTAATAGATAGCAGGTCACCGGGTTGTATTGTAGGCTCCAGGCGAGTATAAGCGGCACTCTCAATGCTATCGAGATCTTGTAGATAAAGTACATTCTTTGCCGAGCGACAAGAGGCTGTCAAGAGCAACAGCAGTACAACGGATAGTATATCTAATCTCTTCATTCCTTTATATTCATCAAAACGAACCGACCACAAGACTTGGGATACGGCATACAATCTTCGGCTACAAAGGTAGTTTTTTTCTTAGATAAAGTAGCGCTCCTGCCACTTTCTCTAAGAGGGGATCTCTCCTCAGCAATAGATCAATCTTAAACGGAGTACACACTAGAATCTTTAGGAGTCGAAGCTGGTTCTCACCTCCCCTCCCGCCCCAAAAAGGAGAGAAAATCAGCCAAGAAGACGACAAAAAGAGACTACTTCTTTTTCCTCTTTAGCCACTTAGGCAAGAGACCGCTCCTCCCCTCTCGGGTTGAATGAGAGCGAGCGGCCGAGCCGGGCACGTAGTCGTGGCGGAATATGTTGAGTAGCAGAATCAGAAGCGAGAGAAGAAGGGGGCCAAAAATCACACCCCAGAACCCGAAGATACTTACCCCAAAAATAACCCCAAAGACAGTCACAAGGGGATGAATATCCGCAAGTGACTTCTGCAGCAGGAAGCGAATTACATTATCAATCCCCCCGATGACAAAAAATCCATAAATCAGAAGTCCTACACAAGAGCCCCAACTCCCCGCAAAGCCTAGAGCAAGAGCGAGAGGTACGTAAACGACCATAGTACCCACCATGGGGATGATGGTAGCGAAGGCGGTGAGCACAGCGTAGAACAACGCTCCCTCTATACCAAAGAAGAGATAGCCGAGATAGGCAAATCCGCCTTGCACGATAGCGAGCAGGGGAATACCCACAGCGTTGGCTGCAATGATGCGCTGAGTCTCAGACACCAAGATGCGTTTATTTTCTTCTGTAAAGGGGAGTAGCTCTCGGATGGCCGTCTCGAAATACTCTCGCTCGTAGAGCATATAGTAGAGCACAAAGAGCAGTACAACGCTATTGACCACGAGAGAATAGACCCCGACAACAATCTTTGTTGTAAAGGCTTGCCCCATCTTAGTAAGGGCCGGGAGCACCTGATCGACAAAGAATCCGTCCCGTTTTATAAAGTCCACACCAACCCAGTCTTTGGCCTCATCTACCCATTGTACCGCTTGATGGTACCATTGATTCAGATCGATCTCAGTGTGTGTAAAGAGGTCTATCAGCATAGACGCAATACCGGCAAGCGGGAGCAGGAAAAGGAAAAGCGTCTCGAGAATAAGAATAAAGGCAGCTAATCCACGAGGGAAATGCCACTTCTTAGTGAGGAATCTCATCTGCCCTCGCAAGGCTGAAAACAGCGTAATAGCCCCTAAGAATCCACTCAAGTAGGGCAGGGCCTCTCGTCCAAAAATAAGCGTAAGCAATAGGATAGGCAACAAGATTGCCCACATAAAAACGGATCGATTGGCAGAAGGACTAAGACCTTTGAAGCCTTCTTGAGGACTTGATTCCATATACTTTAGGATTATCTAGACAATAAGTTTTACCAAAAAATAACCACCTACCGTAAGCCAAACATAGAGTACGGCAGCGAGAGCAAAGGGCTTAAATCCCGCCTCACGGAAGCGAGCAAATACGGCATCTGTACCAATAGCCGCCATGGCCATAGTGAGCATAAAGTCGTCTACCCCGCGAATAATGCTGCGCACAGAAGCATAGGTATCTTCTAATCCGTAGCTAGCGGCCCAGGATAGGAGGAGTGTATTGAGCCCAATAATGATAAGGAACCAAACGGCAAACCAAGGGATAGCAATGCGTTTTGTAGCCCGAGTCTCTCCTTTGTTTCCCTTTTGGAAGAACATCCCCAGCACAATAAGCACGGGGGCCAGGAGTATTACTCGTATCATTTTGGCAATGGTGGCCGTACCGGCAATGTCAAAGGCACTTGCCACACTAGTTGCCTGCATAGCAGCTCCCGCACCCGCTACATGAGCGACCTCGTGCAGAGTAGACCCGGTATATACCGCAACTTGGGCATCGGTCATATCGTAAACTCCTAATTGATAGAGGACGGGATATAGAAACATCGAGAGCGTTCCAAACAAAACCACCGTAGAAACTGCTACCACCGTTTTGGCAGAATTGGCACCCACAACCGGCTCACTAGCCAGTACAGCTGCAGCCCCACAGACGGCACTCCCCGCAGAGGTTAGCATAGAAGTCTCCCTATCTAGACGGAGCCAACGCCCCACCATTGCCCCTAGCAATAGGGTAGAAGAAACCACGATTGTATCGACTAAGAGCGTAGCCCAGCCTGCTGCCCACACATCCGAGAGCGTAAGTCGGAAACCATAAAAGACAATCGCAAGGCGTAAGATGCGCTTCCCTACGAATTTTAATCCGGGAGTCATCCCCTCGGGCAGACGGCTCCGTATCGTATTGGCTAGGATAAGACCAAGCACAATACCAATGATCAAAGGAGATAGGTGTAGTGTGGTAATAAAAGGGATCTTAGCAAGGCAAACGGCAATTGCAGCTAATGCAATCGTCAGCAAAACCCCAAGGTAATAATGCCAATTACGTTGCATCGTCAGAGAGGAATTAAGTGAACTTAATCAAGCACATAGCTAGCCCAACAAAAGAGATTCCGATAAAAACAAGGGCCAATATCTTATTGAAGATCCTCAGGCCTCCCACCGACACATTCTCTTTGAGGCGCAATACAAGGTAGGTAATTACAAACCACCAAGAGATCGCACCCAGCGCTATTGAGAGCATTGCCACCACAAAGTGCCATCCCAAAGTAGGCGTATCGGGCACAAAATTGTAGCGGCTATAAAAGGCCATATACACGAAAGCAATAAGCGGGTTGCCCAAGGCAAAGAAAAAGGACGAAGTCATCAACTTCCAGGCACTTTTACTCTTTCCATCGTCCACCACATCGTAACTCGGGAGAGAGAAATACATATGAATACCAAAAGCGAGCACCACAAGGCTTCCGAGAATCTGCAAAAAGAACTCGTATCGGTAGATAAAATCGAGTACCATCGTGATCCCTTTGTAGGAAGCGGCAGCATAGAGCAAATCGCTAATCATGGCTCCTACGCCCGTGATCAACCCCTCTCTACGCCCACGATGTAGCGTACGACGCACACAGAGCACCCCCACGGGACCCATAGGTGCAGAGACCAGAACCCCGATTAAGAAACCTAGTACTATCGTCGTTAGCAACCACATTATATTTTCTCTCCGAAGGAAAACTCTTTCGTCACAAGCCCTCCGCTATTCCCTACAAAGATAAGCAACTCACACTAAACAAAGCCTATCTCTCTCCCAAAAACAAAGAAATTACGGAAGTAGACTCGCCTCTAAAGAGAGGACCTCTTACCCGTAGAGAGCATACTTAGAGCTGCGAACTCAATTTTGTGGGGTTGCTCCGCTCGAGAGAGCCTGGGCTTGATCCATGCAGAAAGCGCCTCAGCCGTGAGATGAGAATCCGTAGAAAGCTCTACACGTGCGGCCAGCACGCTACCAAACTCGGGGTGCGGGGTCGTATACACTTGGGCAGCAATTACCTCGGGATGACTCTCTATCACACGCTCCACTACCTCCGGATAAACATTTTCTCCGCCACAGACGGCCATCCTATCGACTCGCCCCCGGTGGAAATAGGATCCCTCCTTACTGCACCACACCCGATCTCCGGTTGCCTGCCAGCTGTTGCGCCTAGCCTGCATGGCCCAGCGCGACGAAACCCACAGCTCCCCTACTCCATCTGCATCCGAGTTGTGCACCCTACATCTTACCCCACGGATAGGGAATCCCAAGGTTGTCTCCTCGGGATAGGCATCCAGAGCCTGAGGAGTTGCGAGAAGAAAGAATCCGGCTTCTGAGGTGCCATAGAGATTATAAATGATGGGAGCAACCTCCCGATGCACTCGCTCTACAAGCTTGCGGTCGAGACGATCCCCTCCAGAAATAACACAACGCAGACTCTTCATCTTACTTGCTGCCTGAGGCAAAAGCATCATACGAGCCAGCATCACAGGCACTATTGGCAAAACATCCACTCCGTAGCGTTCAATCCCCTCCAACGCCTCCTCAGCACGAAAACGGCGGGTGAGCCAGACCCGTTTTCCCATCACCCAAGCGACGAACAAGGTGGCCAAACCAAAGCCATGAAATAGGGGTAAAGCAAGGTAGGTTGTACTCCCCCGATGAATCCCAATCGACCGAATGAGGGCAAGCAAAGGCGGTAAGAAATTGACCGCAGAAGGGCGACGATCGGCAGATTTGTAACTACCACTTGATCCGCCCGTAAGCACAGAGAGTTCGGCGCCTCGGCCAATACGGGGTAAAGAGCGGTGAGACTTTCCGTTATCTTCCGAGCGCACTCTACCCAGCTCTTCCGTGGTAAGGAGGGGCATGGGCGCTTCTTTGCCAGAAAAATAACGCTGACGAAACTCCTCATCCAGGATCAAAAGATCATACTTCCGCCCCTCTAGGAAGCGCTCCAACTGCTCTTCACTCATATCGGTATTGAGTAGATAGGCTCCAATCCCCAAGCGGGAGAGAGCCGGTAAAAGAAGAGCCAACTCTAGGTGATTGCGACAGAGAAGAGCGACTCGCCCCCCTCGCTTGCAATACCCCTTCTCTTGAAAACGACGAGCCAGACGCAGAGACTCTTGGTAGAGTTGCCTATAGGTCAGAGCCCCCCCCTCGTAGAGGAGTGCTTCTCGCTGAGGATAAATGGTAGCAGCATACCCGAGGAGCGTCATAAGGGAGACCCCATCTCGCCAAAAAGCCCGCACCCATGCAATAATCCCCCGAGGGGTAATAAAATGCAATTGACGGAGAGCCGCAGAGAGGGAATAGGTTGGTTGGTGCATATAGGGATAGAAGAGATATCAGTGAGACATGCGTCGGTAGACATAGGTTACGAGCCCACGAAAGAGGGAAGACAAAGGAGAAGAGAGTCGAGCCCACCAAGGAGCATAAGAAGATCTCCGTCCAACGGCCAAGCGGATAAGCCGAGTAGCCGCCTCCTCCGCGGTGTAGCCGGGGAGATGGACGTAGCGAGGATTAACGTCGGCCATGGAGGTATGTACAAGGGGCATGTAGGCAATGCGTACGCGCACTCCACGCAAAGCCCACTCCTCACGAGCTGTACGCAACCAAATATCCGCAGCCCCCTTTGAGGCATGATAGGCTGCCCAATGGGGAGCAGGAGGGTACAATAGACTTACCGAGGAGGTATAAACGACTACTCCCCGAGCCGCTGCGAGGGCCGGATAGAGAGCCTGCGCTAGGTAGACCATGGCACGGTAGTTTAGATCAATCGTACGATCAAAGTCGTGTAACCGATCTTGAGAGTCTTCCAAAGAGCGGCAAATCGACTTTCCGGCATTGGCGAAGAAATAATCCACTCGAGGGTAACGCTCCGCAAGAGTACGGCAGAGAGCAGCAAGAGCCTCTCGCTCTCGAAGGTCTACAGCGTAGCACTCCGCTGATGCTCCCAAAGCCTCCACCTCCTGAGCAAGTTGCAGCAATTCGGACTCCGAGCGAGCCACCAAAACGAAATGCCCCCGATAGGATTGCAGCAGACGAACAAGGGCCGCTCCGATCCCTCTCGAAGCCCCCGTTACCACTACAATGCGCTGAGCAAACCTCCTTTGCAACAAGGAAGAGGACAGCCCCCATGAGGGGTACAACAATCTTTTAATCCATCGGGCCATACACTCCATCAAGGCACATAAAAGCATAGGCCGCTCTGCTCCTCTTGGGATGCACGGGCCACCTATGCTATAAATCCTAAGTCCAAAGGTATTACAAAGTCACCTTTATGGTCACAGGTTCTTTGCCCTCAGCCTCTACAACCACGAGGTAATTACCCGAGGCAAGTGCAGCCGAGAGAGAAACCGTACCATAGGGCAAAGATTGAGTGGACAAGCGCTTTCCCTCAAGAGTATAGAGAGTTGCCGCATAACCACTAGCGGGGGTAACAACCCATATTTTCCCCTCATAGGTAAAAGCATATGGGGTGCTAGACGAGGTGGTTTCTTCCAACGCTTTCTCACATCCGGTAGCATCCCCCTTCTGGTCTATTACCCAATTGTTTTCTTCTGCGAGGCTACTTTTGGCAGTCTTGGCACCGGGGTTGTTCTTTACAAGAAGATCTTTTCCAACAGTGATTTTCTGCGCCTTTTTGGGGAGGGCTCGGTAGAGATCATCAAGAGCACACGCATCCATCTTGTTGTTTGTGAGGTCTACAATGGCCAATGACGAGTTGTCCTTTGCTTTTACTTCGAGCAATTCATTCCCATCAACCTCTAGTTTAACGAGGGAAGAAAGACCCGAAATATTAATGTTGGTCAGCTGGTTTCCCTTTGCCTTTATCGTCTTGAGTTTGGGGCAAACAGAGAAGTCAATGCTCCCCGCAAGGCTGTTTTTACTGCATTCTAGGCTTTCCAAATCCTCCAATTTGGAGAGATCTAGCGTCGTAAATTCATTATCTCTGATACTAAAATTGCGGAGATTAGGACAGTGTTGTAGACTAAAGGATTTCAGTCCACAGCCATCCAGACGAAGATCTTCCAATTTCTTGAAGTACGTTCCATACATATCTTCGAGCTTATTACGAGAGAGATTTAGATAGGTCAAATTGGGGCATTGTTCAAGCGCAATCCACGAGAGCTTGTTGTCGGGAGCAGAGAATTCGGAAATGTCACTTATACCTGCGAATTCTATGCGTGTAAGCGACAACCCTGCAACGGATAGCGAGGTGATGGCATCTTTGTCGAAATAATAAATCACAATGCGCCCCGTGGAGGTTGTACCCGATAGCTCGCCTCCGGCTTCGGCCACTTGCTCCGGGGTGTAGTCTTTTTGTACTTCGCCCCATTTGATCTTAATGGGCTTGATCGTTTGCATCGTCAAGGTCAGTTCGTCCGTTTTATTCTCTGTGGTGAGAATGATAGCCAAAGGGGCCTCGGGGTATTGTGCCCAACTTTTTGAGATACATCCAAGGGCAAATAGCCCGAAGATAAGTGATAAGAGTACTTGCTTTTTCATCATGAAAAATGTTTTATAGAGTATGACTATTTGTGTCTATTGCTGGATATTCCAACCCTTGTCTCTAGCGATCTGGAGAGAACTCTTGGCGGCATTGGGGACCTCTCGCAGATTGAGTACACACTTCCAAGGCTTCTCATCATCTGCGATGGGGATACCCCTTACATCGGGCAATGCAGTATATATGGCGTTCAACTCTTCGGTTGTCAGCCCTACCCGAGCGAGCTGTAAGGTAAGGAGATGGGAGAGGGGAGGAAGTGCTCCCAAGGTCTTTAGCTGTGTATCAGAGAGCGTTAGTTCTTCTAAAAGAGCATGTTTACTCACATCTATACTACGCAACGGATTTGTGGACAAGGCCAAGTTGCGAAGGGCAAGGTTAGCTGCGAGATCCACCTCTTGCAATTGATTTTTTTGCGCATAGAGGAGATTGAGCTTGGGACACGACAATAAGTTTAGATGGGAAATCTCGTTTTTATAGCAGTGCAATTCCTCCAAACGAGGGTTACGATGGAGATCAAGAGACTTCAGTTTATTATTACCAACAGAGAGGAAGCGCAAGGCAGGACACTTGCTCAAGTCTAACTGCTGTAGATTGCTCCCAATAAGACGAAGCTCTTCGAGTTTAGAGGCATCGCCTATAGCAATGGCATCTAATTTCGCACCAAACACGCCAAAAGAGGTAGCCTTGGGAGCCACTACACGCAGGGTCGTACCTAGGATAGTGCCTTTAATCGTCTTCTCAAGCTCGTAGTTGCCTGCCGAGTACTCTTTGTTTGTTCCATCGCCCCAATCTATTGTAAAAACCTCCGGAGACTCAATCATAATAAAGAGAGAAGATGTACCTCCGGGGGTTGGAGTCAAGAGGAAAGTGGCCTCCCCAGGTTCTTCAGGCTCTACAGAGGGCTCGTCACTTTCGAAGAAATCGAACATCATAAAGGTCTTGCCCGCCATGATCCTAGGCCCATAATAGCACATCATGCGGAGAGCTGCACTCCACCCCACGGCGGTAGGATATACATTCTCGTTGTTGTAGCCGTAGAAGCGGAAGCCCCATTGAGAGACGAGATCTTGGGCTTTAGGGGTGGGCTTTCCCCCTTCGTCAAGCGTCCAGTACTCCTCGTAATCATCTACACATACACGGCTCTCAGCCAAGGTTCCTCTCTCAAAAAAGTATTCCCTAAAGGGATAAGTATTTTCGTTAATCCGGAAGGTTATATAAGTTTCATCCTCGCTATCAGGCACCTTTCCACTAAGAAAAACTTCGCCGCCATGCTCCGCTTCCCAAGCTTTCACTTCTTCCTCTGTTGCCCCCA
Source organism: uncultured Porphyromonas sp. (assembly GCF_938023125.1). Taxonomy (GTDB): domain Bacteria; phylum Bacteroidota; class Bacteroidia; order Bacteroidales; family Porphyromonadaceae; genus Porphyromonas. The sequence continues at coordinate 265,695 of NZ_CALHDW010000017.1, forward strand.
TTTTGAGCCAAGGAAGCATTGGGAAACGCTCCTGATCAAACGTCGGAGCAACCACAGAGACATGCACTACTTGGCGAGAACCCTTGTATTTGAGAAGGATCTCTGTACTCCCCTCTGCTAGAGCCTTAATGCACAACCTCTGATCAATCGAAACGATATTGGGGTCTTTTACTTCACTTTCGATCTCCCCGATAGGGACATTTACTTTGAGGATAAAGTCCGTTCCCACCTCCATCTGCACAAGCGTATCGGAGAGCAAAAAAAGAGGCAAAGTCTCGGAGCCACTCCCTGAGGGACTACAACTAGAAATAAAGAACACCAACAACCCTAATAGAAGTAAGGGGAAAGAGCGTCTAGTGGACGGAAGGAATCCGGATAAAGCTACTCTATTTGTATTCATACAACCCACACAATAAGTGAATGCTACATACTTTCATCTCCTTTAAAACGGAGAGAGAAAAAGAAGTAAAGCCTCTCTGAGAGAAAACAAAAGGGCTTCTTCTATACTCAAATGAAAAGAAAGAACTACAAACTTATAGATCTGCTCCACAAATATACAACAAACCACAAGAGATGACAAAAGAAAAGTGCCCCTCAACTCAACGTTGAGAGGCACCTTTACCCTCGTTTGTAGCCCCTAGGGGAATCGAACCCCTCTTTCAAGGATGAAAACCTTGCGTCCTAACCGATAGACGAAAGGGCCATAACCCTAAGCAATTGAGTAGAGCGTCATCCGCAAGGTTCCAGACCCCTATTCCAAATTGCGGTGACAAAGGTACAAATAATTTTTGATTCTGCAATAGTCTCGGCTATTTTTCCAAAGATGCAGCTTCCGGTACCAAGTGCAACGGCATGGCGAAAGTAGTGCTAGAACTTCATTCGGTTGTACTTCCCAGTTGTAAGTACGACGCTTAGATAAACAAAAACCACCATGGGGCTGGGCGTACGACCTCCTTTATCTCCCTCTCTCTTGCCTCTACAATAGAAATACAGAGAAAATAAAAAGAGAGAAGCCCTTTTACTCTCATATGGGCTCTTGTATAAACCTATTTGTTGCTCGGAGTTGGGAACTTCACATCAATGCTGTCGGTAATGGATTTGTCTCCCTTATCCGTGGGGAGTACCATGGTGACTGTAAAGCGGACGGTCTCACCATTCCATGCTTCGGGGACTCTCTCTATCAGGAGATGCCAAAAGGGAGATGAGGCCAATAATCGTTTGAGATTTGCTTCGTTTTTCAGATCGATGATTGCCACATTGGAGCCTAGTTGATAGCCGCTCCGGATGTGGCTTAGCTGGTCGATGAATGATATGGCAGTAATTTCATTCAGTAGCATCCCGGCTTTGAGCGTTTCGTTATAGTCGTGGTCGCACGTGACAGCAATACTTTTAGGGGACGTTATCACACCTGTTCTGTGATCTCCAAGACGCCCCTCTCTACTTCTGCTCGGGTAATGAGTATCCCCGATAAGAGAGAGAAAGTTTTTGATTTTGGGATCTCTTCCGTCATAGCCATAGTGTGAGACTTTTTTTTGATTCTTATTGAACACCTTAAGCCTACAAACGACGGAATAGTCGTAAAGGCGATCGTAGAGATATCTTTCCGACAGCTGAAAGGTATCCGGCTCCACAAAGCCCGTAAGATAGTGAGGGTAATACTTGGGTTTTTCGAAACAGCCCGAAATCCCGATAAGGAAGAGGAGTAATACGCTCCCCAATGCCAATGCTTTCTTATATCTATTCATATTCTTCCCACTCTATTTTACAGTCCAAGACTCTGCCAAATCCTTAGGATAGGTTAGAAACAGTTTGCCATGGCGAGCATAATTCTCTTCACTGTCCGGCAGATCGGTTCTTAGTTCTGTAGTTGGAGAAACGATACCATAGCGGTAAAATGGTCTCAGTAAATGGCTGCGAAAGTATCCATTGTTATAACCATTCCATCCCCAATTGCAATGGTAGAAACGAGAGATTACATTCTTCTTGATAACCTTGTCTTTTACCCAAGGGCCTCCCTCGTAATCTTGCCGTACAGAAATGAGATCACCCCGATTCTCCATATATCCATCAAAAACCCAGTAGTGCCAAGAATTGAATGTGTTATCCCCTTCTCCATAAGCTAGTACAGGTCGCTTATATTTTTGGAGATAAGCCAAAAGGGTCTTTTCATCGTAATCAACTACATCCGGATTGAAATTATGTTTTTTCAAAAAACGTTCTACTCTCCAGTTTTCTACTGCAGTGCCAGAGCTGCCTGACCAAATATGCCCAGTTTCGTAATAGATGTACATGCACATGAGAGCTATCTGGTCTGATAAAATAGAATTTTTCTCTAGCAGATCTTTCCATCCATCTCCCTCGTCAGGTTTATATACACGTCTATTCAAGTCCCACAATTCTTCCCAATCCATTTTTGTGGTCTTGTTGTTGCATACTATTGCTTTGGGAAGTTTATAGAATGAAAAGAAGGCGGCAAGAGCTGTATTGGCGCAGCCCAACAAGTCGTGTTTGGTCTCTTTGTTCTTAGGTAGGTAGTTGAAAAATGGAGCATATTGTCCAAACTCTAGGGTTGAGGGTTTCATGGGCTTTTTGCTCTCAAAATTTTCTGTGTCTAAAGTGCATCTAGGGAACCCAAAATGTTCTCGAATCCATGGAAGGGGAGGCCTTGAGGGATCCCCATGATTGCTTTCTTCTAGATCTTTGTGTATCTTCGGAGCTACTTCTTCTCCGAGTATTGCTGCCTGATTTAGGATATTCCGAAGCATCGGTTGATGGATAGTGTCCTGAGTGGAAAGAGATCCTCTCTCTGAGATGCCAAGCAGTATCACTTCACCCAATGAATCCACATTGTAGAGCATAAAGCCTCCACTAGCAAAATTAGTAATATAAGTTTCTCCATTACCTACTTTCTCATTGGAGGCGGCACGAAGTCCTCCCTGAGGTAGCTCATTGAAGATAGATTGGTACAAATTGGCAATTTGTTGCTCTACGAGGGTTGGTGAATTATGAGTTTGAGGAGAAAGATCTCTTTTAGGCTGGGAGTTGCAGCTAGTGAGTACAACAGCTCCTAATGCCGCAATACTCCAAGAGAGGATAGTAATTTTTGCTTTCATCTTTCATTCTGTGTTGTTTTTATTTCATAATCTAGCACAAAGGTATGATAATTCTAAAATATAAATAAGTTTCCTTGCAGATTCCCTCGCAACCTCCTCTACTCCACATAAGAAGAGGTGTAAAAACGGAGAGAAATCAGGGTGAAAAAATTTCCGCTCCTGCCCAGAATGTCTCTCCACTTTCACCTAAGAAATAAAAAAGTTTTGGGCAGAAAGGCGACTACATTCCAGCCTAAAAAGTTTGTGCCGACAGGCAAAAAAAAGACTCGCCCCACTCTTTTACAAAAGCGAGGCAAGTCTCTTTGTTTTCTCTTCGGGCTCTATCGCCCCCAAAAAAGCAGAAGGGCTAGCGATGCCTCTTGCGAAGACGCCAAACCTTGAGGAAGTAGGCGATACGCACCGAGAGGGCAATAAGGAGCACCGAGAGGATGATAAGAAAAACCCCCACAATGCGCAGAGGCGTTAGCACCTCATCGAAGACCAGGAATCCAATCACCACAGCGGTTAGCGGCTCCAAGGCTCCCAATATCGCACTCATGGTAGAGCCGATCTGCTTCACCCCCTCTACCAACGCAATGTTGGCAACTACTGTGGGGATAATCGCAAGAGCAATTGTCAACCCCCAAGCCTCAAGAGAGGGGATCTCTTGCAGACCGCCCCAAAACAGGGCAATCACCAGGAATCCGGTACCACAAGCCAACAAGGCGTAAAAGCTAAGCTTGATATTGTTCATCGTACGCACCACACTCTTATTGACAATAACCATATAAGAAGCATAGGCCAACCCCGTAGGAGCCACGATGAGCATCCCTATCAAAAAGCGACTATCCACCATCTCCAACCCCAAGCCCGAGAGGCAAAGCACCCCTAAGAAAGCAAGGAGAATGGCAAGCACCATAACCCTCGTAGGCCTCTGTTTGTAGAAGATAAGCATGAGCAGGATAACGTAGACCGGATAGGTAAAATGGACCACAGTGGCTACCCCACTGGGCATATAGTGATACCCCAATTGCAGTCCCATAGCCGAGGCAATATAGACGAGCCCCAAAGAGATCAGAACCCCAATCTCTCGCACAGTGAGCCTAAGATCTATCTTCTTGTAGAGCAAAAGAGGGAACATGGCAAGGGCTGCAAACAAAAAACGATAGGTAAGAATAGAGGGGGTGCGCAACCCGATAGCCATCAAGGGTAGCGTAAAAAGAGGGATAAAACCGAAGGATACCGAAGAGGTACCGGCAATCAGCAATCCGCGTAATTTATGTTGGGGTGTAGGATCCATAGTAAGGGATACGAGGATCTAATTACTCGAGAGAGATAAAACAGGATACGGGTTTATGGTCGCTTATGGTCGCCGACTTATCCACCTTACAATTATAAGACTTAACCCGATGACTGTGTAAAATATGATCGATACGGAAGCCTAGACGCTTGAAGGTAAAGCTATAACCAACCCCACATCCCGTAGAGGCGTAGGCATCAACAAGGTTAGAAGCAATCCGTTGGTGGGCATAGGAGATGGGCGTATCGTTGAAATCTCCACAGACAAGCACATAGGGCGTCTTCTCATGAATAATCTCTACATGTATTCGATCGGCCTGCTTGGCACGCAGGACAAAGGCAGGGCCCAACTTTTGCTCCATCTGCTCTTTGAGTGCAACTGGCTCTACCTCCCGGGCTAGGCGCTCGTAGCGGGAACCATCTTCTTTGCTAAGGCGGAAAGACTCTAAGTGCAAATTGAAAACCGTAAGCTCCCGGCCTGCCACATCCAACGTATAGGCAATCCCTCCATTAAACGTAGACTCAAGAGGCAACATACGGGTATTGCGCACCGGAAATTTGGAGAGAAGCATCAAACTTGTACCACGATCTCCCTGGGCATAGCGTGTTACCACATAGGGGTACTCGGGCAGATACTCCTCAATCTTTTTAGAAGAGACGTAGGGAGTGTCATCGCGCATCGTTGCCGCCTCCTGCAGGCAAACAATATCCGCATGACTATCCTTGATGTATTGGAGTGTAGGGTTGGGATGCTCCTCCGTGTGCTTCTCATAAGCAAAGGCCTGGCAGTTGAGCGACAAAACCTTAACGGCATGAGGGGGCACTACCGAAGGGGTGGCGTGCAAGGGAATATACGTGCGAATGCTCCACCACGAGAGGGCCAACAAGAGAAAATTAAAGAAGAAACCCCGCCATTGCCTCCGCACAAGACGAAACAAGAAGAAGATGATGACCAACGAAAGCAAGAAGGGGAAGGCTAAACCCAAATAGGCCGGGAAGAGGAAAAAGCGAGGCGAAAGATACTGCCCCAAGAGAGCCAACAAGTAGGGCAAGGCCACCAAAAAGAGGTTGATAAGCCAAGAAACCGAATGGAAAAGATTGTAGAAGAAATCACGATAGCGAGAGACACGAGACGAAGAGGCTTTTGGGGCGTTCTTACGAGGTCTCGAAAGCTGCTTGAGAGAGTGGCGAGCCGTCTGCTCTTGAGGTGTGATGTCGGATCGTTGCGTCATGTAGTCTTGTGCCTTACATCCTAGTAAAGCCCTCTTCCGGAGTTTGTCTGGAGGTAGTACAAAGCTAGCAAAATAATTAGACTTTTGGGGCGTCTTGCCGAGAAGACCTATCGAAAAGTAGGCTTCGCTCCTCGTCGGAGAGGGCGCTATAGCCTGAGCGTTTTACCTTATCTAGCACCTCCTCTAGGGTGGGGCCATCCGAAGCCTTAGGCGAAGAGTCGGCTGCCGAAGAGGGGGCAGAAGCAGTAGCTCTCCCCTCAAAAGAGGATGAAGAGGAAGAGGTATTGTCCCGGCGATACCGCCGAGAGGCAGCCGCCCGGGAGGTTGTTTTTCGCCCCTTTAGAAGCGATGCTATCCGATCACACAAGCGAGCTATCGGACGTGTTATATCTACTCCACTCCTTAGAGATCGTGCAAAAACCAACCCCCAAATGGCCCCGCCAATATGGGCAATAGAGCCGCCCACATTCCTATTCAGGTTGAACAGCAACGAGGTTATAACGAAAATAAGAGCCACAACGTATAGTGAGAGGGAGCCGATCCAGAGGAATCTGATTTTCTCTTTCGGACAGTAGCCTCCAATCGAAACAATCAAAGAAAGAATTGCGGCCGAGGAACCATAGAGGGGCAGATGGATATAAAAAATCCCCATCGCATCGAGAACGGAAAAAAGCAGCGGGTAAAGGAATCCCCCCAAGACGCCTCCCAAGACATAGACAATATAGAACTGTCGGGGTGTAAGGTAGGTCAAGAAAAGGCGCCCAAAGATGTACAGAAGGAGCATATTTACCACAAGATGACCGAGGTCGTTGTGGTACCACATGTAGGTAAAAAGCGTCCAAGGTCTGGAGCCGAGGGTGTAGAGACTCCCCGGGAGTGCAAGCTGTACATCGATCCACGAAGAGGGGACGGACGAGAGCTGGAGCACCACTTTGAGAAGCCAAAGGAGCAGCGTCCAACCTACCGTTATGCTAATAAGACGAAGGACCGGCGAGGATTGCTGCCAAAATGCACGCAAAGAGGTGACATGCCCCGGGCGACTCATCGTACCACTCCTTTCTTTCTCCAAATGAGCAAGAGCACGAGACCGCCTAGCATGCCGCCCAAGTGGGCATAATGCGCAACGCCATCGCCATAGCTGGAGATACCCAAGAAAAGCTCCACAAGGCCGTAACCAATCACCACATACTTTGCCTTGATGGGAATAGGAATAAAGAAAATATACATGGGAACATTTGGGAAAAGCATCCCAAAAGCAAGGAGCAAGCCAAAGACTGCTCCCGAGGCCCCAACGGTTACAAAGAGGTTTAGGAAACTCTGTAGGGGAAGCGTCTGTACGCCGTTAAGGTTAATCATCTCTGCCCCTGAGGAGGCTACCTCGTGCAACTCCGTAAACCAGAAGATCTCTTGAGAAAGCCCGGCCACAAGCGCACAAGTGACATAGAAGAATAGGTATCGCCACGCCCCCATCCGCTGCTCTACGGCTCCTCCAAACATGAAGAGCGAGAACATATTGAAGAAGATGTGAGAAAAACTACTCGTATCGTGCAAAAAGGCATAAGTAAAAAGCTGGAAGGGATAGAAGGAGCTCGCCGCATAGTACTTGAGCCCCAGCACCTGAGAGAGGTCAAACCCAAGGCGAAGAAAAACGATCTGCGCCAACCAAATCAGCAAATTGATCAGGATAAGATTGAGGGTAACCGGTGGGACTCTCTGCTTGAGGTATTCGTAAACGTTCATAGTGTAGCGGATAAAATAGACGGGAGATCAGTACCAAGAGACACTGTTGCCCGTGGTGAGATTGGCTTGCTGATACTTGATATCTTTGAGAAGTTGTGACTTGACGCCAATAGTAACCGTATAGCTCTTGTAGGGGCCAATGGGGATGATGCTCGCCGAGAGCTGCCAACAATGGAGATCTCGTGCGATAGAAAGAGTCATATTGGTAATGCGTTTGAGGTCGAAGTTGTAGTTGGCATCGAACATAAACGACCAGTTCTTTGTGGGCTTAAAATCGCCACGGAAACTGAGGTTGTGGGTCAGTTTATAGCGATATTCCCGGCTCTCCGTATCAAACTTTGCATAATCATACCCCAAGTTCATGCTATAGTTAAAGGAGAAGTTCCAAGGGAAATTCCACGACACATAGCCATCGGCATCATGCGCTCCCAGGATATCTTGAGACGATCGCTGGCGCGACACAACACCCGCCGCCCCATCAAGGCTCATAGGATCGCCCTGCGAGGGGATATCATCATCTTGCGGAGCAGAAGTATTGTCCGCCATCTGATCTTCTGTGACCTCACTCGCCTTTTTCTTAAAGGTTTTTCGGTACCAGTCGACCAATTTACCCCAGCTCTGGTTATTGAACTGATAGCTGAAGCCGGTACCGGTGCCAATCAATCGGCCAAGGCCCTTTCCATTGAGCACACGAAGTTTATTCACCCGATAGGGTCTGGGGTTGCCGTTGGCATCGAGCTGATAATCGTAGAGGTACGTATCAAAATCCCCGCTCAGACGCAGCGAAAAACGAGACGAGAAACGGAAGGAAATAGAAGCGGAGATATTGCTCCAACGCATGGAGTCTGCCATCATGTTGTAGCTTGCTCTCCAATCGAGTTGGTCGATCAAACTAATCTTCTTGAAGGCCTCTTCGTTGTCCGTAGTATCGCTCTGAGGCGCACGGATCTTCATCTCCAAGTTGTTGGAGAAACTAAACGAAATGGCCCCGGACTTACCACGGCTAGGTGCCCCAAAGATACCATTGCGATAGAGGCTATAAGGCTCTTCGTGCAACTGCCCATCGGGGGTTGTATACTGCACAGTGCGGTAGTAACCCCAAAATGGATCACCAAAATCGGGACTATACCCCAACGACACAGAGGGGGTAATGCGGTGGCGAATCATCTGCACTTTGTCTCCAAAGATCTTCCACGGCTTATAGAATCCGTATAGCGTAGTGGAGGCAGAGAGCGAGAGACTGAAGTCATTGACATGATAGAACCCATAGGTTGTATCGGCATCCACGAGGCGTTCTTTAGTGCTATCATAGCGCATCGTAGTACGGCTCGTGTACCACCTGGCATTGTAGTTTAGCGAGGGGGTGATGCGAATATAGTCGAATAGGGTGAAGGAGGCAGAGATAGGGATACTATGCTGCATCCCATTGCGCCAATCACGCACTAGGCTACTCTGTAAGATAAGATTCTCTTTGGTAGTGATGCTATTGCGGAAGGAACCCGAATAGCTCATCGAGATTTTCTCATACCACAGCTCCTTCCCCACTCGCTTTTTCCTCTTAAATGGGTAAATAGTACTGAGCGAAATCGAAAGGTTAGGCAGCGACACCGACAGGGTGGAGTCTCGCGACCGCTGGTCGATATTGAGTGCGGCCGTTAGAGAGAGAGGGATGCTCGTAAAGCGGCGAGAATAGCTCACACTAGATCCTTTTGTATTCTCGGCCCTACGATCGGGGTCGTACATTGTCTCTAACGAATTGTGGTTGTAGCTACTCGTAGAGAAGTTGACACTCGCCGAGAAGGTGCGCAAGGGGTCTACCTTTGGATCCTGCGTATGCGACCAATTGAACGTAAAATCCTTGGTTTTGGAATAGTCGCCCGGGATCTGCTTATCCCCCCGAGACGTGGAGACATAGCCTGCAGTAACATGCCCCGAATACTTATAACGCCTCCGGTAGTTAGACTCAAGCGAGAGCCCCCAAGAGCCTTTGGTATAGAGATCGGCACGTGCCGTCAGATCCACATAGTCGTTGATAGCGTAGTACAATCCCAAGCCACGCAAGTAGAACCCTCGATCGGCTTCCTCTCCATAGGAGGGCATGATAAGCCCCGAGGTGCGCTGCTCATTGAAAGGGAAAAAGCCAAAAGGCAACCCAATAAGATAGAGAGGAACGCCCCCCATCACCATATAAGCAGGGCCCGCTACTATGTTTTTGTCGGGTACGACCTTGGCTCTGGTGAGTTGGAGATAGAAGTGAGGGTTGAGGTGATTGTCGCACGTAGTGTAACGCCCGCCTTGTATATACATGGTATTGTCGGGCATACGCTTTGCCTCATCACTCATCAAAAATCCCTCTCCCTGCTGGGTGAGGATACCCGTGATGTAGCCCTTCTCCGTGCGGAAGTTGTAGCGCATGGTCTCGCTCTCAAACGTTTGCTTCCCATCCGTAAAGGTGGGATAAGCCGTAGGATGCCCCTCGTGGTCTAAAACATACTGCGCATACACCTCCGAGCTATCCGTATTGATATGCATGAAGTTGGACTGTATGTTCATCGACTGATAGTCCACCTTGCCCTTACCAAAGAAGTAAACCCGGTTTTGCCCTAGCATCACAATGGAGTCTTCTGCAGCGAATTCGATCACACTCTCTAGTACGATGGGTTTTTCTTGCCCCTCGGGAGAGGAAAAAAGAGAATCCGGCTCGTCCGTTTCTGCAGCCAAACTATCTGGGCGGGTCGTAGTGGGGAGGGAATCGGCTAATGCCGTGGGGCGCCCGAGAGAATCCGGGGGAAATGAGTCTAATCCGAGTGCCGGAGCTTCGCTTTTCAGACTTGCCAGATCCGACAAGGGAGGCTCAGAAGTGAGGGTTGTATCGGGTAGAGAAGCAGGCGTTTCTCTCAGAGTATCAGAGGGTAAGACAACCGGCGTAGTAAAAACGGAAGGACGACGCATCGTACACCCTCCCCCCAAGATTAGGAAGAAGAGTAGCAAAAAGGCAGTTATCCTATTACTCCACACAAAGTGCTCTGTACTCATACTGCGTTGGCATACACTGCTGTCTTAGCGTACAAAAGTACCTTTTTTTTTGCTGAGAGGGTATAGGATAAATCAAGATGTATGGATTACTCCGAAGGGAGCCCTCGGTGACAGGCATTCTCGCCCTGGAGCCTAAGACTAATCGCGAAGGGAGAAAGAGGTGCGTCCGATTAGCGATCCATCGGCAAACAACTCCACACGATAAGTGCCTACAAGCAGGGTCTCCGCCACATTCCAGTAGAGTACAAAGGGCAGGTCTTCCCCTCCGTATTCTATCTCTTTGGAGGCCGTAGAGTGCAACGTGCTCCCCTCGTAAGAGAAAGCCACCCCATCCCCCGCAAGAGGTTGATCGTTAGGATTCAGGATGCGCAAATAGAGGACTCTGCGACCCGGCTGTGCCGTAACATTGCGAGCAATAGTCCCCTCAACCTTTATCGTTCGGATCTTATCAATACGTTGGGTGGCACGTCCCCGCTTATCAAGAGAGGCAGTCCGAAGCCCTTGAGCATCGAGCCGAGCGGCACGAGCCACTTGGGCCGTGAGAGAACTTTTCTCCCCTGCCAATTTGCGCGTCTCTGCCTCAGTAGCCTCTATATGGTCGCTCATTTTCTGATTTTCTGCCCGTAGCTCCGTATTGATTCGCTGAAGAGAATCGATCTGCGCCACATAGGAACGTAAAACCTTGCGAAGCGACGTAATCTCCTGCGACAGCTCATTGATGCGCTTGGCATCGTTGTCTTTTACCGCACGCAGCTCTGCCGTAAGCCTATCGACCTTGGCTTGAGCCTCACTCAATTGATCGAGAATAGAGTCGGAAGCTATGTGCAAACGATTCTCCCCGTAGCCGGAAGCACCTCGAATCTTCTGCGCTTGAATCCCAAATTCCTCCTGAAGAGCTGAGAGCTCCTCCTGCATTTTGGAACGCTCCATCGCCACAAGTTCTTTTTTCTCTTGTTCCAAATGGTGACGTTCCCTAGAGAGAAGCGAGAAGAATAACAACCCCAAGAGAAAAACAACAGCGACAAAAGCTGCTACAATAAGGAGTTTCTTTTGCTTAGACGTGAGGGCTTGCATATAAAACTAATGGGCTATCTATCCCAACGAAATCCGAGTTATTGAAGTTGAAAAGACTTACGCTTCCACTTTAGGCGAAGGGGATCCGGACGCAGCAAGGCTCGCCAATGTGCTTTTTCTTCTTCCGTAGAGGCACTCTCCGGCACGAGCGACACGGTCAAAACCTCTTCCCTAGAAGAGTAGGTAATATAGCGTGCTAGCGAAAAAACATTCGCCCGATCTTGGTCACTAGCTTCGGGCAGGAGCAAATTGGTTATGGGGCAATCCGACAGCAGACTCTCGGGCGAAAGTACTTCGCCTCGCTTATTAAAAAAGGAAATGCTTGAGTAGGTAAATGGCTCCTTTATAGTCGTAATGTAACATAGAATATCTCCACCTCTATGAGGCAAGGCAACCATCTCAAAAGAGAGTGCTCCCGTACCGAAAGAGAGAAAACGCTTGGTGCGCTCCTCCACCTTGAGCACGAAAAGGGATCCCAAACCCTGTGCCTCCACCTCCTGCCTGGGCTTGGCCTTTAGTAGAGAATCGCGAGCCTCGAGATCCAAAAAGGGGATTGTACCCTCGGGCAAAGCTGCGACCAGCTCCTCCAAAGACTGCGCCCGAAGCGACGAATGAGGGAGCGCCATCCAAACAACGGCGAGTAGGCCCACAAGTATAGGGTGAACGAAGTATCTCTTCTGCATAACTTAGGCAAAGATACAACAAAAAAACATCCTTTCCCTTCTGTATTTACACTCCCCACACTCTCCCAATTCTCTCCCATTTTTCCTCTATTACGATAAAGATTCTCTCTAGAGGCTCCAACACCTTAGCTCTATAAAGCAAAAACTCCCCCTCTCTACGAAAGAGAGGGAGAGCCTTTTACAGGACCTCGGAGAGGAGCTAAAATCCGTTCCCTAGCAGGGTGTCGGAGGCTTTTTCAACTCCTCTGAGAGAGTATCTTAACGCCAGTTACGGAAGTTCTGGAGATTCTCATTGTTCTCGCGGTCGCGGAGAGGGAATTCCCAAATGAACATCTTATCACCAGCTTGCTTTTCGAGGTTGCGACCCACTTCTTGTACAGCGCTTGATGTACCGAAGATCTGTCCGGCAGCGGTAAGACCACCAACTTGAGGTTCGCCACGCTTGAAGCCCATTCCCCAACGTACAAGGTCGTTGGTACGGAATCCTTCACCTACAAGCTCGCGTACACGCTCATTGCGGATTTCTTTGATCACTTCATCCTTTGTACCAAAGTCTAGAGGATCGGGATATCCGGAGGTGAGACGAGACTTTTCGAGCTTAACGATAGTTTCGGCAGCGTCTGCAGTTCTACCAAGTTCAGCAAGAGCTTCAGCCTTGATAAGGTATGCTTCGGCTACGTTGAAGAGGTGAACACCAAACTTGAACTGAAGAACTTTCGCATCAGTATTAAGAGAAGGATTACCGATGTACTTCGTAAGAGTATTGAACTCTGCGCCAAGATCATCACGATAGAATCCCTTTGTATCAACATATACTTTCTTACGGATATCGTTTGCAGAATAGAGGTCAACGACCCACTTTTCCAATACGAGAGAAGGCATGTAGTAGATAAACCAAGCTCTGGTCTTATCCTTATAGTCTTTATTATTCTTGTAACCTTCTCTGTGACTAGCAGAAAGAAGAGAACTTGTAACAAAGCCATCTTGAGCCGTAGCACGGAGACGAACAAGGATTTCGGGGCTATCTTCGGTCTGCCAGATAGAGGTGAGAGACTTCGTCTTAGAAGGAGCATCACCATCAACATTGATAGCATACTTATTGATGAATGCATCACAAGCATCTACAGCCCCCTGCCAGTCATGCTTTGTAAGGCATACACGAGCCTTTACAGCATAAGCGAAGTCGCGAGTGAGATAGATAGCAGGCTTTACATCCATATTAGCATCAGCGGGGATGTTTGCAATAGCGTAGTCGAGGTCTTCAATCATGGATTGATAAACTTCGGCACGGGTAGCCTTCTTAGACTTAGCACCCTTGAGGGGGTCATACTGAGTCATCAAGATAATACCTGATTGCTCATCGTTATCAGTAGTACCATCCCAAGGCTTAGAGAAACGTTGGATCAAACGCCAGTGTGCAAGAGCACGCATGATCTTGATTTCTCCGATGTACTGCTTGAGGAGAGTCTTCTCTTCGTCTGTAGTTTGATACTCAGCGCTAGCAATAAGTTCTTCCGCACGCATGATGAAGTAGTTAGCCTGCATCAGGGTTTGGTAGTAAGCTGCATAGTAAGAATTAATATCACCATGATCGAGTACAGACTGCTCCTGCCAGGTATAAAGACCCTTGAGAGAGTTGTTATCAAGATACGTAAGGTGGTAAAGGTCCGTCTGTACATCTGCAGTGTTCAGATTGTCGGGAGATTCCACCCCAATAAGCAACGCATAGACGGCATCTCGGTTCTGCTTTGCCATCTTGATGTCCTGGAAAGGCTCCTGCAAAGGAGTTCCTTCGGGCAAGCGCGTTACGTTGCACGATGTAAAGATCGTAGCGAACGCGAGGATAGCGCTGAGGAAAAATGCTATTTTTTTCATCTGTCTAATTACGAATTATAGGTCTTTTATTAGAACATTAGTTGGATACCACCAACGAATTGGCGCGTATTAGGGAATCTATTCAGCGTAAGGCCACCGGCACTTGTTTCAGGGTCGAAACCGTTGTATTCCTTAGACGTAATGGTCAAGAGGTTACGAGCCGAAACATAAACCTTAGCTCCGGTGATAATCTTTTGAGAGCCAAATACGCTCTTGGGGAATGTATAAGCCAATTGGATGTTTTTGAGTCGGAGGAAAGAAGCGTTTTCCAACAAACGATCATCGATTACCATTTGTTCGTCGAACTTAGAAGCTGTAACCTTAGCCTTTTCTTCGGGTGTTAGATCGCTAGTCCACTCGTTAAGAAGCTTCTTAGAACGGTTAAGCATCGTGAAACCACCACTCACGTTGTTTTCGAGGAAGTAACGGTCGTTGTTCATAGAATAAACACCGGTGAGGAAGGTCCAGTCCATAGTAAGAGAGAGTTGCTTCTTCCAAGTTACACCCATCTGAAGACCACCAGAGAAGGGAGCGCTAAGCACAGCCTTTTCGATACGGTGCTTCAAGGCATCGCTATACTCATCTGTAGTTTCTTTGGTTACGTTGCCGTTGCCATCAAGTTTGTACCACAATTGCTTACCGGTAGCAGAGTCAAAACCAGCAAATGAAGCTTGGTAGAATACCATAGGCTTGCCTACTGCGTAGTGAATTTCACCTACGTGGTAACCGTCTTTGTTGGTCTTTTCGCTAAAGAGCTTATCGATACGTTCTTGGTTGTAGTTGAGGGTTGCAGAAACGAAAGCGTCCCAATCCTTAGTTTGGAGGAAGTTGTAGTTAAGTGTAAGGTCAACCCCACGGTTGGTCATTGCGCCCACGTTTTCCCAACGAGATGAATAACCTGTAGAGTAAGGAAGAGGTACATTCATCAACATGTCGGTAGTCTTTCTGTTATAGAAAGAGAGGTCTACAGTAAGAGCGTCATTCCACATACCATAGTCAACACCCACGCTCAACATACCCTGACGTTCCCAAGCGAGGTTGTCGTTACCAATAGAGGTGACACCGAATGCGAGTTCGTCTGTATAGTTGATTGTACCAGTGCGAGCATATGATGCATAGAGGGGGATTGAAGAGTTACCTTGTGTACCATAGTTGGCCTTGAGGCGGAGAGAGCTTACAATACCCTTATCAGAAACTAGACCTGAACGGAGGAAGTCATACATACCACCAACAGAGAAGAAGGTAGCAGCTTGGTGCTTAGAACCGAAGCGAGAGGAGCGGTCGTTACGGAGTGTAACGTCGAACGCCAAATAATCCTTGAAGAGGTAGTTTACACGACCGAAGAGAGAGAAGTAAGCGTAAGCTGTGCGGTACTGGCTGGGGAGACTTAGGTAGTTACCCTTCATACCGTGGCTCAACATCATAAACTTCTCATTCGTTAGACCTCTAGCACGTGCAGAGAAACCTTCGCTCTTGCTATCTACAAATTCTTGACCGAGGAGGAATGTGAAGTTGTTGTTATCATCCATCTTCCACTTGTACTCACCCGTGTTGGTCCAGGTAATAGCATAAGAACCATCATAAGACTGTCTATTGATACCATAACCACTCGCTTCGGGGTGCTTAGGATACATGAGCAATTCGTCACGGCTGAAGACCATATCTATACCGGCTTGGCTCTTGAGGATAAGACCATCAACGGGGCGAAGCTGTGCGTATGCAGAAGTACCAAAACGGTAGCTATTAGAACCTTCCTTTACAAACTTAGCCTTGTATTCGGGGTTGTAGAGGATAGCGTCTGTGATCGCAGGATAGAGACGGTGGAAAGTAAGGTAGTCTGCTTTTGTTGTAGTGAGGTTACCATCAGCATCACGAGTGTAAGGGCTATAGTAGCGAGGAATGGTGAGTGCACCAAACGTACCACCATCAACATAAGCACTATTGAAAGCATCTGCAGATACTTGTTGGATAAGACCTCCAGAAATATTAACCCCAACGCGGAGCCAAGATTTTACACGAGCATCGATGTTGCTACGGAGGTTAATCTTGTTATATCTAGAGATTGAGTTAGAGATACCTTCTTGAGAGAAGTACCCCCCGGAGATGTAGTACGAAACGTTGTCAGTACCACCAGAGATAGACATGTCGGCTTGGAACGTAGGAGCCTTCTTTCCGAGGAAGAAAGAGAGCCAGTCGTAGTCACGAGCTACAGTTGCAACGTAGTCACCGTTTGCATCTTGTTCTATAGTACCGTCGAATGCTGTACCTTGGAAACCATCCAAGAACTTCTTACGATCCGCCTTAGTCTCATAGTGACGGAGTTCGTAGTCGATAAGTTCTTGACCGGTCATCATCTGACGCATAGGACGATCGCTAATGAGGGTAGAGATACCATACATAGCGTTGAGAGAGATGCGACCATCTTCGTTGAGCTTACCACGCTTGGTAGTAATTACGATAACCCCATTGGCAGCACGAGCACCATAGATTGAGGTAGAAGAAGCGTCCTTAAGTACGGTAATAGACTCAAAGTCGCTGGGGTTCATGGCCATAACCACGCTAGCAGATGTTTGTACACCATCTATAATATAAAGAGGTGAACCCCCTGCTCCAAGAGAAGCATTACCGTGGATTTGCACCGAAGCAGCAGCGTTAGGATCCCCACTGGTGGTCTGTACTTGCATACCTGCAACCTGACCTTGGAGACCGTCCATTACGTTAGCAACGGGTTTGTTCTCTAGTTTTTCGCTAGATACACGAGCTACAGAACCCGATACGGTGCTAAGCTTCTGGCCGGAACCATAACCTACAACCACAACGGTTTCCATCACTTCTGTGTCCGAAGCGAGTACCACATTCATCACGTTCTTTACATCCAAAACTTGCGTCTTCATCCCCACGAATGAGATCTGAAGTTGCTTTGCATTGCTGGGAACGGAAATCTGGAACTTCCCTTCTAGGTTGGTCGTAGTACCGATGTTGGTATGCCCTACGACTACAATGTTTGCGCCAGGGATAGGCTCGTTGTCTTCTGCCGAAGTAACGGTACCTGTCACTGTTCTATTCTGGGCTACAGCCCAACCCAACCCCATCATCAGGGTAAGGAAGAATAGTGCCAATCTTTTCATAGACATTTCTTTTTCCTTGTTACTAATTTGATTATCTGTTTCTTTTATATTTCTCTAAAATCAAAAAAAGGGGAAGAGCAGATGTGGATGGGTCTACACCCTAGGCCACAGAGTGAATGCGAGTATCTTCGGAGCGAAAAAAGGCAACCGCTACACAAAGTGGGGCGATTGTCTGATCATTCTTGCCGCTCTCTAGCGCATTCTATTTCTTCTTTTCCCTTTACTTTCCTCTCCTAGCAGCTGTTTTATCTCACTTTTTTTGCGGCTAAGGTGTAATCCTCACATAGTATGGATCCCTTTTCAGGGGCACCAACGATCACCCGGGGCGGGAGATGAGAGGCTCTCCTCGCAGAAGGCGACACTCAGTGCTAACCATTTCATTATCGGCACATTGGCATAATTCACTTGCATTCTCCACGAGAAACACACTACACCCTGCGCTATATACCGGGGACAAATATAGTAATTTATCACTATATAGCAACCGATTCCGACCAAAACAGCAGCCGGGAGTCCCCTAAAGAATCAGCTATTCAATGGGAGGTCGGATGGCTCAAATGTTTCGAGAGAAAGCTCCCGACCATCCCATACCGCATAGCTATTATAGCGAAGCCAATCCCCCAAGATAAGGAGCCGCTGCCCCTCTCCCAGCATTAGATCCACCAGCAGGTGACGATGCCCAAAGAGGAAGTATTGCACGTGGGCGAACTGCTCACGACGTGCCTTAACCCAACGCACCAACCATTCATCCTCAAGGTGAAAATAGGGATTATCGCCCCCATAAGTGGCAGACTGCTTCTGCAGCCCCTTTCGCCTACTCCGCTCGCTAAGCCCGAGAGCCAGCCCTACCGTCCAACGCGGATGCACGGCAGCGTAAAGCCGTTGTGCCCACTTTGCACGGAAAAGCCTGTACATCGTATCATTAATCCAACGCTCCCTTCGATACTCCTCATCCCCATGTGAAAGACGAAAAGTAGCTCCGCCCAACTGCACCTCCATGGCATGATCTACAACGTGTGCGCCCAACTCCTTTTCGAAGTAATCGCGCATCCACACATCATGATTTCCTTGGAAGAAATAAATCTCTACCCCTTTGTCTGCCAACTCGGCCACCTTACCCAGGAAACGCACATAGCCCTTGGGTACCACATAACGGTACTCAAACCAATAATCGAACATATCTCCCAAAAAGTAGATGGCCTCGGCATCAGATGCTATTGCATCCAACCAAGCCACTAACCTACGCTCCACAGCCGAAGCATCAGGGTGATAGTGCGAACCTAAGTGCGCATCGCTTGTAAAGTAAATCACAGAGTATCGATTCTATTTTTACGAGAAGGCTAGAATTTCTAGCGATACAGGGTGGAAAGTAAAAAAATCTAGGGCAAGACTCCAAGAAAAATCAGGCAGAAAGGGAAAAATTTTTGGGCAGAAAAGGAGACAACTTTTAGGTAAGAATTATCCTAGAGGAAGCCGAGTTCCAATTTTGCCTCTTCGCTCATCATATCCCGATTCCACTCCGGCTCGAAAGTCAATTCGATGTCGCAGCGAGAGACTCCCTTCACGCTCTCAGCCTTTAGGCGCACATCTTCCAAAATGAAATCGGCCGCAGGGCAATTGGGAGCCGTGAGGGTCATCGTTATGGTTACTAGCCCATCCTCCTTTATATCCACATTATATATAAGCCCCAAGTCGTAAACATTTACGGGTATCTCGGGGTCGTAGACTGTGCGAAGCATACGCACAATGTCTTCCTCTAATTTCAGAAATTCATTCTCCATAACTTACGAAAAAGAGATGGCAGCCCACGCTCTACAGCAAAGGGAATACCATCTCTTCTATTTTGACTTAAAACAATATTGGGTTAGAACTGCGGTTGGATCTCATCAATCAGACGCTGGCAACCTGCAAACTTATCTATAACAAAGAGCAGGTAACGGATGTCCAAGATGATACTCCTTTGGTAGTTGGGGAGATATTCTATATCACCACCTACGCCCTCCCAGTTGCGGTCGAAGTTGAGCCCGATAAGTTCTCCACGAGCATTCATCACGGGGCTACCTGAGTTACCGCCCGTTGTGTGAGTTGTGGCACAGAAGTTCACCGGCATCGAGCCATCGGCATTGGCATAACGGCCATAATCCTTAGCTTCGTAGAGAGCCTTTAGCTTAGGATCTACCACGTATTCCCAGTTATTGGGATCCTCCTTTTCCATTACCCCCTCTAGTGTACTCTTGGCGCCATAGGTCACCACATCACGTGGTTGATAACCCTTGACTACACCATAAGTAAAGCGGAGGGTTAGGTTGGCATCAGGAGCCAAATTGGGTTGCCCCTTCATATCAAGCACGGAGGCCACATAGGCGCGTTGCGCAGCAGCGAGCGGAGCATCAAAGGCAGCCACTTCGTTAGCCAGTTTCTTATACTCATAAGATACAGATGCAGCAAAACAACTCATCGGATCGCGCAAGAGACGATCTCGATCGGGGTTCTTCATAAACTCTTCGAAACGCTCACGAGAGGCATAGATAGATTTATCAAAAATCATCTCTACATAGGCTTTGGCAGATCTGCACTCAGCAATACCTTCTCGGACAGCAAGGGGTTGCTTCTCAGCAGGAATGCGCTCGGCATAGCGAGTTAGAAGAGCAATGGCCAAAGCCTTATCCACTTCGGGGCTATAGTCCTTATTAAAGAAGGCTTCGAACTGCTTGCGAATCGATTGCAAGCTGGCTTCTCGCCTTGCAGGGTCGTTCCAATGCTGTGCGATATCAACATCGGCGATAGGCGCATTACTCATCTCAATACCCATTATAACCCCCTCTAGGAGATAACGCTGACGCATCCGAAGATCCTGACGCCCTGCTATCGCTTTGCTGATAGCCCGAACGGCCTCTTCGGTTGTGGCAATACCCTTTTGCTTTGCCCAAGCCAGCACCTCTTGTTGCTGAGCCAACTTGATCTCACGAAGAGAGCGGCGACGGATAGCCCAGTTAGCCCCTTGTGCCCTCTTGTAGCCATTCTGACTAGAGGCATATTTAGCCGCATACATGATATTAATCTTGGGATCGGCAAGCATCTCACGTAGCATCACATCTTGGAGGATGCCTCGCATTTCTATGCGAATATTATTATCAATCTCGCTCCACTCGGTCACTTCGTCAGCCGTAAAGAACTTATAAGTAGTACCGGGATAGCCCATGATGAGGGCAAAATCCCCCTCATTTACGCCTTGAGCATTCACCTTCACCCAACGCTTCGGGCGGTAGGGGACGTTATCTTTTGAGTAGTCCACAGGATTGCCATCCTTATCAGCATAAATACGGAAGATAGAGAAGTCCCCCGAATGGCGAGGCCAAGCCCAGTTGTCTGTGTCGCTACCGAACTTACCAATAGAGCTGGGAGGAGCTCCTACCAAACGGACATCGCGGAATACCTTTTTGGTAAACATATAGTAGCGATTGCCGCCATAGAAAGCCTTGATTTCGTAGCGATACCCAGGGCGCGAAGCAGCCTTCTTACCCACAATCTCGGGGGCAAGAGAGGAGAGGTATCTTGGAGAGAGGAACTCCAGCCCTGTGGGGTTCTTGATACGTTCGAGAGCCTTCTTTACCGCTGCGGTTACATCTGTTATCTCGTCTACGATCTCCACTTCGAGTCCGGGGTTTACAAGCTCTTCAGCAAAAGAATAGCTCCAGAAACCATCCTTGAGGTAATTGTGCTGTACACTACTATGCTGCTGTATCTGATCGTAGCCGCAGTGGTGATTGGTAAGGAGCAAGCCTTGATCCGAAACCAACACACCCGTACATCCACCATCAAACAACACTACCGCATCGGAGAGCGAGGTGCCGTTGGGATTATAAATATCGGCAGCTTCGAGTTGCATCCCGAGGGATTTCATCCGCGCTACCTGCCCGTTGATTTGCTGCATCAGCCACATTCCCCCATCGGCGTGGGCGAGTGTAGTGCAGGCAACAGCCAACAAAAGGGAAAGAAAAAATCGTTTGTTCATAAGTTTATGCTACTTAAGTATTGGACGGTTGTTTGCTCTGGTCGGCCGCAGGGAAAGGGTACTGCCCCACTCGCGCCAGCGCACTATTGTAATAACGAACATCTCCGGTCACCTCTTCTCCCACCCAAGAGGGGAGCAAGGGCTGAGCCTCTCTACTCGGGAGCTCCACCTCGGCCATAACAAGCCCTTCGAGCTCCTCGTGAAAGAGATCTACCTCCCACATAAAAGAGGCATAGGGGATATAGTAGCGGGTTTTGCACACCCTACCTTCATACCCCTCTACAAGGAGAGCGTGCCCCTCCTCCAGAGAAATCTCACGTTCCACCTCTTCTCGCACCAATCCATCGGGAGAAGAAAGTCCTTTGATCGTGAGATATACTTTATCATCTAGGAAGCGAACACGGCGCACACTCCCCGATTCATCTTGATGTAGATAGTACTGGCATATAGAGACATGCCTCTCTGCGGCCTCCAAAAAAGCCCTATCCTTAACGAGAAACTTGCGTTCGATCTCTAGAGCCATACCCTACACTATAATTAAATGCTAGTGAATTGTCACCTTAGTGGCGCCAAAGCCATACTCTTGGAACGAGGCATCTTGAGCCGAAGCCTTTGGGTAACGCTTACGCAAATCATCAAGAACTGCTTTGCGCAGGATACCCTCACCCTTACCATGAATAAAGATGATTTCCATTCCCTTATTCCTAAGGTGCTTATCCATTGTTTCCCTAAAAACCGACAACTGATGCTGCAAGATGTCGTGGTGAGACATACCCTGCAACGTGGGGAGCAATTCCGCTGCGTGCAAATCCACTACCAGCGGCTCTTTATGCGCTTTTCGCTTCTCCTCGCGCTGGGGGCGAGCCACCTCTTTTTGCGCTCTAGGCAGCCTGATCGACTCCGCCAAGGCTTCGAGATCGGCAGGAGCTACCGTGGCGTGACGCGATTTGTCCTGCTCCACAAGAGGGAGCACAAGGGCATCTTCATCAAAAAACGGGTTATCTACGTAGCAGTGACGCTTAAAGAACTTGACTCCATCGGGCTTGAAATCGATTGAGACCGGCTCCTTATGCTTATAGGCTTTGTGGGGCTTATAGGGAAGGAAAGAAAGGTGTAAACACTCCCGATCATTGAGCTCTGCAAGGGGAATGGTATCGACCAACAGTTTAGTATCGCGCTCTATTATCCCTGTAGAGACAAGGCGGTAATAGCCATTGCTCTGCTGGGCAGACAACGTGTAATATCCGTGGTAATTGCTATCATTGATCAGGTAGCACTCAAGCGGAGAATTACCAAATGTAACAAAATCCTCCGGCAGCCAAGCAATATAAATAGAGAGCTGTTCGCCCTCGGGTCGCTCCGGGAGGAAGGTCTGGGGAGGTGGAAGTTCCTCTTTTTTATGTTGGGATATGGTATGAGAAGGGGTAGGCACGACCTTTTGGGATGCCTGCGAAGACCCGGCACGACGCTCTCGCTTTGCCTCTTTTTCCTCCTGAATCTCTCGGGGAGTACGATAGGCGGGGACAAAGGTGTCTCGCTCATTAACCACGACACACTCATGCAACGGGGTGGGCAATTCAAAGCCATCGTCACCCTCCACCCAAGCTACTTTTCCTTCAATACGGCGCACAATGCCACCTCCTTGGGCATTCAAAAAACGCACTCGATCTCCTACAGATGCTTTTGCCATTACTTCTAACACGCTCTAGTGGTACAGCGAGAAAGAGAAGCCCGTAGCCCTCCCTCTAGGGAGATCTTAGGACATAACGAACCACCTTTCTCCTCAGCGAAGTTACGGCTTTCCCAGATAATAAACGACATACCCCCGCCCTTATTGGGATTTTACTCCACAACAAAGGGCGAGGGCTAGTATCGAATCCTGAAGAAGTAAACTAACGCAATGAATTAGATCTCTTCGAAGCGAGCCGTAAAGA
The DNA here is from genome assembly GCF_938023125.1 of uncultured Porphyromonas sp. Classification (GTDB taxonomy): domain Bacteria; phylum Bacteroidota; class Bacteroidia; order Bacteroidales; family Porphyromonadaceae; genus Porphyromonas. The sequence goes on from NZ_CALHDW010000017.1 coordinate 288,803, forward strand.
AGCGGAGCTGCTTAGGCTCATACACAAAGCGTAATCCTCGAATGGTTTCTTTGTGCTTAAAGAGGCGAATCACCCCGTCTGCCACAACGTCCATATGCTTATAGGTGTAGACACGGCGAGGGATGGTAAGACGTACCGTCTCTAGTTTGGGAGTATGATTCTCACCCGTTTTATTATCACGACCTGCCGATACAATACCACGCTCCATACTGCGCACGCCACTCTCCACATAGAGGTTTGCGGCCAAACTCTGGGCTGGGAATTGCTCTTGTGTGAGATGCGGACAGAAGCGGCGAGCATCAAGGAAGACAGCATGCCCCCCTACCGGCTCAATGATGGGCACTCCGGCATCTTTGAGCAAATCGCCCAAATAGCGTACTTGCAACACTCTATGACGGATATACTCGTACTGCATCGACTCTTCCAAACCAATGGCCATCGCTTCCATATCGCGACCTGCCATACCTCCATACGAAGGCATACCTTCATAGACAACCACCATCTCTTTGGCATCTTGGAATAGGTGCTCATCATTCATACAAAGGAAGCCACCAATGTTTACCAAACAGTCTTTTTTACCGCTCATCGTGCAGCCATCGGCATAGCTAAACATCTCGAGAACGATTTCGGTAATGGTCTTATCGGCAAACCCCTCTTCCTGTTCTTTGATGAAGTAGGCGTTCTCTACACAGCGAGTAGCATCGTAGAATACTTTAATACCATACTTATTGGTCAGCTCACGCACTGCCCTCATGTTGGCCATGGAGACGGGCTGACCGCCGGCGAGATTCACCGTAACGGCAAGGCAAACGTAGGCAATGTTTTCTGCCCCCTTCTCGTCAATAAGGCGCTGCAACTTATTGAGGTCGATATTCCCTTTGAAGGGGATGTCGAGCGTGGCATCGTGGGCTTCGTCGCGGATTATATCCACAAACACACCGCCATTGCGCTCTTGGTGATAGCGAGTGGTGGTAAAGTACATATTACCGGGTACGTACTGCCCCGGCTTGATGGCAATCTGACTCAAAATATTTTCTGCCCCACGCCCTTGATGGGTAGGCACAATATATTTGAACCCGAAGAGGCGACGCACCGTGTCTTGTAGGCGATGGAAGTTACGACTACCGGCATACGCCTCATCGCCCACCATGATACCACCCCACTGGCGATCGCTCATTGCGTTCGTACCACTATCGGTAAGAAGGTCGATATACACGTCTTTAGAGTTGATTAGGAAGGTGTTGTAACCGGCTTCCTTTACTACTCTCAATCTCTCTTCACGGTCGATCATGGCAACCGGTTCTACGCTCTTGATGCGAAACGGCTCTGCGGGATACTTGCTAAAATCAATCATATGTCTTTATCAATTAAGGGTTATTACTTCCTACTATATCGGGAGATTTTCACTCCTGAAATCACCCACGACGCAAATATAGGCGAATTATTTTCCATCAGCACAATTAGGCAAAATATACATCAAAACGGCAACAAAATGATAGAAAATCAAACAATAAATGAATAATCAACACGCAACAGTGGATATAATACAGACGTACTATTTTTTACATTTACTCTTAAATCGGAAGGAGGCTCCTCCCGCCACCTTTAGGCCGAGGGGGCTTTTCCGGAGCAAATGCTTGAGAGGAAAGAGGGGAGCGCAGGCCGAGCCCTCTCGAGGCTCTTAGGGACGCAGGGTGGGAGAGAATGGCCACTCCATATATATAGGTATACCCCCACAAGCCCCCGGGAAAGGGCACGTGGCAATTCCTTTTCTACCCTCCATCCTCTCCGCCTTGGGGTAATATTAGTTGGGTATTCTCGCAACAATACGTACATTTGTAGCAAGATAGACTTTAGGAGTCTACCCAGTGCGTTGCAATCATTATGAGTGAAAAGTTTGTAGTATCAGCCCGGAAATTTCGTCCGGACTCCTTCGAGAGCTTGCTCGGTCAAGAGGCTGTAAGCGAAACTCTCCGAAGGGCTATTTTACAGCAAAAGACGGCGCACGCCTATCTTTTTTGTGGACCAAGAGGGGTCGGGAAGACCTCCGCAGCCCGTATTTTTGCTAGAGCCATCAATTGCGCCTCACCCCTTGCCAGCGGCGAGGCGTGCGGCGAGTGTGATAGTTGCCGAGCCTTTGCAGAGCAGCGTTCGTTCAACGTTTTTGAGATGGACGCAGCCTCCAACAACTCGGCCAACGACATACGACAGCTCATCGAGGAGGTAAACATTCCTCCCCAGGTAGGGCGTTACAAAATCTATATCATTGACGAGGTGCACATGCTCTCGACGGCAGCGTTTAACGCCTTCCTCAAAACGCTGGAGGAGCCGCCCGAGTATGTTGTCTTCATCATGGCTACCACCGAGAAGCAAAAGATACTTCCCACCATCCTCTCTCGCTGCCAAGTATTCGACTTCAAACCCATCCCTAGCGATGTTATCATAGGGCAGTTGCGGCATATTGCCCAGCTAGAAGAGATCCAAGTAGAGGAAAAGGCTCTAGAGCTAATTGCCCGTAAAGCCGATGGGGGGATGCGCGACGCCCTCTCCGTATTCGACCGAATTGCGAGCTATACCGATGGCGAAGTCTCTTATAGTCGCACCCTAGAGAGCCTCAACATCCTAGACGACGATTACTACTTCCGCTTCGTGGAGCATCTCGTACACAACGACTATGCCTCGACCCTCCTTCTCCTAGACGAACTCATCATGCGAGGCTTCGACCCTAGGACGATTGTCTTGGGGTTGACCGACTTCTTGCGCAACCTTCTCTTAGCATTCGACCCACAGACGCTGCCTCTTTTGCACCTAACCAAAGAGACAGAGGCCTCATATAATCAATTGGCTCAAGCTTCCGGACGCGGATTTTTGTACCAAGCGATCGCAAAACTGATGGAGTGTCTCAAAGAGTATCGCAATAGCAATGCTAAGCGACTTTTGGTAGAAATGACCCTCCTCTCCCTCACCTCGCTGGCTCAAGAAGGAGGTGCAACAAGCCACACTCCCAATCAACGTCCAACACCGGTAGCGGCTCCACCCTCTGCACCAAGCCCTATTGCCGCTCCCAGACCGCAACCCATTACGGCTCCGGCTCCCGCACGCCCCAATACGCCGCCCGCCCCTCGCTCTACCGAGGCTCCCGCTGAGGCGCCACAACCCATTGACCTGCCCAAGCCGACAAGACCCACTACCATGGCAGCGCCTCGCCCTGTAGCTCCGGCGCCTCGTCCCGCGGCAGCTCCTTCTCCCACTACGACTTCTGCAGCTGCCCCAAAGGCTCCCACTCAAGAGAAACAGACCTTTACAGAGACCGAAATGCAGATTGCCTGGAACGCCTATGCAGAGGAACATTTGCAAAAGAACCTCTTTCTCAAGAACGCCTTCAATGAGGTACTACCCAAGCTCCACAACGGCACAGAGATAGAGGCCATCATGTTTAATATGCTGCAAGTGAACGCCGTAGAACGCATCAAGGGTTCCCTCTTGGGCTACCTCCGAGGGGCGCTACACAATAGCGACATCACGCTACAAGTGCGGCAGATCGAGACCATAGAAGAGGAGCGCAGCCAACGAAGCATTACGCCACTAGAGATCTTCCGCTCCCTGGCTGCCGAGCCCCAAACACCTCTTCATCAGTTTATCCAAACGCTCAAGTTGCGCCCTCTCTAGCGAAAAAGATATTCAGAATAGAAATTATATAAGTACAAAACAAAAAGAATCATGCGAAAGATTTCGATTGCACTCTTAGCCGGACTTTTGTCGTTGGGATGCCTCAACGCACAAGACGCTAAGGTAGAAACCAACCAATTCACGGTCGTAAAAGAACTCCCCATCACCTCTATTAAGGATCAGGGGAACTCAGGAACGTGCTGGTCTTACTCTACGATTGGCTTCCTCGAAGCCGAACTCCTCCGTATGGGCAAGCCCGAATACGACCTCTCCGACATGTTCGTGGTAAGCCACAGCTACCGTGACAAAGCCGACAAGTACGTACGTCTCCACGGCAAACTCAACTTCGGCCAAGGTGGTTCATTCTACGATGTACTCTACGTATTCAAGCACTATGGTGCTGTACCCGAAGAGGTAATGACCGGGCTTAACTACGGCACAAAGCGCAATGCTCACAACGAAATGGCAGATGCGGCTAAGGGCTACCTCGATGCTATCGTTAAGAACTCAAACGAAAAGCTCTCTCCCATCTGGCGTAAGGCTTTCGGTGCCATGATCGATGGTTACTTGGGAGAACTTCCTCAGAACTTCACCTACAAAGGCAAGAGCTACACGCCCATGACCTTTGCTAAGAGCCTCGGCATCAATGCAGATGACTACGTATCTCTTACAAGCTATACGCACCACCCCTTCTACACAAAGTTCGGTCTCGAAATCGAAGACAACTGGCGCTGGAGCGAAAGCTACAACCTCCCCATCGACGAACTTATGCAGGTAATGCGTAACGCTATCCAGACGGGTTATCCCATCGCTTGGGGTGCCGACGTGAGCGAAGTTGGCTTCAACCGTGATGGTATCGGTGTACTTGCCGACGTAGAAGCTATCGAAACTGCCGGTTCGGATCAAGCTCGATGGATCGGTCTAAGCACCGCTGCTCGCCGTGCAGAGATCCTCAATCAGATCAATACGCCCAACTGCCCCGAGATCAATCCTACTCAAGAATATCGCCAAAAGTGCTTCGACAACTATACCCTAACCGATGACCACGGAATGGTTATCTACGGTATGGCTAAGAACCAAGCTGGTCGCCCCTTCTTCATGATCAAGAACTCATGGGGAGAAGCCGGAGCCTACAAGGGCATTTGGTACGTTAGCGAAAACTACGCTGCCGGCCGCACGATGAATATCGTAGTACACAAGAATGCGCTTCCTAAGGCAATTGCCCAAAAATTGGGTATCAAGCTCTAAACAATGATTACCACACGCTAAACCAAAGAATAGCAGGGGGGAATACTAGACGAGTTCGCTCGGCAGAGTATCCCCCCTTTTTAGTACCAATTCCCATGATACCCCAAGAAGTCGAAAGCCCCATCAAACGAGGGAAGTTGCGGCACTACCTAGGCCGAGAGTTTTATATCCTCAAAAGAAAACTTCGCTGGCTCTTCGGCTCCGAGCATTACGCACGCGTCCGCTCCGGGATTGAGACTTCGCACCTCCTCTTTGAGCATCAGTCTACCCTGCTCCGTAGGCTCAAAGATGTGGACATGGAGCTGCAATACAACAAAATAACCAACCTACGCCTTGCTGTTGCCAAACTAGATGGCGTGGTCATCCGACCTGGAGAGACCTTTTCCATTTGGCGCTTGGTGGGTCGCCCATCGGCTCGCAAAGGGTATCTAGAAGGCATGGTTTTACACAATGGCAAAGTACAGCGAGGGGTAGGCGGAGGCCTATGTCAGCTGGGCAATCTACTCTATTGGATCACGCTCCACAGCCCCCTGACCGTACAAGAACGCTGGCGGCACAGCTTCGATGTCTTCCCCGATGTGCAACGCACCATCCCCTTTGCCTGCGGGGCAACCCTCTCCTATAATTATATAGACCTCGTGGTACGTAACAATACGGAGCACACCTTCTCTCTGCATCTTTGGCTCGATGAGGAATTCCTACATGGTACCCTCTCGTGCGATGTTCCTCTCCCTTGGGAGTACGAGGTATTTGAGACAGACGCTTGCATACGTCAGCAGTGGTGGGGCGGCTACACGCGCCACAATAAGATTTGGCGTAAGGTACGACACAAAGCGACCAAAGAGGAAAGAACCGAACTTATTGCCGAAAACCACGCCATCATGATGTACAATCCCTATCTCGAGCAAGGGAAATAACACACCCCATTCGCCCCCTCTCCCCCCGTCCCGTTTCCGAATAACCCCTCCATTAAAAGGCACCTACCTTTCCAGTCAAGCGGAGAGGCGACAAAACCCTGCCTAGAATCTTACTTTTTCTCAGGCAAAACCCTGCCCCCTTTCTGCCCAAAACTTTTTTGTTTTCCACCCAAAAATGGGAGAACATTTTGGGCAAGAACAAAAAATATTTCACCCTGTACTCTCCAGCCCTCCTCCCTAAAGAGAAAATCCACCTAGAGCAAGCAGAGAAAAGCGACTCGGAAAAAGCTCTCCACCTTCCCCTCTCCTCTCAAGACGTCCATCCCCAATAATCACCCCTTGATACCCCCTGCCGATAGCGAAAGATCCCCTATCTTTGTAGAAAAGAATCAGGTAAAATCCAACGGCTCGTTTGCCCTACGCCCTCCCCGTACAATCATTATAGAGGGAGGGGGTGAGTAAGCCACAAAGAATCCGTAACTTTGGGCAAGTATAGGGATCTTTCCCCCCTCACTTGAGGAAAACAAAGTAAAACAGAATGGACGAAACGGGATCAATCTTCACGGATAAAGACCTAGAGCAGCTCGCCGAGCACGGAATTTCTCAAGAGGAAGCCTCTTCCCAAATTGCCTATTTGCGAGACGGTAGAAACTACCTGCAACTAGAGGGAAGCGGCAGCATAGAGTACGGCATCATGCGCATCAAGCGAGACGAGATGCCCTACTACCTCGATCTCTGGGATCGCTACCGCTATGATCCCCAACACCGAATCACCAAATTCGTACCGGCTTCGGGTGCCGCTACGCGCATGTTTCAGCACCTCTACGAGTTACTTGACGCAGGAGCAAAGAGCAAAGAAGAGCTAAGTGAAGAGCAGCATTACTTCTTCGAGCATATCGAAGAGTTCGCTTTCTTTGGCGAACTTAGCGAGAGCTGTCTACGCAACGAGTGGAGTACCGTAGCCAAACTGCTGGAGGGGGGGCGTTACGACCTAGTGGCAAAGTCGCTCCTCACAGAGCGAGGATTGAATTACGGACACCTACCCAAAGGACTTGTTCCCTTCCACAAATACCCCGGGAAATACATCCGTACGGCCGCTACCGAGCACCTAGCCGAGGGAGCCCTCTACACCAAAAACAGCAACGGTGTAGTGCGTCTTCATTACACGGTTTCGCCCGAGCATATCGAATTCTTCCGCCAGCACATCGAGCGTGCCACCCCTCGTATTGAGGGCGACTACGGCGTCATCATCGAGAGTTCGTTCAGCACGCAAAGCTGCAGTAGCGACACACTCGCCCTCGACGAGGAGGGGATGCCCTTCCGTACCGAGGAGGGCGATTTACTATTCCGACCCGGGGGGCACGGAGCCCTCATCGACAATCTAGCAGACTTGGAGAGCGATGTCATCTTTATCAAGAACATAGACAACGTTACCATGGAGCACCTCAAGAGTAATACGATACTCTACAAAAAGCTCTTGGGAGGGGTTCTTTTGGCCGTGCAAGAACGCATCTTCGGGTATCTTCGTCAGCTAGAGAGGGGCAAGTGCAACCACTCCCAACTAGAGGAGATGGTAGACTTCTTGCACAAGGTACTCTGCATCCAGCTCCCCCAAATAGACCTCTTAGGCGACAAAGAACTAGCAGAACGCATCCAACAAAAGCTCAACCGACCGATACGTGTGTGCGGCATGGTACGCAACGACGGCGAGCCGGGGGGAGGCCCTTATATAGTGCGCGAGGCGGATGGTAGTACCTCGCTACAAATCGTGGAAGCATCCCAAATCGACAAAAGTAGCGAGCGAGACGCCTCTATCCTTGCCTCCAGCGGCTACTTCAATCCCGTCGATATTGTTTGCTCCCCCTACGACTTCAAGGGACAGCACTTCCACCTACAAGACTACGTGAATAAACGCACAGCCTTTGTTACCACAAAGAGCCAAAACGGCAAGCAACTGCAAGCGCTTGAGCGGCCGGGGCTGTGGAACGGAGCCATGCACCACTGGAACACGATTTTTGTGGAGGTCCCCGGCGACACCTTTACCCCCGTCAAGACGGTAACCGACCTCCTGCGCCAAGAGCACAGAGAGGTAGACGACTTAGATTGAATCTCAAACTCTTTAAACACGATAAACGCTATGAGCAGTAACATTCCCTCACGCCTCGAAGCACTCCGGAGTGCCATGCGTGCAAAGAATATCCAAGCCTACCTTGTTGTTAGCAACGACGGACATCTTGGCGAATACACCCCTCAGCACTGGAAAAGCCGCGCCTGGATCTCGGGCTTTAATGGCTCGGCAGGGAGCGTAGTAGTAACGCTAGACAAAGCCGGTTTATGGACCGACTCACGCTACTTCCTTCAGGCTGGAGATCAGCTAGAAGGCAGCACCATTGAGCTATACAAAGAGGGTGTATCCGGTGTACCTACCATCGAAGAATTCCTAACTTCGGAGCTACCCGAGGGTGCGGTAGTAGGGTGTGACGGCACCTGCGTAAGCCAAGCCGAAGTAGAGAGAATGGAGCGTGCCCTATCCGCTTTTGGACTCACGATCAATAGCGACTACGATCTTATCGACGGCATCTGGGCTGACCGCCCCGCCATCCCCAAGAACGAGTTCCGCCCTCAGCCCGTAGAATACTCGGGCGAAGAGACCAAAGCTCGCACACAACGCATCCTAGAGCACCTCAAGAAGAAAGGCGCAAATGCCACCGTCTTGACTACCCTAGACGAACTTGCCTGGGCATTCAACATCCGCAACTGCGACGTAGAGTGTAACCCCGTAGGCGTAGGCTTCGGCTTTATCGGGGAGAAAGAATCGGTACTCTTCACCTTTGCAGAGAAAGTAAATGCCGCCCTCCAAAGCGAACTACAAGCTCAAGGGGTACGCGTCATGGGCTATCAAGAGATTTTTGGCTACCTCTCTGCCCTCCCTGCTAGCGTTACGGTGTATGTGGACAAAAGCCGCATCTCCAACGCTGTCTACAACGCTCTCGCTCCCCATTGCCGACAAATAGAGGGAGTATCGGTGGTAACCATGCTCAAATCCTATAAGAACGAGGCCGAGCTGGCAGGCGTCCACCGCTCCATGCACCGCGACGGAGTGGCCCTCACACGCTTCTTTATGTGGCTAGAGGCTGCCCTCAAACGAGGAGAAACTCCAACAGAAGTGGAGATCGATCGCATCCTTGCCGAGCATCGCGCCCAGAGCGATATGTACATCGGGGATAGCTTCGACACCATCTGCGGATACCAAGATCACGGCGCCATTGTACACTACCGAGCTACTCCCGAGAGTGCCTACACCCTCCGCAACGAAGGCGTATTGCTCCTCGATAGCGGAGCTCAATACAAAGACGGTACGACCGACATTACCCGTACCATTGCCCTTGGCGAGGCAGAACCTCAAGCCGATCTCAAAGTAGACTACACGCTTGTACTCAAAGGTCATATCGCCATTGCTACGGCACAATTCCCCGAAGGGACCCGTGGCAATCAGCTTGATATTTTGGCACGCAAAGCCCTTTGGGATAGAGCGCTCTCCTACGGACACGGCACAGGGCACGGCGTAGGGATTGCCCTCAACGTACACGAAGGGCCTCAGAATATCCGTACAGACAATAACCCCACCCCCATGGCCGTGGGTACATTTACAAGCAACGAACCGGGGCTTTACCGCGCTGGCAAATGGGGTATCCGTATTGAGAACCTAATCGTCACCAAGGAGAATTGCCGCAGCGAGTTCGGGACTTTCCTCGGCTTTGAGACTGTTACCCTCTGCTATCTCGACAATCGTCTTGTAGAGAAGAGCCTACTCACCGCCGAAGAGATCGCTTGGTACAATGCCTATCAAGAGAAGGTATACCAAGAGATCAGCCCTCTACTCACCCCGGAAGAGGCGGCTTGGCTTCGCAAGAAGGCCCAAAAGCTCTAACCCACGATGGCAGCGCATATCATCCCTGTACGTGGGATTACCCCCCAAATTGGCGAGGAGTGTTTCCTTGCCGAGGGGGCCTGCATCATTGGCGACGTTGTAATGGGGCACCATTGTAGCGTGTGGTTCAATGCGGTACTGCGTGGCGACGTTAATAGTATCCGCATTGGCAACCATGTCAATATCCAAGATGGATCGGTACTGCATACCCTATATGGGCTCTCCACTATAGAGATGGGAGACTACGTTTCCATCGGGCACAACGTAACCATCCATGGAGCTACGATACACAACTACGCTCTTATCGGCATGGGGTCGGTACTGCTTGACCACGTAGAAGTGGGCGAAGGAGCTATCGTAGCGGCAGGTTCGGTCGTGCTCAAGGGCACCAAGATTGAGCCCCATACCCTCTGGGGTGGTTGTCCGGCTCGCTTCATCAAAGAAGTGGATCCGACCCAAAGTGCCGAGATAAACCAACGCATCGCCCACAACTATTCTATGTATGCATCGTGGTTTATGTACCCCGAGCAAGAAGAATCTCTCAACAAAGAAGAAAAATAATCTACCACCCAAATAAACAGTGAGGAAGTAACAATGAAATTTTTTATCGACACAGCCAATCTGGCAAGCATCCGAGAAGCAAACGATTTAGGCGTACTAGATGGCGTTACAACCAACCCCTCCTTGATGGCCAAAGAGGGCATCAGCGGCGAAGAAGACTGCAAGGCACACTACTTAAAAATCTGCGAGATAGTAGATGGCGATGTCAGTGCCGAAGTGATGAGCACCGACCTCGATGGCATGCTCCGCGAAGGGCGCGAACTAGCAGCACTCCACCCCAACATCGTGGTAAAAGTGCCCGCTACCGAAGAGGGTATCAAGGCGGTTCGCCAGTTCTCTCGTGAGGGGATTCGCACCAATTGTACGCTCATCTTCAATCTCGGTCAAGCACTCCTTGCAGCCAAAGCCGGGGCTACCTATGTATCGCCTTTTGTGGGACGTATCGACGATATTTCGGGCGATGGCGTAGGGCTTATCCGTCAGATCGTAGAGGTTTTCCGCTACTATGGTTTTGAAACGGAGGTCTTGGCAGCAAGTATCCGCCACACACGCCACGTTATCGAATGCCTAGAAGTGGGAGCAGATGTGGCTACTTGCCCCTTGGGTGCCATCAAGGGATTGCTCAAGCACCCCCTTACGGACAATGGGTTGGCCGCCTTCATTGCCGACCAGAAGCGTGTAGCCGATGCAAAAAAATGAGCAACCTAGCCCATAAGTTTTTACTCAGGGTTATACCCTTTGTCTTAGGAGTCCTCTTGGTGGGGGCTCCTAAGCTCTTTGCTGCCCCTACGCTCCCCCCCTCCTCTATACAAGTGGGAGCGGAACGGATGGATCAACTACTCCCCCTACTCCGTGGCAAGCGAGTGGGGCTTGTGAGTAACCATACAGGCGTTATCGGCACAAACCAACGCCCCCTTGTCGATAGCCTTCTTGCCCTCAATATAGAGGTCCGTCGCCTTTTCTCTCCCGAGCACGGATTCCGAGGGACTGCCAATGCAGGCGCCTCCGTGGCAAGTGGGAAAGACGCCCTCACCGGCTTACCCATTATTTCTCTCTACGGCAATAACAAAAAGCCCAAGCGCAACCAAACTGCCGATTTAGACCTTATTCTCTTCGACCTACAAGACGTTGGCACCCGCTTCTACACCTATATCAGCACCATGCACTATGTAATGGAAGCCGCTGCCGAAGCCCATATCACAGTAGTTATACTCGACCGCCCCAACCCCAACGACTACATAGACGGCCCCCTCCTCACGCCCTCGTGCCAATCTTTTATCGGGATGCACCCCATCCCCGTACTGCACGGACTTACCGTAGGCGAGCTAGCCCTTATGATCAACGGCGAGCGTTGGCTGGCAGGAGGCATACAGTGCGATCTCCGTGTGATACCCATCAAGGGTTGGCAACATGGCGATAGTTACACGCTCCCCGTAGCCCCAAGCCCCAATCTCAAGACGCCCGAAGCCATTCGCCTTTACCCCTCGTTGTGCTTTTTCGAAGCCACCATCCTAAGTGTAGGCAGGGGCACCCCCAATCCTTTTACGGCACTGGGGTATCCTAATAAAGAGTTGGGAGAATATCTCTTCACCCCCAAATCCATGCAGGGCGCCACCAACGCAAAGTACAAGGGGCAGCGCTGCTATGGAACGAATTATACGGATTCTCTCCCCCAAGGGGGGCTAAGTATTGCCCCTCTCATTGATTGGCAGAAGCGCACCCAAAAGGTGGGTAAGCAACTCATTGACCGCGAGCGCACTTTCGACCTTCTCGCAGGCTCTCCCTCACTCCGCAAGCAACTCCGAGAGGGATGGAGCGAGGAGGCAATACGCAAAAGCTGGCAAGAAGACCTCCGCAAATACCGAGCGTTGCGCCAGCAATACCTCATATACAAAGACAATAGACCCGAGACAAAACCTTAACCTCTCCCCTTAATTATGAACAAAGGCAGTATCATAGTCGCAGGCATAGGCCCCGGCAGCCCTCAAGACATCACCCCGGCGGTGTGCGAAGCCATTGCCCAAAGCGACGTAGTAATAGGCTATAAATACTATTTCCAATTCATTGAACCCTGGCTCTCCTCCACGGCTCGTTGTATCGACACCGGGATGAAAAAAGAGAGAGAGCGTGCCGCTATTGCCTTCGAAGAGGCAGAGAAGGGGCAGCGCGTTACGGTGATCAGTTCGGGCGATGCCGGCATCTACGGTATGGCTCCCCTCATCTACGAGATGAAAAAAGATCGGGATAGTGCGATAGAAATCCAGGTACTCCCCGGTATCAGTGCCTTCCAAAAAGCGGCTTCGCTCTTGGGTGCTCCCATTGGGCATGACCTCTGCATTATCTCCCTCTCCGACCTCATGACCCCATGGGAGAAGATAGAGAAACGCATCATAGCAGCTGCCGAGGCCGACTTTGTAACTGCAGTCTACAACCCCAAAAGCGAAGGGCGGTATTGGCAGCTCCATCGGCTCAAAGCGCTCTTTTTGGAGCGGCGTGCTTCTACCACACCTGTAGGGTATGTGCGAGAAGCAGGTCGCCCGGGGGAACGCGTTGTACGCACCACGTTGGCACAATTCGACCCCGAAGAGATTGATATGTTTACCGTGGTACTTATCGGCAACTCTCAGTCTTACCAAACTCAAGATGCCATCATCACACCTCGAGGTTACTACCGAGAGCGCATCGAAGGAGCTGAGGGCAAGGGGCAGCAAATCATGATGGAATCATTCCGCACGATAGAGCGTGAGATGCGCCACCCCGAGGTGCCTATCGATAGGCGATGGGCTCTCTTCCATGCCATCCACACCACGGCAGACTTCTCCATGGAGGATATTCTCTATACAGATCCCAACGCTGTGGCACGCATGCACGAAGCCATCAAGAAGGGTGAAATCAAGACTATTGTAACCGATGTATCCATGGTGGCAGCAGGCATCCGCAAGGGAGCTGTGGAGCGACTTGGGCTCTCGGTCAAATGCTATATCACCGATCCTCGTGTGGTGGAACTCTCCAAGACGCGAGGCACTACAAGGGCAGAAGAAGCTATTCGCCTAGCCGTAGAAGAAGACCCCAACGCTCTATTTGCCTTTGGTAATGCTCCTACGGCCCTTATCGAGCTATGCCGACAAATACGGCTGGGTAAAGCCACTCCCTCCGGCATTATAGCCGCTCCCGTAGGCTTTGTACACGTCTGCGAGTCGAAGCATAGAGTGCATACTTTCCCCCATATCCCTAAGATCATCGTAGAAGGCAGACGAGGAGGTAGCAACCTTGCCGCCACCCTTATCAACGCCATTCTCTGCTACGACGATGCCGCCGCCCTCTATCCCGGGCGAGACGTATAGCCCCACAAAAGTATGGCACGCAAGTACTACATCATTGGTATTACCGACGACGCCGAATTAGAACCCACCTCGGCAGTCCTCAAAATAATAGCCGAGAACAAGGTGTTCTCCGGAGGACTTCGTCATCACCAATTGGTGGAAAAGTTCCTCCCCCTAGGGGCTACTTGGATTGATATAACGGTACCTCTAGATGGCGTTTTCGATGCCTACAAAGAGCATCAAGAGATCGTTGTTTTTGCTTCGGGCGACCCCCTATTTTTTGGGTTTGCCGGCACGGTACAAAGGCGCGACCCGGAGGCTATTATTGAGGTATTTCCCACCTTCAATTCGCTACAACTACTCGCCCATCGCAGCCTACTCCCCTACGAAGGGATGCGAACTCTCTCACTCACGGGGCGACCTTTGAAACGCTTCGAACAAGCCCTAATAGAAGGGGAGCCCCTCATGGGAGTGCTGACCGATAGGAATAAAACCCCCAATGCCATTGCCCAACGAATGCTGGACTATGGCTACAACAACTATCGTATGATTGTGGGAGAAAACCTAGGGAATGCCCTAGAGAGAGTGGCGGAGTACTCCATAGAGGAGGTAGCCCAACGCTCGTTCTCTATGCCCAACTGTCTTATACTCAAACAGACGCACCCCCGACATCGACCTCTAGGCATACCCGAGAGCGACTTTGCCCTCCTCGACGGCAGAGCCAAGATGATTACCAAAATGCCCATTCGGCTACTCTCCCTTGCCGCTCTAGACCTGCGTTCGCATCAAACGCTCTGGGATGTTGGGTTCTGCACAGGCTCCGTCTCCATCGAAGCCAAACTGCAATTTCCCCATCTAGAGATTGTCTCTTTTGAGCAACGAGAGGCAGGACGCGCCCTCATGGAGACCAACACTCGGCGCTTTGGCACCCCCGGCATCACCGCCGTCATTGGCGATTTTATGGAGATGGATTTAGCAGAATATCCTCGCCCCGATGCCGTTTTTATCGGGGGGCATGGAGGGCAGCTCGTCTCCATGATTCAACGTATAGATAGCTATCTCACTGAGGGAGGCGTTATTGTCTTCAACAGCGTAAGCCCCGAGAGCCGAGAGGCGTTCTACGAAGGCGCCGAGAGCTGCAAGTGGCATATTGTCTCCTCGCAACGCATCACACTAGACGAGCACAACCCCATTACCATTCTAAAAGCCGTAAAGCCATGATAGCCCAATTCCTAATCGGAGGCACCTCTTCGGGAGGAGGGAAAACCACCCTCACCACAGGGCTTTTGCGCCTTCTTCGCAATAGGGGTTATAGAGTGCAACCCTTCAAATGTGGCCCCGACTACATCGATCCTCAATACCACAAAATGGCTTCGGGGCGAGTCTCTATCAACCTGGATAATTGGCTCGCAAGCGGAGAACATCTGCATAATCTCTACACACGCCACTCGCAAGAAGCCGATATCTCCGTGACCGAAGGGGTAATGGGATTGTTCGATGGTTATAAGGGAATGGAAGGGAGCAGTGCCCGAATTGCTGAGCTATTAGATCTCCCCATCCTCTTGGTAGTTAATGCACAAAGCACCGCCTATTCGGTAGCTGCCACGCTGTTTGGTTTCTCTCGGTTTTACCCCAAAATCCGTCTCATTGGCGTTATCTTTAACAAGGTAGCCAGCCCCCGACACTATGCTTTTTTACAAGAAGCGGCGTCGGAAGCCAAGGTACCCTGCCTTGGATACATCCCCCGAATGGAGGAGCTATCGGTACCCTCTCGTCACCTAGGGCTTACCCTAGATGCCCAACTCGACTTCGATGCATATGCCGATCGCATTGCCGAGACACTCGAGAAATATGTAGAGGTAGATCGCCTACTGGAGCTGTGCGCCACCCAAGCCCCTGCCCCTACACTCACCCCCGACACACCTAAAGGGACACTCCGCATCAGCGTAGCTAAGGACGAAGCTTTCAACTTCACCTATCAAGCCAACTTAGACCAACTGCAACAGCTCGGTAGCGTCTCCTACTTTAGTCCTCTCACCGACCCCTCGCTCCCCCTTAGCGACCTCGTCTATATCCCCGGGGGCTACCCTGAGTTCTTTTTGCCCCAATTGGCGCAAAACCGACAGCTCCAAGAGGAGATCCGAGACTACGTAGCCCAAGGAGGGAAGCTACTTGCCGAGTGTGGCGGAATGATGTATCTCTGTCGCTCTATTACGGACGAAAAAGGCGAAAGCTACCCCATGGTAGGCATCCTGCCCCAAGAGGCAACAATGCAAAATATGCGCCTACACCTAGGCTACCGAACCCTCACAATCCAAGGGCAGGAGCCGTGGCAGGGACACGAATTTCACTATAGTAGCATTGTCACGCCCCACGAACCGATTTTCAACTATGCCTCCAGCGTAAAAGATGCTCGGGGCAACGACGTAGAGACGCCTCTCTACCGAATAAAAAACTGTATCGCCGGATACACGCACCTCTACTGGGGTGAACGAAATATCCTTGACCTCTGGAATGCATGAGTAAAGTATACACACGAACCGGAGACCTAGGCACAACTGCCATACACGGAGGCGCACGAGTGGCGAAAGACGACCCTCGCATTGAAGCCAACGGCACCCTAGACGAACTAAACTGCGCCCTTGGTCTTGTACGCTCTCTCCTCGAAACTGAGCATCCTTGGCAAGAGGATCTCCGAGAAATACAACTCGAACTGATGGCCGTAATGAGCCTCGTTGCCACCCCCTCTACCCTTAGAGATCATAACCCCAACAGCCTCTCTCCCACTCTCGTTGGGCACCTAGAGGAGTGTATGGATCGCATGAATGCCGAGATCAATGAGCGAGAGGGCTACTTTATCCTCCCTGGGGGGACTCCCCTTGCTGCCCACCTACACCAAGCAAGAGTAGTGGCTCGCCGAGCCGAGAGAAGGCTTGTCACCCTCCACCATATAGACCCCGTGCCCGCACAAATCCTCGTCTTGATCAACAGACTCTCCGACCTCCTCTTTGTTATGGCACGCTACGAAGTTTGGCAAAAACAGCTCCAAGAAGATCGCTGGCGAGCCTTTGCCTACAAACGAAAACTGAAAGGGAAAGAAGTATGAAACACCCTCAGTCTCTCCGCCCTATTATGCTAGCCGGTACGGGTAGTGACGTAGGGAAAAGTGTTTTGGCAACGGCTCTCTGCCGCATTTTTAAGCAAGACGGCTACCACCCTGCCCCTTTCAAAGCTCAGAATATGGCCCTCAACTCCTACGCTACACCCGAAGGGTTTGAGATAGGCCGAGCGCAAGCCGTACAAGCCGAAGCAGCCGGCATCCCCTGCCACACCGATATGAATCCGTTGCTCCTAAAACCGAGTAGCGACCAAACTTCCCAAGTTGTACTCCACGGAAAACCGATTGGCAATACCCATGCTTACGACTACTTCCGACGTGAGGGGCGCGAGGAGCTACGAGCCGAGGTACACGGAGCCTTCGACCGACTTAGCAGCCGATTCAATCCCATCGTAATGGAGGGTGCCGGGAGCATATCGGAGTTAAACCTAAAGGATAGCGACCTTGTGAATATGCCCATGGCTCGCCACGCCCACGCAGCGGTATTGCTCGTGGCGGATATCGACCGTGGCGGTGTGTTCGCCAGCGTGTACGGCTCCATCATGCTACAATCGCCCGAAGATAGACGGCTCATTAAGGGCGTTATCATCAATAAATTTCGTGGAGATCTGGCCCTCTTCACCGAAGGGCGTAAACTGCTCGAAGAGCTAACAGGCGTACCCGTTTTGGGTGTCGTCCCCTACTTCCAAGACATCACAATAGAAGAAGAAGACTCGGTAGCCCTTGCCAATAAGAACCGAACATCGCAAGTAGGAAAAGTCAATATAGCCGTTGTACGGACGGGGCATATCTCCAACTTCACAGACTTTTCCACACTTGAGCAGGACCCTCGAATCCATCTCTACTACACCAACAATCTAAAAGAACTAGAGAAGGCCGACATTATCATTCTGCCTGGGAGTAAAAACACCCTTGGCGACCTGGCCGAACTAAGAAACAACGGCGTGGCGCAGTGTTTGGTACGAGCTCACCGCAAAGGCACCACCCTTGTGGGCATATGCGGAGGGTACCAAATGATGGGGCAAATGCTGCACGACCCCGACAACCTAGAGGGAAGCGACTATCAACACCTACCGGGACTTGGATTGCTCCCCACAGAAACCACCATAACTCAAGAGAAAGTCACCCGTCAAGTTGAGTTCACACACCTTGGCGACCCCACTCTCTGCCGAGGGTACGAAATACACATGGGACAAACCACGCTACTCGAGGGAGCTAGTTGCTCGCCTACCAATCAGTTCTCAGACGGCAGTGCGGAGGGTACCCGACTCTCCGAGCGATGCTGGGGCACTTACATCCATGGCATCCTTGACAATCCGGCAGTAGTGGATCGCCTACTCGCCCCATTCAGCCACAAACTAACGCAAGAGAAAGCACTGGACTACGCGAGTTACAAAGAAGAACAGTACGACAAACTAGCCGATCACGTGCGGCAATACGTTGATGTAGAGCGCATCTACCAAATCATGCAAGACTATGATTGAAGGGCACGGAGACGATCTTCATCACTACCAGGGGGTAGCCATCCGCTACAACTTCAGCAGTAATGTTCCCACTATCATCGACCACACGGCATTGTATCGGTACCTCTCGGAGCAGTTGCCCCTCATCACCTCCTATCCCGAGCCCTCCCCTCGCAGCCTAGAGGTTAGCCTTGCAGAGCAGCTTGGCATAGCACCGGAGGAGGTAATGGTAACCAACGGAGCTACGGAGGCTATCTACCTCGTTGCCCACAGCTTAGAGGGCAAGCATTCTGCCATCTTCTCGCCCTCTTTTAGCGAATACGCAGATGCCGCACAGCTCTACCACCATACTCTATCCTCCTTTTGCCAATGGCCGGATGCTCCCCAAGGCGCGCAAGTTATCTGGTGTGGGAATCCCAATAACCCTACGGGGCAAGTCATCCCCAAAAAGGAACTGGTAGAGTACATCCAAAAACACCCCGAGCAGGTATTTGTCTTTGATCAATCCTACGCTTCATTCTCCCCCCAAGAGGTGCTAAGCGCACGCGAAGCGATTAGTTTGGGCAACGTAATACTCGTACAGTCTCTCACCAAAAGTTTTGCCATACCGGGGCTGCGGCTGGGGTATCTTGTCTCAAATGCTACAACACTCGAGGGGATCCGAGCGCTCAGCCATCCGTGGTCTGTAAATACATTAGCCATAGAAGCAGGGAAATGGTTACTCCAAAACAGAGCCCTATACGAGGGCATTGAGGCACAACTCCTCGAGAGTAGCCGCACGCTAAGAGCCAAACTATCCGCCTTTCCGTGGTTATCCATCGTACCCACAGATACCCATTTCTTTATTTTTCATTTCGAGGTATCGGGCGCAACCAGTGCCGACCTCAAAGAGTGGCTAGCCCGAGAGCGGGGGATTCTAGTACGTGATGCTACCAACATGGGGGCGCTAGGCTCTGCCTGCATTCGGGTGGCGAGCCAAGGCGAAGAGGCCGATCAAGCCCTCGTAGATGCGCTCAGAGATTGGTATCAACAGCAGAGTTCTAAATAGCCTTATCACTCCTCAGCCTCCCCAACATGACCTACCTCTCCGCCCTACTCCTCATTGCCTCGAGCCTAATTCCGGCATGGTTACTCGATCGTCTACTAGGCGATCCTCCACAGCTCCCTCACCCTATTGTGTTTTTTGGAAAGGCGATCAGCTGGGGCGAGAAGCGTCTCAATCGAGGCAACCACCGACTTGCCAAAGGTGCTTTGCTAGCCCTAGGGCTCATCAGTGCGACCGCCCTCGCGACCTGGGGCATAGAGAGGGGGCTATCCCATTTTTCCCCTTGGGCAATTGTCCCCCTAGACCTTATTTTCCTATTCTACTCGCTTGCCGGTACAACGCTATGCCGTGAAGTGCGAATGGTATTTGATGCGGTAGAGAGATCAGAAGAAGAGGGCAGACAACAGGTAGCTCGCATCGTAGGTCGGGATACATCTACCCTCTCCGCACAAGAAATTCGCACCGCTGCTCTTGAGACGCTGGCCGAAAACCTCAGCGACGGCGTGGTAGCGCCCCTCTTCTACTACCTGCTTTTTGGGTTGCCGGGCATCCTAACCTATAAGATGATTAACACCCTCGACTCCATGATTGGGTACCACTCTGCCCGTTACATTCTCTTTGGACGCTGGGCAGCACGCATTGACGACGTAGCCAACTACATACCGGCTAGGCTTACAGCCCTACTTATGCTCTTGGTTAGCGGAAGGCTAGACTTATTAGGCTTTGTCTGGAGAGAGGGAAAAAACCACGCCAGCCCTAATTCCGGTTATCCGGAAGCCACTTTGGCCGGAATCCTCGAGTGCCAATTTGGAGGCCCTCACTACTATTTTGGCGAACTATTTGACAAACCCTACATTGGTAGCCACCCACGTGAACTAACACTGCAGGACGCCAAAAAGGGGATTCGCATCAATCAATCGGTGGAGCTGGCTATTATTTTTCTGGTTCTTGCCCTAAGACCTCTCCTACTTTAGGCTAATTTCTCTGGGAAAATCAGCCTGAAAATATTTATTTCTCAGGCAAAAAATCGCCTCTATATTGGGTGAAAAAGGAAACGACACTGCCAAGAAGAGAATAAAGACTGAGCCACCCCCTAAAAAAGACTCCTCCCATCACTACTGCCACTAGGGGAAGCAATGATGGGAGGGATAGCAATACTATCGTGCAATGTTTCTCTTAGTACATTGGATAGCCGGAAAGCGCAGAACGAAGTCTATTGAAGTTGTATTCTTTCGTTTTCTGCTGAATATTCACAGCGTCTATAATCCAAAGAATACCACACACTCCCCCTGTAAAGAGTTTGAGTAGCCCCATACCAACATCTCCTAACATGAAGCGGTCGATCCCATAGGCCCCCAACAATATAGAGATAACCAGGAGGGTCGTAGGATCTTTGAACTCAATAGCGAAAATACTTTGAGCCATGCTCTCATCGGCATTCTGCAAGAGAAGTTTGATCTCGGGCATCATGCTCATATCAAAATACTTCGAATTAATAAGGAGGAAGTTGTTAATAGTTTGCTCTGTCATAGTTTTTATTTGTTTTTACCCAACCTTAAACACCCTCTTGACCTCTCTATTCCTCGACGGAGAGAACAGGCATTTCTTGGTACAAATGTACTACATCTTCAAAAATATTTAGGGTGAATGGACAAAAAAAGTCCCCGAACCGAATAGGTATCGAGGACTATCTTTAAGAAATGCGCTCCCTCTTGGGCTTGAACCAAGGACCCCCTGATTAACAGTCAGATGCTCTAACCAACTGAGCTAAGGAAGCTCTCTTTTCCGACTGCAAAGGTAGTATAAAATCCCAAACTAACAACACTTTGCCCTAAATAATTTACCTACATCTTGCGAAGAGGGTAATCTAGATTTGCTATCAAACTGAGAAAGAAGAGTTTAATCAAAGCTAAAGAGAAAAAGGGAAGTAGGCTTTTCACACCGCTCCCCACGAGGCACGATCTAGATTGCGATAGAGGATTGCCTCTCGGATATGCTCCGCAGCAATGGTTTCACTTCCTGCCAAGTCCGCAATAGTACGCGCCACCTTAAGAATACGATCATAGGCACGTGCCGAGAGTCCAAAACGCTCCATTGCCTTTTTAAGAAGCTGCATTCCCTCCTCGTCGGGGCGAGCAAAACGCTGCGTCAAGGGGGCGGTCATCTGAGCATTGCAGTGCACATGGGGGAAGTCGGCAAAGCGAGCCGTCTGTCTCGCACGCGCAGCTATTACACGCGAACGGATAAGAGAAGAGGGCTCTGCCGGGGTGGATTTGGAAATTTCTTCAAAAGGAACAGGGGCAATTTCTATCTGAATGTCAATACGATCCATCAGGGGACCCGATACCTTCGACAAGTATTTTTGCACCGAACCCGGAGGACAAACACACTCTCTTGTAGGATGATTATAGTAGCCACAAGGGCAGGGATTCATTGCTGCAACCAGCATAAAAGAGGCGGGATAATCCACCGTGGCCTTAGCTCTGGAGACCGTGATAGTTCGCTCCTCCATGGGCTGCCTCATGAGCTCTAAAACACTCCGATTAAACTCGGCCAGCTCATCTAGAAATAAAACACCATTATGCGCCAAACTAATCTCTCCGGGGCGAGGCGAAGTGCCGCCGCCCACAAGAGCAGGCATCGAGATACTGTGGTGTGGGGCTCGGAAAGGGCGAGCCGTCATAAGGGTTGTATTGTGAGCCAACTTGCCTGCCACCGAATAAATCTTGGTGGTCTCGAGCGACTCTCCCAACGTGAATGGGGGCAAAATGCCGGGCACTCGCTTTGCCATCATGGACTTCCCCGAGCCGGGCGCCCCCACCATCAGGATATTATGCCCGCCGGCAGCCGCCACCTCCATGGCTCGTTTTACGTTCTCTTGCCCTTTTACATCGGCAAAGTCGTGTACATAATACTCTCGATGCGCCTCAAACTCTGCCCTTGTATCCACCTGTACAAGATCCAATTCGCCCGTCCCCTCGAGGAAGTGTACCACATCTATAAGGGTATCAGCGGCAAAGACTTTCAGATTATTCACCACGGCTGCTTCGCGTGCATTCTCCCGCGGCACAATAAGACCTTCGAAGCCCAATTCCCGTGCTTTTATGGCAATGGGTAGGGCACCCTTTACCGGACGAATGGCACCATCAAGAGACAACTCACCCACCATCACGTAGCGATCGAGGCAAGTACTCGAGAAATATTGGCACGCCCCTATCAAACCTATCGCAATGGGGAGGTCATAGGCAGTGCCCTCTTTTTTGAGATCTCCGGGACTTAAATTGATTACACTTCGGAAGCCATGCAGTCGGTAGCCCGAGTACTCGGCAGCCGTCTCAATGCGTTGGTAACTCTCCTTTACGGAGGTATCGGGCAGTCCTACAAGGGTAACAGCTGCCCCCGGCTCTACATTCACCTCCACCGTTACGAGGTGAGCATCTACACTAACAAGGGCTGCGGTATAGGTTTTGACAAGCATGGCAATCTCTTATCTCAAGGCAAAGAACTCAGAGTTTTCAGCAAAACAGAAAAATCCTCTCCCCAAGCCACGACTATATCACGCTCATCCACCACCAGATAGTAGGGGAAGGCGGTAATCCCCATTTGATCCGAAAAATAGAGAATACTACCTGCCGAGGATTTAATCGCATAGTAATTGGGTAAAGCGCCCTGCCCCGAAGCGAGGGAAGCGCCTTGCGCCTTGGGAGCGAGGCTATAGCTCAGGAAAATAAATCGATTCGCCTTTTTCTTCTGTACCTCTCTGATCTCTTTTGCATAGGGCGATGGGCCTGCCGTTGACAAGAGCTCCACAACGGCGTAGCGGAATGCCGAGTCCGGTCGGGAGGTGAAGCGGCTCCGGAGAGAGTCCGGCATGGGCAAAAGAGACCAATCAATCCACCTTCCTTTCTCTCCTATGGCAGACCATCGATTTTTTTCGTGATGGAAGTAACGGAACTGTTCAGGTAGCGACTCCGTGGGATATTGCTGCTGAAAAAAGAGCATTCCTTCTCGCCCGGGGAGGAACTCCATCATGAGAAGATCGGCTCCAGGTTTCTCTTTGTTATCCACAATATACTCCGCAAGACGATGACGCACAAGAGACCAAAGGCTGTCTGCCTCCGGCATATTCCCTTGGGCCAAAGCCTCGTCGTAACGGCGGAGCAACTTGCGCTCTCCATGAATAAACTTGCTGCGAACATCGGCTTCGGGATAGCCCGAGACTCTCAAAAGATGGGGATGCTCCCAGTCTATGTCTACCGTCACTTTCGTTGCTCTAGGCATCTCAAAAGCCAACTCCCGAGAGGGATTTTCGGAACGAATTGTGAGGTGAGAATAGGTGGTGTCCACGTATATATCCAGCACTTGCTTCCCCTTTCTTTCGGTTATCTCTACCGTATCGACCACACTCTCCCCTAGGGTATCGTTGTGAATTAGATAGAGACGAGGAGAAAGGGAATCCGTAGCTGCGCCCTCCCAGCGCAGTACAAGGCGGCAATGATCGTCGGGGATCTTGTTACAAGCCACAGTACCCAATGCAAAAAGCACAAGGCCTAAGAATGCGAGATATCGCCTAAACATATATTCCTAATCTTTGATAAGACCACACAAAAGTAACGATAAAAAAGGAGTCTTCGCCCCCCTCTTCTACAATATCGGAGAGGGAGAAAAGAGAAAATGATAGTAGCTAAGGTAGAAGAGCCTCTACCAGGGCACG
Source organism: uncultured Porphyromonas sp. (assembly GCF_938023125.1). Classification (GTDB taxonomy): domain Bacteria; phylum Bacteroidota; class Bacteroidia; order Bacteroidales; family Porphyromonadaceae; genus Porphyromonas. The sequence goes on from NZ_CALHDW010000017.1 coordinate 312,792, forward strand.
AACGGCCGGCAAGAGGGCTTGATCTGCACTATTATCGATCCGATAAACCGGACTTCCCTCGTGGGGCGAATTATTGCGCTGAGCATCGATGCGACGCATTGCCTCCTCTCGGGTGGATCCGTCACGTTGTATGATGCGCTGCAAACGCTCGTCTTCCGGAGCATCAATCCATAGAATATCGGTACAAAACTTGTCGAATCCGCTCGGATAAAGGATGGCGCTCTCTAGGGCAACCAGCGGGCGCTCCTGCTCCTCTTTCCACTGATCGAAACGCCTTAATACGGCAGGATGCACCATCTGCTCCACCTCTCGCCTTGCCTGAGGGTCCTCAAAAACAATCTGAGCTAAAGCGCGAGAAGCAAATCGCCCCTCGGGATATAGACCTTCGCCAAAGCGCTCGATGAGCGCCCTTTTGAGTTGTTTATCGCTGTCGTACAGCGCCTTTGCCTCTCTGTCGCAATCGAAAACGGGTATTCCCAAGAGACACAAAAGGCGAGAGACAACACTCTTACCACTCCCAATACCTCCGCTAATCCCTAGGACTCTTGTAGCAAGTCGGTTCACTCGGCTACACCCTCCCTGATGAATTGAATGCGAGCCGGGGTAATGCTATAGTTGATGAGCCACTCCGGCGGAGTTACCAAATAGACCGTAAAGAGTTGCCCTTGGGTACTTCCGCTCCGAGAGGTAGTATCGGCACCACTGGGAGCAAAGATTTCCCGATAATCAATCATAAGGGTAAAATCTTCGGGCTGCACGGTATTATACATCGACATGGGGATAGCCACCCGCAGTTGCGCACGAGAGGGAAGCAATGTGAGAGAGACGCCTTCGGGTTTATGCTCTACCCCGATAGGGACTTCCAAGACTTTCTCTGTAAACTTAACAAACTCGGCACGCACCTGCACCTGCGGAATGCTGAGGCGCACTCCTTCATGCTTCATGAGCGGCACCATCTTTGTCTGCACAAGAGACTCGCCCTCCTGATGCAAAAGCGTGCTATCCGTATAGACAGCCTTTATCTTGCGCAACTGATCTCTACTACCGTAGATGGTAATATGATCGGGTTCTATGGTAAGCTCTTTGAGAAGATGCCCATCATTAAACTCTACAGCCACACGGCTCTCTACCGGCACCACTTTCGACTCCAAACGAGAGAGTTTGAAGTCAATCTCACCGGGAGAGATCGAGACAATACGCGTGGAGCTCGACTCCAATCGAGCCTGCACACTCTGGTTTAGTAGTGCGGAGGATATGAGCAACCGCCTATCACTCCTAGCACGAGCCATATCCACATCCAGCCTTATGGGGCTATAGGTGCGGAAGGTATAATTAAAAAGAAGCGAAAAGCCAGTATCTTCGATCTTTACCTTTAGCTCTTTGGGCAACTCTCCATCGGGTGCGAACTCTAGCAAGTCCGGGTACTCTACGGGTATAACAATAGAGGTTTGATAACGCTCTTGCAGACTCGTTACCAACCACCAAGCCAAAGAAAGAAGTAAGAAAATAAGGAAAGAAAAAAACTTACGCCCCCGTAGCGTTTGTGCGCTCAAAGGGGTAGAGCGAGGAACTTTTTCTCCTACCGAAAGTACACGTTTAGTAAAGAGCTTAAGATCCATGCAGCAAGCTTTTTCTTTGAAAAAAGGGGAGGATATCTTTTTCTTCTCTAGTGGAGAGAAACACTTGCAAGTACACGGTTTAAAAACTCCCGCGGCGCAAGTGTTTTACCCTCTTCTAGAGAATACACCCCATATGGGGCTATTACTTCTGAGCTGAGACGTCTTCGCCGGCAGCGTAAACAGAAGATTTGTCTACACGGATCTGTACATCTTTGGCAATCTCTATCACGAACTCCTTGTCAAGTACTTTAGAGATTTTGCCGTGTATTCCTCCGGCAGTAATCACCTTATCTCCCTCTGTCATTGCTTCGCGCTTGCGTTGCAATTCTTTTTGACGCTTAGACTGAGGGCGAATAAAGAAGAGCCAGAAAATTAGGATTAGTACCACCATCATAATGATAGTACCCCAGCTACCTCCCATTAGACCGCCCTTTGCAGCTTCGGGAGCAGCTGCTTGTAATAAGAATAGATTCATCGTTGTTTTATTAGTCGTTTATCTCTTGCAATTTCTGTCTACAAACTTACAAATAAATCGGCAGAGAGCAGTATCAAATCCACTAGGGGTCTATCTGGGCTCCTCTATTGTATAATCGGGAGAGCCTCTATAGGGCGCCCTACTATCGCTCCCAATCGGTAGGCAGATCGGTCGTGTAGCCCATCTCTCGGATCAGATCCATATCCTCCTCGGCACGTGCCCCCACCGTAGTGAGCAGATCCCCCGTTATGGCTGCATTGATGCCAATATACATTGCTTTGCGCACTACCGGCAGAGGAAGCTGTATGCGCCCTCCACTAAATCGCAGGTAGGCCTTGGGGTTTATAAGACGGAAGAGGGCTACCGTAGTGAGATACTCCTCCTCGCTAAGGGGGGCTTGGCGATCAAGAGGGGTACCGGGGATGGGTTGCAATAGGTTTATAGGGATGGATTGCACCTCCAAGTCACGGAGAAAGAGCGCAAAGTCTATACGATCTTCTAAGGACTCTCCCATGCCAATAATTCCCCCCGAGCAGATGCGCATACCCACCTTGCGTGCGGCACGGATGGTCGCAATTTTATCCGCTTGAGTATGGGTTGTGCAGAGCGTGGAGAAAAAGTTGGGGGCCGTCTCCATATTGCAATGGTAGGTAGAGACGCCGGCATCGTAGAGTATCTGTAGCCGTTCCTCGTCGAGCAAGCCAAGCGAGGCACAGCAATCTATATCGGTCTCCGAGCGGATCTCCCGATATATCTCCGCCAGTTGGCGCGTCTCACTTAGGGAGACAGAGCGCCCTCCCGCCACGAGCGAGAATCGGCGAATTCCTTGCCGGCGGTTGTAGCTGGCTTGGCGAGTACATTCGTACGGCGAGAGCAAAGGGTAAACCCCGGCCCCCGTGGTATAATGGCGACTTTGGGCACACCACTTGCAGTCTTCGGGGCAATTCCCGCTCTTTACGTTGATAATGGAGCAGGTATCGAAGGCAGGACCGAGGGCCACCGTGGTGCGGTGCGCCAATTCGTACAGCGCCTCCCGATCGATCTCTAAGGCAAGATAGAGAGCCTCCTCCCGACTGAGAGGACGATTCGGATCGTATGAAAAGTCCAAAACTAAAAGTCAGCAACGCCCTGCAAAGAGACGCACCGAAAGGAGGTCTCTTCGTGGCAAAATCAGTTATATAGGATGCCTTCGGCTACTTCTTTGGCAGCGGCAGCCCCGGCAAGCTTCTCTACAATGGCAAGCCCAAAGGGGATAGAGGCTGCGGGGCCTTTACCTGTGATGATATTTCCATCCACCTCTACCAACTCCGTAGACACGGTAGCGCCCTTCATTTTGGGCTCACAACCGGGGTAGCAAGTGGCTTTTTTCCCTTGCAATAAGCCCTCTTCTCCCAAAATAAAGGCAGGAGAGGCACAAATAGCAGCCACCACCTTAGAAGCCTCTAATTGACGGCGAATCATAGAGAGCAAAGCAGGCGTATCATGCAGATTTTGCGCTCCGGGTAGACCGCCCGGCAATACAATGGCAAGGGGAGACTGCCCCTCTACATCGGCAAGAACTCGGTCTGCCGTATAGGGCACTCCATGCGCCCCTGTCACAAGGCGTTCTGCCGTTATAGAGACGGTCTCCACGTTAAGACCGGCACGACGCAATAAATCGATAGGGGTCACTGCCTCTATTTCTTCAAAACCTTCTGCAAGGAAGACATAAACTTTTTGTTCCATACGATGATAGCTATTTAGGTCTGAAAATCTATTGAATATCGAAGTGATAGGTGATCGTACCCTCCTGATCGGCGGCTCCGGGCTGTGCATTAAAGCGGGTAGCCAGGGCAGCTCGGATGGCGGCTTGCACCGTGCGACTATCCGTCACATTGGTACCTCTCAGTCGCTGAGTAGCCTCTATCACCTTACCATCTGCATTCACCACGATGCGTACAACCACGGTTCCACGTGTGGGCGAGAAGCCCGTAGGTCGAGCAGGATGCCCTCCATTGCCCACCACATTACGGCCGGCAAGAGATGCGCCTCCCCCTACACTACTACCCGTGGCAGAGCCTTCGCCTTGCCCTTGAGCCCCTCCGGTACCGGTAGACTCTTTGCCTTGGGTACCCTGAGAAGCACTTTTGCCAAATGCATTAGAAACCTTGTTGCTAATGGCACGCTGCCTCTCTCTCTCTGCCTCTTGCGCGCGACGAGCCTCCTCTTGGGCGCGTCGCTCTGCCGCAAGAGCTGCGTCATTGGTCTTGGGCGTGGGCTTGGTCTTTGGAGCAGCCACGGCGGGTTGGTCGGGAGTCTTTTGCGTGATAAGAGGCTCCTTATGCCGCATGGGGGTTGCGGGTGGTGTCGTAGGCATCGAAGGCGTATAGCTAGAGGGAGCAGGGGCAGCCTCACTGCCGGCGCCTCCCCGTGCCAACTCTTCGCCCAATACACCTACGGGGACTAACGTAATCTCCTTAGGATGCGAGCGAGCCATAGTGGTGAGTTGCAGCAAAAAGAGAAGTGCTACAATAAGCCCATGAAAGGCAATGGTGATCCCAAGAGCGATAAGTCTGTCTCGTGTCATTGCTTAGCCCTTTATTCTAGGGTGTTTTGGGGTGCGGAGGGCAACGCCTTGGTGGCAAGTACCAGCCTGATATCTAGCTGAGCCGTTGCGTTGAGCACCTTTATAATCTCTCGGTAGGGCACCTCTTCGTCGGCATAGAGTGCCACGTACATATCGGGGTCTACCTCGTGAGCCACAGCGAGTTGCTCTAGCAGCTGAGTCTCATCTACAAGGAAGGGCTCTTCTCCCTCTAGGGCAAAATAGCAACTTCCTTCGGCTGTAATCGTAACTCTCGCCATAGGCATATCGCTCGGAGCGGTAGACTGCGAAGAGGGAAGATTAACCTTGATGGCATTGGGCACCACTAGAGTACTCACGACCATAAAGAAGATCAAGAGAAGGAAAATAACATCGGTCATCGAAGCCATGCTAAAAGCCTCGGAAACCTTAAGTTTTCGCTTGAGTGCCATGGCTACTTTCCCCTCTGATTATTGGTTGCCACCCTCATTGCCCGCACTATGCTCGTTGAGGGCGTCCATAAACTCTATGCTGCGCGCCTCCAACACATTGAGGGCCTTGTCAATACGAGCCACTAAATAGTTGTATGCAAAAAGGGTGATAATCCCTACGATAAGCCCCCCTACCGTAGTAACGAGAGCCTCGTAAATTCCCCCGGAGAGGAGCGAGATATCTACCGAAGAGCCGGCATTGGCCATGTCGAAGAAGGCCCGAACCATACCCGTAACGGTACCCAAGAAGCCGATCATAGGCGCAGAAGCTGCAATAGTAGCCATCAAAGGCATAGAGCTTTGCAACTTACCGGCCTCTACGTTACCGGCATTCTCTACGGCTACCGAGATGTCGCTCATGGGGCGACCCAGGCGCATAAGACCCTTGTCAATCATGCGAGACTCCGGAGTATTAACCGAGATACAGAGGTTGTGTGCAGCATCGATCCGCTGTGTATTGATGTAGTCTTTAATACGATCCATAAAGGAGGAGTCGGACTTGTGGGCCGCCTTCACCTGTAAGAGTTTCTTAACAAAGATGTAGATTGCCAAGAGGGAGAGCAAAAGGAGTACAAGCATAATCCACCCCCCTTTGAGGGCGAGATCCCACACAGAGAGTGTAGCAACTGGGGTAGCCGTACCAGCCTCAACGAGGGAGGCAGTAGTATCTGCCACTACGGCATTTACTTGCATCAAGGGTATGTACATATCACTATTATTAATGTTTTCTTGTTAGGATAAAATGCTAGAGAATAAGTTCGTGACGATAGCGGCGGATCGTCTCTTCGAGCCCCAAATAGAGAGCATCGGAGATAAGAGCATGACCAATAGACACCTCGGCAAGGGGCTGTACCCGACGAACGAAATAGTTGAGGTTATCAAGATTGAGGTCGTGCCCCGCATTTACTTCCAGCCCGCAAGCGGCAGCATGCTCTGCAGCTCGGGCAAAACGCTCGATCACCGGCTCCACTTCTCCTTCGAGAAAAGCGGAGGCGTACGGCTCTGTGTAGAGCTCCACTCTACGGCATCCGGCATCCGCAGCTCGGGCAATGTTATCGAGGTCCGTGCCAACGAATATTGACGTGCGAATACCCTCAGCCTCAAATCGGCGAATAGTATCTCGTAAGAAGTCGAAGTGCTGCTCCACCTCCCAACCGGAATCGGATGTAAGGGCATCGGGAGCGTCCGGCACGAGGGTTACTTGGGCGGGCTGCACCTCCAACACGAGGTCCACAAACGAAGGAATAGGGTTCCCTTCTATATTAAACTCGGTAGAGAGCACCTGCTTGAGAGCCCGCACATCCGCATAGCGTATATGCCGCTCATCGGGGCGAGGATGCACAGTAATTCCTTGCGCTCCAAACCGTTCGCAATCCAAAGCTACTTGCACTACATTGGGCGTATTGCCACCGCGTGCATTGCGTATTGTAGCTACTTTGTTGATATTTACACTTAGCTTAGTCATTGGTAAATACTATCTTTGTCGGTAGCAAATTTAGTACAACTTGCGGAGATGGCGGAGAAAGAGGTGCAACGAATGGGCAAAACAGACTTCCAAGCTAGTCTCACCACGACGGAGAAGGTAGGCTTTGGAGCTGTTTCTCCTTGGCTGGTTTTGCTCTCCTCTTCTGGGCAAAAAAGTTTTATTTTTCAGGCAAAAGTGAGACTACTTTTAGGGCTAAAACTTTTTGGAAATAGGGCAGAAAAGGAAATGAAATTACCCTGCAAAAATACCGCACTCACTCTCCCCTCCCCACTTTCGTTCCATAGACTATGAACACAGTAGCAGTATTTGGCTCCGGACACGTAGTAGAGGCAGTGGTAGATGTAGCTGCATTCCTCTCCGCCTTAGCTCAAAAAGGCGAAAGGGTGCTCCTCGAAGAGACTTTTTTTTCGGAGCTGACACAGCACCCGGGGACCAGGTCTTACTTAGACCAAATAGAACGATTTGCCGGCGGCACCCCGGGGGAGATCGATTACATTATCTGCTTTGGGGGGGATGGCACATTCCTACGCACTCTACACCGCATCGCTAGCCCTACCACTCCTATTCTTGCGATTAATAGCGGCCACCTCGGCTTCCTTACCGACCTCGACATACACGATGCGGCCCAGTACATAGACCGCCTCATCTCAGGCGATTACCTTATAGAGGAACGGAGATTGCTCTCGGTAGAAGTAGAGGGATACCAAGCCTATGCCCTCAACGAGATTGCGATACAAAAAAGAGAAACAGGGTCAATCATCAACGTAGAGACCCACATCAACGACCATTTCTTGGCAGACTATGCAGCCGACGGACTCATTGTTGCAACCCCTACGGGCTCCACGGCCTATTCGCTCAGCTTGAATGGACCTCTCGTCTCTCCGGATTGCCCCGTGCTGCTCATCACCCCCATTGCACCCCACAGCCTAAGTATGCGCCCAATTGTACTACCCGACACCGTAACCCTACACCTCAAGGTTTTCTCTCGCAGTAGCACATTCATGCTGGTAACAGACGGCAACGTGGCTGTATTCCCCACCGGAACCCCTCTTACCATTGCCCGAGCCAAGCATCCCGTGCGCCTTATCCGCCTAAGCAATCACACCTTTGCAGAGACCCTGAGGGAGAAACTCCATTGGGGACAAAACCTACGATAAAGAGAATCATAAACACACTACTATACGATATGAAATCTCACAAACTCTCCCCCCTTCTCGTGGTAGTCTTTTTTGCTATCTCGAGCTTTTTGCTCACCTCTTGCGGTGAGGGGCATCTAATAAAAGACTCTGCCATGCGCCAACGCGTTCAAGAGGACTTCGACTCGGCACGCGCCCAAAATGGCGGCGAACTCTACGATGCCATTTTCCGAGACGACCTCACGACCGAAGAGCGCGAAGGGCTGCAATTCCTCTACGCCTACATGCCTTTTTCGGATGTGGCAGACTACTCAGTAGATTTCCACTTGACCAATGTGCGCACTGCCCTCCAGGCCCGAAAAGAGATGCCTTGGGGCAAGCGCATCCCCGATCGTGAGTTCCTCCACTTTGTGCTCCCCCCGAGAGTCAACAACGAACCTCTCGATAGTAGCAGGGCAATTTTCTACAACGAACTACGAGATCGTGTAGCCGGGCTCTCGATGCGCGATGCCGTACTCGAGATTAACCACTGGTGTAGAGAAAAAGTAACTTATGCCCCAAGTGACGGCCGTACACACTCACCGCTGGAGACCGTCTACAACGCACTGGGGCGTTGCGGGGAGCAATCAACCTTTGCCGTAGCAGCCCTACGAGCCATGGGCATTCCCGCCCGACAAGTCTACACCCCACGCTGGGCACATACCGACGACAACCATGCATGGGTAGAGGTATGGGTGGATGGCGAATGGCACTTCTTAGGAGGATCCGAACCGGCCGCTAACCTAGATATTGCCTGGTTTAACGGAGCAGCCTCTCGTGCCATGTTTGTTCTCGCCAAGGTTTTTGGCCGCTACGAAGGGAACGAAGAGATCATTTCTACCGAGCGAAACAGCACAACCATCAATTGCACAGCGCACTACACCCCCACACACAAGGCCGAAGTAGTGGTAAAAAATGCCGATGGCTCGCCCAGCGAGGGCGCCTTGGTACACTTCTGCATCTACAACTATGCCGAGTTTTACCCCGTAGCAACCGTTCGCACCAACGGTAGCGGCTATGCCGGGATTTCCACAGGGCACGGAGATCTTTTCGTGTGGGCAGAAGACGAAAAACGCCGAGAACAAACCTTCGACATCCTACCGGCAGATCTATCCAAGCCCGCTATCCTCCGCCTCACGCCCGAGGGGGACATCCCCGACAGCATGGAGTTTAAGCTAACCCCACCTCACGAGGATGCTCTTCCCATACGAGCAACAGAAGAGGAGATTGCCCAATGCGACAAGCGTATTGCCGTCGACGACTCGATCCGCCACGCCTACGAAGCCACTTTCGCCACCCCCACATCTGCCAACGAAGCAGCCAAGAAATGGGCTCTTAACCCCGCTGCCGTAGACCATCTCTTCACCACCGCTCGTGCCAATGCTCGAGATCTCTACAAATTCCTCGACGCACAACCCTCGGGACGTAGAAAGCTCGCCTTCGATTTCTTACACGTGCTTAGCGAAAAGGATTGGACAGACATTCCCCTCCCTCTCCTCGAAAAACTCTTTGCGCAAGTCCCCACCGGTGCTACACAAGAGGAGCTACTCTACCAATACTCTCCACGCGTTGCCAACGAGCCTCTACGTGATTGGCGCTCGGTAGCTGAGGAGCAACCCTTTGTAGGTGCCTTGGTGGAGGATGAATTGTGGCTTGCCAACACCCTGCAAATACTTGCCGACTGCCAAAGAGACGAGGCTTATCCCTCTCCCCTCTCCCTAGGCCCTCTCCTGAAATACAACCGAGGAGATAAGCGAAGTATGGAGATTGCCCTCGTGCAACTTGCCCGCACCCGAGGACTTTTCTCTCGATATAATGCGACTCTGCAAGTGGTAGAAATATCTTTTGATAGGGGAAAAACTTGGGAGGCCTACCCTATGGACACTCCGCATAAGGAGCAACCGAAGGGCGAAGTTGCCTTCTTGTCTCAGAGCGACAACGGCAACGCTATTATACCCAAATACTATAGCCATTTCTCCCTTGCCCAGCTCAAAGGTTCCGCTCTCCCCCAAACGCTCTACTTTGATGAGGAGGGGCCCCTAGAGGTCTCTGCCCTATTTGCCAAGCCCATGCCCCTTGCCATAGGACGCTATTACCTCATCACAGGCACGCGTATGGCCTCAGGAGCTGTAAAAGTGCGGATGCAACGATTCCAAATAGAGAGGGACTCCACAACCACGCTGAGCCTAACCCTCCCCCAAGATGCAGACGAACTCTCGGTACTAGGCTCTATCAACGTAGAGCAACCCTACTGCACCCTACAAGGCGAACCGACCAAAGAGGAGAAGATGGCTTCCCAAAGCCTAATCAGCACCACAGGGCGCGGATTCTTCATTCTGGCAATACTCGAACCAGGAACGGAGCCAACCAACCACGTACTCAAAGACCTTGAGCGAGTAGAAGAGAAACTCAACATTTGGGGACGCCCCTTCGTCTTCCTCTTCCCATCGTCAGCTGCGGCCAAGAGCTTCAAGGCTTCGGAGTTTCCCCGCCTACCCAAGGCAAGCCACTACGGCGTAGATCAAGACGGCACTATTCGTCAGATGATTTATAAGGCGACTAATAGAGAACGTGGGAGTTTGCCCCTGGTGGTCATTGCTGATTCGTTTGGTCGAGTTGTGTTTATCCACGAGGGCTATACAATTGGCATTGGAGACCAAATTGTAGCTACACTCCCTAAGCTAGAGTAGACGCTCGATACGTCGAGTTCGACTTACCACAGGCGAATCCCCCTTTTCTTCCTGAGGAAAGGGGGATTTTATTCCGGTACTATACCACCGGGGCCCAAGGTTACTTTCCGTTTTGGGTCGTGCAAGAGAAAGGTAATGCCACGCCCCTCGGCTCCACACATGGTTTGCAACAAAAGGTCGTAGGAGATAAGGCTCAAATCCACAACAACGGCACTCCCCGAGGGGACACCCTCTAGGGCATCAGGCTGCCTGAGATCCACCGCGATGGGTCGGTTTGTAAGAGGGAGCGTCTTCTTTCGGCTGCGCTTATCCAGCGACTTCTTTAGGCGAATAGCCCCGTGCATCAGCCGTCGGAGCCATGCCTGCCCCGTATGATACTTATCGTAAAATAGCTCCATGGCACCGTAAAAGGCATCCAAATAACGCCCCTCACCTTGGGCTGCACTCTCGCTCTCGCCCTTGTAGTGAAGCATAGGGATAGGCAGATAATAATTGCGATAGCCGGCCTGTAAGATACTATACGATAGGTCTATATCCTCGCCATACATAAAGTACCGTTCGTCAAGGTATCCCACCTTGCGAAGAGCTTCACTACGTGCAAAAAAGAATGCTCCCGATAGGATGGGAGCCTCCTGCACCTCCTCTTTGGAGAGATGCCCTAGGTAGTATCGATTAAAAACTGCACTTTTAGGGAATAATCGCCCTAGCTGCGCAATCTTACAAAATGCCACAAAGGGAGTAACAAGACCTCGCTTACTCTCGGCAAGGAACTCGCCCTGAGCATTCATCATGCGCACGCCCAAAGCTCCAGCCTCGGGGTGCTCCTGCATAAAGCGGAGGCATGCCTCCAACGTCGATTCACCAATAAGCGTATCGGGGTTAAGCAACAAAGAGTACTCGGCATCAACCTGCCTGAGGGCTTGATTATTAGCCCGTGCAAAACCCACATTCTCGCTATTGGCAATGAAGTGAACGCTCGGATATTGCGGAGAGAGCATCTCCAGAGAGCCATCTCCCGAGGCATTGTCTACGACCCATACCTCAGCATCTATATTGCGTGTGGCTTGTAAAACAGAGTCGAGGCACTGAGCTACAAAATGCGGTACCTTGTAATTGACAATTACAATGGCTAACTGCTTCATTACAAGTACCTATTGGCAATTCTTTACTCAGCCGTTACGAGGTAGTATTGCTTCTTGCCGCGCTGTACCAATAGATAGCGACCGGCAATTAAATCACTGGCACTAACCGTAGCTTCTGTATCTGTAAGCTTCGCCTTATTCAGGCTCACGCCTCCCGATTTGATGAGCTTGCGAAGTTCTCCCTTTGAAGGGAAAATAGCAGCTCCCTCGGTAAAGAGATCGACCGCTTTGGGCTGAGTAGCCAGTGTATCGCGAGCAATAGAGAAGTGAGGTACCCCCTCCATCACAGAGAGAAGCATCTCCTCATCCAACGAGCGGAGAGCATCTGCCGTACCATTACCAAAGAGAATCTCGCTGGCAGATACTGCAGCTTCGCAATCTTCGCGACTGTGTACGAGTACCGTAAGCTCCTCGGCAAGACGTCGTTGCAAGGGGCGGAGATGTGCAGCCGCAGCCTGCTGTGCTACAAGATCTTCGATCTCTTCTTTTCCCAAGAAAGTGAAAATCTTAATGTAACGGGCGGCATCTTCGTCACTCACATTCAACCAGAATTGGTAGAAAGCGTAAGGCGAAGTGTAGCGACGATCGAGCCAAACATTCCCTTTCTCGGTCTTGCCAAACTTTCCTCCATCTGCCTTGGTGATGAGGGGACATGTGAGAGCGAAAGCCTCGCCCCCCTCTATACGGCGAATTAGTTCCGTACCTGTAGTGATATTCCCCCACTGATCGGATCCGCCCATCTGTAGGCGGCAATTCTCATGGCGGTAGAGGTATAAATAGTCGTAGCCCTGGAGCAACTGATACGAAAACTCTGTAAACGAAAGCCCCGAACCTGCCGTCCCTTCGAGACGCTTCTTCACGGAGTCTTTGGCCATCATATAGTTAACGGTGATGTGCTTACCCACCTCGCGGATAAAGTCCAGGAAGCGCCATTCGCTCATCCAGTCGTAATTATTGACCAACTTTGCGGCGTTGGGTTGCTCGCTATCGAAGTCGAGGAATTTGGCAAGTTGCTTACCAATCGCCTCTTGATTATGGCGCAAGGTCTCTAGAGAGAGAAGGTTGCGCTCGGCACTTTTCATCGAGGGGTCCCCAATCATACCCGTGGCTCCACCTAAGAGAGCTATGGGGCGGTGCCCAAACCTCTGAAAGTGACGAAGCATCATCACTCCCACAAGGTGCCCTATGTGTAGCGAGTCTGCTGTCGGGTCGATCCCCACGTATGCCGTAGAGAGTTCTTTAGAGAGTTGCTCCTCTGTCCCGGGCATGATATTGTGGAGCATCCCGCGCCACCTAAGTTCTTCTACAAAGTCGTTCATCGTCTATCAGGTTACTAAATACCAACTGCAAAGGTACGACTTCTCAAGCGACTCTCAACTGCTCCTCTCCCAATGTTAGGTGTACAATCTTCATCACACGGCGAGCTACAGTCTGGTAAAAGAGAGCTGCATACCAAGGCATTTTCTTGAGGTGGATATTGTAGAAGTACTCTTGCTCAAAGCGGAGTTTTATGCCCCAATTGAGCAAATCTCGCCCCGACTTGATACCCCATTTGAACTGCGCCTCGTACCCTTTCATATCAGGATGCTGCTCGGTACGACGTGCCATACGGGGAAACATGGCCTCAAAAATAAATTCCGACCGAGGGCAACGCTCTGCCAAGGTAGCGAGGAGAGAGTGCACCTCTTCCTCTGTAAAATACATCAAAAGCCCCTCAGCAATAAAGAGTTTTGGGGCATCTTTGGGGAGGAGATCGAGCCAAGAGGGGTCGAGTATTGAGGCGGCTATAAAATGGAATCGCTCACTCTCTTCAAAGAAGTTTCTGCGCAAGTCTATACCCTCGGGCAGATCCAAATCAAACCAAGTAACCTTACCATTATCCAAACGGTGAAAGCGAGTATCCAATCCACAACCGAGGTTAACCACGAGTCCATCGGGGTGCTTTTCCAGAAATTGCAGGGTGAGGCGATCTAGAATATCCGTGCGCACAGCTACTCCCATTTGCGAGAGAATTGAGACCTCTCGCCTACCCTCAAAAAAGGGTTCAATACGATCTAATATCTCCACCGACTTAGGATCTCGAATAATACCATGGGGTCGCTTGGTTTCGTTGTAGCGAGCACGAAGCGGTATAAGCATCGTCTCGGGTACCTTGGTTAGGTTGTTTTGTATCGCACCATTCATATACTTTATTTGTATCTCGTCCGGTCTGAGCTTAACCTCTTGCTCACCGGCCAGCAAGAGGCTAGCCAGTATCTTTTTAGTTCTAGGGCTAGAGATTAGGCATTCTGAGCAGCTACCATACGCGTGAACTCTCCACCCTGTGCTAGGAGCTCCTCCGGAGCCCCCATCTCCACTACCTGCCCCTCCTTTATTACCACTATCTTATGAGCATGAGCCACTGTGCGCATACGATGGGCAATAATCAGCACTGTTTTATCTTTGATAAGGGCAGAAATCGCCGTCTGTATCTTCGATTCGTTCTCTACGTCAAGACTGGCGGTTGCCTCGTCCAGCAGTACGATGGGAGCATCTTTTAGCAAAGCACGTGCAATAGAGATGCGCTGACGCTCTCCACCCGAGAGGGTCTCGCCATTTTCTCCTATCTGCGTATCGTAGCCTTGGGGCATGCGCTGTATAAACTCTTCGCACTGCGCCAATCGCGCCACGCGGCGTACCTCTTCGTCGGAAGCATCTTTACGCCCGACGCGGATATTATCGGCAATAGAGGCATTGAATAGAAGCACATCTTGGAACACCACAGAGTAGTATTGCAACAGAGTCTCAGGGTCTATTTTGCTAATGTCTTCCCCGCCTAGAGTAATGCGCCCTTGGTCTACATCCCAAAAGCGAGCAGCCAACTTAGCCGTGGTGCTCTTACCGCCTCCCGAGGGGCCAACAAGAGCCGCAACCTCACCTTGGCGAGCCACAAAGGAGACGCCCCGAAGCACCTGTTTTCCGGTTTCGTAGGAAAATTCGACCCCATCAAAGGCTATATCAAAACCCTTGGGGTGGCACTCTTGCACTCCCGTCTGGATAGGCATTTGATCCATTTCGCGGAAACGATTGATACGCACATCCAAGTAGAGAAGAGCGGCAAAGTTATTCATCACCTCCATAATAGGGTTGTAGATAGAGGCAGAAACAATCAGAAAGATAAGATAGGTAAGCATGGGAATTGTACCATCTGCCAGTAGATAAGCCCCGACCAAGATAACGGATGCAATCCCCAATTTAAGTAGTATATGGGAAAGATTGAGAGTACTCCCGGCCAAAGTTTCGCCTCGCATCAACTGTCGTTCGTAGGTTGTAATTGTCTCGTCGAAGGTCTTGAGGTACTCCTCTTCGCCGTTATACGCCTTAATCTCCTGCACACTCTCCAACCCCTCTTGTATCTGCTGCGCAATCGAGAGTTTCGTACAATGTCCCCTTTTGAACCCACGCTCCAAAGCTCGCTTAGAGAGGATCAGTACAAGTAGCGCCAGAGGCACAACCCAAAAGAGAGCCAAAGAGAGTTGCCAATTGTAGAAAAACAATCCTATGGTAATGAGGAGGATACTCCCGGCAGCAGCGAAGAGTTGAGGTACAGCATGCGAGAAAACATGCTCTATCTCGGAGCAATCTTCCATAATGGTAGAGGTAAGATCCGAGAGATTTCGCTCGCCAAAGAACGCCAAAGGCAACTTGCGAAGTTTCTCGGCCAGGGCTATACGACGCTCGGCACTCTCGGTATAAATCTTTGTATAGGTAGAGGCATACTGCCTAAAAGCAATAACAAAGATTACAAGGAAGCAAAGCAGACCTATGAGGATATAGTAGCCCAAGCCATGGGAGGGAGTAGCCCCGGGGTGTATTAGCGGATCAAGGTAATCCGTAAGGTAGAGAAAGAGATAAATTGCAGGGAGCATGAAGGCTAGGTTGAGCAACAACGACCACACTACAGCCTTAACAAAGGAGATAGCTCCATCACGGGTGAGGGCAAAACGATTTTGTATGAGGTGGATCATAATGATTTTGAGGATTAAAAGGTTAGATGGTCCAGTTGATAGAGCGGTTATATTCTTCCCACATTGAGCGGTACAACCCCTCCTGTTCCACGAGAGCTTGGTGCGTACCCTGCTGCACAAGGCGCCCCTCGTCAACCACTAAAATAGCATCAGCATCCACCACATTGGTCAAGCGATGGGCTATGAGAAGTACAGTCTTCCCCTTTGTTAGCTCAGCCAAAGCACGGCGAATCAATTGCTCGTTTTCGGGGTCGGCAAAAGCGGTAGCTTCATCCAAAACCACGATGGGAGCATCTTTGAGGAGGGCACGAGCAAGGATAATACGCTGTTGCTCTCCCCCGGAGAGATAGGTACCCTCTACACCAATCCGAGTATCTAACCCCTGGGGGAGACGCTCTATAATCTCCCTACACTGGGCAAGATCGAGGGCGCGCCGGATCTGTTCTTCGGTAGCATTAGGGGAACCATACGTCACATTGTGGCGCAACGAAGAGTGAAAGAGTTTCCCATTCTGGAAAACAAAAGATACGGCATTCATAAGGTCGTGCGTAGCCACTTGGCGTACATCCACACCCCCAATAGAGATACTCCCCTGCGCCACATCATAGAAGCGAGGGATAAGGCGAGCAATCGTACTCTTTCCTCCTCCCGAGGGTCCCACCAAAGCATATGTTTTCCCCTCAGGTAGGGTAAAAGAGAGCTCCTGCACGGCAGGGGTATTAGCTCCGGAGTAGGAAAAGGTAACCCCTTTGAAGGCAATACTATAAGAGGTTATCGGTTGTGGGTGTTCAGCTTCGGGGAGAGGGGCATCCTCCGTGAGAGCCTCCATGCGACTGATTGCCTCCCCTGCCATAAACATACCCTGCTGTAGAAACATTATCTTCATGATATTGCCGGAAATAACCGGCGTAATAAGGAGGAATAGTATCATATCGGCTATCACACCCCCATAGTTGCCTGTATTGTGGATCAAGATTATCGCCATCGGGATTAAGAAGAAGGCAATCGTATTGATCACTGCGGTATAAAACGACATGGGGTACTGCCAACGAAGGGTACACTTGGTCACAAGGTCGCGATAGCAAATAATACTATCATAGAAACGTTTGAAGGAGAAAACGGTCTGCTGAAAAACCTTGACAACAGGCACACCTCGCACATACTCTACCGCTTCGGTACTCATCCGCTCTTGAGCATCAAGATACTCCCTTTGGAAGCTCTGTTGCCTCGGGTTCATCATGACCCCGAGGGTGACAAAAACCATCAAAATAGGGATCATACACGCCAGCCCTAAGTGCCAATCCACAACAAAGAGCAAAACAAGCACCCCAATGGGCGAGAGGATACTCCCCACCAAGTCGGGCAAAAGATGGGCAATAAAGGTATGCGTTTGAGACGAGTCTTCGTCGATAATCTTGCGTATACGCCCCGTGGTGTGGGTATCGAAATAGCCCAGAGGCATCCGCATCAACCGCGACAAAGCAGAGCGCCGCATGGAGCACTCAACCCGAAATGCCGCAACATGCGAGAAGATAAGAGAGAGAAAGCTAAGCAAAATAGCCAATACGGCAGACCCGAAAGCCCACCATGCAAGAGAGAAAACGCTATCCGGCTCCACACCCTCGGGCTCTACAAGCAACTGATGCACGATAAGCCAAACGAAGATAAAGGGAAGAAGGGAGACGAGCCCTGTCAAGCCCGACAGTACTAAACTAATGGGAAGCAGGGGTTTACGGTTGCCCATATAGGTCCCCAATCGCTGTAACACATTCATTTATTTATAGTTATAATAGGATTTACTTACATATCGATTCGCAAGCAAAGGTAGAGCAGATGAAAAGTGTTCACAATCCCCTCTATTGGGGATTTTTTTACTACGAACTCCCTACTTAAAAGTATTTCATGGCGCAATATCCCTCCTCGGTCTCCTCATAAGAGAGAGGACAAAAAGCAATTAGTAGCCCTATTTCCTATTATTGCTGTCCGATAAAAGTTTTCCAGTGGAAGAAGATCCCCTTTAAGATAGTATGCAATGGCGATGGAGTAGCTCTCAAAGGAAAGCACATTGAGTGGAACCTTTCAGAGAAGTTTTATAATGCGATTGATGTGTTGTGTTGTTTTTTTTTCTAGCTTTGCCTGCGGATGAGGGTTAAGTACGAGACAAGCTTTACCTTGTCTAGACTCAAGCAGTACTGTATGGTATAGATACACTAGCTATAGACATCTTTATAAAACATTAAATCAACTTTAATACGTAAATGAAAAGACAAACGCACTTATTCATGCTCCTACTGGCAATACTATCCATTGTCGGGTGTCATAAGGAGCCAAGCTCTTCTCCCACAGTCACTCTTGCGGAAAGTATCATACTAGATGATGCTCAGCTAGAACTCATCGAGGGAGAGCTATACAAGCTCTCGGTGACTATCCTTCCTAGCAATGCTACGGTACAGTACAGTAGCAGTGATGAGTCAGTAGCATATGTGGATAGGGGTACTATCTTTGCTATCAAGCCAGGCAAAGCTGTTATCACGATTGCCTCTGGGGCTATCAAAAAAGAGTGTCAAGTCTCTGTCGTCATAGCAGATCAGAGTAAGACATTTGCAAGGTTGCCGATACCTGAGTTTACCCTCCTAGGTGATCCCAACAAGGCTAACGTCTTCGCCTGGGAGGAAGCACACGGAGGGACGCATGAGCCACGCCTTAGCAAGACGGACGAGGCTACGGGACTGGAAACTATAGCTTTCAACGTAAATGACGAGACTATACGGCTACGTATATATACTATATCCTCACCTTCAGAAAAGAAACCTCCTGTAGTCAGCGAGATAGCTCTCTATGCTTCACCTATGGACTATGCCTTTGAGATAAAAGGCTCAGGAGCACGCCTAAATCGGGCACTTCGCAAGTTGATGACTCGAGAGGGGTACATCCTCAGCCATGTCACCTCGCTGGGAGCTTCGTATGTCAATCCTACTATATCAATGGGGGTAATCATTTCACCAGCGAAGCATCCTGAGATAGGAGGACTAGCTCTATTTAACTATAAGAGACTCTAACTAATTCACTCACCATAGAACATGTTTCATTATGAAAGACCTTAAGGTATACTTAGCAGTACTATGCGCTACGCTACTCCTTTTTACCAGTTGTGGTAAGGAGCAAGAGGCTCCACAGAGCTACTCTATCGACTTCGTCCAGAAGAAAGTCTCACTCACTAGGGGGCAAGAGGTACTCTTAGCTGTCAAAACAGAGCCCGAGCAGATCTCTCAAAAATTGCTCTGGAAGAGCCAAGACCCAACCATTGTGACCGTATCTGAAAAAGGTATGGCAAAAGGACTCAAAGCGGGCAATACGATCGTAACTGTGCAAATCAAGGGTACAGACGCTAAAGCCTCTTGCCTTGTGTCTGTATCTAGCTCATCTTCAGGACAAGACCCAACGGTGACGATTACGCCTTCTAGTGCTCTACTCGCTCCAGGAGAGCAGATCCAGCTTGCAGCTACCATCGATCCAGCCTCTGAGGAGCATACTATAGAGTGGCTTGCCGAGAAGCCTGATATAGCTACTGTTGATGAGCACGGGTTAGTCACTGCAAAGGCTCCAGGCGAGACAATCGTACTCGCACGCCTCAAAGGCTCTAGCGTGACCGCAAGCTGTCTTATAGAGGTACGCCAGAAAGCGCAAGTGCAGCTGACGGCTGAGATAGCTCATAAACTCAAGATGGGCTATAGCCTGACACTTTCTGCCGCAATTGCTTCGGGCGAATCACTGCTCGTTGATGATGGCAGTGGGGAGAGAAAGGAGTATGCAGTGTCAAGAAATGCGTCCAATCCGACGATGCTAGATATACCCGTGAGAGGAGCTACCGTCAAGCTCTATGGAGCTCCGCTCTCATATCTATCTCTCGCGAGCAATAAGGCGATAGAGCGTATCTCTATCCCTCAGCCTGACATGCTCAAGGTGCTAAACCTACAGGACAATAAGCTCAAGGCTTTAGATTTCTCTGCTTTTCCAGCTCTGGAAGAGCTATCAATAGGTGGTAATTCATTTGAGGGTAAACTGAGCATAAACCTTCCGAAGCTTAAGATGTTACGTCTAGATCACAATAAGTTGACATCTCTAGAGCTACACACGCCAGCACTAGAGTCTCTCTATGCTGATCACCTAGCTCTAACGGCTCTAGAGCTACCAGCTACGATGTCCCATCTGAAGCTCCTAGAGGTACATCATAACAAGCTCTCTAAGGAGGCGACAACAGCTCTTGTGGCTAGTCTGCCTAAGCTTACTGGGCAGCGAGGCAAGTGTGTCATCCTAAATACTGAGTTACCTACACCCGAGGGTAATCAATTGGATAAGAATAGTGTCATACCTCTAGCTCGAAGTAAAGGATGGGCTCTCTATGACGGTAAGGTAGAGATCAAAGAAGAGGCGATCCAGAAGGATCCCCAGGGACTGAACATTAAGGACGTAGCTTACTTGGACTGGAGCAATGGATCTAAGGAGACTATCACTACTTGGGAGATGGCTCAAGGTGCTACCTACGATACAGGGGCTAGTGATACCGAGGACCCTGACTACCTACAGCTAGCTTTCAAGGGGAAGGCTGGTGGCGATGTCTTCAAGCGAGTCTATATTATAGAGGAGGGCAAACTAGTGCAGGTTGAAGTCTTTGTCAAGCCTTTGGATCGCGTCTTAGTCCGGGAGAGTGGTGCCAAGCAGAGACTGAATAAAAACTTCTTAGACTCTCTAAAGGCCAACGGCTACACCACTCCTCAAGAGCGTAGCGCTAATCAATTTGTTTCGGACAATGCTACGCTACATAGCAAAGTGCTAATATATGAAGAGATGGAACAAGGCACTCAGGCCGCTAAGCTAACCTATTCACAGAAAAGATAATAGCCATGAAGCAGTACGTCAATCTATTTTGCGGAGCTCTATGCTTGAGCTTTCTGCTAGTCGCTTGTCAGGGTACTACCCCTCCGACAAATCCTGTGGATCCTATCCAGCCTCACAACTCTTATCCAGATAGTGAAGTCTTCGTCTCTCTCATTCCATACCCTTGCAATGAGTGGGGCGCTAGTAAAGAGGACATTGAGGCTTGGGAGTACGCCCACGGAGGTACTCTTAATCAGAAGAAGAGTGAGGAGTACTCAACTAGTCAAGACCTATTCCTATGGTACGATGTAGACTCTAAAGCTAACCCTGTCAGAGGGTATTACGTCAATCGTGCCAAGGGGGCTATGGATCAGGCTATCGGCTACTATGCGCCTTGCTCCCTCGTGGTTAGTGATGACGGAACTAAAGTTAACCCTGTCGTAGATAACCTCTTGACACAAAACGGCTATGAGTACACTGGACTAGCTGCTGAGGGATTCTTTCAATATACGAGCCCCAAAGTGGGTAAAGTCCTCCGTATAGCTCGTGTAGAGCTTGATGGGGAACAGTTAGCCTATGTAACTTACCACCGCAAGCCCTAACACTACATAGTAGGACGATAAAGGCAACAGCTCGACTGAAGGCTATTGAATAAAAGCACCACCTTAGACTAAGTACGCTAGATGAATTGCTTGACTGTCTAAAATGTGGCTTGAGGCTGTTGCCGAAAAATCCACAGTACGTTCTTTTGATCCCTCTAGATTCTTCTAGAGGGATCTTTTTTCTGAGTGGTGCAAAAGTCGGAGCTTTGCACACGTTCTGCGCTAGGTGGGGGTACTCCTTGCTACGAGGAACTATGTATCATACTATAAGATAGCATAATGGACAAGAAACTAGAAGCGGCTGCGAGAGCTGATCATGCGCTCCCTCAGCCTCTCACCGCATTGTCAATCGAATCTTATTTCGTGACGAGTAGAACGGCCATTGTCTTAGCACTTCTTACGAAGTACTTACCGGCAGCCAGGCCTGCAAGGTCGAGATGAGCCACCCCATCCCCATCGGCTCGGGTGCGGAGCAGCTCTACACCATCGAGCGAGAAGACTTGCACCACAGCTCCGGCCGCAAGGCCTGAGAGGGTAGCTGCGTCTGCCGCAGGATTAGGAAAGAGAAGCACTTCTGAGGTGGTAACCTCTTCGATATCGGTCCCCCTCGCAAAGGTGGCCTCCACAATCGTGGGCCCCTCTACTACAAACGTCTTTGTAGCCATAATGTCTACGTCATTGGCCGTAAGCTTCGTAAGCGAGTAGCCTACGTTGGGGATTACCAACACGGAGAGCTCCTTACCCTGGGGCACATTCCTGAGGTCGCCGTACCCCCTGAGCACGATTTTACCATGCTGAGCGGCCATGGCCGTTACCTGATAGGTAGCTGACACAAAGAATGCCTCTACCATGGTGTTCCCCTTCACGACAAACTTCTTCGTATCCGTAATCTGTACCCCATTGGCTATGAGCCTGGAGAGCCTATAACCGACGTCTGGCGTCACCGTTACCGTCACCTCCGTACCATACGCTACCGAACCGCTGTGCGAGAGTTCGAGCTTACCATGCTGGGGAGTCTTGGTCCTTACGGTAAAGGGTTTAGCATCAAAGGTGGCCTCTACCGTGGTGGCCCCTCTTACTACAAACCTCTTTGTCGCCGTAATGTCTACCCCATTGGCAGTGAGCTTAGCGAATGTGTAGCCAAAATAGGGATTCACCACCACGATCAGTTCCTTGCCATAAGGCACCCTCTTGAGGTCGCCATATCCCTTAACCAGGACCCTTCCATTCGGAGACTCCTTGGCGGTTACCTCATACGAGCTCGGCGCAAACTGAGCTGTGATCACGGCATCGTGTCTCACCACAAAGGATTTAGACTCGGTAATATCTTCGCCACCGGCAAAGACCCTCGCTGCTTGGTAACCCTCATCGGGGATAGCCTCTACAATTAAATTAGTACCCATAGGTACAGACGAGAGAGAACCTCTATAGTTGGCGACCCGTAGTGTACCATACTTTATGTTGGGATCGATCGTAATATTGTACGTAGGTGTAGTATCTCGCTTGATCTGGCACGTTGTGTTGTAAAGAGGGGAGCCATTGTGGTAGATCGCCCCACCCTCTACATAGGCCCCCTTAGGCGAGACAATATAAGTATCCTCTATGACCAACGTCTTAAAACCCGTGATCATATCCCCTTTGGTGGAGAGGGTCGCATTAAGGCTCTTCAGCCTAAGCTCACTATCATTCTTGGCGCTATAGAAGCAAGAAGACTTGCTCTTGATCTTGAGGTCCAGATGCCCGATCCATGTAAAGCCGCCTTCTGCCGATCCTTCCCAAATCCCCGGGGCATCATCCGTTGTAGAAGGGTATAGCTCCAGCAATGTCTGATCTCCCTCTCCTGTAATGGTTGGGGCATATTGGTCTTTTGCATGGATTGCCGCCCCCATTTTGGTCGTGATCTTATTGGCACCCTTACACTTAATGGTAAGATAACCAACCGGGTGGCTAGAGACGATCCCATCCTCATTGCCCGGAGGGGTAATTGTGGCGTCATCAAGCGTCAGAGACTTCTCGTTTGCGTCATACTCCACGCTCCCCGTCGCAATCACTGAGGGGAAGTCGTTGTGGGTCAATCGCGTCAAGTACTTACGGAGTTTTAGCCCCCCTACTTCTACAGGGTAGTAGGGCGCAAGCATAACCCACTCTTTTACGATCGCTCCATCCGCCTCATAGACGATGGCTCCATTGCTGTGCTTTACAGACTTATTGCTCTCTATAGTGACCCTAGCGAGAGAGGAGGCATTAAGATCTACTCGTCTACTCTCATCTTCTAACACATCAATTCCGCCGTTGAAGTCCACAATAGAACCGGTTCCACCCCGGACCTCTAGCCGAGCCCCCATTGAGAGAGAAAGCGTAGCGCCTGCTCCACTACCTCCGCCTCTGAGTCCGTGCTTCCCGGCTTCAATATCCAGATAGCACTCTTGTATAAGGAGGGGATGATTCCCCTCAACCAGGATACCTACGCCATTCATTCGGGTGTCTCGGAGGTAAAGCGTGGCATTCTCATCCTCCCCTTCAATACGGATGGGGCATCCTTTAGATTGCACTACAGCATAGCCACTTTCGCTACTCAAGAACCTGCAAGTGCCCACTACTTCTATCCGAAAATTCGGAATATCGGCCACAGAGATACCCCGTACCGGCATATTGCTTGTGAGGTTGTTGATCCGAAGCGTTCTCGTTTGGTGCTCCCAAGACCACTCGCCATTCCAACTCTTCTCATTCTGGAGATTACGCCCGCTACTGGAGCCCGAGGCATTCTCCCTCAGGGGGTCTTCAACTTTCTTGCCCAGTACCCAAAGCTCTTGGGCCCATGATGTGTAGGAGGTTCCCAGCAGCCCTAGTAACGCTAGAGCCACGGAGGCTATGTAGAGCCATCCTTTGTATCTCTTACTCATTCCTATCGTTTCGTGTCTTCCGTCCACTATCTTGAGCAGCGGACGTCTATTTTATTCTAAACGCTCTATTCTAAGCCCTCATGGACTTTATATTCCACGAACAAAAGTACCTAAACCTTGCGAGAAAGGTCTTGCAAAATCGGTTAAGAATATTGAGTGTACTCTAAGAAAGTATAGAAAAACAGGAGTCGGGGTTGCAGGCGAACCCACAACCCCGACTCTACATTAGAGAGAGAGGGGAGAGAGCAGTGAGGGCAACTTCCCAAAGGAGGTCTACCCTCACCCTCTACCCTTGTCAATAGAATTTATTTTGTAACAAGTAGAGCTACCATTGTCTCACCACTCTTCACAAGGTACTTACCGGCAGCTACGCCTGTAAGGTCGAGGCGAGCTATGCCTGCCTCATTAGCCATGGTGCGAAGTACTTCTGCTCCATCAAGTGAGAAGAGCTGTACCATAGCCCCGGCCTCAATGCCTGAGAGGGTAGCTACGTCTACCGCAGGATTGGGGTAGAGAACTACCTCTGAGGCAGATACCTCTTCGATAGCGGTATCCTTCACAAAGGTGGCTTCTACCGTAGTAGCGCCCTTCACGACAAACTTCTTTGTCGCCGTAATATCGGTGCCGTTGGCCGTCAGCTTCGAAAGCTTGTAGCCGGCATTCGGTGTCACCTCTACCATGAGTTCCGTACCATAGGGTACCTTCTTGAGGTCACTATAGCCCTTGATCGTAATCTTACCATTCTGTGCAGCCTTAGCCGTTACCGCAAAGGTTTGCTTTGCAAAGGTAGCTTCTACCGTAGTCGCCTTCTTCACCACGAACTTCTTCGTCGCTGTGATGTCTGTGCCATTGGCCGTCAGCTTGGCAAGTTCATAACCTTCGTCCGGCTCAACTGTTACCGTAACCTCTGTACCATACGCTACCGAGCCGCTGTGAGAGAGCATAATCTTACCATTCTGAGGTACGTTAGCCGTTACCGCATACGTATTAGCTTCAAACTGAGCTGAGATCTCGGCATTGCGGGTGACCACAAACGATTTAGACTCGGTGATATTTTCGCCACCGGCAAGGATCTTTACAAGGTGATAGCCCTCAGCAGGGGTAGCCTCTACTTGTAGTTTGGTTCCTAGAGGTACGGAAGAAAGCGATCCACTGTAGTTGGTCACACGTACACGACCATTCTTAATACCGGAGTCGATCGTAACGTTGTAGGTAGGAGCATTACCTCGCTTGATCTCACACGTAGTGTTGCCGAGAAATGTTCCATTGAGTTTGATAGTCCCCTCATCCACAACAGCACCAAGGGGTGAAGCAATATAGGCATCCTTAATCGTCAGCGTTTTAAATCCTGAGATCAACGGCCACTCAGGAACTGTGGTGGTAAGCATAGCACTAAGATTCACTAAGGACACAACTTTATTGTCCTTTTTGGTATAGATACAAGCTGCCTTACTCCTTATCTTGAGATCGATGTCTTTGACCACCAGATAACTTTCTTCGGTCTCATCCCAAATACCGGGGTAATGATCATCCGTGGAGGGATAGAGTTCAAGAGATGCATTATCTCCTACTCCATAGATAGTTGGACTACTTTTGTCTGAGACACGAATCGCAGAACCCGTCGATACAGTAGTGATTTTATTTGCGCCTTTGCACCCAATCAGAAGGAACTTAGAGGGATGATCTGATCTAATTGCTGCGTAATAATCATCAGACACAATTGTCGCATCTGTGAGGGTAATTCTATGGTCTTTGGAATCATATTCCACACTCCCAGTCGAAATGATAGAAGGGAATCGGTCGGGAGTCAATTTCCACCTATATCTGTGCAATTTAACACCTGCCACCTTGATGGGATAATAAGGTGCAAGCATAACCCACTCTCCCTTAACAATGTTCCCGGAGTCCTCATATGCGATACGACTACCATCGTACTTCACTTGTTCGTCATTGGCAGTCACTCGAGCATAATAACTATCATTGAGACTTACCCAATTTCCATTTTCAAAAACCTGAATATAGTCTCTAATATCTGTGATAGCTCCTGAGGTCCCTTTAGCCTCTATTCTACCACCTTCTCCTATTCTGATACCTACTCCGGTACCATCGCCTTCTCCCGTAATCCCATAATTTTCCGATGAAACATCTACTAGGCAGTTGGTTACATAGAGGTCGCGTTTTTTAGCAATGCGAATTCCGTGGCTACTTCCCCGCCTCGTTCGAATGAAAAGTTCAGCGTTCTCTCCCACGCCTTCGATTCTGATGGAATTTCCTGAACTCTCTACTACACTCTTGTTTTTTGCACTAGTTCCGAAGGTGCATGCTCCCTCTACTTTTATGGTAAAATCGGGAATATCCTTTGCATAGATGCCCTGTACCGGCATATTGCTTTCGAGTTTTTTGATCGTAAGTGTTTGCGTACTGTGATTCCAAGACCAATAGCCGTTCCAGTTTTCCCCTTGCTCCAAATCATTTCCAGATTGGGACTTAGAGGAGTCGTTGTTCAGGGGGTCTTCGATCTTCTCGCCCAGCACCCAAAGAACTTGTGCCGACGCCGTGTAGGAAACACCTACCAACCCTAGTAATGCTAGAGCCATGGAGGCTACATAGAGCCATCCTTTGTGTACCATGTTTTTCATACCTGTTGTCTTTTTGTGTCTTGCCCTCTCTTCTCCCTAGCGCTTGCCAAGAAGAGGAGCGAGCCGGACGGATTCTTATTTTTCTGTTATTATTCTATTATTCTAACGTGCTTTTCTTTTTAATAAGTTGACCTCAAAACGAGTCTCTACTCGAGAGGTGGGGGAGGCCAAAAGAGAGAGGATCGGGAGCAAGCCACCAAGAGTCCTACTCTCACTTGTGGCTTGCCTCCCATTACCCCTCCTTGCGTCTGGGGCGAACTCTCCGCAACCCTCTTCTCTACTTTACAGTATTCTGAGAAGATCTATGCGGACTTCATGGATTCTAAGGATGGTTGCCAGACGCTCTCCGGAACGATTTGTGTTTTTCGTTTTTCGCTATCATGTGGTCTCCTCTCTCCTCTCCCGGAAAAGCAGAAGACCTGTTTTTCTACTTCAACTAAACTTTCTCTCTCAAGGCCCCTCATGGGCTTTATTTTCTATGGGCAAAAGTACCCTCTCCTCACAAAATAAATCTTGCAAAATCGGTCAAAATTCTTGCAAAATCATGCATTCTTCATCTTGCCCAATCTTGCAAAATCGGTCACAACAACCCTGCAACAAGATGAGATACAGCAATTTAGTAGTGACACAAAGAGACCCACTGGGGACCTCTGAGAGAGGGTCCCTTCTTTGAAGGGCTTGACAAAAAGGAAAAAGTATTCCGGGTAAAAAAATTTCCCTTCTTGCCCGGAATCGCACCCCATTTTCACCTGAAAAATAAAAAAGTTTCGGGCAGTGGGCGGAGTACTTTCTAGGCAAGAAAAAGTAAGAATCCAGGCAAGCATTTCACGAAGGCTCCCCTTTTGAGAAAAAGAGGGTGTATTCGAGGAGGGCTCAATCCCCTCTATGGGACCCCTTCAAAGAAGGCATCTCTCCCCTCCGAGGGGAGAAAAAAAATAAAATAGGGGCTGTAGGCGAACCCACAACCCCGACTCTCTCTAGGAGAGGGAAAACGCTAAGAGAAGTATTCCCACGCAGGAAGAGGAGCCCCTCAGCCCCACCCCCGTGCCGTTATCTTATTTCGCAACCAGTAGAACGGTCGTTGTCTTACCACTTCTTACAAGGTACTTACCGGCAGCCAGGCCTGTAAGATCGAGACGAGCTACACCGGCCTCATCGGCTAGCATGCGGAGCAGCTCTATGCCATCGATCGAGAGCAGCTGTACCATAGTCCCGGGCTCTACACCCGTGAGGGTAGTTGCTTTTGATGCAGGATTGGGGTAAAGGCGGCCTTCTGAAGAGGCGACCTCTTCGATAGCGGAGGTCTTCTTAAAGTAGGCCTCTACCATAGTAGCTCTCAAGACCAGAAACTTTTTCGTTTTGGTAATGTCTACGCCGTTGGCGGTAAGCTTAGCAAGCTCATAATTAGCATTCGGTCGATCCGTTACCGTCACCTCCGTACCATAAGGGAGAAGTCCATTATGCGAGAGATAGATATGCCCATGCTGAGGAGAGACCACTGTTACCATATAAGATCTTGCCCTGAAGGTAGCCTCTACTACCGTGTTCGTCTTAACGATAAACGACTTCGTCTCTGTGATGACCTCTCCATTGGCCGTAAGGCGTACTAGCTCGTAGCCTTGATCTGGGAAAGCCGTTACCAATACCTCCGTGCCACGAGGTACCTGTCCACTATACGAGAGCGTGATCTTACCATGCTTAGACTCCTTGGCCCTTACCGTAAAGCCTTCGGTATCAAAGAGGGCTTCTACCATGGTGGCTTCCTTTACCACAAACTTTTTGGTAGCCGTAATATCTACCCCATTGGCCATAAGTTTGACAAGGCTATACCCTTCGTTAGCACGCACCGTCACCGATACTTCCGTACCATAAGAGACCAGGCCACTATGGGAGAGAAGGATCTCTCCATGCTGAGGTACCTTGGCACTTACGGCATAAGACTCCGGTTGGAAGCTCGCCTCTACCGTAGTAGCCCCCTGCACCACAAACCTCTTCGCCTCCGTGATATCTACCCCATTGGCCCAGAGCTTGAGTAGCCTATAACCGGGATTCGGAGTAACTGTTACCATCACCTCCGTACCATAGGGTAGGATACCCGACCGAGAGAGCGAGATGCTCCCACCCTCACTCGGAGCCGAGGAGACGTTATACTTATTCGCCTCAAACTGAGCAGAGATCTCGGTATTGCGGGTTACGACAAACTCTTTGGTATTGGTAATATTTTCGCTGCCCGCAAAGATCTTCGTTAGGTGATAGCCTGCATCGGCGGTGGCCTTAATCTTTAGATGGGTAGCAAAAGGTACGGACGTGAGCGAGCCACTATAGTTCGTAACCTCTACCCTACCATGGCGTATATTCGAAGCAAACGTAATATGGAAGGCTGGAGCACTCCCTCTCTGGATCACACACGTAGCCTTCCGGAGCGTTGCATCACTCTGCCGGATAGTTCCACCGGCCACCACGGCCCCCAAAGGCTGCTTTACGTAGGCTTTCTCTAGGGTTAGTTGGGAAAAACCATCAATCAGGGCATCGTTGGAAGTGGTCGTAAGCGAAGCATTCAAGTTGGAAAGACTTAGCCGTTTACTCTGTTGCGAAGTGCCGATACAAGAGGTTGTACTCGCTATCGTAAGGTCAATATCTCGGATCTTTAGCTCACCCTCGTGGCTATCATCCCAAATACCGGGATAACGACCACTTGCAGCGGGTACTAACTCAAGGGCAGCTCCATTACCAGATGCCTCAATACCTAGACCTCCGGCATCCTCTATTTTGATACAGGGCCCCTGATTCGTTGTTATTTTATTCGATCCGGCACATACGAGCCTGAGAAGCTTATCAGAATGATGAGAGACAATCCCCTCCTCCCCCTCAGAGGCAATGGTAGCAGCATTGAGCCTGAGTACATGCGCCTCCGGATTATATAGTACCTCCCCGGACTTGACAACGGAGCCGTATCTTTCGGGGGTTAATTTCGTTCTGTACTTATGCAACTTGAGTTCCCCAATAGAGATAGGGAAATAGGGTGCCAGCAGCACCCTTTGCTCCCTGAGGGGCTCTCCGGTAGCTTTATCAACGAGCTGACCGGACAAATACGCAACATCGACATCGCCTTCGGTAGTACGAGCATAGGTCTGGCTCTCGTTAATATTTACCCAATTGCCCCCTTCGTTTACCTGAATATACTCTTTTACTCCCTCAATAGCACCCAGTCTACCCTTAGCCTCTATACTACCGTCATTGCTTAATCGGATACCTACTCCATCTCCATTCCCTTCTCCTACAATCCCAAAGGTGAAGCGAGAAGAGACATTGACATAGCAATTGCTCACCATGAGATAATGCTTTCTTGCAATACGGATACCGGAGCTGTAGTCTCGAGGTGTCTTAATAAATAAAGCGGCTTTGGCCCCTACGCCTTCGATAGAGATAGGACAGCCAGAGGCCTCTATCACACTCTTACCCGGTATGGTATTCTCGAACGAACACTCCCCCTCTACCCGAATCGTAAAATTGGGGATGCTTCTAACCTGGATCCCTTGTATCGGTTTATTGCTTTTGAGATCCTTGATCAGTAGCGTATGGGTGGTACAATCCCAAGTCCATTCTCCATTCCAACTCTCCACCGCACTGAGGTCGTTGTCTCTCTGGCTATTCGAGGCATTCTTATGGAGAGGATTATCAACCCTCACACCCAACACCCAAAGTACCTGTGCCGATGACGTGTAGCCTCCCCCTAACACCCCGAGTAGGGATAGAGCAATAGAGACTATATATAACCATCCTCTGTGTATTGTTCTCTTCATACCATTTCGGTTTCCTATCTTGATCTCCCGTTTTTCTTTTGTTATACGCCCCAACCCCAAAAAGAGGGGTGCGCAAGATAGACTCTAAAGCCCTCGACCCGGCGACATCGGGGATATCTTCTCTTTTTCGATCCCCTTGGCGCCTTATCCCGTTATAAGCTGAAAGAGGGCTTTTTCTCTTCTGTCTCAGCCCTGATAGCTCTGTGAGAGCTCCTATCTTTCCTTTTCGCAACAAAAATAGAGAACTTTGCCGAATAAGGTCTTGCAAATTCCGTCGAAAGGCTCTCAAGACTATGCACCCATCGTTCACTTTGCCCTTGCGATGGTGATCAAAGTACTCTTACAACCCCCTATTTACAAGAGACTTGATACAGATATTTCCCTACCGACTCCCGTTCTAATCGAGAGAAACAGAAAAAGAGGCACGGCCAACCCTCCTTCGTATGGAGTGTATAACCATGCCCCTCTTTTTACTGGGGAAATATATCTTCTTCTCCCGTAGGCCCCTCTCGCTTATGAGAGAAGGTCTGGCAAGAAGAAGTGATAAAGCGGATTACTCAGCCGTCTCAGTAGCAGCCTCAGCAGCTACCTCTTCTACGAACTCTGGGTCATGCCCGGTTTCTTCTCGGGCAGCCTTAGCGCGTTCATAGTCTTCGCGGCGCATTACCACCATGCCATTAAACGCCCGTAAGCCGGTACCTGCAGGGATAAGATGACCGCAGATTACGTTTTCTTTGAGACCGAGCAAATCGTCTACCTTGGCATTGATGGCAGCCTCGTTGAGCACCTTTGTGGTCTCCTGGAACGAAGCCGCGGACATAAAGCTCTTAGTCTGCAAGGCAGCACGCGTGATACCTTGGAGTACTTGGCGACTAGTCGCAGGCACAGCCTCACGCACCTTCATCGGCGTCAAATCGCGGCGTTGGAGCGAACTATTTTCGTCTCGAACAGCAGAGGCGGGGATAAGAGCTCCTGCACGATATTTTTCTGAATCGCCGGCATCTTCTACCACATTCATACCCCAGAGGCGGTCGTTCTCTTCCTGGACGTCCTGCTTGTCGACCATCTGCTTCTCGAGGAAGAGAGAGTCGCCCGGCTCCATGATTTCGACCTTACGCATCATCTGGCGCACGATTACTTCGAAGTGCTTATCGTTAATGCCTACGTTCTGCTTACGATATACGCCTTGGATCTCGTTTACAATATACTCTTGGAGAGCCGTCGGCCCCTTGATCGCTAGAATGTCGCTCGGAGTTACCGCCCCATCGGAGAGAGGGGTACCGGCACGTACTACGTCGCCATTCTGTACCAAGATATGCTTTGCTGTAGGGATAAGATATTTACGGACTTCTCCCAAACGGCTCGTAACTGAGACTTCGCGATTATTACGCTTGATCTTACCGATCTCTACTACCCCATCAATTTCGGAAAGGATAGCAGGGTTAGACGGATTGCGGGCCTCGAATAGCTCCGTTACTCGGGGAAGACCGCCCGTGATGTCGCCAGCACTTGCCAGCACACGAGGGATCTTGTAAAGCTCATCTCCGGGGTTCACCTGCATCTTACCCTTAGTCTTAGGATTGAAGGTAAGACGACAGCCGGCAGGGAGAGAGTAAAGTTTCTCTGTACCTGTAGTAGGATCGACGATCTTGAGCTCGGGGAGTTTGCTCTTTTCCTTCGACTCAATAACCATCACATCGTGGTAACCCGAGGTAGCATCCACCGTATCCTTGTAGTTAACACCCTCTTCGAGGTTTACATACTCGAGAGTACCGGCCGTTTCTGCCACTACTACAGAGTTGAATGGGTCCCACTCGGCAAGGGTTTGCCCCTTTACGACCTTATCGCCGGTCTTGCAATGAAGCTTCGAACCATACTGGAGGT
This sequence comes from uncultured Porphyromonas sp., assembly GCF_938023125.1. Classification (GTDB taxonomy): domain Bacteria; phylum Bacteroidota; class Bacteroidia; order Bacteroidales; family Porphyromonadaceae; genus Porphyromonas. Next base: position 345,149 of record NZ_CALHDW010000017.1, read on the forward strand.
CGTAGGTCTTCAAAAGGTTGTGCGACTCGGGGTGATAGAGGAAGATTTCTGACTCTCGGCTGGCAATCACACGGTAGTCTTGACCGGGGATCACAATAGCACGGAGGTCCGAACTCAATTCTACGATAGCCTCTTCTTCCTTCACCACAATCGAGCGGTTCGTATTTTCGCTACCGGCAACCCCACCCGCATGGAATGTACGGAGGGTAAGCTGTGTACCGGGTTCTCCAATAGACTGAGCGGCAATTACCCCTACAACCTCCCCAATCTGAACGGGACGGTGCGTAGCGAGATTGCGGCCGTAACACTTTGCACAAACGCCATAGCGCGAGTCGCAGGTCAATACCGAGCGAATCTCTACACTCTTGATGTTGGCAGCCTTGATCTTCTCAGCCTCTTGTTCGCGGATCTCTTCACCGGCAGCCACAATGAGCTTGCGGTTGGGATCCGTATAATCGTTCGTATTATAGATATCTTGTACAGAGGTACGGCCAATGATGCGAGACTCGAGAGAAGCCACTTCGTTGTCGCTTTCGTCTACCACGGCAGAGACTTCGATACCACGGAGGGTACCACAATCCTCTTCGTTAATGATCACATCGTGAGATACATCCACCAAACGACGAGTAAGGTAACCGGCATCGGCCGTCTTAAGAGCCGTATCCGCAAGACCCTTACGAGCACCGTGGGTAGAGATAAAGTACTCTTGTACGGAAAGCCCTTCGAGGAAGTTCGAAGTAATAGGGTTCTCAATAACAGCCCCACCTTCGCTACCACTCTTCTGAGGCTTAGCCATAAGACCACGAAGCCCGGCCAACTGACGGATCTGCTCCTTAGAACCACGGGCTCCGGAGTCGAGCATCATGTAGATACTATTGAAGCCGTCGTTGTCTTTTTTGAAGCCTTCCATCACCAAGTTGGAGAGGAGATCGGTAGCCTCATTCCAGATAGCCACGACTTTGTTGTAGCGCGTCTGATTATCGATTTCCCCCATACGGTTCTGTTCGATAATGCTATCTGCCTCAGCCGTAGCCTCAGTAATAATTCTCTTTTTCTCGGCAGGGATAAGCACGTCTTGGAGGTTAAAGGAGAGACCGCCAAGGAATGCCATACGGTAACCGAGGTTCTTTATATCGTCAAGGAACTGAGCTGTGCGAGCAACTCCGCAGACCTTGAGTACATCTTTAATGATTCTCTTGAGAGACTTTTTCCCAAGAAGCTCGTTGATATAACCAACCTCATTGGGGACAAGATCGTTGAACATAAGGCGTCCAACCGAGGTCTCTACAACATCACGTTGAGGCTCTCCATCCACAATTCGTGCATTGGGCACCATTACCTTGATAGGCTTATGGATATCTATACGCCCATTGTCATAAGCGATATAGGCCTCTTGTGCACTATAGAAAATAGAGGGGATACGTTTCTTATCAAGAACCTGCTGCTCAAGCTCTTGCTCTTGAGGAGTCAAGCTGCGGAACTTAGAAATGTAGTAAAGCCCGAGCACCATATCTTGCGAAGGCACGGTAATAGGCTCACCACTTGCAGGATTGAGGATATTGTGAGAAGCCAACATTAGGAGCTGAGCTTCGGCAATAGCTTCATTACCCAAGGGGAGGTGAACAGCCATCTGGTCGCCATCGAAGTCAGCATTGAAGGCGGCACACGAGAGAGGTGGTAGCTGAATAGCCTTACCCTCGATCAACTTGGGTTGGAAAGCTTGGATACCAAGACGGTGAAGCGTCGGGGCACGGTTGAGAAGTACAGGATGCCCTTTGATTACATTTTCGACAATCTCCCAAATAACGGGATCTCGACGATCTACAATCTTCTTTGCACTTTTCTCCGTCTTTACAATACCACGCTCAATGAGCTTACGCATCACAAAAGGCTTGTAAAGCTCGGCTGCCATATCCTTAGGCAGACCGCATTCGTTCATCTTCAGCTCAGGGCCTACGACAATAACCGAACGCGCAGAATAGTCGACACGCTTACCGAGAAGGTTCTGACGGAAACGCCCTTGCTTACCCTTAAGGCTATCTGAGAGAGACTTGAGAGCTCGCCCCTGATCACTCTTGAGAGCGCTGGTTTTGCGCGAATTATCGAACAATGCATCCACAGCCTCCTGCAACATACGCTTTTCGTTACGCATGATCACTTCGGGCGCATTTGCCTCAATCATACGTCCCAAACGGTTGTTTCGCGTGATGACACGAATGTAAAGGTCGTTGAGATCTGAGGTAGCAAAACGCCCTCCATCCAATGGCATAAGAGGACGAAGATCGGGAGGAATTACAGGAATTACCTTGAGCACCATCCACTCCGGACGGTTGATTCCTGCCGAAGCACGGAAAGCTTCCACCACGGGAAGACGCTTGAGAGCCTCAGCTTTCTTCTGCTGAGAAGTAGCTGTTTGTGCTATGTTGCGCAAGTCGTCTGCGAGAGCATCAAGGTCGATGTTGGCTAGCAAATCGTAGATAGCCTCGGCACCCGACTTTGCAATAAACTTATTTGGATCTGAGTTCTCCAAGCTATCATTGCCTGGGAATTCTTCGTAAATACGATCGCAAAATTGCTCGTAATGCTCATTCTTTAGAAGCTGCTTTGCTTCTAGATACTTGGGGCATTCTTGCGAATTAACGGGGTGGGACTCGGAAGCCTCTCCTTCGGGAACTGCAAAGACACCGGGCTGTATTACCACATAACGATCGTAGTAAATGATAGACTCAAGCTCCTTGGAAGAGAACCCTAGTAGATACGCAATTTTATTGGGGATGGAGCGAGAGTACCAAACATGTACCACGGGCACCTTGAGGGCAATGTGCCCCATACGCTCGCGGCGAACCATCTTTTGGGTCACCTCAACACCGCATCGGTCGCAAGTAATTCCACGATACTTATTGCCTTTGTACTTACCACAATGGCATTCGTAATCTTTTACCGGACCAAAGATACGCTCACAGTAAAGCCCATCACGCTCGGGCTTGAGCGTGCGGTAACTTACCGTTTCGTGCTTTGTGACTTCCCCATAAGAGTTCTCCAGAATCTGCTCAGGAGATGCCAATGACACTCTGATCTTGGAGAAGTTTGTCTTTAACTTATTATCCTTTCTAAAAGCCATATATATAGAAACGTTGAGCGTTTAGATTAATCCAGAGAAAGGCTCAAACCGAGGCCTTTTAGCTCGTTCATCAACACATTGAGAGACTCGGGGATGCCCGGAGTAGGCATAGGAGTTCCCTTTACGATTGCCTCATAGGCACGTGAGCGGCCAATTGTGTCGTCACTCTTGATCGTGAGAATTTCTTGAAGGATGTGGGCCGCACCAAAGGCTTCGAGGGCCCAAACTTCCATTTCTCCGAAACGCTGTCCCCCGAACTGGGCCTTCCCCCCAAGAGGTTGCTGTGTAACCAATGAGTAAGGACCGATAGAGCGAGCGTGCATCTTGTCGTCGACCATGTGACCCAACTTCAAGAAGTAAGTTACCCCTACCGTTGCACGTTGCTTGAAGGGCTCTCCCGTACCACCATCGTAGAGCTGCGTCTTAGCACCGGGATCAATCCCAGCCTTCTTGATGTATTCTTCGATGTCTTCGGGTGAAGCTCCATCGAATACAGGAGAAGCGAAACGCTTGCCCAACTTGCGTCCGGCACGAGCCAACACGGCTTCGAAGAGCTGACCAAGGTTCATACGAGAGGGTACCCCTAGAGGGTTAAGACAGATGTCTACCGGAGTACCATCTTCGAGGAAAGGCATGTCTTCTTGGCGTACGATCTTTGATACAATACCCTTATTACCATGGCGCCCTGCCATTTTGTCTCCTACTTGGATCTTACGCTTCTTGGCGATATAAACCTTTGCAGTCTGTACGATGCCACTGGCAAGTTCGTCTCCGATTGTTTCGTCTTGAATGCGACGACGGAACTCTGCTTCTAACTCCTTATCCTTGCGGATGTAATTAGCGATAAGGGTGGTGATAAGTTCGTTTGTATGGGCGTCTTCCGTCCAGTTGCTGCTCTTAATGTTGCTATACTCGTCAATACTTTCGAGCATGGTGCGGTTAAACTTCTTACCGGCAGCAATGATCTCAAGAGAAGCGAAGTCCTCTATAAGATTAGAGGTATGCCCGTCGGTAAGTTTGAGCAACTTATCAATAAATACTTTGCGAAGCTGTTCTTTCTTCTTGCTGTACTCGCCTTCGATACGCTCGGTGATCTCTTTGATATCCTTGCGCTTCTTGTCCAAATTCTTGGAGAAGAGCTTGGTATCAATAACAACCCCGCGCAATGAGGGAGAAGCCTTGAGAGAAGCATCCTTTACATCGCTCGCCTTGTCACCAAAGATGGCACGGAGAAGACGCTCTTCCGGTGTGGGATCAGATTCGCCCTTGGGGGTTATCTTACCCACGAGAATGTCTCCGGGAACGATATGCGCACCAATGCGCACGATCCCGTTTTCTGCCAAATCCTTTGTGGCATCTTCGCTCACGTTGGGGATGTCGCTCGTAAGCTCTTCGAGTCCTCGTTTGGTCTCACGCACTTCAAGTTGTTGCTCTTCTACGTGTACTGAGGTGAAGAAGTCTTCGCGTACGATACGCTCGTTAAGCACGATAGCATCCTCATAGTTGTATCCCTTCCAAGGCATATAAGCCACAAGGATATTGCGCCCGAGAGCCAATTCTCCATTCTGAGTTGCATAGCCCTCGGTGAGGATATCGCCCTTTTCTACACGATCGCCCTTGCGACAGATCGGCTTGAGGTCAATCGTTGTACTCTGGTTCGTCTTGCGATATTTGGGGAGAGGATAGGTTACGATAGGCTCTTCGAAGCTTACGAAAAGCTCCTCGTCAGTCTTGTCGTAACGAACCTTGATTTGATCTGCATCCACGTAGATAACCTCGCCGGCTCCTTCTGCCATAACTTGGGTACGAGAGTCGCGAACCAATTTGCCTTCCACCCCGGTACCTACGATAGGTGCCTCGGGCTGGATGAGGGGCACTGCCTGGCGCATCATGTTAGATCCCATGAGAGCACGATTGGCGTCGTCGTGCTCCAAGAAAGGAATTAACGAAGCAGCAATAGAGGCGATCTGCGAAGGAGAAACGTCCATCAGGTGCACCTGATTAGGAGACACGATGGGGAAGTCCGCAGCGTAGCGCGACTTTACTTTATCGCGAACGAAGGTTCCATCGGGGTTCAGCGGAGCATTCCCCTGAGCAACGTTCATTTCTTCTTCTTCCTCTGCCGTGTAGTACTTAAGCCCTTCGTCTGAGAAATCAACTTTTCCATCCTTAACGGCACGATAGGGCGTCTCTATAAAGCCAAGGCTATTGACCTTAGCATAAACACAAAGGGAAGAGATCAGACCGATGTTCGGACCTTCCGGAGTCTCAATAGGACACAAACGGCCATAGTGAGTATAGTGAACGTCTCGAACGGCGAAGCCTGCACGCTCACGGGTAAGACCGCCAGGTCCAAGAGCAGAGAGACGACGCTTATGAGTGATCTCGGCAAGAGGGTTCGTTTGGTCCATGAACTGAGAGAGCTGATTGGTACCAAAGAACGAACTTACTACCGAGCTAATAGTTTTAGCATTAACAAGATCTGTAGGGCCAAACACTTCGTTATCTCGTACATTCATACGCTCACGAACGGTACGAGCCATACGAGCTAGTCCTACTCCGAATTGGGCGGCAAGCTGCTCACCCACCGTACGAACACGACGATTCGAAAGGTGGTCAATATCATCAACGTTAGCACCCGTTGTTGCTAACAACAAAAGGTGATTAACGATGGAAACAATATCCTCTTTGGTAAGCACACGAACATCGGGATCAACATCCAGATTGAGCTTGGAATTGATGCGGTAACGCCCTACATCTCCAAGATCGTAACGCTTATCAGAGAAGAATAGATTATTGAAAGACTCCTTAGCCGTAAGGTCATCCGGAGCGATTACACTGCGCTGGATGAGGTAGAACTGTCTCCAAGCTTCAACTTCGGAAATCGTACTATCCTTACTCAAGGTCTGCACAAGCAGATTGATAACATTGCTATTATCCGACTCCTTAAAGAGCAATACGTCGGGAATGGTGAGTCGCTCTTCTTGCAACTTCTGGATCTCTTCCACAACCTCTTCGGTAAGGAGTGTGTCTCTTTCCACACGAAGTTCGTAACGCATCTGCGCTGTCACTTCTCCGGCAGCGGCGTCCAGAGACTCTTCTTCTAAATTGCGGACTCCGATGCGTTCTGCCACACGTCGTCCGATATAGTTCTTAAGTTTTGATGTCTCTACAACCTCTCCAATCCCAAAGGCACTCCAGATATCACGGTCGGAACTATAGCCAATAGCACGCAAAAGAGTAGCTACGGGCACCTTCTTCTTACGATCTATATAAGCATAGAGAACGTTGTTGGGGTCGGTTGCAATTTCGATCCAAGTACCACGGAAGGGGATGATGCGTGCCGAAAAGGTACGCACTCCCGAGGGAAGGATACTGGAACTAAAGAAAACACCGGGAGAGCGGTGAAGCTGAGATACCACTACACGCTCTGCACCATTGATCACAAAGGTGCCGCTCGGTGTCATATAGGGAATAGGCCCGAGATACACGTCCTTGACTTGCGTTTCGAAGTCTACGTGCTCAGGGTCATTACAAGAGAGCTTGAGTTTTGCTTTAAGGGGTACACTGTAAGTGAGCCCTCGGCTAATACACTCCTCGATAGAATACTTAGGAGGGTCTACACAATAGTCTATAAACTCGAGAGTAAAGCTATTGCGTGTGTCTTTTATAGGAAAGTTTTCGGCAAATACCTTGTACAACCCTTCTTGTTTTCTGCATTCTGTAGCAGTCTGCAGCTGGAAGAAGTCTTGAAAAGACTTAAGCTGCACTTCCAAGAAATCGGGATAGGGCAATGTATTCTGTATCTTGGAAAAATTCTCTCTGATAGTATCAGTAGTATTAGCCATCTGTTGCTAGATTATTGATTCTCTACGAGTAGGTGGAAAAAGACAAGAAAAGGTCGAGAACTCCTGCAAGCAGGGTTCTCAACCATTGATTACCTGATAATCAGGCAGTAAGGGGGATTACTTCAATTCTACTTCTGCACCAGCTTCTTCGAGAGCAGCCTTCATTGCATCAGCAGTAGCCTTGTCTACACCTTCTTTGAGGGTAGCAGGAGCAGCATCTACGATATCTTTAGCTTCCTTGAGGCCAAGACCGCAGTGTTCCTTTACAGCCTTAACAACTTGGAGCTTAGCAGAACCGAAGCTCTTAAGAACCACGTCGAACGAGGTCTTTTCTTCAGCTTCAGCAGCACCAGCAGCACCGGGAGCAGCAGCTACAGCTACAGCAGCGGCAGCGGGTTCGATACCGTATTCTTCCTTAAGAACGTTAGCCAATTCACTTACTTCTTTTACAGTAAGGTTAACGAGGGTTTCAGCAATTGCTTTAATATCTGCCATTGTAGTATGAATGGATTATTCGTTGATTTCTTTGTTATTACTTATCTTTCTTCCAAGGTTTTAAGAACACCATGGATCGTCTGACCAGCGCCCTGGAGTGCTGAGATCAGGTTCTTAGCAGGCGACTGCAAGAGGGCAACCACTTCTGCCACGAGCTCTTCTTTGCTCTTGATAGAAACAAGAGCTTCGAGGTTCTCAGGACCAAGGTAGATGCTTTCTTGTGCATAAGCAGCCTTGAGAGCGGGCTTACCGAGTTCTTTGTTAGCCTTAGCAAACTCCTTGATAATGCGAGCAGGTGCGTTAGCATTCTGCGTAAACATTACACAAGTATTGCCCTTAAGTGCACTATACAGCTCTGCAAAGTCAGTCTCGCTTTCAGCAAGAGCCTTGCGCATAAGGGTGTTCTTAACTACGACAAGCTTAACGTTTTCTTTATTACATACAGCACGGAGCTCAGCAGTTTTCACTGCATCGAGAGCTTCGATGTCTGCAAGATAAAAGTGGGGATATTGAGCCAAATAGTCTGAGAGCTTCTCAACTACGGTACCTTTTACTTCCTTTCTCATCTTTAGAATCTCTTATTAAAGGTCTACTGATTTAGGATCGATCTTGATACCAGCACTCATCGTGCTAGAGATATGAATGCTCTTGAGATAGGTGCCCTTAGCGGAGGATGGCTTGAGACGAATGATCGTATTGATAAACTCGCGTGCATTCTCCTTAATCTGTTCGGGGGTGAAAGACACCTTACCTACAGAGGTATGAATGATGCCGCTCTTGTCTACCTTGAAATCGATCTTCCCTGCCTTCACTTCGCGTACAGCATTACCAACCTCGTTTGTTACTGTACCACTCTTAGGGTTTGGCATCAAACCGCGGGGACCAAGTACACGACCGAGAGCACCAATCTTACCCATTACAGAGGGCATTGTGATGATCACGTCGATGTCTGTCCAGCCACCCTTGATCTTATCAATATATTCATCGAGTCCAACATAGTCAGCCCCAGCAGCTTGTGCTTCGGCTTCCTTGTCGGGTGTACACAACGCTAGAACGCGTACTTCCTTACCGGTACCATGAGGGAGAGTTACCACCCCACGTACCATTTGATTAGCCTTACGAGGATCTACACCAAGACGAATATCAATGTCTACAGAGGCATTGAACTTCGTGAAAGTGATCTCCTTAACCAATGATGAAGCTTCATCAAGGGTATAGAGCTTCCCGGGTTCAATCTTCTCGGCAGCCAACTTTTGCTTTTTGCTTAGTTTACTCATGTCTTACAATTGAATCTTATAGTTGTTCGGGAAAATCACCTTTGATAGCAATACCCATACTGCGAGCCGTACCGGCAACCATACGCATGGCAGCCTCAATAGAGAAGCAGTTTAGGTCTGTCATCTTGTCTTGGGCTATCGTCTTAACCTGCTCCCAAGTGATCTCAGCCACCTTGTTTCGGTTAGGCTCTGCACTACCCGTCTTAGCCTTAGAGACTTCGAGGAGTTGTATAGCCACGGGAGGAGTCTTAACGATAAAGTCGAAAGACTTGTCGGCATAGTAAGTAATTACTACAGGGAGTACCTTGCCGGCCTTGTCTTGCGTTCTGGCATTGAATTGCTTACAAAACTCCATGATGTTAATCCCCTTGGCACCAAGTGCTGGCCCAACAGGAGGTGAAGGATTTGCAGCCCCACCTTTAATTTGCAATTTGATTTGTCCTGCAATTTCTTTTGCCATTGTCTTAATGTCTTATCTATGAATAAAACAGTTTTGCACGCATTGCTAGTGATTCTATCTCCTTGTTGGAAGCTCAAGGTCAATAGACTCTAGAGAGCAAATACTCGTAACAGATTACTCTTTTTCAACTTGTGCGTAGCCAAGCTCTAGTGGAGTCTTTCTTCCGAAAATCTTCACCATCACCTTGAGCTTTTTCTTTTCTGATAGTATTTCTTCTATCGTAGCAGAGAAGCCTACGAAGGCTCCATCTATGATCTTCACGCTCTCTCCAAGCACGAACTGCATATCCACAACATCGGGACCTTCGTTCGTCGTATCCACCTCATGGAGAAGTTTCTCCACTTCGGCCAAGCTGAGAGGGCTAGGATTGTCGTTGCCAAGGAAGCCAATAACGTCGGGCAAGTCACGGAGGGCATTGATAAGCAACTGACTCATCATGCACTCAATAAGTACATAACCGGAGAGATAAGGACGCTCAATAACAACCTTTTTGGTCTTACGCTGCGTCATCACCTTCTCGGTTGGCACTACAACCCGAAACACTCTCTGAGAAATGACAGAAGACTCAGTAAGAGACATCTCGCGCTCGATAGTCTCCTTCACCTTCTTCTCTTTTCCAGATATAGCCCGAAGCACATAAAAGCGCTTCTCGTTACTCTCTTCAATCATACAACAATAAACTTACACAGCACGGATGCTCTGCCTTATCGCTTTTATCTATGGATTAGATAATCAACTTGTAGATTTGTTCCATCCCAAAGTTGAATACCGTATCAACAGCAAAGATACATATAGCAATAATCACGGAGGCGATCATAACCACCACCGCACTGTTCGTCAGTTCACTTCTGGTAGGCCAAGACACTTTGTGTACCAATTCATTGTAAGAATCTTTGAAGGCCTTTCCGATCTTGCTAAAAAACTTCATATACTACGATATTAGCACGGGTTGAGAGGCTCGAACTCCCGACACCTGGTTTTGGAGACCAGTGCTCTACCAACTGAG
>NZ_CALHDW010000018.1 GCF_938023125.1 uncultured Porphyromonas sp.
TAGGGGTGCGTGAATTGAAACAACAAGGGGACAGAGTATGGAGAGCATCTTATGGAGTCGCACCCTTTAGGGGTGCGTGAATTGAAACGCGAATGGGATAATCATCTTAAAACCGATGCTGAAGTCGCACCCTTTAGGGGTGCGTGAATTGAAACTAAGGGGTTATAGGCATAATCCCAATAAGAAGAAGTCGCACCCTTTAGGGGTGCGTGAATTGAAACCTAATACACAATACGGCTCTGCTGTTTCTTTGGATAGTCGCACCCTTTAGGGGTGCGTGAATTGAAACTCCGTATCGGCCTTTATATTATCTATGCTAGATTGTCGCACCCTTTAGGGGTGCGTGAATTGAAACATCGCCTGGCACAACATCAAGCCAAGTAAAAGGTAGTCGCACCCTTTAGGGGTGCGTGAATTGAAACTATTGATGAGGGGTTTGTTCGAGATTTGTTCGGAGTCGCACCCTTTAGGGGTGCGTGAATTGAAACATTTCGGTCGTGTAGGTTAAGTCGATAGGCTCTGTCGCACCCTTTAGGGGTGCGTGAATTGAAACGCTTGAATTTGGCTTTAAGTTTACCCACTCGTGGTGTCGCACCCTTTAGGGGTGCGTGAATTGAAACAGAAAAAACTATTTGAACTTGGATGTAGGTGGTAGTCGCACCCTTTAGGGGTGCGTGAATTGAAACCTTGATAGCCTTATACACTACAACAACCCACCCGTTCGTCGCACCCTTTAGGGGTGCGTGAATTGAAACCTGGGTGGCCTTAAAGGCTTGAGCCTTAGCAAGGTCGCACCCTTTAGGGGTGCGTGAATTGAAACATGGCGTTGCCCGAAGTGGATGCAATCCTATCGGCGTCGCACCCTTTAGGGGTGCGTGAATTGAAACTCGTAAGTGATTAAGCTCTGTTGTTACGTTAAGTAAGTCGCACCCTTTAGGGGTGCGTGAATTGAAACCCTCGGACACGTTGCCCGAGGGCTTGCCGGATGACGTCGCACCCTTTAGGGGTGCGTGAATTGAAACACTGCTAGCCTTGACGACAATACCCGTGCGCAAGGTCGCACCCTTTAGGGGTGCGTGAATTGAAACCTCTTGTGTTGTCATAATTCTTGCAAAAACTCATTGTCGCACCCTTTAGGGGTGCGTGAATTGAAACCTAGAAAAATCAAGAAAGCCTGCAAGAGAATCGCTGAGTCGCACCCTTTAGGGGTGCGTGAATTGAAACGCTCTCTTTATCTTACTAGTATTATTGATAATTTGAGTCGCACCCTTTAGGGGTGCGTGAATTGAAACCTGCTTACAAGACTGTTGTCAATGTTAGATACCCGTCGCACCCTTTAGGGGTGCGTGAATTGAAACCCTCTTGATGTAAATCCACGACCGCTACAATGGGTCGCACCCTTTAGGGGTGCGTGAATTGAAACACCTCCGTAGGCTATGATCTCATCAGCATAGACAACGTCGCACCCTTTAGGGGTGCGTGAATTGAAACTCGGTGACACTTGCAGACACGAGCTCCGTTGCGAAGTCGCACCCTTTAGGGGTGCGTGAATTGAAACGTAGAGGATCAATATAACGTTCCGTTCACGACTGTCGCACCCTTTAGGGGTGCGTGAATTGAAACGGTTTTTACGAGAACAAAAGGGGAAAATTCCCTCAGTCGCACCCTTTAGGGGTGCGTGAATTGAAACTCAGAGTTGTAACGTACGACTTTCGAAGTAGACCGTCGCACCCTTTAGGGGTGCGTGAATTGAAACATACATGCAATATATTACTACTGTAAAATACTCGTCGCACCCTTTAGGGGTGCGTGAATTGAAACGCATGGCTTATAGACCGAGTAGGAGGTAAAGGCACGGTCGCACCCTTTAGGGGTGCGTGAATTGAAACTGATATTTTGGAGCTTACGGACGAGAGACCAATGTCGCACCCTTTAGGGGTGCGTGAATTGAAACTATGGGGCAACACAAGCAGCGGACTTGTCCAATACCGTCGCACCCTTTAGGGGTGCGTGAATTGAAACACCGAGGCGGAGAGCATGGCATACGCTTATGTCGGTCGCACCCTTTAGGGGTGCGTGAATTGAAACTTTTTTTGTTAGATCCTTTAGCGAAGAAATTATGGTCGCACCCTTTAGGGGTGCGTGAATTGAAACGCAATTGTGTATTACCTTTGTGGCGTTGGAATTGCAGTCGCACCCTTTAGGGGTGCGTGAATTGAAACTATAAACATTGTATACCATATGCTGGGAATGAGCAGTCGCACCCTTTAGGGGTGCGTGAATTGAAACATCCTTAGCCTCAAGGAGGTACTGACGCGAGCCGTGTCGCACCCTTTAGGGGTGCGTGAATTGAAACTTGAGTAGTGATCCTTGATTGGTATCTATAATGTGTCGCACCCTTTAGGGGTGCGTGAATTGAAACGTCTGTGCTGCTCTCTTTATTGAGTCTTGCCGCAAGTCGCACCCTTTAGGGGTGCGTGAATTGAAACAACAAGGGGACAGAGTATGGAGAGCATCTTATGGGGTCGCACCCTTTAGGGGTGCGTGAATTGAAACCGATGTAAAGTATAATACAGACTCGTTGGGTATCGTCGCACCCTTTAGGGGTGCGTGAATTGAAACAACGCGGGTAAGCAGGGGCGACTCACGCCCCCAAAGTCGCACCCTTTAGGGGTGCGTGAATTGAAACTTGTTGTATAGCCCCATAATCTAGCCTAATTTTGTCGCACCCTTTAGGGGTGCGTGAATTGAAACGTTAATAAATTCCATTTTTGGACATAATAGTGTGTCGCACCCTTTAGGGGTGCGTGAATTGAAACTTGCTATCCTCCTTGCTTTTGCAAGTTGTAAGGCTGTCGCACCCTTTAGGGGTGCGTGAATTGAAACGGAGTAGGTATCGTAATCGTTGTATATGACACGTGGTCGCACCCTTTAGGGGTGCGTGAATTGAAACCTAAGTAACACACAAAGAGGGGCATAAAAAGCCCGTCGCACCCTTTAGGGGTGCGTGAATTGAAACAAGCAGATGCAACAAATGCAATCTAGCATAGATAACGTCGCACCCTTTAGGGGTGCGTGAATTGAAACCTAGCGACCCAAGTCCTAGTAATAAAGAGCCTAGGTCGCACCCTTTAGGGGTGCGTGAATTGAAACGACTATTGAAAAGTCTGACCGTACAGCAAGTTTTGGTCGCACCCTTTAGGGGTGCGTGAATTGAAACGCCGTATCCTCTCCGATTATACACCCGAGTATCTTAGTCGCACCCTTTAGGGGTGCGTGAATTGAAACCTCGCCAAATAGGGCTGCGGCACCCGAGGCGGCAGTCGCACCCTTTAGGGGTGCGTGAATTGAAACCGAGCCATGTATGCTTATTGACTATTTCAATGAGTCGCACCCTTTAGGGGTGCGTGAATTGAAACTATCGCTTCATATCATGTAATTATTTAGCCCGCTGCGGTCGCACCCTTTAGGGGTGCGTGAATTGAAACAAGATTATTTTACATCTACACTACCTACGACTCAATGTCGCACCCTTTAGGGGTGCGTGAATTGAAACATAAGAGCATAAATCAAACAACAACGAAACAACGGTCGCACCCTTTAGGGGTGCGTGAATTGAAACATGGTATCTATTTATGTGGTGGGTTGTATCTATAGTCGCACCCTTTAGGGGTGCGTGAATTGAAACCTGCAGCTTTTGGATGTTGTTCTGCAGCCCCTCGAGTCGCACCCTTTAGGGGTGCGTGAATTGAAACCACAGCCGATAGACTGAGGACTTGTGATTAAAGACATGTCGCACCCTTTAGGGGTGCGTGAATTGAAACGGCATCATACCCTCGTACCTTTAGCTCCTCAACGTCGCACCCTTTAGGGGTGCGTGAATTGAAACGGGTCGGGAGGAGCTAATCCCGAGGCCCTCTATTAGTCGCACCCTTCAGGGGTGCGTGAATTGAAACGGATATAATGAGCGTTATGCGGAATTGAAGTATGGGTGCATCCTTCTTCCATAAGTACAGAAAAAGGGAACCCCTCTCAAGGGAGCTCGCTCTAGGGCGAGTATCTACTCTTAAGAGGGGTGATTTGTATTCTTAGAAGTTGCGCAGGATCTTAGGGAGTATTCTTATCTACATCCTCCTGAGGCAACACACTATCGGTGGGCTGAGGAGTGGGCTGTGCCGCTTCGGCTTGCTCGGCTCCACGAGCGGACTCGTCTCCGTATATCATCCGGATAAAGCCCTCCAGCGTATTCGCTTCGTGGTCTACCACCTTGGATCCATGGCTCCGTGCCACTTGCAAGGCAAGGCGAGCCACGGAGAAAGTCTCGTCTACCACGCCATCTCTGTAGTGGCGGAAGAACATCTTTTGCAATCTCTGTCCGCCCATGGCTAGGTTCATCAGCCAACGGATCTTGCGCATATATTTGGACATTACATCCGAAACAATCTCATCCCCTCGCTGTGTAAGCCCTGCCTTATAGCAGACATCGGCAAGCATAAGCTCGTTGCGCGAATAGGGGACTGCCTTAGGATTGATCTCCTTGAAGCACTTCTCCAAAACCTCGCACGCACGCTTCTTATCACCCTTAGCGAGTAGCGCATTGGCCAAAGAGGGGAAGAGCATACCACGATAGTAGCCACTAATCGTATTGCGGATATTCTCGTCGAAGTAGATATTGGGGTCACTAGCTCCAAACCAACGGTACTTATTCATCACGAGATCGTACTCATGCTCAACATCTTCTTCATAGGGAGTGCCTATCACGGAGATGGGGTTGAGGCGCCAAGTCATACCATCAGCCGTGAGGTAATTAGGCAGATTGGTAAAGGCGTTGATGGGTGTCGAACGTGCCCAATAGAGAGGACGTTGCCAACTGTTCGCCCCGAGCAAATCGAGGATAGCGAGCTTATCTCGCCCGGCAATCCGACTCCCCGAGAGGTCGATAAGCATTTCGCCGGGCAAGCTATCGCCCAAGAGGGGATAACGCTTAGCCAGCATCGACCGATCCAGCGGGAGCAAAAGTTGATTCGAAGGTAATACGGCCTGACCATACCCCGGGGATTGAACGACCATCTCCAGCGCCTTATCTAGAGGAAGTAGAGGCCCCTCTTGTATAAAGGCAAAGGGATTTCTGTAGTAAAAATCGGGGGTCATGAAGCGGTGAGGCATGGGAGGCGCATCGTAGAGTTGCTGCTGCATCTGATCCACATACCACTCGCCGCCCAGGTAACTTAGGTTGGCCACCATCACGTCGGGGCGTACTCCTTCTACCTCTTGAGCATACCAGAGCGGGAAGGTATCGTTATCTCCAAAGTCGAAGATAATTGCGTTAGGCTGACACCCGATCAGAAAGTTGTAGCCAAAGTCGGAGGCAACGGTTCGGCCGGAGCGGTCGTGATCGTCCCAGTTCTGACCCGCCATTTGGAGGGGGACCAGCACTGCCACCACAGCCCCAATAGCTGCGCTCACCATGGGCGAGAGCTTTAGGCGCTGCAATAGGTAGTAAAGCCCGGCGATACCCATACCTACCCAAATAGCAAAGGCATAGAACGAACCGGCATAGGCATAGTCTCGCTCACGGGGTTGCCCGGGGGTTTGGTTGATGTATATAACAATGGCCAACCCCGTCATAAAGAAGAGGAAGAAGACAACCCAAAAGCTCTGTATCCCTCGCGCACCTCGCATCAATTGGAATACAATCCCCAAGATACCGAGGATGAAAGGGAGCAGATAGTAGACATTATGCCCTCGGTTATCTGCAATCTCATCGGGGAGGTCGTCTCCACTCCCCAATACTATATTATCAATGAAAGGAAGCCCCGTGGAGACACCGCCTCGGAGGTTGGAACCATCACCGTAGAGGTCGTTTTGGCGTCCTATAAAGTTCCATGCAAAATAGCGCCAGTACATATAGTTGACCTGATAGCCGAAGAAGAACTTCAGATTTTCCACAAAAGTGGGTTGAGAGAGGTCTTCTTCGCTACGACCCATCCAGCTGTTGTAACTAGCAATATGGTTAGGATCCGAGGAATAAGCTCTTGGGAAGAGGGTTTGATTGGTGTAAACCGGCTTCTCTTCCATATAGAGCTCTATATAGCGATCGGGGTCGTTGGGGTTTGACTTGGGGGCGGCACTTATCACCTTCTTGGTCGGCTCGTAGCGCATCACCCTAGAGGCAAACGTTTGTCCATAGAGCAGGGGCCTATCGCCATACTGCTCACGATTGAGATACTTCTTTAGCGACAAGGCATTGTTGGGGCTATTCTCATTCATCGGAGTATCTGCCACAGAGCGAATCAAGATCACACCATAGGAAGAGAACCCGATGGCAATTACAGCCATAGAAATCTGCAAAAGCCCCATCACACGCTGCGACACCTTTTTGTTGAAGAGGGTCAGCCAAACTAGGATACCAAGGCAGAGCAACCACACCCATACGCTATCGGACATGAAGGGGATCCCCATCAAGATAGAGCTACAGAGTAGCAAGATGCGGCTACGACGCTCGTTCTTGCCACGATAGAACTCCCATGCCGACCATGCCAGCACGCCCAAGAGAAGGATAACATAGAAGAGGAAGCCGCTATTGAAGCGCAATCCCAATGTATTTACGGCAAAGAGGTCAAATGCCGCCCCGATCTTTACAGTACCCTGTATGATACCATACATCATCACCACAATGAGGACGAAGGAGAGCAAAACAGCTCCAATAGCACCCTTCATAGAGGGGGTTTTAGTCCTCTTATAGTAGTAAATCAATGCCATGGCAGGGATGCAAAGAAGATTGAGGAGATGCACCCCGATACCTAAGCCCATGAAGTAAGCAATGAGCACAAGCCAGCGATCGGACTCGGGCTTCTCGGCGTGCTCTTCCCACTCCAGCATCAGCCAAAAGACTAGGGCTGTGAAGAAAGAACTAAAGGCATACACCTCCGCCTCCACGGCACTAAACCAGAAGGTATCGCTAAATGTATAGACCAATGCCCCGGCAACGCCCGAAGCAAAAATAGCAATAGACTGAGCTTTGGTGAGGTGAGCCGGCTTGCCATCTGAGGTGAATCCCGTACGCACCCCGGGAGCGATAAGCCGCCGCACTAGATGAGTGATGGTCCAATAAAGGAACAAAATAGTGAAGGCACTGAGTAAAGCACTCACGGCATTACAGATTAGCCCTACCTTCATGGGATCGCTCGTTACCTGCGTAGCTGCGTTATACACAAGCATAAAGAAAGGAGCGCCGGGGGGATGCCCCACCTCCAGATTACGCACAGTAACAATAAACTCAGCACAATCCCACAAGCTAGCTGAGGGACCAATAGTCAAGAGATAAACTATGGCTGCAACGGCAAATGTGAGCCATCCTAAACCACAATTGATCTTTCTAAAAGATTTCCATTCCATACTATATGGTAAATAAATACCCTATTACATTGGGTACAAAGATAGTTGAGAATTAGCGAAGAGCAAGCACCCGACGCTCCCAAAGGAGCAGTGCCGCCTTGAGAGTGGAGCCCAAAGCGAAGTTGCCCAGACGCCCATCGGCCCGTACAATCCGATGGCATGGTACCACCCAAACAAAGGGATTAGCCCCCACAGCCGTGCCCACGGCTTGCAACGCTCCAGGGCTACCAATAGTCCGAGCGAGGGCTTGATAGGTAGCCGTCTCACCTAGAGGAACAGACCTTATCGCCCGCCACACAGCCTTGCGGAAGGGAGAAGCCGCCACCTCAGTAAACTCGGGTCGAGCAACCGCAAGAAGAGCTAACACCTCCCGTTCGTCCGAAGAGAGGGGTACCTCAAGATGGAGATCGAAAGAATAAAGGGTACTCAGGCGAGTCTCTTGGGGGCAGGGAGGGAGCTCCACATGAGGTGCCACCAAATGCCAAGACTTAGGGGAGGTCTCAAGCTCAATCCCACCCAAGAAGGGAAGTAAAAATAGGGACATAGCCACCCCTTACGAGAGAGTCTCTTGCTCCTCGGGGAGCGCAGAGGCTATGGCGCTACGCACCTCATCCAAGGCTTGTAGCATATTGCGGGGATATTCGCCCGTTTTATCAATATGAATGGGAGGATGAATGGTAAGAGTAAGGCGAGTGGGATGGACCCAACGTGTCCCTGCACGGAGGGCTTGATAAGAACCATCAAGGGAGACCGGGATAATAGGGACGTCTAACTCATGCGCCAATACAAATCCGCCTTTTTTGAAGCGATCCATTCGCCCCGTGAGTGTACGGCTCCCCTCGGGGAAGATGAAAATAGAAGTACCCTCGCTCAATACTTGTCTTGCACTCTCCATTGTCTCCTGGATGGATCCCTTCTTTTGGTCATCTACAAAAATAAATCCGGCCATCTGGCAGGCTTTACCCATAAAAGGCACTTTACGCAGGCTCGCCTTCATTACCCAACGGAAGGGGATAGGGAGCAAGCCATACATCATAAAGATATCGAAGGCACCCTGATGGTTGGCCATCACCACACAAGGTTTGTGATCTTTGGGGATATACTCGCGCCCCACCACCCGAGTAGGGCACAGAGAAAGCACCAAGCCAATGCGAGACCAGAAGACTCCGGGCCAGTAGCCAAAGATACGTCGCCCACCCAAGGCACACCCTATAACCGTAATTGTAGAGAGCAAGATGGTTGCTACAACAAACAAGGGTGCAGCCACGAGACAATAGTAAACGAGATAGAGAGCCCGCAGCAGTTTCTTCATGAGAGGAGGATTTATTGATCTTCTTATCCTTAGTACTTTAGGATGCGACGTTCGTCTCGCAACTGATGCAGGGCGGAGTCTAGCAAACCATTAACAAAGACGCCACTCTCTGCCGTGGAGTAGATCTTTGCAAGTTCGATATACTCATTAAGCGTTACCGTGGTGGGAATCGTGGGGAACGACAGTAGCTCCGCAAGTGCCATTTGCAGAATAATCATATCCACATCGGTCACTCGATCCATATCCCAATTCCTGAGATTCTTATTGATAATCTCGCGGTACTCGTCCTCGTGCACAATAGTGGTTCGGAGCAATTCGACTGCGAGGTTCGTATCCTCCTCATCTTTGTAAGCCGGAATAATAACCTCATCGAAAGAGGTATCAGGCTTTGCCTTACGCATACTCTTGAGGGCAAACTCCTTCTCAATCTCTACCGGACTGGAGGCAAGCCGTACAGCGTGGTAATACTCCGTACCCTTAAGTCCGGCTACTACCTCGTCTACCTCGTCTATGTCTACCTTGTCTTCTACCTCTATCTTTTCGGTTACACCCAAAGGATTATCCCAGTAGAGCGAAAGCCCTTCGAGGAATTCGTCGAGCTCTTCGTTGCGGAAGGTATAAGCAGAAAAAGCCTGCACCCAAAACTTGGCATCGGCAGCAAAGGTATCGGGAGCTGAGGTTATGTATTCTTTATAGAGATCACTCGCCAAGATCTCATCAAGGAGTTTGGACAAGAGTCTATCATCGTCTGACCAGATAAGCCCACGCTCACGGATGAACTCCTGTAGTGTAGTACTAGCCTCAATCGCCTGTGCCAAGCGATTATTAGCCAAGCGCATATTGGGGTTAATATCCTCCTCGGTGCGCAAGAGTTTATTGCGACGTCGCTCCAAACGCGCTTGATGAAAGCGAGTCAGGGCGGGTACAAGAGTCAGAAGGTATAGATAGAGGTCGTGGGTTCTCTCGTTAGAAGTGGTCAATTGGGCTTCCGCCTCAGCAAGTTGCTTCCCAGGATTGTGGTAATAAGCAAAGAGTTCTTGCAACACACGGATGCGAATGAGCGTTCGGTTGATCATTGAGTTTCTATTTCAATCCATCGCAGGGGGAAAAGGGCACTTTTACCCACCCCCTTACGGGAGTACAAAGGTAGCGGTTTCTAGGTTCTCTACAATACTATTCCCCAAAAGAAGCTGGGGCTGCAGATTCCAGTATCAAGTGCAACGGTGTGACAAAAGTAATGCTAAGACTTCATTCGGGGATTTAAAGTCCAAACTTTTCCTAGGTCTGTTGTTTAGCAGCATCCTGATATTTCGTATTTGTTTGTCATCAACATCTTTGAACGAAGTTCCTTTGGGTATGTATTGTCTCGAATGAGTTTGTTGAGCAATTCAACATGGGGCTTGTCTGTGGAACAATAGGGTTTGGCCAAAAAGACGGGAATACGGAGCGCCCTCTCAATGGATCTAAAAGCCATAAATTCCGATCCGTTGTCCGTCGTTATGGAATGCAACAATCCCATCCTCTTGAAGTAAGCCAAACTCCGATTAACGACCCGAGCCAACGATTTGGCATTCCTGCCATTAGGCAGCTTTTCAATGATGGCATACCCCGTCTTTCTCTCGGTCAGAGTAAGGATGGCTTCTCGTTGCTGAGCCCCGATGATAAGATCCATTTCGAAATCTCCAAAACGCTCTTTACGGTCAATGCAGTCCGGTCTCTCGTCTATACTTTTTCGCCGTCCCCATTTCCCTTTTTGGGGAGAAGCTAAAGGCTTGTGACGGTATTTTAGATGGTGTCTCGTATGGCGATAGAGGTCCCCACCCCTCTCTTTGTCCTTATGGAGAAAGGTGTATAGGGTGGTTTTGCCCACAATGGGAATTCCCTCGAAGTGAAAGCGTCCTACAATTTGTTCGGGTGACCATTGTTGCTGCCGGATAATTTGTTCGACTTCATGCCGCATCTTCGGGGTGAATTTGCGCGGATAATAACGCCATTCTTTGCGTTCCGAGGCATATGTCTCCGCCTGCCGATACGAATATCTTCCGCGAGGGGTTTGATTCCTACGGATCTCTCTAGAGACAGTACTAGTGGCCACTCCAATAGTTTCTGCAATGAAAGAATAGGACTTGCCTTGCTTTTGAGAAGTCGATCAATTGTGTATCTTTGCTCTTGGCTCAAGTGGTTGTATTTTTTCATATTCAACGCAAATATAAACTTTTTGAGTTCAACCACCCTGGGGCTAGCCCCAGGGTGGTTTTTGTTTATCTAAGCGTTGCACTTACAACTGGAAAATACAACTCCCCCCAAAGAGCTACTCACACAAGCGAAGAGTAACCCAGAGGGGGGGGGGATTCAATAGAGCTCACCTATAGCCAAAACCACAGGGAGCATTAAGTTCCTTTTACTGCTTCTCTACCACAAAAGGTTTGTAGCCTACACCCTCTACATAGAGACGTACAAGGTAACGACCAGAGGGAAGAGAACCAATATAAATGCTATCCGTAGCATCGCCACTTGCAATCAACTCACCCGAGAGGGTAAAGAGACTATAGCTTTGGTAGTATCCCTTTACGTGCAACACATCGTGAGCTGTGGTAGGATAAACGGTTACGGGAGCCTCCGTAGCAATATCTTCTATTGCCGTAAGATTCTTACCGAAAAGACGCACCACTTTAGGCTCCGCACCTCGTGTTTGCACGAGCAACATACCTGCGACATCCTTTTTAGAATCACTCTTAAAACCGACAGCAACGGCTCCACCCTCCTTAGGCAATTGGGTCTTTGCCATTAAGAACGTACTCTTAAGACGAGAGGGCACAAGAGAGAGTGTAACAGGAGAATTTGCATTTGTAGTCTTTACATTGAATGCTTGAGGCTCTGCCTTCTGACCAGGATAAAACTCAAAAGCAAGAAGGTCTTTATCCACCGTAATAGAGGGCAAATCATCACGACCAAAAGTCACATCATCTATCATAATATTGAGGCTTGTTTTATTGCCCCCGACAGGTGATGAGAACGAGAATCCTACGTGGAAGAGGTCGTCTATAACAAGCCCCTCTACCTTAGAGAGATCTATATAATAATCAAACCAAATATTAGGCTCTACTTGTACCCCCATAGGCACAAACTTCGTGAGGTCTACATAGGTAGATTGAGCTACACCCTCTTTTTCCGTAATAACGTACAACCCGAACTTTTCTTGTCCATTCTCAATCGGATTACGGTACTGCATACGGAAAGTGAGTACCTTACTCTTCGCTTGTTTGTATGAAAGCGTGGGCGAGAGTAACCACGTGTGGTGAGGACGATCATCTACCTTACCATAGGCAAGGAAACAAATTTGAACTACATCATTCTCAACAACATCTTGAGTGGCATTCTTTTGCTGGAATCCGTAGAAAGGACGCTCAGCAAGTAGCATAAGGTTTTGCCAACCAGGGATGCTCAAAATACGCGTGTGACGGTACCCATTAAAGGTTTCATTGAGGAGGGCAAGAGGTGCTTTGTCCACTTTAAGAAGCATAGCCTCTTCAATTCCCTTAAACGTTTGGCGTTCGTTTTCCTTATTGGGAGCAAGAGCTACTTCATTTAAAGTAGTCTCTACCCCTGTATTGATAAATCGTACCAATGTTGGACGCTTTGTCGCAAGGGTAAAGGTTCCCGCTACCGCTTTTTTATCAGACGCAATCCAGTGCCCACCACCATCAATAGAATACTCAAGAGTTAGCTGATCTGCCGCAGTACTTGGCTGTACGGATAGAGATTCAATACCCGTAGGCAACACCTCGTCATAGTAAAGCACCCCCTTATTTTTGAGCGTTATGTCGCTCGCTTTATTCCACGTGCCATCGAGATACCAATACCCTTGGTCGAACTTATGGTAGCCCTTCCAAGCATCTCCAGTAAATCGTGCATCCTTAGGATTGTCTGCCGTGAACTTCTCAACAATGACATTACCATCGGGCTTTTTGCTGCTTCCCTTCAAGTTAATTACAAGGTCTTGTGCCATTGGAGAGCTGAGTGTTAGCGTAGCCTCATACTCACCCTCTACTTTAGGCGCAAAAGTAACAATAACGGGGCCATCGTATAGTTTACCCGTAGTAGAAGAGTACCAGAAAAGCCCCTTATTGATGCGGAATGCCCCATTTTCTTTCTGCTTAATAGCCAGCTTCACATCCGTGATAACCCCTGAAATATCAAATGTAAACGTCTGTTCTTGCGTCTTTCCAGGAGCGGCAGTCATAGCCACAGCTTCAGTAGGCGTCTTTAGTTTCATCGTGGGAGGCGTCTTGGGATCAATAAAGAAAGCGGTGAGAGCAAGCGTACCTTGAGCCGTATCATCCCCCCCATTGAGAGCAACGCTATAAGCACCTGCCTTATCCATATAGAAAGCCCCCTTTGCCGTGGGAGTTACTTGCAAGTTGGTAGCAAGAGTTTGATCCTTCCCTAGCATTGTAGCATCTTTTAGTTTGAGTACATTGCTCGCATCTGTACCACTAAAGTTGGGTGTAATAGATGCGTTAAAGTGCTTTATCTGCACTGCTATGGGATACTCTTTGGTCTCTCCTATCTTACCGTAGATAGTGCGATACTGAGGCAAGATAGTTGCAAAAGGCTTCATCATGCCAGACTTATCAAGGCAAGTAAGCCCAAAGTCATCTACAAAGACCTTGCTCTCTGGAGCAACCTCTAGAGAAAATACAAACTTCACAGCCCCCTTGGGACAAACCGTATGGAACTTGAACTCTCCATAAGCCTTTGCACGACCAAAGAAGAGCTTATCGTTATTGAGCAACCCTTTTTCGGTATCTGTAGTAATCTCACGCCCCTCGGCATCCAACCATTGACAAGCCAAGCGGAAAGGGCCAGACTCCAACGCGCTCTCCACCGTTTGGTAGTGGATAAGCCCCTCTAGCTCATTGCCCTCTTTAATTACCTTATTACCAGCCTCACCAGCCTTATCTAAAACAACAACTTGCTTAATATACCCAGTCTCACCAGCGGCAGTGGCAATCCCCACCCCAAACTGACTACTTGAGTTGTATCGATCACTCCCTTGTAGCTTCGTGATGGTACCCTTCGTTTCCCATTTTAGAGGTTTATCGTTGGCATCAAATTCATAGAAGAAGTTGTCTTTGAGGGCTTCAAAGGCAGATTCAACAGGTGTACTGCCACCAGCACCCTCTGTGCCACCCTCACCACGGAGAAGCACCTCTATAGCCTCTGTGCCCGCAGAAACCTTGAGAGCAGCTTTGCGCTCACCTGCCATAGTGGGCTTGAACACAACAGAAACAGCCCCACCAGAAGAAGAAAGATTGCCCGATGTGCCCTGAATTAGGAAGTCAGACTTCGCCACGCCTGTTATCTCACACGTTGGGGTACCCATAAATCCATAAATTGTAATAGAGGCTGTCTGTGGTTGAGAGGTCGCTCCTAGTTGAGTAAGGGCAAACTTCAATTCCGTAGGATCTGCCGTAAGACTAGGGGCACCCCCACTTGAATTTGTACCCTTACCAACAAGGGTAACTTGTGCTTTTTTTGCACCAGCAGTAAAGACAAGAGTAACGGACTTATCCCCTACTGTCTTGGGTGCAAATTGTACGGTAACTGCACCACCAGCATCCATAAGAGAGAGTGGATTTACGACAAAGTCATTGGCTGCATCCCCCTCTTTAGTTATGGTAATTGCGCCCGTATAATTCTTTGCCAATACATTGATTGTTTTAGCATCACTTGATGTATCTATGGGCACATCATAGAAGTCCAACTTATTAGGATTAGCCACGATAGATGGCTCCGAAGCGGCACCTCCATCCGTAATCTCTATATTCTTAACCATATAGGCTGCCCTATTATCATAGTCTCCCGTAGCATAAAATGCGAGGAAACCCGCTCCGTCTATATCATTAGGAATGACGGCAGTATGTGCAGTTAGCGTAGATATATTTTCATCCACAGCCCCCTGCACAGTAGTGACCTCTTTGATTACCTCACCCGTTTTCTTCACGAGCAGTACTTTCAGAGGAGATATAGTACCCTTACCCATTGAATTCGTAAACTCAAAAGAGAGTTTCTTACCCTTAATAGCACCAAGAGAGAGTGCTGGAGAGACTAAATAGGTGTGATAAGGGCCCTTACCCTTGAGATTAAATGTGCCAATGGACATTTGGAAGCGGTCGTTTTTGTACGATCCAATCCATTTTGCCCCAGCAAAGTTATTTGTCAGATTCTTCCACGCACCCCCAATGAGAGCTTCCTTGTATTGGGAAGTAATAGATAAATCAGACAGAGGTGTTGTGTCTGATAACTCGCCCCAATTAACCTCGCTAGCCCCCTGCGCACGAGCGGAAAAACTCCACCCAAAGGTAGTAAGCACGAGAAGTAACAGTGCAGTAATAAAGGATTGTTTTCTTTTCATATTGAGTTTCTTGTATTAACACTCTAGCGAAGATACTGATTTCACAAATATAGTACCCTAAAACAGAAAAAAGGGACAGCCTATACGATGATAGACTGTCCCCTATAGAGAACATAAATACTGCCTACAAATTATTTAGTTGCAGGGTGATTCTTGCTACGACGCTTCTCCCAGATCATGTAAGCAATAGGAGAGGCTACGAACAAGGTGCTATAGGTACCGATAACAACCCCAAGTAGGATGGCGAACGTAAAGCTGCGCATCGAAGCTCCACCAAAGATGAAGATGATAAACATCACAAGGAAGGTGGTAATTGAGGTGTTCAATGTACGACTCAATGTGCTGTTAAGAGCGTCATTCATAGTCGTGCGAGGCTCACGATTAGGATAGTTCTTTACCGTTTCACGTACACGGTCGAAGACTACCACGGTATCGTTGATAGAGTACCCGATGATGGCAAGAATAGCCGCAATGAAGTTTTGATCCAACTCCATCGTGAAGGGCATAATGCGCCAGAGGAGTACGTACAATGCGATAATACTCAATGTCGTTGCCGATACAGAAGCAAAGGCTCCCAATGAGTATGACAAGTGACGGAAGCGCAACAAGATGTAAGCGGCCATGAAGACGAGAGCCAAGATCACCGCAATAAGAGCCTTGCGAGCAATATCGTGCGACATACTTGCACTCACCTTTTGAGAGCTTACGATACCCGTAGAGAGGAATGTTTCTCTGTCTGGAGCATTCTTGTAAAGCGACTTGGTATTTTCGTAGAGAATTGTGTTGATTTCGTCTTCTACTTCAGCTGTATTCTCTTCTACCTTAAAGTTGGTGGCAACACGTACCTGAGTGCCATCAGAACCAATAGAGGTTACGACGAGTTTGTTATCGAACGGAGCTGCGAGTACGTCACGCACCTGAGCAACTTGTACCGGTTGGTCAAATTCAATTACATAATTGCGACCACCCGAGAATTCGATACCCATATTGAGCTTGAGGGTAAAGAGCCCTACAATACCGGCAATGACAAGGACAACGGGGATAGTAATACCCATCTTGCGCTTACCAAGGATGTCGTATTGGGGATTTACCAACATGTTGCGAGAGATGGATGTAGCGTAGGTCACCTTATTCATCTTACCCTTCTTGTCAAGAGCTTCTACCACAATACGAGTAAGGAATACCGCTGTGATGAAAGAAGCAACAAGACCAATCATAAGCGTAGTAGCGAACCCCTTGATAGGACCCGTACCCACGATGAAGAGGATAGCTGCGGTGATGATGGTGGTGATATTGGAGTCGAAGATGGCAGAGAATGCATTGCCATAGCCATCGGCGATGGCGCGCGTCATAGACTTGCCGGCACGGAGCTCTTCCTTGATACGCTCAAAGATAAGCACGTTAGCATCGACGGCCATACCCAGCGTAAGCACAAGCCCGGCAATACCGGAGAGTGTGAGCACGGAGTGGAACGAAGCCAAAATACCGAGCGTAAAGAAGCTATTAACAATAAGAGCAGCGTCTGCAACAAGACCGGGGATGAGACCGTAGATGAGGCACATGTACACCATAAGGAGTATCAATGCGATGAAGAACGAAATAATCCCAGAGCGGATAGATTCTTCCCCGAGGGTAGGACCTACCACGTTTTCTTGCTCGATCATTACCGAAGCCTCCATCTTACCCGAGTTGAGTACGTTGGCAAGGTCGGTCGTTTGCTCTACTGTGAAGTGACCGGAAATCTCCGAGCGTCCACCCGTAATTTCGCTATTAACGTTAGGTGCAGAGTACACTACGCCATCGAGAACTACGGCGATAGCCTTACCGATATTATCCTTTGTCAGACGAGCCCACTTGCGAGCGCCTTCTTCGTCCATGGTCATAGTAACAACAGGGCCCTTGCTGGCAATACCCTGACTTACTTCGCTCTTTGCTCCCGTCACCACGTCTCCGGAGAGGTCCGGATCACCATTGCGGTTACCACGGATGGCATAGAGTTCGTAGATATCGGTTTCCTTCTTTGTTTGAGGATCTACATAGGGATCGTTACCCCAGAGGAGCATGAGGTCTTCCCGGATGAAGCCACGCTCATGAGCCACTTCGAGCATGCTGTCGATAGCTGCACGGTTGGCGTTACGAGCAAGCCCCACTACCGTTCCACGGTTTACAACCTGGAGAAGGTCGAAAAGCTTCGTGCCTTCGGCCATCTTTTTATCCATTGCTTCTACGGCTTCACGAGCGCGTTGCTCGGCAACGGCGTTAGAATCTGAAGCATTAGCAGCTGCAGGAGTAGCCCCATTAGCAGTAGAGTCTTCCACTGCAACAGCTTCCGTCTCCACAGCGGGAGCGCCGGCAAGAGCAGCGAGACGCTCATTCGCTGCGATAAGATCGCTCTCTACATCAGCGTATGTATAGGTGCGCCAGAATTGGAGGTTAGCGCTCTGTTGGAGAAGACCGCGTACACGCTCTGGTTCTTTTACACCAGGGAGCTCAACAAGGATACGTCCTTCTCCCTCGATTTTTTGGATATTAGGAGAAACAACCCCGAAGCGGTCGATACGGGTGCGAAGCACATTGATAGAAGCCTCAGAAGCACTTTCGTACTTTGCCTTGAGGATCTTTATCACATCCGCATCGGTGCTACGTGCAGAAATTTCTTCACGGAGACTACCATTGCCGAAGACTACAGCGAGCTGCCCATTAGGCACGAGAGCTTTGTATTCTGCGACAAACTTATCAATAAAGTCGCCCGAGTGTGTGCTCTTAACGGCGTTATCTAGCGCCTTCAAGAAGTTAGGATCCTCATTCTTCCCGGACAAGTTACGGAGAAGATCCTTAGCATTCAGACGAAGTACTACGTTCATACCGCCCTTGAGGTCCAACCCAAGACCGATCTGCTGTGTACGTGCTTTTTTGAGAGTGTATCCAAACCAAACCTTTTCGTTTGCCATGGAGTCTAGGTAGGCTTTACCATCTTGACCTGCTGCCGTAAGAGCCTCGGCGCGCTTCTCATAGTGCTGCACCACCGGGGTAAAAGAGAGGTAGAAGGCACAGATAATGGCCAAAGCTGTCGTGATAAATATCACAAATCCTTTGTTCTGCATCTGTTGTTACTATTATATATCAGTTACTTTTTTCCACGACCGCAAAGTTATAGGATTTTGTTGACCTAGTTGCCTTATAGGTACGAATTAGATCTAATAATCGCTTCTTTTCTCTCTAAGAGCGAAAAAAGAAAGACGAAAAAGGTATTAGGAAAGGTGCCTAGCGGCGTTGCAGAATGCGCATTTTGGCACTTCTGGCTCGAGGGTTTTCTGCGATTTCTTCGTCGCTGGGGAGAATGGGCTTGCGGGTTACCACCTCTATTTCGCCCTTCTTTTGTCCGTAGATAGCCGCCATGGGATCACTATCCGCCTCACTCTGAGAGACTCCCAAGAGACCTTTTCCCCACTCTTTTACCAAGCGATCCTCGAGCGAATGGTACGTTAGGACCACCAGTCGCCCACCCGGAGCGAGGAGACTAGTGAGGCTAGTAAGCAAGGTGCGCAGTGCCCCCAACTCGTCATTGACCTCAATGCGTAGGGCTTGGAAGAGCTGACTCAGCTTTTTACGACGCAGGGGAGGCTGTGGAGGAAGTACGGGGGCCAAAACCTCTAGCAAAGACTCTATGGTGCGGTACCCTGATGAGGGGCGCCCCTTCTCGATAAGAGCGGCAATGCGGCGAGCATCTTTGAGCTCTCCATAGTAATAAAAGAGGTCGGAGAGAGCCTCCACAGAGTAGGTATTAAGAAGATCGGCAGCCGTGCGGCCGGCACGATTATTCATGCGCATATCGGGCAAAACACCCTCAAAGCGGAAACTAAACCCCCGTTCGGCCGTATCGAAATGATGGGACGAGACGCCCAAGTCTGCCAGCACTCCGTCTAGATGCTCAACGCCAAAATAGCGCATCCAGCGCGAGAGATAGCGGAAATCGGAGGCAACAAAAGTAAAGCGAGGATCCACGGGAGCGTTGGCAATAGCGTCTCCATCTCGATCGAAACTATACAAATGGCCTTTATCGCCCAGGCGTCGAAGAATCTCGCTCGTATGCCCTGCACCTCCCATTGTAACGTCAGCATAGACGCCATTGGGGCGAGTAAGCAAAGCCTCTACAGCTTCGCGACAAAGTACGGGGAGGTGATACATGATCTATCTCTTTATGAGTAACTATAACGATGTTGGGGATATGGGGAGTGGGATCCGACCCCACAATAAGAAAGCAAAAAGGGCTCTTTTTGATAGACCTATAAGCCGGGTTCTGTACTCTGCAGCCTCCCTACGAGAGAAAGGCTACGGAGCGTCTGCCATTAATCTACGCCATACGTTGCCGCATGGCTCTAGCAATCTACCCCCCGGCAAGGCGCGAGCAACTCCTATATGCCGGTGTACTTGATCTTACAACCCATGAGACGTACGGCAGCGAATGTCACCATCCACCCCGGTGAGCTCTTACCTCACCTTTTCACCCTTACTCACCGAGAGAACCCTTAAAAGGCCCTCGATGAGCGGTTATTCTCTGTTACGCTACTACACCTCGCATACCCCATAGAGGTACACTCAGTGCCTTCCCGTTAGGAAGCATGGTGCTCTATGTTGCCCGGACTTTCCTCTCCCCAAGGCTTTTACCCCTCGAGCAGCGACAGACCGGTCTACCAAAGAGAGATTTTGCTTCTATCCTCTGTTATTTATCAATGCTTCGAGACAATTACCTTTTTGGTTTCGGGCAACGTCTCATTGCGCAAAGCCACCTGCTTTGCCACACGATCGGCCAACTCAGAAAAATACTCCGCAAGGAGCGTATTTTCGCCTAGGGCCACAGGAGTTCCTTCGTCCCCTGCTTCACAAACCCCTTGCACGAGGGGGATTTGCCCCAGGAGCGGCAAGCCGAGTTCTTCGGCAAGGCGAGCTCCCCCGCCATTCCCAAAGATATAGTATTTATTGTTGGGGAGCTCCTCGGGGGTAAACCAAGACATGTTTTCGACAATACCCAATACAGGCACATTTACCTTATCGGTGAGGAACATATCAATACCCTTACGAGCATCAATGAGAGCAATCTCCTGAGGTGTTGTCACAACAACAGCCCCACTCAAACCGATGGTCTGCACAAGAGTAAGATGGATGTCGCTGGTACCGGGAGGCATATCAATAAGGAGATAATCCAACTCTCCCCAATTACCATCCTTGATGAGCTGACTCAGCGCATTCGAAGCCATGGAACCGCGCCATAGAAGTGCCTTATCGGGATCCACAAAGAAGCCGATGGAGAGCAGTTTAATACCCTCTGCCACCACAATGGGTTGGATGGTATCGCCTCGCCCTTCTACCGTCTCTATCTCGGGACGTGCATCTTCGCAAGCGAACATTTTTGGCATACTAGGGCCATAAATATCGGCATCCAGTAAACCCACTCGATAGCCTTTGCGAGCGAGAGCTACAGCCAAGTTGGCGGTAAGGGTACTCTTACCCACTCCGCCTTTTCCGGAGAAGACGGCAATCGTATTGCGCACGCCCTCTAGAGGATTCTCGCGCTCCACCTTTTGGGGTTCGTCAAAAACAGCTTTTACGTTCCCACGAACCTCCACATCCGGAGCTATATACGTCAAGATCGCTTGCTCTGCAGCTTTAATTACAGAAGCCTTAAAGGGGTCGTTGCTTTTAGCAAACTTAATCGAGAAGGATACCTTAGATCCCTCTATGCGGATATCGTCTTGCAGCATCTCCGAAGAGACAATATCCACGCCGCTACCGGGGTAACGCACATGCTTCAATGCCTCTATAATGAGTGCCGGATATAATTGAGTTGCCATATTTATTTAGATCTGTTATTCTCTATTTCCTCAAAAGAAGGGGGAGAGACTACGCCACGAGAGAAGCTATGATAATCGTCATGCTCCGGCTCCTCCGCCGGCTCTACAAAAGTCTCTCTGTGGGGCAATTGCCAAGAAATATATTTGATGGACTTGCCACGACTCAGCCACTGCGCCTCGTAGGCCGTCTGTGTATTGGGGATCTGCTCTAGCACCTCGCGCCCCGTGCCATAGAGATCGTCTGTAGCCAAGCGGGGTGAAATCTCGTTTACCGCCAAGAGGTCTTGCGTGTATTGGTAGAGGAAGGGACTATCGGTCTTTAGATGGATAATGCCCTCTTTTGCCAGGATGCGCCTATAAAGCCGAAAGGCAAACGAAGAGACGAGTCTTGCCCTTGTCTTCGACATCTGAGGATCCGGGAAGGTGATCCAAATCTCACTAACCTCCCCCTCAGAAAAGAAGTGATCGAGCAGATTTATATCGGTACGCACAAAGGCGGCATTGGGCATCTCTGTACGATGTGCCACCCCGGCTCCTGCCCACAGACGCGCCCCTTTGCGGTCGAATCCCACATAGAGCGACCCAGGGTTGCTTGCGGCAAGCGCCACGGTGTACTCACCCCTACCGCACCCCAGCTCTATTACAAGAGGCGAAGTGGGCGAGGCAAAATAGGTCGTACGCCAAGAGCCTTTATGAGGGAACCCCTCAGCCTCCAGACGTGCATAAGGGTACTGAAGAACGCACGAAAAGGTCTCTAGATCTGCAAACTTAGAGAGTTTATTTTTGCCCATCTATTAAGCCTCTTCTTCTCCCTCTTCAAAGCCGCAGAAATCCATTTCTGCCTCTACAATCGACAAGACTTCCTCTTCTGTAAAAGAGCCGATTTGATCCTTCTTGGCATTCTTGATAATGTATTCCACAATCTCAGAGAGGTCGATATCCACTACCGCATCGTCACTTTCGTCTTCGAATTCCTCTATGATACCACGGCTTTCGTAGTATTCGTAGATCAAATCCACGAAGTAAACAATATCATCATCACTGAGACGCTCCTTTAGAGTCGGGGAGAGTTTCTTACGGATATAGGCGACAGCCTCGCTATCGTCATACTCAAAAGATTCGGGTTCGTTATTCATTATATATTGTTTCTTGTGATATACTATTATAATAAGAAGAGAGGAGACGATGAGCCGCCACAAAGGGCGTTATACTCTCCGTTTGCACGGCGTACTCCATCTCCGGGAGGAGCTTCACAATCTCCTCGTTGTGGAAAAACGAATGCTTGAGGGCATCATTGATCGCCTCATACATCCACCATTTGGCTTGACGCTGGCGTTTGAGCTCGAAGTAGCCGGTATCTACGGTATAGTGGCGGTACTTATCGATCATATCAAAGATCTCCTTAATCCCGATTCCATAGTAACCGCTATAAGTAAGCACCTTAGGCTCCCAGCCCGACTCCGTCCGGGGGAAGAGTTGCAACGCATTGCGGAAGTGGGCAGCAGCGAGTCGTGCAGCATCCACATTCTCCCCATCAGCTTTGTTTATGATAATGCCGTCTGCCATCTCCATAATCCCCCTTTTGATCCCTTGCAGTTCGTCTCCGGTACCGGCAAGCTGGATGAGCAAAAAGAAATCTACCATGGAGTGCACGGCGGTTTCACTTTGCCCTACACCCACGGTTTCGACAAAGATGGTATCGAACCCCGCAGCCTCACACAAGATGATGGTCTCACGCGTTTTGCGGGCGACACCCCCCAGGGAATCTCCGGCTGCACTCGGACGAATAAAAGCATGCGGCTCACGAGCAAGCTGCTCCATACGTGTTTTATCGCCTAAGATACTTCCTCTACTCACTTCACTCGTAGGGTCGATGGCCAAGACGGCGAGCTTACGACCTTGGCGCACGAGGTGCATACCAAAAGAGTCTATGCTTGTACTCTTGCCTGCCCCGGGCACACCTGTAATACCGATACGGATACTCTTGCCGGCATAGGGTAGACACCCCTCTATAATCGCCTGCGCCTTAGCCCGATGAGCCTCCAGCGTACTCTCCACAAGGGTAACAGCCTGACTTAATCGCGTAATATCCCCTGCCACAATAGCCTCCACATACTGCTCAACGGAGAGCTCCGGCAGACGACGTCGCCGGAAATGCGGATTGACAATAGGAGGTGCAGACGCCACCCCACTCTGCACCTTAAGCCCCTTATAGGCCGGATCGTTCTCCGGGTGGTGATGCTTATCTTCCATAGGGATAATAATCTTACTAGCGTTCGGTAAGGGTCTCGAGCAACCGCTTCACAAAGGATTACTTCTTAATGGAGGCTTCGAAGCGCACCTTACGAAGAGGCCCATGAGGGTCATTGACCAAGATGTCTACATTCTGAGAGAGCTTACCGCCCTGACGAGCCACCTCACGCATATTGATGCTGTAAACCAATTCGCTCTTTGCTCCGGGGGCTATGGTCTTACTCGTCGCTTTGATTTTTATAGCCTTATTACCGGAGACCACACTATAGATTTCGAGAGGAGCCTCCCCCTTGTTTTCCAGCGTAATACGTCCCTTGATTGTCTCCGATGCGGGGCGTTCCCCAAAATCGTAATAGGTCACGAGATCCATTTTGGGGCTCTTGCCGGTACCCGAGATAAGCTCATCGGGGATAATAGGCATACTCACCTCAACATCGGCACTCTCTTTCACTTTCCCCTCTGCATCACAGGCTTCGAGATGAAAAACCCCATAACGGAGTGCAGGTTTATCCCTGGGAGAGACCAAAGAGGTGAGGTAAAGTTCTTCGGGTTCGTTGGGCTCCAGCGTAAACTCGGTCTTACTGATGGAAACGAACTTAGGCACCTTGCGGAGGCGCACCATAATAGGGCGATCGGTAGGGTTATTGACAACCAAACGAATTGTTGCATCGCCCTCGGCAGACACGATTGGGAAGGCAAGAAGATGATTGCTCACCTGAAGACCGCCCACTCGAAGCTGATATTTCCGATCTTCATTCCCCCCGAGCGTTGTTACATTTCCCTTGATTACAAGTTCTTTGGGGAGCTCTCCAGCATTGGAGTAGATGCGTACCTTCTTAACAAAAGTACCCGGGCGCCCCTCCGGATTATAGGTTACTCGCACCTCGCCTCTAGCTCCGGGTGCCACCGTCTCTCGGGTATAAGAGGGGGTGGTACAACCACAGTCTGCCGTAGCATTGGTAATAACGAGGGGGGCAGAACCCGTATTCCTAAAATAGAAAATGCACCCAATGGGGCCTTTCTCCTCGGCTACCAAGCCGAAGTTGTGAACAGAGTCTGCAAATGTCATTACAGGGATCGCTTCACTCACGGCCCCTTGTGCCCATACACTATAAGCCCTAGAGGAGAGCACAAGAGCGACCAAAAGCAGGGTCCCAAGATGGTGTATTGCTCGTTTCATATCTACGATAAAAACCGCCCCCTCTGGGGATGCTCCATAGAAAGAACACCCCAGAGGGAGGATATAAATTTACTGTATCGGCTTACTCTACCGTACCTTTTATCTGAAGAGTAAAGGCTCCGTCCTTGCCATTGCTATAGACGGCCACTGTCTTTACAAACTGACCGGGACGACCGGCAGGATTGTAGGTGACCTTAATCTTAGACTCCTTACCCGGAGCAATAGGCTCGGTCGAAAACTCGGGCTTAGTGCAGCCACAAGCTGCATTTACTCTAGTAATAACGAGAGGAGCCGTACCCACATTCTTTATCACAAATACGTGGCTTACAGGGCCATTTACTTCCTTAATCGTTCCAAAGTCGAACTCAGTTTTTTCTGCGCTTATAACGGCGCCATTATCCTTCTTGCCGTCCTGAGCAAGAGCTACACCCAAGGAAAAAAAGAGGGTGACTAGTAAAAAAACAACTTTCTTCATAGCATTGAATATTACTTATACTATATCTATCATCTTTGACAACACAACGCCGACAACGTTTACTCGGCTCCGCAAATATACAAAGCTTTTTGGGAAACCGATCTCTTTTTAAGGGGAGAAGGCGTGCAAAAGGCGCCGCAAGTTGAGGTTAATCGACCGCCCAAGGCGAGAGAAACAGACGATACACGCTCTCTTTAATAAGGGTACCGGCCCCTCCCCCGCCCCAAGAGAGGGAATGGGGGCCAAGGCAGACAGCAAAACGAGATGAGCGTATCGAACAAGAAGCAGACCTTGTATATAATGAGGTGTACCTCCCCATGGGATGGTAGCGATCTCCTCGAAAAAGGAGACTCAAGATGCTATTGCTACACGCCGCCCGGGGAGTGTGGCTTATTCAATGTTTTGCTTACCTTTGCGATATAAAGGTTGAGATTTTCCTTCAGCCCGCCAGGTTTCCAAACAAACCTAAGGATTGTACGGAACCTCACAACCCAACGAACTCCTGAAATAAAAAGGATAAAAACACTAAAACTCATCAAAATGAAAAAGATTAGCAGCATCTATTTCTTACTAGCAACCCTATTGTTAGTAGCATGCAAGGGCTCATCAAACTCCGGCCAGGACCCGGTAAGCCCCACCCAACCCAAGCTTATACTAACTACCGACAAGCACTCGATCGTAGCCGATGGTCAAGAAAAAGCGATGTTTCTTGTACGAGACGAAAACAACGAATTCTACACAAAACAAGCAACATTTACGGCTAATGGAGAAATACTAGAGAGGGCACAGTTTTCCACCACGACGCCCGGAGAATACAAAATCGTAGCTAAGGTAGGGGATGCCGTCTCCAACGAAATTATCATCACGGCTACCAAAGACGAAACCCTGGATGAGCCGAAAGACTTCAACCCCACTCCACGCGTCCTACTCGAAGACTGGACAGGCACTTGGTGTCAATATTGCCCTAGAGCCCATGCAATATTGGAAGACGCCGATAAGGATCCTAAGTTCGTGACCCTTGAGATTCACATAGGAAAAGGATCTGATCCTTTTGCAGTTGACGCATTGGCCAAGCCCCTCATGGCTTCTCAGAGCATCCAAGAATACCCAACAATTAGGGCTAATCGCATGTATTCTTCAAACACCAATTTTGAAGGAATCAAGAAGATGTTTGCCGACTTTACTACTCAGGTTGGTATCGCCATGGACGTGAAGCTCAAAGGGAACGATGTGGTAGCGAAAGTAAAAGTACGCCGCCAACCCGCCTTTACATCAGACGTTCGCCTCTGTATTGCTCTCTACGAAAACAATCTCCATGCCGATCAGAGAAATGCGGTTTTCCCCGACAAGGG
Source organism: uncultured Porphyromonas sp. (assembly GCF_938023125.1). Lineage (GTDB taxonomy): Bacteria > Bacteroidota > Bacteroidia > Bacteroidales > Porphyromonadaceae > Porphyromonas. The sequence continues at coordinate 26,241 of NZ_CALHDW010000018.1, forward strand.
CAATCCTATTAAGAACCAAAGATTTGACCACGTACTCCGCGATTTCTACCAGAAGGCTCCTCTAGGGATGGACATTAAGTTCAATGACAACATCCATATCGGCGAGTACACTTTCACGCCCGAGAGCGATTGGCAAAAAGAAAACCTTGGAGTTGTTGTTATGGTTCTAGACAAGAAAGGACGAGTTCTCAACTCTCAGTATGCCGATGTCAACAGTAGCAAAGGTTACTAATAACCGACCCCCTAGGTTATAATAATGAAAAGGCCCTCCTCAGCTAGCTGGGGAGGGCCTTTCGTTAGCTACGAAGTGCAGGTGGCTGCCCCTACTCCTCCCCACCCCCAATACTCACTTTTTTCACCCTCTTTTTTCCGAAGGGGGTGATTTTTTTATTATATTTGCCCATAGAAACACCGCCCATGACATAGTAGTTAGGAATCTTATTAATACGAATAAATAGGTTTAGTGCAATGAAAAGATCCTTACTCTTACTAACCCTCCTTGTAGGGTTCCTCGGGCTATTCCGGCCCGCTGTAGCACAGGCACAGAATGGCGAACGCATGCTCCTGTACACCAAGAGCGGAAAAGTCATTCCGTATCGTGTCCAACACCTTGATAGCATCAAGTTCCTAACGGATAACATAGATCTAGCACTTCATCCTCAAATTGCCCCAAGACCCGATGGTGCAACCGGAGCCATGAAGATGAACGTAGGCGCCGTGGGGCAAAATGTTCGACGTATTTCCTATGTACTTCTTGAGGCACATCAGACAGCAAAGATGGATGAGTATCAGAGTCTCCGACTATTCGATCCCGAAGAGGCAGCTCGTACTGGAGTGCAAATCTTTGAGGCAGAGGGGAACATGCAATACGACCTACCAAGCATGCAGCGAGGGTATAGCTATACGGCTCTCTTCTTGCCCTACGATGAGTTAGGTTGCCCCGGAGATGTTACGCGCGTCCGGTTCACCGTACCCCTAGGATCTCTCAAAGGAGCTCCCTCCATACAAGTGGACTTCTCCGAGGTGCAGGGCAATGGGTTCAAGGCGAAGATGACCCCCAATGGGGACGTTAAAGGCTACTTCTTCCTATGCGAAGAGACCAACAACCCTGCACGCAACCAGAAGATGCAGGAACTTGGGATCCCCGACTTGAAACACTATATAGTACAATTCGGGGTAGACCCTGAAACGGGGAAGCCATACGAAGGAGTAAAAGAAAAGACCTTTAGCGAACTGAAAAAGAATGTAGAGTATACCCTCTATGTGGTTCTAATTGACGCCGAAGGGCAATACTCCGATCTCTACGACACCTTTAAGGTGATTACAAAACCCAAGGGCACCTCCGAGACTGCATCCTGTACCATCGAAGTGACGGAGATTACCGAGCAAACGGCAACCATCATAACCACGCCCAATGTCAACACCTCAGCCTTTAGGAGAAGTATCTTCAAGAAGGGAACGAAGACAGAGGAAGAAATGCTCACATACTTGAGAGATACTCCAGAGACAGCCCAACTTCCCTTCTACACCGAGCCCCAGACACAAGTCTGGGAAGGACTAGATCCGGCAACCACCTACGTAGCCGTTGCCCTTGCTAGAAATGCAGACGACAAGTGGGGACCTCTTGTACGAAAAGAGTTCACCACCAAGGCACCTCAAGTGGAGCCCCAAATCCCTCTTGCATATGTAGCAGAATACAATCTCAACCAAGATGGCGATCATCTCGTTAGCACACAGGCGAGCGACGTCAGTGGGTTCTTCTCCTATGAGGAGGCCAAAACAAAAGCTCTCAAGACAACGATAGACGGTGTAAACTACCACCTTCCCTCTCAAGCCGAGTGGATGTCTATCATTCCTCTAGACAAGATCCCCATTGACTATATCAATTTTGCTGTAGCCTACGATCAGACGGATATCTCAGAAACAGTATCCGTAGCCGGAAAAGAAGTTACATCGACCAATGACTACCATGCCGCAGGCGATGGTATCGTATATGCCCTCCGCTATAAGGGGACAGAGCTTGTCTCCGCATGGCGCTACGAACTCATATCTAATGACGGAGATAGGCTCTTAAAGATCACAGCACGACCTCTAGAGACTCCTCTAGCCCTCACTGTCGAAGATATTGCCAAAGCCTCTTTCTGGACGGGAGAGAAAGAGATCGTAAGACAATTCCCCGCCTCGGGTATGGTTACCTCCTCCGGCTCGGTCGTACAAAAAGGGTCTGATGGCTACTTCTGGTCAGCGACCGACAATGGTCCCTTCTACGCTTGGGGCATGTTCTTTACCGACTCATCTTCTGACGTGGGGCGCTATATGAGCAGACTTAAGTGCTCGGTACGCCTATTTATAAACGCAGAATAAATAATACACCTTGCCCCTCTGAGAGAGCCCTATCCTTAGTCTTAACGGCCTACACCTTAAGCGAGATAAAGACTCTCTCCGAGGGTTTGTTTCCAAGAAATCAACCTCCCAATCAAACATAAATGAGTCGTATGAAAAACAGATATTCCTATTCCGCCATGAGAATGCTCCTCTTCTCTATTCTTTTAGGAGCAATCGGAAACGTTTCTCTTGCCCAAGCAACAGAACCCCCATTCAAAGAAGTCGTAAAAGAGGACTTCTCTCTCTGGACTGAAGGCAGCGAAACCACTCCACATAATAAAACAGAGGGAGGTAGCGCCAATAGTTACAACCTCAACTCTGCCATCATGCACCAGATCGGCTGGAAGGGCAACTTCGTCTATCAAGCAGGAGGGTGTGCTTACCTCAAACTGACCGACGACGGAGTGGCGGGGCACCTCCAGACCCCAGAGATGGCACTCTATGGGGTGGTAAAGATCACCTTCAGAGCAAAGCTCCTTCCCGGGAAACAATCAGAGGGAAAACTCTGGATTGCCCTATGTGACAACACTCAGGGGCCTGTAGACAACAAAGATGTAGACCTAACCACCGAGTGGCAACAGTACGAAATGGTGTCGGACAAGGCAACCTTCAACGACAAAAACATATTCCAGCTACAGCCGCTCGAGTGCGATATGCTTATTGATGATATTGTGGTAGAGAGGAAACAAACAACCCTCATTCCCCCAAACGCTCTCCCTCCACTCAATACCTCTTCCACCTCCTTTAAGGCAAGATGGGAAGCCTCTCCCGATGCAAAGAGCTACCTATTCTCGCTCTACTACCTCGACATGCCACAAGAGGTTATCCCGCCTACAACCATTATAGAAGGCTTTGATAGAATCAAGACCGATGACAATGGGAAAATAGACACAACTCAACCTAATTACCCCGATGGCTGGACCATCGACCTCTCCTCTCACGGCTCTCAAGATGTAATCCAAACTCAGGGAAACTTTCGCTCCTCCCCCCTTGCTTTGGTCTTCGATGCGGTAGACGATTCTATAGTATCACCCAAGACAATTGCACCCATCACGGAGCTATCCTTTTGGGTAAAGCCCACCTCCATAGAACAGGAGACAGACTACACCTACACTCTACTGGAGGTATCTGTACTCTCAGATGGCAAATGGGTAGCCATTGCCAACCTTCCCAATATGTGGATGCAAGAGCAGGGCGGGTACTATGTATTCAATAGCGGGGTATTGAAAAGTTACAACATAGAGCAGGTACGACTCAAACTCATTCAAAAGAATAGCGTCTCTTTTTATGTTGATAATATAACCTATACCTACGGCAGCAAACCCGTACCCTACTATATCCATAAAGATAAGGAACTGACGGCAACAGAGTACGAAGTCTCACAATACGATACTTCAAAGGAACACTACTACTACGTATGTGCCAAAGATGGAGACGCCATATCTGAGCGCACATACCCCACTTGGGTAGATGGGATCAGAGGAGTAAAACCAGCGGTACATGCAGCCTCTTCTGTCTCTGCAACATGCTATGTCGCCAATTGGGAGAAGATCTACAGCGCAGGCCTCTATCAGCTCAATAACTACAAGGATCTAATCCACAAACCAGACGCCCCCAAGCAGGAGATTCTCCACGAGACCTTCGATAATATTACCGTAGGGAGCTTGGAGGCTCCTGTTAAACCAGATGAGCAAGTCATCTTCCTAGCCAAAGGCGGACAAACAAAGACCGACTGGATTGCACAACTTCCCGCCTACGCCAAGGGCATGATGGGCGTTAAAGAGACCGCTCCATATAGCTCAACTGCAGGCTTGGTCGTATCTCCAGCTCTTTACCTCACTCCCGACAAGGGTGCTTTTGAAGTCTCTGTAAAAGCACACAGTACGGTGGATTGCGATACCCTCTTTGTGATGGTAATGAAAGAGTACACAGACAACAAAGTGGATGAATTTATGCGCATACCCTTCCCCGAGAAAGCAGGCGTAATCTCGTCCACAGTGCAGTTTGCTCCCCCTAAGGAACTCAACACAAGAGAGCGTATCCGCATCGGATTTATGAGCCTTAGAGGCAAACCTTTTTACATTGACGAGATGGCTGTTTTCCAAAACATCAACGAAGGGGAACACGGCTACGCTCCCTTCCAAACGAATTTTGTTGCCGACAACAACTTCTACGAGGTAAAGCATGGTCTTGATGGGCAGAATTTTGTGTACAACGTGGTCGCAACTCGCAATCGCATATACCAAGACTATGTCTCGGAGATCTCCGATTTCATGTCCGTTGCAAACCCCAATAATACAGCTCTCCTCGAGCCAAAGGTAACAGACGGGCTAATCGTACAACAAATAGAGGGCGGACTGATACTATCGGCAGACCGAGATACACTTCTTGCCATCTACGACCTTTCGGGTATCCTCATCTGCAAGGTACCTCTTCATGCCGGGGCACCCCGATTTACCTCTCTAGATAGGGGTGTTTACATCCTCCACACAACGGAGAAAAACTACAAGGCAATCGTCAGATAGGTAAAGAGACCTTATAAATCCTTCCTTTCTCGGCTCCGAGGAGGGGAACATCCGAGAGAGAGGGCGGCAGTGACTTGTGGGAAACTCCCATACAACTCCTGCCCCCTCTCTTTGTTTTTATCATCTCTTCCAAAATCCCCCCTCTATGGAAGTCGAAGAAAATCGCAGGCCTGCAACTTTTCCGCCGAACCAGGGCAAGAAATAAAAGTTTTTCGGCGAGAAAAAGAAAAAATCTCACCCAAAAAGGGACTCTCTTTCCAGCTGATTTCCAATCCAAAACCAGGCAACATTCCCCACCTTACTCGGCAGGATTCTTTTCCGCCCAGCTCTGCAATGGATTTGGGAGGATATAATATAAAGGGGAAATCCCCCTATTTTCTATACCTTTGCTCTCGTTGTAACACAAAGATCAAGGCATATTGCCGAAAATAAATTACACACATAACCACTCCCTACTCTTGCCCTACTCCAAGAAGACAACCGGAGTTTAGACTATCATCTCAAGAACAGAAATCATTATGAAGATATCTTTTTTACAACAGGGGATGCTTGCTGTCGCACTCACCTTTGGGCTCAGTGCAAGCTTAAGCAGCTGCATTAAGAACTCGCCTTCTAGCCCCCAAAAACAATACCCTCACTACCTAACCGAGTTTATAGAGCCAATAGACTTCGAACTCCAACCCGAATACCGAAACATTTCCATGCCGGAACCCCTCATCGGCATCACCCTAACTGATATAGAAGCAAATCGGGTAACCTTCTTCAATTACGATAAAAAGAACTCCAAAATCAGCAATTTTCTTTCCTCTATAGGGGATACAGCCTACCTTAATAGGACGGACTACGACCATCGCAGCACACGCATAAGAGGGATCATTTCTGTTCCAACAAATTTCGCAATTACATGCGATCATGATTATAGTTCGGAGCTAAAAGCAGGCTCCCTCCTAAACAATATAATGGCAATCCGATATCTGGATCATTTTAGATTTATCAAAAGGGGCTACCAATCGGAATCCTCCTTCACGCTATCGCCTCTAAACTTCCGCTACCTATACAGCGAGCTATTAGCGTCGGATCCCGAGTGGCACCTTATGATGAGGGGACATCCCAAATCTTGGAACGACAAGACTGTCCGCTTTACGATAAGCATGACATTTTCTTTGGAGAATGGCGAGAAAACCATTAGCCATAGCGTGGATGTAAAGTTCTCAGATCCGAGGAAATAATCGGAAAAAGAGATTGCTCCTCAGAATAAGGGGCTCTCTTCACCTCCAACTTTAAGGAGGAAAGTGAAGCTCTTTTTCTTTTCGTATGGTAGGCAAATGGGGGCTATCGTCTCTATTCTTGAGCAGAGTGGTATCAAGCGGGTGGAAAGAAAAATGTACCTTTGCAGGGCACAAAGAGGCAATAAGGCTCGGTAGCTTAGCTGAATAGAGCGTCAGATTCCGGTTCTGAAGGTCGTGGGTTTGAATCCCACCCGGGTCACATCCCCCTCGTGCGCCGCCCCCGCCCAAGGGGTTTTCTTGAGGCGAGGGCTTGCAGATTGAGATATAATATGTACCTTTGTGCCGCTTAAAGGGTTTCGGGGTGTAGCGCAGTCCGGTTAGCGCACCTGCTTTGGGAGCAGGGGGTCCCGCGTTCGAATCGCGGTACCCCGACAGACAAAAGATTGTGTATATCTTTGAGCATTTCATGCCGGGAAAGCAGCATTATCCAATCGAGGGTGATGCTGCTTTTCTTTTTATCAAGAGGAAAGAAAGGGTCTCCCTATCTAGGGTATTATTACCCTAGAATGTACTACCTTTGTAGGTGATTCTGAAGAGGAGCGGTGTAAATCCCTACCGGTGGTAATAGTCCACAACTCCCCTTTTTGGGAGCATCTAATAGCGGAGGCTCTTTATAGGGGGGACTGATATGGTGCAACTCCATAACCGACGGTTATAGTCCGGATGGTATTTGAATCTTAAGAGACCAACCTTTTGCCGTACAGGCGCATGGGTTAGGGCTCTGTCTTGGGTAGTTGCGACTCTCGCTCTAAGAGAGCCTTTGCACTATCTCCCAAATACCTCCGTCACTTCTATTTCCCTCTCCCCTCACGGATCAACAGTGAGTAAACTACAAATACACTAATGTGGAGATAAAATGAAAGAAGGGAACGACCTCGAGGTGGTAGAGCAACGCATTGCCGCTGCCATCCAAGCCCTCAAAGAGGGACGCGGCATCTTGCTTGTAGATGACGAAGACAGAGAAAACGAAGGTGATATTATCTACCCCACCTCCAATCTAACAGAGAAAAATGTTGCCCTCATGATACGCGAGTGCAGCGGTATTATTTGCGTATGTATGAAGGATAAGAAGTGCCAAGAGCTGGAGCTCCCGCCCATGGTGCAAAACAATACCTGCAAAAATCAAACCGCTTTTACCATCTCCATAGAGGCAAGAGAGGGCGTTACTACGGGTGTCTCGGCACGGGACCGTCTCTGCACCATCCAGACGGCAGCTCGCCCCGGTGCTCGCCCCGAAGACCTCGTTCACCCGGGGCATGTATTCCCCCTTCGTGCTCGTGAGAATGGCGTTTTGGAGCGTAGAGGGCACACCGAGGGCAGTATTGATATTGTACGTATTGCAGGTTTGGGAGATACCGCTGTACTCTGTGAGCTGACCAACGAAGACGGCACTATGGCTCGCCTCCCCGAGATCACGATCTTTGGAGAGAAGCATAATATGCCGGTACTTACCATCGAAGATATTGTGGCTTACCGCATAGCCCACAATATCTAATTCTGAGTATTCATCACTATTCTATTGAGCCGAGGGGCGTGTGAGAGTAAGGGCTTTTTGCTCCGTATGATGTACCTTTGTGGTCGTGTTAGAGAGAGCAATTAGTCCTTCTGCCCCCATGGCAGCTCACGACCTGCGTCGAGCCATAAATCTTTTAGGATCGCAAAAGAAACCTTTTCTTTTTGCCATCGATTTTGCCGTTCGCGAAGGCTGGATTTGGGATGAGCCATTGGCTCAGCAGGAAGTGCTTTTTAGGGTGGGCTCCTATACCAACGCCCCCCTTACAACCGAGCTTCCTCCACTCCCTCACCATCCCCTATTGGTCTCTCACCCCCTATCCGAGGAGTGCTACCAAGGCAAGTTTGCACGCATCCAAGAGGCGCTATCGAGGGGCGATTCATTTCTTGCCAACCTCACCATCTCTACCCCTATAGAGACACCTCTCACCCTCCCGGAGATATTTGCTCGAGCAGAAGCGCCCTATAAGCTGATGGTACCCGGGCGATTCGTCTCCTTCTCTCCAGAACGATTCATTCGCACCCAAGGGGGCTGCAAGACCATCGAAACGAACCCCATGAAGGGAACCATAGATGCCGCTACGCCCAACGCCCGAGAGCATATCCTACAAGATTATAAAGAGACTGCCGAGCATTACACCATCGTAGACCTGATGCGCAACGACCTTGCACGAGTTGCAACAAACGTGCGCGTGGAGGACTTCCGTTACATCGATCGGGTAAAGACACTTCAGGGCGAACTGCTACAGGTGAGTTCGCGGATTGCGGCCGACCTGCCCCCGGATGCCTCCGAACATTTGGGGGATATTCTATTCGAACTACTGCCCGCAGGCTCTATATCGGGCGCCCCCAAAGAGGCTACTCTACAAGCCATTGCAGAAGCCGAAGGCGAGCCACGAGGCTTTTATACCGGAGTATTCGGCTACTTCGATGGCAAGGATCTTGATACGGGGGTCCTGATTCGTTTTATTGCCGAGCATCCCGATGGCTCTCTCCACTACCACAGCGGAGGGGGTATTACCATCAACAGCCTTTGCCACGATGAGTACCGCGAGGCTATTGCCAAAGTTTACCTACCCTTTTTCTAAATGGAGCGTATGGAGGAGTTTATAGAGACCCTTCGCCTCGAGGAGGGAAAGGTACAATTGCAAGCCCTGCACCAAGCACGTATGGAGCGGACGGCCCGGGCCTTTGGGTTTACGTGTCCGGTCCTGCCGCCCTTGGAGCAGCTCTGCCCTGAGCCTCTCAGAAAGGGGAGAGTAAAGTGTCGCTTCGTCTATCGAGAGAGCATTCGTGAGCTAAGTTTTACTCCCTACACCCCACGAGTTATTCACACGTTTGCCCCTATGGCACTACCTGCAGGCTATAAATATTCCTACAAGAGCCTGGAGCGGGCGGTACTCAATCGCCTCAAGGCAGAATGCCCGGCGGACGAAGTGCTTTTAGTGGACAGCGAGGGGCGAATTACCGATTGCTCTTTTGCCAATCTTGCTCTCCGCCGAGAGGGACGATGGTACACCCCCGATACGCCTCTTTTGGAGGGGGTACAGCGACAATATCTCATCCAAGAGGGGCTACTCTCTCCCTGCACCATACGGGTTGCAGACCTAGGGGAATACGATCAAATCCTCCCCATCAATGCCATGCTCCCCCTACCTCTTTAAGACTCCTAATTATGATACAAATTGAGGATAAAATAGTGAGCCGAGACATCCTAGAGGTGCAGTTTGTTTGCGACTACGAGGCGTGTCGTGGGATATGCTGCGTAGAGGGCGATAGCGGAGCTCCCCTAGAGCATGCCGAAGCCATCACGATGCGACGCTTACTCCCCGAGGTAGAATCCCTGCTCAGCGCAGAGGCTTTGGAGGTAATCCGCACCAAGGGGATCAGCTACATAGATGCCTCGGGGGAGGAGGTAACTCAGCTCGTTAATGGACGAGATTGTGTCTTTACCACCTACGACGAGGAGGGGCGCTGCCTTTGTGCCTTTGAGAAGATTTATCGAGAAGGCAAGAGTATATTCCCCAAGCCCATCAGCTGCCATCTCTACCCCATCAGGGTACACAAATACAAGTACTCTACGGCACTTAATTACGACCGCTGGGAGATTTGCCGACCGGCCTGTGCCCTCGGCAAAAAACTAGGAGTACCCGTTTACAAAGCGCTCAAAGAGCCTCTTATACGAGCCTTTGGCGAAGAGTTTTTCCATCAATTAGAGGAGGCCGAACAGCTGCTCAACGAAATGCATCATTAATCACACCGCAAGCCGCAATGTCAAATCATCTAGAACAGATATTCTGTATCCTACTATTCTATGCTTTTGGGGAGGCACTTAGCATCCTCATTGGGCACTTTATCCCCGGGAGTGTCTTGGGTATGATATTCCTATTTGCCGGGCTAAGGGCAAATATTGTACGGCCTCACCAAGTGGAGAATGTGGCCTCTTTTCTCACCAAGAATATGGGAATTTTCTTTGTCCCTGCCGGAGTGGGATTGATCACGCAACTCGACCTGATTCGAAATTATTGGATCGCCATTGTGCTTTCTATGGTGCTCAGTACCGTACTTGTACTAGCCGTAGTGGCCTGGAGCGAACAAGCCATGGAACAACGTGCAGAAAAACGCAAACGACGTAAGGAGGGCTCCCTATGATGCAGCAAATTTTATCGAATCCCTATTTTACTTTACCCCTCACGCTAGGGATTTATCTCGGGGCACAATGGTTTTATCGTCGGGTACATTTCCCCCTCTTTCACCCCCTACTCGTAACCATTGGACTGCTCATAGGGCTGTTGCTTACCTTCTCAGTCCCCTACGAGAGTTACGAAAAGGGGAGTCACCTTCTCAGCTTCCTCCTAGGTCCCTCTGTGGTGGCCGTGGGCTACTTGCTCTACAAAGAGAGTGCCCACCTCAAGGGGCGTGTTGTTTTCATTCTCACCTCTGTTTTCGTGGGGGCAGTAGTGGGGATTGTAAGCGTCGTAGCCATCGCCTACCTATTTGGAGCCAGTAGAGCGATTGCAGCCTCCATGCAACCCAAATCGGTAACAACCCCTATTGCCATGGCTCTTGCAGAACAATCGGGAGGCATCCCGGCACTCACAGCCGTTGTGGTGGTTATTGCCGGCATCTTTGGAGGGCTCGTGAGTCCTCCCATTTTCCGCCTACTAAAGATTGAGAGTAAGATAGCCAAAGGGCTTGCCTTGGGGGCGTCGGCTCATGGTATGGGTACGCTCACCGCCATCCAATTAGGTACTGTAGAGGGGGCTATCGGAGGGCTTGCCATCGGGATTATGGGCTTCTTCACCTCCATACTTATCCCTCTTGCCGATAAGATTTTCTTCTATTTCTTCGGTTGATTTTAGCCTATCTCGCCCTCCCGAATAGACTACAAAAGGGGGCGATGCTGGCTGCGACGGAAGTTTCTTTCAGCCTCTCTTACATTGGGTTCTTCGCTGGGATGGAGCCAGCCGGCAAGCAGTCTCTGACGAATAAGGTCGATGGCCAATTCGGAGGGATGGACTAAGTCTCGAGCATAAAATCGGTAGTCTCGGAGTTCGTCCAGCATGATCTCGAAGGCAGGGAAGTAGTAGGCCCGGGATGGAAATGCGGCTTCTAACTGCTCAGCCGTACGCAGCAAATCGGCCTTACTTCGCATATTCTCTACAGCTCCATAGCTACGGTAGCGAATGGGGCTTACCGTAATAAGGAGGCGGAGTTGCTCATTCTGATGCAGAATAGGGGTGAGAGCCTCAAGAAGAGCTTGAGTAGATTGCTCGGCACTCAAACGCAGTTGGCGAAAATCTCCGGCAGGGCGTTTGTGACAATTCGCCACCACTTCGCCCGTCTCCCTTAGCTCGTAGTAGAAAGAGGTACCGAGGGTTAAGAAAAGCCAATTGCCCCTCAAAAGCTTCTCCCGCCCCTCCTCAAGATCGCGATTCATCTGCTCTAGAGCAACGCTCTCTTGAGTGCCGGAATAGCGGCTATGATGCATAAAACTTCTATACCGCTCCCCATCGTAAAATAGGTGCTGAGGGGTAAAATGGAAAGACTCATCCGCAAGAATATTGAGCGCCCTAGCTAGAGATAAAGGGTTATAGAGGGTGCCAAAAGGATTTACCGAGATGTCAAATTGATGCTGAAGTAGCCAATTGCCAATATTATCGCTAAAGCAAGAGCCGAGGGAAAGTAGCCCATGACTGTATCGCGCCCTACTCTCTAGAGGGATCCCTTGCCAAGAGACTTCGGTAAAGAACTCATTCTTCATCTTAGGGAGCAAATGGGGGAGAAGGAAATCCCTAGAGGGTTAGCTCTCGCACTTCGTCCCCTTGGATCATGAAAAACAGAGGCAATCTTTGCACTCCATAACTAGAGGCAGTGCGCCCCTCCGGATCCCAAGTATTGATCCAAGGTAGGGTGCGAACGGACTGCAACCACAAGGTTTTATCCTGATCCAAAGAGACGAGAAAGATCTCCAAACCGGCCCCTTTTTCCCGCTCATAAATACTGCGCAAGCGAGAGATGATGGAGGGAGCCTCCTCTGCGCCTAAGGCTATAAATCCGAGAATAACTTTGGGATGATGGGCTGCAACATCGGCAAGCGAACGCTCCACCCCATTGCTATCGAATAAGTGAATCGGAGGGAAGGCCATCTCCGTGGCTTTCGAGATAAGCTCCTGCTCACGGACCTGTTGTGTTTGGGCTTTCGACTTAATAGCCATCCCCAAAAGGGCTTTCTCCTTGAGCACCGGTGTGTAAACGCTATTGGGTCGGAAGGTCTCAAAAGCCGTTGCCACAGCCCCATAGGCCTGGATATCATCCTTACGGCCCGACTCGGGGAAGAAGAGAGGAATATTGAAAGGCGCCTGCAAAAGGGCTACAATCGCCGCCATACTACGAGGCTGAGCATAGATATAGTCTTGGAGCAAATGCTGGCGGAGATTCGATACGAGCGAGTCTAGTGTCGCTATATCTCGCGTCTGGCGAGTCTCCTCCTCAAAGGCACGCACCTCCTGCTGTATGGTGTAGATCGCCTTGTTTTCTTCATCTGCATTTGCAAACTCAAAAGGCAGTGCATTACCCGCCTTAGAGGGCATAATCTGCAATTGTGTACTACTATCGGCCGAGAAATAGAGCGAACCAAGCGAGGTGGAGAGCTGATAGAGTTTGGCATTGCCACTTGCCGCATGGTGGAGCGTAAAGCGACCCTTCTCAATCTTAACAGAGTCCACGAGTTGGGGCGCTCCCACCACTTCGTAGAGGTAGAGCATAGAGTTGAGGGTATCGGTAAGCTCCCCACGGACACTAAACTGATGACCGCTCTGCCTGCAAGCAGACAAAAGGAGAAGGAGCATGAAGCCTCCTACAAGATGAGTGAAGCGTCTATTCATATTTTGAGTACAACTTATTTCCCTTTTACAATCATACCACTCCCGAAGCAAAGACGGCTCTCGGTGTCGTAGATTACAGCGTATTGCCCGGGAGCAATACCCTGGATGGGGGTCTCGCTTATGATGTGATACCCCTTTTCGAGGCGGCGGATAGTAGCCCGAACGAACTCGGGAGTATGTCGGATCTTGAGCGTAATAGGCACCACTTGCGCCCCCTCTTTATTGCCAACAGCCCCCTCGGGAGCAAAGAGATCTTCGGTGATAAAATCGAACTTATCCACAAAAATCTCGGTGCCATACTGGGTAAGCGGGTCATACCCCCGGCTCACAAGTATGATGTTTCGTTTGCAGTCTTTCTTTACCACGAACCAGGGTCCACCACTAAGCCCCAGGCCTTTGCGTTGCCCGATAGTGTGGAACCAAAAGCCTTGATGTGTACCCAGCGTTTTGCCCGTTTCGTACTCAATGATACGGCCGGGGCGCTTGCCTAGGTAACGCTCGATAAAGTCGTTGTAATTGATTTTTCCCAAGAAACAAATGCCCTGACTATCCTTGCGGTGGGCATTGGCCAAGCCTGCCTCCTCCGCCACCATACGCACCTGCTGCTTAGTAAGGCACCCTAGGGGAAAGAGGAGCTTGGATATTTGTTTGAAATTGATCTGGGCAAGGAAATCGGTTTGATCCTTTACAGGATCGGGGGCGGTAGCGAGAAATGTTTTCCCATCCACCCGAGCCGTAGAGGCATAGTGCCCCGTGGCAATATAGTCGTATTGGTGCCCCACACGCTCCTCGAAGACCCCAAACTTGATGAGTTTGTTGCACATCATATCGGGGTTGGGGGTCAATCCCTGACGCACACTCTCTATTGTGTACTTTACCACGCGCTCCCAATACTCCTTGTGCAGGTCTATCACCTCATAGTGCAATTGGTACTTGCGAGCCAGAAGGGTAACCATCTCCATATCCTCCTCGGCAGGGCAATCAATAAAGCCCTCCTCATCTTCCATCCCAATACGGATGTAAAACAGATCGGGACGAAAGCCGGCTTGTAGCAATAGATGCACCGCAACCGAGCTATCAACGCCACCCGACGCCAAAACGGCGATAGAAGCATCGCGCGGAACCTCTTGCAGAGTTTCGGGCAGGGGATAAGTAGAGAGAGTCATTCGGGAGTAGTTACATTCTCTCGGGCATTTCGATACCCAATAGATCCATAGCTCGGACAATAATGTCGGCTACAATACGGCTAATATAGAGGCGAGTATGACGTATCGAATCGTCCTCCTCACGCAGCACGGGACAATCGTGATAGAACGAATTGTACCCCTTTACCAGCTCGTATACATAGTTGGCAATAAGGGCGGGGCTGAAGCTCTTCCCAGCCTCTGCCACAATAGAGGGATACTCAGAGAGTTGGCGGATAAGGGCAACTTCGCGATCGGAATGAGCATTGTCTAACCGAACGGCTGCCTCAGAAGTAAGCGGAGCCTCGGGGGCCTCGCCGGCTACACGCGCCTTCTCTACAAGAGAGCGGATACGGGCATACGTGTACTGAATGAACGATGCCGTATTGCCGTTAAAGTCCACAGACTCTTCGGGATTGAAGGTCATATTCTTGCGCGGATCTACCTTGAGGATAAAGTATTTGAGAGCACCTAAGCCCACACGGCGGGCTACCTCCTGCATCTCGTCTTCGGGGAGGAGAGCTGCACGCCCTGCCTCTTGAGCGATGGCTCGTGCCGAGGCAATCATTTCGTCCATTAGGTCGTCGGCATCCACCACCGTACCCTCACGGCTCTTCATCTTACCGTTGGGTAGCTCCACCATTCCGTAGCTAAAGTGCACAAGGCTCTTGCCAAAAGAGAATCCCAAACGATCGAGAAGGATGGAGAGCACCTTGAAGTGGTACTCTTGCTCATTGCCCACAACGTAAATCATTTGGTCGATGGGATAGGTCTCGTAACGCATCTTGGCGGTACCGATATCCTGGGTCATGTACACAGACGTACCATCGGAGCGGAGTAGGATCTTTTCGTCCAAACCATCGGCCGTTAGGTCTGCCCACACACTACCATCTTCGTGCTTTACAAAAAGGCCTTCGTCCAAACCACGGAGCACTTCTGCTTTCCCTTTGAGGTAGGTTTCACTCTCGTAGTAAATCTTATCGAAGTCAACGCCCAAACGGCGATAGGTCTCATCGAAACCATCGTACACCCATTGGTTCATCATGCGCCAGAGGGCAAGCACCTCTTCGTCTCCGGCCTCCCAGCGGCGGAGCAGGTCTCGAGCCTCTACCATAGAGGGGGCTTTCGCCTCGGCCTCTTCCTTGGTCATACCTTGAGCCATGAGGTCTGCCACCTCGGCTTTGTAGTGCTTATCAAAAGCAACATAGAAGTCTCCTACCAAGTGATCGCCCTTCTTACCGGCACTCTCGGGCGTAATGCCATTGCCCCACTTCTGCCACGCAAGCATAGATTTGCAGATGTGGATACCCCTATCATTTACGATATTGGTCTTTACCACTCGCTTTCCGTTGGCTGTAAGGATGCGCGCAAGGCTATTCCCCAACAGGTTGTTGCGGACATGCCCTAGGTGCAAAGGCTTATTGGTGTTGGGGGAAGAGTATTCCACCATTACAAGGGGCGATTGCTCTGTTACGGCGGTATGCCCCCATGCGCTGTCGCCATCGATTGTACTCAAAAGCTCAAGCCAAAGAGCCGTAGAGAGGCTCAAGTTAAGGAACCCCTTTACCACATTAAAATCGGTAATCCAGGGATATTCGGCCTTGAGGGCAGTACCAATCTCGGTAGCCGTATCCTCAGGCTTCTTGCGAGAGAGCTTGAGTAGAGGGAATACAACAAGGGTATAATGCCCTGCAAACTCGGCCCTCGTTTTTTGTATTTGGATTTGATCCGGACTCGGGGTTGCGCCGTAAAGCTTCCCCAATGTACTAGTAATAGCTTGATTGAGTGATTCGATGGGAGACATCTTTATATAGGGATGTATAGTTCGTTGTTACCTACTTAGTTTTGTGGAACAAAGTTACGAAATTCTACCTGCAGGGCAAGAAGCACCCTTGAGGAGGGCTGAAATATCCTCAAAACCGAGAGGGAGGAAAGAAGTGGACGAGGAGTCTTATTTGGCCAGAAGGGCTACAAGCTTTGCCACCCCTTCGGAAGCCGTAGATTGTATAAAGACAATATCCTTTCGATAAGAACTCTCCACCGGCTTAGGATCTATCAGATAAATAGGCGTAGAGCGAGGCACATAAGCGAGAAGACCTGCCGCAGGATAAACGTTGAGCGAGGTACCAATCACCACAAAACAATCTGCTTGACAAACCGCCTCTGCCGCCGGGACAATCATGGGCACAGCCTCGCCAAACCAAACAATGAAGGGACGCAACTGACTGCCATCGGGGGCAAGATCTCCCACCTTGATCTCGGGATGCTCCATATCCACGGGGTAGGTAATATCGGGATGGGCAACGGAGCAGTTTTTCAAGATCTCCCCATGCAAATGGATCACGTGCCGACTACCGGCTCGCTCGTGCAAATCGTCGATATTTTGGGTTATGATGGTCATCTCCCACTCCTCTTGCAATGCAGCCAAAGCATAGTGACCGGCGTTGGGCTCGCAACCCATGAAGTCTCGCCGCCGCGCTGTATAAAAGTCGAGTACCAACTGAGGATTCTCACGAAATCCCTCTATGGAAGCTACCTTCTGTACGGGATAATGCTCCCACAAACCGTCGCTGTCTCGGAATGTCGATATGCCACTCTCGGCACTCATCCCGGCCCCTGTGAGGACTACCAAACGCTTCTTTCCCATAGTATCTTGCTTATTCTTTTGTGATATAACACAAAGATAATTGATAACTGCTAGGCAGCAAAAGAAAAACCCCACACCCAGGATTTCTCCCGAGCGAGGGGTCACAAAATCGTTCCTCCTCCCCTCACAAAGAAGGGAGGAAGCGGAGTTTACTAT
Source organism: uncultured Porphyromonas sp. (assembly GCF_938023125.1). Classification (GTDB taxonomy): domain Bacteria; phylum Bacteroidota; class Bacteroidia; order Bacteroidales; family Porphyromonadaceae; genus Porphyromonas. The sequence continues at coordinate 43,326 of NZ_CALHDW010000018.1, forward strand.
TAGTTGTTCTCGTCGAGTTGATCGCGAAGAGCGGCAAGAGCACCAAGATCGCCAAGTGTAGCCTTTTCTACAGGAGCCTGAGCTGCTGTTTCTTCTGCACGACGAGCGGGCTTGCGTTCTGCGCCTTCAGAAGCGCGTTCGCTGCGTTGCTTGTCTTCGAATGTACGGCTGTGCGATACAATGATACGATGCTTGTCTTTGTTGAACTCAAGAACCTTGAAGGGGAGCTTTTCGTCTACTTGAGCCTTAGAGCCATCCTCTTTTACAAGGTGCTTTTGAGTAGCAAAACCTTCGATTCCATAGGGGAGAGCCACAACAGCACCCTTATTGTCGATGATTTCTGTGATCACACCTTCGTGGATAGAGCCTACCGTAAAGGTATCTTCAAAAGCATCCCAAGGATTTTCTTCGGTCTGCTTGTGACCAAGGCTGAGACGACGATTTTCTTTGTCGATCTCCAAAACTTCAACTTCGATCATCGCACCGATTTCGGTTACTTCGCTGGGGTGCTTTACCTTCTTAGTCCAAGAGAGGTCGCTGAGGTGGATAAGACCATCTACGCCTTCTTCAATTTCTACGAATACACCGAAGTTTGTGAAGTTGCGAACCTTAGCCTGATGACGAGAGCCTACAGGGTAGCGTTCTTCGATATCTGCCCAGGGGTCGGGAGTGAGTTGCTTCATACCGAGGCTCATCTTGCGCTCTTCGCGGTCGAGAGTGAGTATTACAGCTTCTACTTCTTCGCCTACCTTAAGGAAATCTTGTGCGCTGCGGAGGTGCTGAGCCCAAGACATTTCGCTTACATGGATAAGACCTTCGATACCGGGAGCGATCTCTACAAATGCGCCGTAATCCGTGATAAGTTCCACCTTACCCTTGAGTACATCCCCAGGTTTGAGGTTGGGGTCGAGGTTATCCCAGGGGTTGGGAGTGAGCTGCTTGAGACCAAGAGCGATACGCGTCTTGTTTTCATCGAAGTCGAGGATTACTACATTGATCTTCTGATCAAGCTCTACCACTTCGCTGGGGTGCGATACGCGTTCCCAAGAGAGGTCGGTAATATGGATAAGACCATCTACACCACCAAGATCTACAAACACACCGAAAGGAAGGATGTTCTTAACCGTACCTTCGAGTACTTGACCCTTTTCGAGTTTGCTGATAATGTCGCGTTTTTGTTGCTCAAGCTCGGCTTCTACCAAGATCTTGTGCGATACAACCACATTCTTTTGCTCTTGATTGATCTTTACGATCTTGAACTCCATTGTCTTGTCAATGAGAGCATCGTAGTCACGGATGGGGCGAACATCGATCTGTGAACCGGGGAGGAAAGCTTCCACGCCAAACACGTCCACAATCATACCGCCCTTGGTGCGGCTCTTGATAAAACCAAGGATAACTTCGTCCTTTTCTTGAGCTTCGTTGATACGCTCCCAGGCACGTTCGAGACGAGCCTGACGGTGAGAGAGTACGAGTGCGCCGGAGCGGTCTTCTTGACTGATCACGTACACTTCTACTTCGTCGCCGATCTTAAGGTCTTGATTGTAACGGAACTCTGTGTAAGGAACTGCGCCCAACGACTTGTAACCTACGTCTACAAGCACTTCACGGATAGTCTTATCGTTCTTTACGAACTCAACTACCTTACCAATAACTACCTCATTAACTTTGAGAGAGTTAAGGGTTTCTTCATACTTAGCTTCTTGCTCTTTGCGGGCAGCCTCGCTTAGGGTCGTCCCTTTTTCATACATCCCCCAGTCGAAATCTGGATTGGGTGTAAGATGTTCTTGATTGCTCATCAATAATTAATGCGATGGATCTAAACTGTTATACTTAAACTAATACACACTGCCCTACCCTCAGCGGACTCCTACCCAAGCGCCCATCGCAAACGCCTACCGCAAGAACCCTGCATGTGTAGAGACACGTGCTCGGCAAAGGTACAAATAATTCACTAAAAACAAACTAACTATCAGAGAGAAAGCAAAAAAAAGATCGCCTCCAAGGCCCTCTCCCTCAAGAGAGAAGAGCCTGGAGACGACCTCCATTATATCCGAATTTGCTCTCAGCCTCTTTTAGGCAAAGGCGTAGGTGCGAACAAACTCTGTTGCTTCTTGAATGAGCTTGTACATTACGATGTCATCCTCAACTCGGGGTACAACCTGACGGAATGCTGCCAACATCTCTTCGATTTTGGGAGAAGACTTAGCAGGGCGACGGAACTCTAAAGCCTGAGCCGCATTCATCAATTCGATACCAAAGATGATCTCCAAGTTTTCGATGATAGGGAGCAACTTAGTAGCCGCATTCGCCCCCATGGAAACATGGTCTTCCTGACCGTTGCTCGAAACGATGCTGTCGCTAGAGGCAGCAAAACAGTACATTTTGTTTTTGCTTACCATAGAAGCGGCAGCATACTGAGGAATCATATAACCGGAGTTAAGCCCGGGGTTGGCAACGAGGAACTCGGGGAGATCGCGCAAACCAAGGATCAATTGAGCAACGCGACGCTCAGAGATATTTCCGAACTCAGCCAAAGCAATAGCGAGGAAGTCGTATACGATGGCAAGAGGCTGTCCGTGGAAGTTACCACCCGATACCACCTTATCTTCGTCGGGGAATACCGTAGGATTGTCCGTTACAGAGTTAATCTCGGTCTCAACCACAGAGGTAACGTAGTCAATGGCATCTCTAGAGGCTCCATGCACTTGGGGCACGCAACGGAAGCTATAGGGGTCTTGTACCTGCTTTTTGGGGCGAGCGATCAATTCGCTACCCTCTAGAAGAGAGCGGAGGTGACGAGCTACGGTGAGCTGACCCTTATGCGGACGAATGGTGTGAAGAGCGTCTGCAAAAGGAGCATCCAACCCATCAAAAGCCTCTAGTGAGAGGGCGGCGCAAGAGTCCGCAAGACGGGCGATACGATGAGCCTTGATGAGGGCATATACCCCATGCGAGCTCATGAACTGCGTACCATTGAGAAGGGCAAGACCCTCTTTGCTCTTGAGAGTAACCGTGCTAAGTCCGTGCTCTGCAAAGACTTCGCGAGCGCAACGCTTTTCGCCACCGGCTACACGCACTTCGCCTTCGCCGATAAGGGGGAGGAAAAGATTGGCAAGGGGAGCCAAGTCGCCCGATGCACCCAAAGAACCTCTATCGTACACGATGGGAATAATATCCTTGTTGAGCATATCGAGGATACGCTCTACCGTTACCACCTGTACCCCGCTATGCCCTAATTGCAAAGCGTGAGCCTTGAGGAGCAACATCAAACGCACGATATCCTGATTCACTTCTGTACCACAGCTACAAGCGTGACTCTTAACGAGATTTTCTTGGAGCGTAGTCAAAGCCTCAGCCGAGATCGAGCGATTGCAAAGCGAGCCAAAGCCCGTGGTTACACCGTAAATAGGGCGATCGCTCTCCTTTACTTTATTGTCAAGATAGTTGCGACAATGCTCAATGCGAGCACGTGCATCGTCTCCCAATGCTAGGGGGAAACGCTCTTTGAGATAACGTTCACAAAGGGCGAGGGTAAGGGGTTCACTCCCGATATAAAATGTCTGTGCCATGTCTTTATTTATTCACAAGCCTTCTTTGTGTGAGCAATAACAGCTGCCTCACGAGCTAGAATATCAGCTTCGAGGCGGTCTGCTTCTTCGCGAAGGCGAGCTACAAACTCTTCGTCTTTGATAGAGGTAAGGTTGATACGAACGTTGAAGAGGGCACCTACCACGGCTACACGAGCGCACATCATGGCTACACAACCATCGGTTACTGCATTTTGGTTGCCACGAGCTACCACAGCCTCAATAGCGGGCAAAAGCGCACTGGCACGGCGAGCTACTTCCATAGGCACAAGAGCTGCCTTTTTGGTATTTTCTTGGATAGCCGCTGAGCGGATTGCCTTCTCTTCTTCCGTTTCTTTGGGGAGTTTGAAGGCTTGAGCAACGCCGTCGTAAGCTTCGCTGTCTCGGTCTACATCAAGTACGAGTTCTTTCTGTAGAGCAGCTGCGCTCTTAGCGATTTCTGCCATTTCGTCTTGTACGTCGGCATATTTCTTTTTGCCTATAGTAAGATTGGCTACCATCTCAGCAAGAGCGGCAGCAATGGCGCCATTGAGGGCAGAGATACTTCCACCACCAGGTACGGGAGCGTCGCCCGCAGTCTCGGCAAGAAGGCCTTTTACAGTTAGTTCGGTAAGCATATTGCTGGTTGTTAAGTATTAAAATCAGTCTATGTGATTGGTATAAACCGCACCACCCTTTATCGTAGAGTGTACGATATTCATACCGATATGATACGAAAGGAATTTATAGCTAGGATAACCCAGTACCACGAGGTCTCCTTCTTTACCCACCTCGATACTACCGATTCTATCGGCACGCCCGATAGCAGCTGCACCATTGAGCGTAAGTGCCGTAAGGGTCTCTTCGGCCGTCATGCCCATGTAAATGCACGCGAGGTCGTACATGAGGGGGATGGATGCACTAAAGCAGCTCCCGGGGTTAAGGTCACTGGCAACAGCCACAGCGCAGCCGCTGTCTATCATCTTACGAGCGGGAGCATAGGCGGCTTTTAAGCTGAAAGCCGTGCAGGGTAATAGGGTAGCCACCGTATTAGAATTAGCGAGTGCGGCAATCCCCTTTTCTGAGATTTGAAGCAAATGGTCGGCAGAGAGGCACCCAAGCTCCGCAGCCAATTCGGCACCACCAAAGGGCACAATCTCATCGGCATGCATCTTGAGGGTGAAGCCCATAGCGCGAGCGGCATTGAGCAAGCGACGAGTCTGCTCGTGGTCGAAGACCCCCTCTTCTGTAAATATATCGCAGCACTCGGCAAGCCCTCGGCTCTTAACCTCGGGGAGTACCGTCTGTACCAAATACTCGATGTAGTCCGTGGAGCGACCTTTGAACTCGGGAGGAGTATCGTGCGCCCCCATAAAAGTAGCGTGAAGTGCAATGGGTTGCGACTTTTGCAGACGGCGAATTACCTCCAACTGGCGCAATTCGGTCTCCAAATCCATGCCATAGCCACTCTTGGCATCGACCGTAGTCACACCCATAGAGAGCATAGCGCGGAGGTGAACTTGGGCGGCTGCCTCTAGCTCTTCCACACTCGCCTCGCGAGTTGCCTTGGTAGTACTGGCAATTCCTCCCCCTGCCTGCATAATGCTCATGTAGGAAGCTCCACGCAATCGCATCTGGAACTCCTCTTCGCGGAATCCTCCAAAGACAAGGTGAGTATGGCTATCAACAAAACCGGGCACTACGGCACCTCCTTGGGCGTCGTAGACGGCACAATCTTGGATAAGGTCGCCGGGGACCTCAGACTCCTTTCCCACATAGGCGATAATCCCATCTCGGATTACGATAGCTGCAGGCCCCATAAGGATATCCAGCTCTCCCATGGCTTTCCCATGGATCGCCTTATTCCCCTTAGGCGTAGCTACATTGCCTATATTTTTTACGTATAGATTATGACTCATGTACACTATATAAAACAAGGGAAGCTCCCGGGAGAGCAAGCGATATGTACCACCCTCCCGAGAGATATTCCTAGCTCATTCCAATATTACTCCATCATGCGGAGCTCGAGGATCTGATCGTGTGAGAAGTTTTCGATCCCGAGGTAATATTCTGCACAATCGATAAGAGCAGCCATAGGAAGCAAACCAATTACTTCGCTACCTACAATCTCTACGCCATAACGCTTTGCCTCCATACGTACCATTTCGTGTGCACGATATACGCTGGTCTTGGTAAAGTCGGTAAGGTTCATAGATACTTGGGCGATGTGACGATCGGTCAACTCCACACCCATAGCCTTGCAGAAGCGGAGACCGCCACCGATGTGACGTACTCTCTTAGCAATAGCATCAGCGATAGCTACATCGCTAGTATTGAGGTTTACGTTGTAGGCAACAAGAGGCATACGAGCACCTACAGCCACACAACCTGCCGTAGCGTGACGATCTGCGGGACCGAAGTCGGGGAGCCATTCAGCTTCGTGTACTTTGGTTTCCATGCCTTCGAATTCACCCTTTCTGATCTTAGCAAGGTTTTCACGATGGGGAGCGGTTGCACTCTTTTCGTAGAGGTATACGGGCACACCATACTTAGTACCAATGATTTCGCCAACCTCACGAGAGAGGGCGATAGCTTCGTCCATTTCCATATTGCGGATGGGGATGAAGGGAACTACGTCCACAGCACCCATACGGGGGTGTTGCCCCGAGTGCTTAGTCATATCGATAACCTCAACAGCTACACCCACTGCTTCGAGGAGCGACTCCTTCACTGCTTCGGGAGTACCTACTACGGTTACAACAAGGCGGTTGTGGTCTTCGTCGTTGCTATAATTGAGCAACTTAACGCCTTGACGTGTACGGAAAGGATTTACAATCTTCTCGATTTTTTCGCGGTCGCGCCCCTCGCTAAAATTGGGTACGCATTCTACAATTTTCGTTGCACTTGCCATGATGATTTATTCTTTAATAGTTTAGTCTTTTCGTCGGCGAAGTTAGCGCATTTTCTTGAGCTTACAGAGATATGGGGCAAAGAAGAGCTCCACCTCGTAAGAAACAATACTCACAGCACCTTATCCAAGGGAAATAAAAAACGCATCTAACCCACGGAAGGAAAGATGCGACACTAAAATAGACAGGAGAGCAACCCCACAAAGAAGGGCATGTACACCACCTCCCTCTTTTGCTATCAGCCCAAGTTGTCCCGGAAGAATTCGAATCCTCAATTTCAGAGCCAGAATCTGACGTGTTACCATTACACCACGGGACAATTCATTTAGAGCTACAACCCCACTCTAAGTAGGCGGCTTAGGTTGCGCCCCATGCGAGATTGCGGTGCAAAGGTACAATAAAAATCCGAAAAGGCAACAACCCACTGATTTTCTTTCGCGCCCATTCCTCCCCCATTTCCCGAGCAAAAAGGAAGAGAAAAGGAGGCTGATTTCTGAAAAAGAATCAGCCGGAAAGTACTCCGACTTCTGCCTAATATTTTGCAAAAAACAGCCCATGAAACATTTTATTCCTGCCCTAAAAAGGGAAAAGTACAGAGCAGCAAAATCTGAGCATTTCACTCCTAAAACGAACCAAGTCCCCACCCAACGTGGCAGAGGGAGAGGGTGCAGCGGTCTGGTAGAAAAGGTCGCAGAAGACTATCTCCGAGGCACATTGTCCGGCTCGGGCATGGCCTGCCTCCATCACGACTGCCACTAAACGAAAAAAATCCCCCTGCCCAAAGGAGTTGAGCAAGGGGTTCACGTTATATTTGGAAAAGGATTTGGTTTAGAGATTCGGATTGAGCGTAGCCCAATCTGCAACAGGGGGAATGATCCCCATCTCTGCCACCTGAGCGATCATGGTAGCCAAGTGCTCTGAGCTCTGCTTGAGGGCGGCCATTTCTTCATCGGTTCCCTTCGTTTCGAGACAATGTACCCCATCTTTGTCGATGCGCGTCTCCATGGCCATCATCACTTTGCCGTAATCAGCATGAGACACGTAGCACCCCGAAGGTAGCGTAAAAGGCTCGCCTCCCATGGCAGCGGCAATCATCTCCACAGCCACATAAGAGGGACTTTGGAAGCTACTACGCCCCCGCAACTTAATGATATTGGCACCCCCTTTTACAACACGCTCTTTGAGAGCCGTCCACTCTTCCTGCGAGAGCTTCTCTGTACCAATAAGCGAGAGCAGGGGAGTTCCATCCACAGCTGCCGTAGAGGCAAAGACTGCCATAGACTCGCCATGACCGCCATAGGTGCGGCAGCGAGTCACCTTGCTTTGTAGTACCCCGAAGTGCTTCGCGAGCTCGCTTTGCAGACGATTGGAGTCGAGAGCCGCTAGCGTGGTTACTTGCGAAGGCTTCAAACCGGAATGGATGAGCGTAACCAACCCTGTAATATCAGCAGGGTTGAATATGATCACCACGTGCTGTACATCGGGACAGTAACGCTTGATATTGTCGCCCAATTCCGCCGCGATTTGGCTATTACCACGGAGAAGATCCTCACGGGTCATCCCCTCTTTGCGTGGAGCACCCCCTGCAGAGATTATATATTTAGCACCACGGAGAGCCTCTTCTATACTCGAAGTAAAAGTAAGATTGAGCCCCTCAAAAGCACAATGGCGCATCTCTTCTGCTACGCCTTCCAGCCCTTGGGCGAATGGATCGTAGAGACAAATGTTTGGAGTAAGGCGCATCATGGCAGCCGTTTGCGCCATGTTGGAGCCGATCATGCCGGCTGCTCCAATGAGCGTTAACTTATCGTTTGTTAGATAATTCATAGCGATATTCTTTTTATTATCATTCCACACCTTTGGGAGCCTAGACCACGGTCTCTCGCCGGGGGCACGTAGCCACTCTAAACTCCTCGGAGAAGGGGCCTAAAAACGAAGCCTCCAACTCCTAAGCAAAGATATATAAAAAGCTTGTTGCCACGCACAATAGGGCAGACTACGTTGCACGCACAACGATAGGCTCATCTTGCCAAGTCACAACCACGGAGTCTGCCGCAACATATTTAGAAGAGAGGGGGTCTTGCGAAGAGGCAGGGTACTTTTCCACACGAATCCCCATAAGGGAGCAAAGGAAGTAGGGCAATACGTCGGTAGTAAAGAGCTGATGCTTCACCGCCTCCAGACGCAAAACCAGTTCGGGATGGAGCTGACGCATTTTGGGACTTACGTACACCATAAAGGGTACTGAGATTGACTTCCAGTGCGGAGCGTGCCCAAAGACATCACTCATATCGCCGGCTTCGGGGTCGTACGTGAGGATACCATGATCTGCCACATAGACTACCACAGAGGGCTCTTGCGCATAGCGTTGAATGATCTCATGGAGCATATAGTCCGTGTAGAGGATACTATTGGCATACTCGCAAATTGCCTCATTTTGGCTCCGATCCTTGAGGGGAGAAGGGAGGTCTTCGGGTTTGAATCGGGCAAAATTACTCGGGTAACGCTCTTTGCAAGAGGGGTGCGAACCCATCAAATGCACGAGTTCAAAGAGTTTTTTCTTGGGAAGTGAGGGCGTTCTACTCGTCAGCAAATGGGGCAGAACATCGCCATCCAGCTTCAACTCCTGAGCCCACCAATCGCGAGAAGAACGCACATTAGCGTAGTACAAACTATCCGAAGTGGAGGCAATCGCTGCCACAGGTTGGATAAACAGGCCCTGCTTCTCTTGGTTGCTCAGCCAGTAGGTATAGTAGCCGGCTTTCTGCAAAACGAGCGGCAGGGTAGGCGTAGCATCCCACGTAGAGAGCGTATCCGTCCGTTGGAAAAAGGTAAGCACTTGGGACAAAGAAGCCGCCGTATAGGGAGCCGGAGCCACAGCATTATCAAAGAGAATCACCTCTTTGCTTGCAATTAGGCTATCCAAAAAAGGGGTATTCGCCAAGGGGAAGCCATAGCAATGATGGTAGGCACGCGTAGCAGATTCCCCCACAACAAGCACCAACGAATGCGCCGAAAAAGAGGGGTCTTGATGCACCGCACCACAGTCTACTCGCCGCAAAGCCTCCAGCGTCTCCTCCACAGAAGACATCTCCTCGGCGCACTTCATCACTCCCGTTGCAAGGCGAGTAATGGGAGTCATCACCTTATAGTTGGGGTAATTATCTCGGTAACTTGTAATAATGAGATCGGAGGAATAGAAACCGGCTCCCAATACGACCACGAGAGGAGCAGCCAGCCAATAGGCACTTATCTCCCCCTTTGTTCTACGAGAAAGACGGTACACAACGTAGGCAATAGCAAGGCTGACAACAAATAGCAAGAGCGGCAAAAAGAGATATTTTACGAGGCTGGCTCCCGCCATAAACTCTGCGGCTTCACGAGGATTCGTCGCCAAGATATTAAGCGCAATACTATCCGTGAAAATCGTTTTGTAGCCGGAGATGAGAATTTGCTCCCCGAAAAAAAGCAGCGAGGCAAGGAACAAGAAGAAGCCGATAAGGCAACGGCGCAACACTCGGCACCTATCGGGCACGAAGGCTATGAGGAGCGGAATGAAAAATCCCCACCCAAAAGTTTCGGGCAGGGAGAGGAGTGTTGAGTCGCCCCCCGGGTCTGTATTGATAAAAGAGTAGCGAAAATTGGAGCAGAGAACAAGGAGAATGATGAAAACTCCAACCCAAGAATTCCGATAAAAGCGTGTAGCAAGGCGGGACAAAAAGGGCATAAAAGCATTTATTTACTCATAAGAAGACTCACTCAAAAACGTTCTTTGTGGCAGGGATGGCCAGGGGATCGGCTTTAGCCTCAAAGGGGCGAACGATAAGCGTACTCGGCAACTCCTGCAAGATCTCGGGGCGCACCTCCGTAAGAAGCCCCCACGTATCGTAAGAAATGAAGAGGAAGTCGTACCCACGCAGCACCCCTACGCCATCTCCGGCTGTGAGCAGATTCGCCCCCTCCGGCAGGGGACCCAAATCGAGGGCCGGGGCATTTTCCCCGAGCGACAAGGGTAAAATGGCAACAGAGGCATTGTGTGCCTTGGAGAGACGCCGAGCCAGCGGGAGAAGCACCTCTCTATCGGTTGCATCCTTTACGAGGAGCAAAATCCGCTTGAGAGAGCCAAAGTGTCTGTCGACAAATACGCCCAACGAGCAATTGGTCTCCTCGGCAAATCGGGTCATCTTATCATTGAAGAGGGTACGGGCGTTGAGGAGCACTTCGGGAGAGGTTATTGAGAATTTGCGCCAACGCTTCTGCAAGAGCATCCGGTAAGAGACCACATTGCGGTCCTCTTCTTCACTCGAGAGGCTTAACCCCGCCCCCACGAGCAAGAAAGTATGATGGGGTAGATTGGCCTGATCAATGATCTCGCTTGTGACCTGATCGCTCACTCGATAGATAGGCTCTACAGAGAGCCCAAGGTGGCGAGCTTCACGCAAAGCGGGTTGGAAGTTTTCGGCAAAGAAGGTCTCCTCGTTAATTACATTTACATTGTTGCTCATGGTAACGTGCAACAACGACACCCCGGATGAGAGTTTTTCGTCGGGGAACAACTGCCGAGCCAAGCGCAGGAGCAAAGCCCCCGTCTCGGGGCGACCAAATGCGATAAGGATTCGGTGCGAAAGGCGAGCCACAGCCTCCTTGGTTGGGCGATGGAAGTGTAAAAAGAGGTAATCTATAAGATGAATTATAGGGGTGGTCATCACCGTTGTGACGAGCGTCATCAATACCAAAATCGCGAAGAAGACGGGAGGTAATACCCCCATATCCAGTCCTATCTTGAGCACCACAAGCTCCATGAGCCCTCGGGTATTCATGTAAGCCCCGAGGTAAAGACTATCCTTTTGATTGATCCCACATACGCGAGCGGCAATATAGGTACCCCCTGCTTTCCCTACAACGGCTACAAGCACAAAGAGGAGCAAAAGTAACCAAAGTTCGCCCGAATTGATAAGCCCAAGCTCGGTACGAAGACCCGAGGAAACAAAAAAGAGCGGCAAGAAAATATTAAGTGAGACATCCTCCACCTTCTCAGTCATCACATGCCGGAACTTCACGTCCTCCGGCATAATCAGCCCAAAGATGAAGGCTCCGAAAAGGGCGTGCATGCTCAGGATCTCCGTAAGGTAAGCGCTCAAGAGCAACAGAATGAAGATAATCCCGACAAGCCCCTTGCCCAGTAGCTCTTCTTTGTTGTACATACGCCCAATAAGGGAGAAGAGGGGACGCAGTACGCCAAAGGCCAGCCCCATATAGAGCAGTAGGAAAAGAAAATTGAAGAACGCACTGGCTACGCTCCCGCTTTGGGTTATGGCCATAATGGCGGCCAGCATGAGCCATGCCATAATATCCCCGGCAGCGGCGGTATTAAGAGTCAGCTTCCCAAGATAGGTGCGGCTCATATTGCGCTCTTGCACGATGCGCGCCAATACGGGGAAGGCTGTAATACTCATCGAAATACCGATAAAAAGAGCCAAGGGGAAGAAGGCAACTTCGGCGGCATAGCGCTCATACGTCATAATGCTCAGTACCACGCCCAGAATAAAGGGGATAAAAATACCGGACTGACTTATTATAATCGAGTTGCGTGCTTGGGCTTTAATATCGGCAATTCGCAGCTCCATCCCAATGGTAAACATAAAGAGGATAAGGCCGAATTGACTCAGAAGTTCGATATTAACTATGCTTTCCTCAGGGAAAAGCCAAGCAGATACGCCCGGAGCCAGCAGTCCCAGAAGGCTCGGACCCAACAGGATACCTGCAATAATCTCCCCAATAACCGTAGGCTGCCCGAGGCGGGCAAAAAGCCACCCCACCCCACAAGCTACCGACAAGATAACCACGATTTGGAGCAACAAACGCCCAATAGTGGTAGCCACATGGTGCTGCACCCCTTCGCCAAAGGCTGTGAAAGCCCCTCGCAAACCGCCCGAAGAGCCTCCTGCCAACTCCCCTGAGGATAGGATAGGTGTAGCCACAGTTGCCGTGGCCCAAATAGCCCCAACAAAGAGGAGTAATAGCACTAAATAATAAATGATGGCACCACGTTTTTGGGTGGCAGATATAGGGGTAGGAGCTTCTTTCATGGAGCGAATCCTTCTCGAGACATATACCAATAATACGACGCAAAGGTACGAATAACCCCATAAAAAAAAAGGTGCCCCCAAGAGCCGTAGCCCCGGGAGCACCTCCTATCAAAACACTAAGAAAGGATGATTACTTTGTAAGCTCTAGAGCGACCTTTGCTGAGGACATCTCGAGCGAAGTGGCTGTAGGAAGCACTACTTCTTTGGCTCCATCTACAACTTGAAGGCTGAAGGGAGCTCTCTGTGTAGCACCTGCATCTGTCTTAAACTCGAGTGTGGTAAGGTCTCCCCATTCCTTCTTGAGGTTACGAGGCATAGCTACGATCACATAGTCGGTATTGGGGGTAAGCCCATTAGCGTTCAGAGTCTTTTGTTCGGCATAGAGAGGGATATTCATGTCTTCATCCGGACTTTCCTTGAATGCACTCTCAACTGCTGCTGCGTCATATTTAGCCTTTTCTAGCACAGCCACACGATACACGGTTGTGTTTTCGTCGGGGGTACAAACAATCTTAGCCATGTTGGCCGTCTTTTCCTTAACGCTGAGCGTGATGTGCGCCTTTTGCTCTGTACCCAACACTTTGGTAGTAACTCGATTGGTATCAATAACCTTGGTGTACTGGCCGTTCTGGTCGATAGCTACTAGATATACAGCGTGCTCAGTTCCACTAGCAAGTCCATCGACTTTTATTTCGCTCGTGCCAACATGTTGTCTTCTAGTCTGGAAGTCAACACCAAAAAGAGTAACGTAATGCTGGAGGTCGGGGATACCCATCATCTGCATCATCATCTCACGGTTGGGATCTTCTACGGGCAGTACGAGGTAATAGTACCCTAGAGTTTCGTCGTTGGGGGTCAGCTTGATCTCCAAGCTTGTAGCACCCACCTTGAGGAAATCAACCTTTACTTGAGGATTTCCTGTAATAGCGGCGGCAGGCACATCGAAGGGCATGAACTGTATATCTCCGGCACAACCATACTCATCCAAGACGTAGAATATAGCATAGTAAGAGTAACCTTGCTGCAAGCCTGAGAGGTCAAATTCCATCTTAGGCCCACTGGGAGCGAATTCATTTACCTCCATCCTATCAAAAGCAGCCATAAGCTGCTCCTGTGTCAACTTATTGATATCGCCACGGAACATAAAGCGCTCGGGGAAGGCTATCTTCACCTTCTTAACATCGAGCCCCATCGTAAACTCAAGGTGCATACCACCGGGGGTAGGAGTCGTGGGCTCCGTTATCTTGAGGGTGGTTGTAAGGTCGGGCATATCGGTAAGGAACATAACACTATCCGTGCGATCTACCCAGTAACCAACGGGGGCACCCCCCTTAGGATAAACCACCATGCGCTCGCGCACTTGGGCATGAGAGCTAAAGCAAGAGGCAGCAGCCACACATGCACCGATAAAAAGAGTATAGAGATTCTTCATTTCTTTACGTATTTAATAGTTTGATTGTTGATGAGAATAAGATAAACCCCGGGAGCCCATTGCACGGTAGGAATGGGTGTGCCGGCTTTGAATCTGGGGAAGGAAGCGATGGTAGCTCCATTGGCAGCATAAACGGCTACGCTATGGAGACGATCGGCGTCAAGCCCTTCGAGGAAGAGAGCCCCCTCGGTATCGCGCCAAGTGATGAGCTCGGGAGCTACTAGAGGAGAGAGAATCCCCGTAGGAGCATACTTTGTGGAGAATAGACACTTGGCGATCCCACTGAGGGAGAAGACGCCACCCATAGGCAGTGTTGCATTGTCTTTTGCGGAGAGATGCATCTTACCATCGGAAAAGGTAATCTTAGCAATTTTGGATAGCTCGATCACCTCACGCTCGGCAGGCGACTGACGCTCTATAACCATCGACATGGGGTAGACAGTTTGCCCACGTGCAATCCAAGTCGTAAAGAGGAGCACAGCCATCCATAGTACAGCTTGTTTTTTCATCTCAATTCGTATTTATTGTAAATAATAAGAACTCTCCGTATAGGGCCTCTTTCTCATCTCTCTTCCTTCTCACTTTCCTTGGTACGTTGTTTGCCTTGTGCCTATACGACTCCACAAGGCAGAGAGATCTGGATTATTTATTCTTATATACGCTGCAAATATAACAAAATGTTTTGATTAAAGGTGAGCTCTCGGCAAAAATGCAATACAAGGCGCAATGTTGGGATATTTTTGCCGAGAAATTAACGCATTTCTTCGGACATCCACCCCCTCTCTAGCCCCTCTCTCCAACCATGCCCCTGTATTTTCCAGTTGTAAGTGCAACGCTTAGATAAACAAAAATCACCCTATGCAAAATTCTAAAACTATTGCACTTCAAAAAATTATTCTCTATATTTGCGATACCGTTCTCCACCTAAAGGAAGTGCCCTTAGACAGAACTTTATAGCCTTGAAAAAGAACGACAACAACGGATCTATAAACACTAAATAATAACAACGCTATGGGTTTGAGAACTACTACTTGGCAATCATTAATCAAAGCTCGACGAATGCTCATCGGGAGCTTACTGACACCACTTGCGCTCATCCTATCTATGGGGGCTCTCAAGGCTCAGGAACAGATCACGCTCGTTGCAACCGCTGAACAAAATCAGTGGAAGATCACCGTGGAGGCCGGCACCGAGGTCTGGGCCGACTGGAATGGCAACGGACAGAAGGACGACAACGAGCTACTCACCTCCGGGCAGCTAGCTGAGCAGACGACCGCTGTGACCACGCTCACTATATATGGAGCAGTCAAGAGGCTCAGTGCCCCGAACAACAACATTCAGGAGGTAAACCTCGAGCAGGCCACTTCGCTCACCGAGATTGACCTGTCTCACAACAACCTAGAGGAGATTGATGCGTCAGTGTGTGAAAGCCTCTCCGTGGTCAACATGAGCTACAATAAGTGCGAGTGGTTCGACTTCTCTTCTAATGAGGAGCTTACCTCTCTAGACTGTAGCTACAATGAGAATCTGAGTGGGCTAGAGCTACCTGGTGGACTCAAGGAGCTCAGATGCAACAACGGAGCCCTCTCCTCCCTATCCCTCTCCTCACTCTCTCAGCTCACATTCCTAGACTGCTCGGCAAACCTGCTTCAGTCTATAGATCTGTCTCAAAACACCGCACTTCAGAACCTCTACCTACGGGGTCTAGACCAGATACTTCAATTCGAGGGTGGACTAAAGATATCTAACTTAACCAACCTGGTAGAGCTTGACTTCTCAGGATCTACGTTTACCTATGTAGAGTGTCCACAGTCTGAGAGCATGAAGATCTTCAACTGTAGCAATACCAAGCTAGATATCTTCAATGTGGCTGGCTTCCCCAACCTTGAGGAGCTCTACGCCAGTGGCTCTATGATCCTGACGCTAGACATATCTAAAAACAACAACCTCAAGAAGCTCGTCTGCAACAAGACTCAGCTTAAGAAGCTAACAATGCCTACAGCTCCGCAGCTAGAGTACATCGACATACACAACAACCACTTGCTACTCCAAGGGGTCAAGAAGGTTGTCCAGGAGCTCAATGACCGCAAGGGTCTATCTGAGGGCACTCTCATCCTAATCGATAGCTACGAAAAGAGCGAGCTCAACCCCTACGACGACGAGACGCTACACGCTCTCATGGACAAGAACTGGGCTCCCTACGACTACAAAGCTGGTGAGAAGGATGGGCTCAATCCTCTCAGTCCATCTGATATGCCGCTCTCTCCATACGTCACAGACCAGCCTAAGATCGTCCTAACGAGTGACGCTACATCAGGCCGGTGGGATCTGCAGATCGAGATGAGAAACAATGACGACAAGAAGTCCGTCTGGATCGATCGAAATGAGAATGGAAAGTACGACGAAGACGAGGAGGTCACGGACTTCAACAAGAGCCTGCACTTCCCGCACGAGGCGAAGGTCATCACGATATATGGTAATGTACAGAACTTGTTCTGCTATGCCAATAGCCTCACAGCTCTCGACATATCTCAGTGCCCAGACCTAGAGGTACTGGACGCATCTGACAACAAGCTCGCAGCGATAGACCTCAGCAAAAATGGCAAGCTCAGAGCGCTCACACTACATGGTAACATGCTCACGGAGGTGGATCTGTCGCACACACCACACCTCTTCCGATTCTACTGCAACAAAAACAAGCTCACCCAGATAGACCTCTCCAAGACTCCTGATCTGGTACAGGTCAGATGCGCCAGAAACGAGCTGACCCAGCTAGACGTCTCGATGCTTACGCAGCTCAAGTACTTCGACTGTACGGGCAATAAGCTTACGAGGCTTGACTTGACGCACTCAGAGGACTTGACCAACCTCCTTTGCGCAGACAACCAGCTCACATCTCTAGACTTAAAGGCATGCGCCGGTCTTGAGGAGCTGACCTGCTACAATAACAAGATCGCCTCTGCTATTGACTTCACCAACTGTAAAGCCATTAGAGAGGTAAGCCTCTTTGGTAATCAGATACAGAGCAAGGAGATGCTACAGACTGTCAGCTCTCTGCCACAAAATGAGAAGGCTGAGAAGAAGGAGTTCTATGGTATCAATACGACCCTCGAGCCTAAGGACGGCAACGTAGTCACCAAGAAGGCTGTAGCAACGCTCGCCGAGAAGGGCTGGATTTGCTACGACTTCCAGAATGGTGCCAACGGTGGTAAGAACGAGTACGCAGGCTCTGGCGATGTAGCTGTTGACTCGCCAGTAGCTCACGCTGAGCAGATCATTTACCTCAGCAACTCTCAGAAGCTACTGATCCCGACATCCTACACAAGCGTAGCTATATACGACGCCACGGGTACACTCATCCGCTCTCTAGAAGGCACTGGTCGTGCAGACCTCTCTGAGCTACCTGCTGGACTATATATCGTGACGAGCATTGCTGCCGATAGCACGGGTGCAAGCACCGCTATGACGTTTGTCAAGGAATAACACAACGCTGTCTACTAAATATAAATACAATGAATACAGCACACAACTTCTGGGCATTAGCCCTACTACTCTCTGTGGCTCTCCTGCCACAGAGAGCCTTCTCGCAGGACGTGCAGAGTCTTCCTAAGATGGAGCTACTGGTCATCCCTCAAAACGCTCTATCGATGGTCATCACGGTAGGCGACAAGGAGGCAACCATATATGTCGACGAGCACCGAGGAGCTCTCGTCCCGCACAAAGTACCTGCGGGCGAGGACTACACCCTCTCCGTATCCTCGGCAACTAATGAGACGACAATCTATGGGGAGCTTGTATCGGCCAAGATAATATCCCAAAAGGTTTTCCAGATAAATATCGATGGCATGAAGTCTCTAGAGGAGCTATCGGCTTTTTCATGCGGACTTAACGATTTATCCCTCAAGGGATGCGATCGTCTTAAGTCTCTCTCCCTAATGCAAAACAATCTCTCCGAGCTATCTCTGGCTGAGACGCCAGCACTCCAAGAGCTCAATGTCGGGTACAACGTACTCCGTGAGCTAGACTGCTCGCCCTGTCCTAACCTGCTCAAGCTCGTCTGTGGTAAAAACGATCTCACCAAGGTCAACATCTCTGGTTGCACTAAGCTCTACGAGATAAACGTACAGATGAATAAGAAGCTCACCGCACTCGATCTCTCCTCTTGCAAAGCACTGATGGGATTGACCTGCGCTAGTACCGGGATCACAGGCATTGATGTCTCTGGATGCGAGAAGCTCACCTTCATAGACACCTCCTTCTCTCCCGTACAGCGACTCAAGGCGCGTGGCTGTAAGAGTCTCAAGACGCTCAACTGCTATCAAAACGATCTCTACAACATAGATCTCAAGGGGTGCGAACGTCTGGACAAGCTGACTCTACAGCACAACCCTAACCTCGGCCTTCTAGACATCACCACCCTCTCAAGTCTCGTCACGCTACTCTGCTCTGACTGCGGACTAAAAGAGCTCAAGATCGGTGATCTGCCTAGCCTCCAAGAGTTCTACAGCTTCGACAACAAGCTCGTCGCACTAGACTTCTCTGGAGCTCCCAACCTCCGTGAGCTACAGTGCGACAACAATCAGCTGCAGTCTCTACAGCTAGCCTCCTCTATGCCAATGCTAGAGCTAGTCTCCGTTGTCAAGAACAACCTCTCGGCCTGCGCCATCGACAGCCTCTGCGTAGCTCTCCCTGAGAAGGTGCAAGGCGGGCAGCTCCGCATCGCAGCCAACCCGGGAGCTCCGACGAGTAAGTCCAACTTCGCTGCTGACAAGGGCTGGACGATAGACATCCTCGGCGATGGCACTGGCTGTAGCATCAATGTCGGCATAGAGTCTGTAGGTAGCACCGAGAGCCTCTGCCTTGTTGACAAGACAGGCATCACCCTGCTCCCTGAGAGTGCACAGGCTGAGGTAGCTCTGTATACTATAGGGGGCGAGACGCTCTATCATTTTGCAGCTCAGGTGGCACGTCCCACACGCCTCACACTACCCTCTGGGTGTTACCTGCTTAGAGTCGGCAAGATGACACGTCTCGTCATCATACCCTAATCACCTAGTAAGTAGACCAACGATGAAGACAATTACACACAAGGCACTACTCCTATGCCTGATCTTACCCCTCATAGCCACGACCAGCTATGGGCAAGAGGAGTTTGACCCCAACCGCTACCTAGGGCTCACCACGACGCTCAATGCAGGGGAGAAGGTAGAGATCGCAATCAGTAAAGATGCTTGGATCGACCTCAACGCCAATGGTCAGCAAGACGAAGGCGAAGTGGTTAGATTAAAGTCCATGGACGGTCAGCCTGATCAAGGCATACAGAACTTTACCGTAACCCTATCGGCACAG
The DNA here is from genome assembly GCF_938023125.1 of uncultured Porphyromonas sp. Classification (GTDB taxonomy): domain Bacteria; phylum Bacteroidota; class Bacteroidia; order Bacteroidales; family Porphyromonadaceae; genus Porphyromonas. The sequence goes on from NZ_CALHDW010000018.1 coordinate 62,674, forward strand.
ACTTTTAGGATCTATGGCAACTTTAACGAGATCATACTACGTAAGTGGAGACTCTCCAAGATCGACGTCAGTCGTATGACACAGCTCACCTACCTAGGCGTACCTTATAGTAAGCTGGATGAGATCGATCTGTCGGCACTGACCAAGCTCAAGAGCTTCGAGGGGCGCAACAATCGGTTTACAGAGTTAGACCTGTCGCATCAGCCCAACCTGGAGCTGGTAGAGGTCATCTCCAACGATCTGACTCGTCTAGACATCACCAAGAAGCCGCATCTCTACTTCGTCGGTGTCGCACACAACGCGATACGAGATGAAGCGATGGACCTCCTTGTCAATGCACTACCAATGCGTAGCGAGGGCGAGTTCAACGAAGGCCAGCTATATATCTACACGCTCAATGAGCCTACCGAAAAGAACTACGTAACCGACCGACAGGCCGCCATAGCTGACGGTAAGTATTGGAACGTGCAGGCCTGGGACAAGTCTCGTAATGACTGGGTCAAGTACCTAGGAGAGCCCACGGCAATCACAGAGGTAGCTACGACTCAGACGGAGCTTAGAGCTCTCTACTCAGGCTCGGCACTCGTCCTCATAGGTACCACCCTCGATGAGCCGGTGCGGATCTACGACTATTCGGGAGCCCTCCTAGCCACCTTCGCCGGGGATCTGGAGACCACCACATACCCCATTGCTCTACCTGCAGGTAGCTACATCATCACCCACTGCGGAGCGACAACCACACTGCAAGTACTATAAGTTTATCTCTCACAACAATCAAGCATATACTAAGCTATGAACAAACGAGCTACACGATTCATACCCCTCATACTACTCTTGCTGCTGCCACTCAGCACCCATCTGCGTGCCCAAGTGACACCGGCACCTATCGATGGACCTCGTGTTACCTTGACGACCGACCTACCCGCCGGCTCTAGTCTAGGTATAGCTTTTGTACCACACGATGAGACCGTCTGGGTAGATGTCAATGGCAATGGCATCTGCGACAGAGGCGAGGGCAGAGCCAAGGGCAACATCGGCAAGACAAACATCATGATCGTCGTCCTTGTCAAGCCGAGCGTCACAATCTATGGTCCCATAGATGCGATCCGCTTTGGAGGCCTAGATCTCGCAGGGCTCGAGGTCAGTAAGATGCCTAAGCTAAAAGAGATCCAGTGCTTCAATAACCGGATAGACCATCTAGACCTCTCTGGCAGCACAGGACTACAAACGCTCTTTTGCTTTCAAAATAAAATCACCTCGCTAGACCTCTCTGCATGTAAGGAGATAAACGACATACGTTGCTTCTACAATCAAATCGGAGAGGAACAGATGAATGCGCTGATGAAGAGCCTTCCCGACCGTGCGGCAAAGAAGAAAGGACTCGTCATAGCACTCGACACGACCATTCCTGAGGAGAAAAACGTCTGCTCTGTAGATGCCGTCAAGGTCGCTCTAGATAAGAACTGGGAGGTCAACGACTTCCACAGGGACAGGCAGTCCTGGACAGGTGTACCTTACAAAGGCTCACCCTCAGCAATCCAAGAATTGCTTCCAGACACACCCATCGTCTACTACGACGGGGCTACTCATGCGCTCGTCTTGGCTGGAAACAGTGGTGCGCCTTACGCTCTATACTCAGAGGCCGGCTTGCTGCTGACCTCGGGGGTACTAGACGCTAGCGGTCAGTGCCTGATAGCGATGACCTCCTATCCCGATGGTGCCTATATACTCAACCTCGGAGGCGAAAGCTTCAAGATCTACCACATCTAGGTCAGAGCTGTAATCTACGTGGTGGCGTTTCCCCTCAAGGAGACACGCCACTCCATCCACTACACACACTAATATATCAACTATGTCTCGACATTATATCACATATCTCATCTGCCTCTTCCCGCTACTGGCACTACCTGCTCTCGGGCAGAATCCCTTCAAACCCGTATCTACCGATGGCGATCGCATCGTCCTAACCACCGCCATAGAGCGTGCTGATGAAATCACATTCGTCATACGTCCTATAGAGCATGGTGTCTGGGTCGATCAGAATGGCGATGGTCAATTTCAGCGAGAAGAGATGGCCAGCAACCCTGAAGATGACTTCGATGAGCTAGGACAATTCCTAGTAGCCTTTCAGGTTACATCACCTCAGATCACGATCTATGGCAAGATAGACCAACTCATCATCCAAGACCGCAAAATAACCAATATAGATCTAACACACGCCACAGCACTCAAGACTCTAGAGGCGTACCGCAATGAGATATCCTCGATCACAATACCAGCTGGGCTACCACTAGAAGATCTCTGGCTGGCAGACAACAAGTTGCAGGAGATAGACTTCTCCAACTGTAGCAAGCTATGGTTCATCGAGCTCTACAACAATCAGATCTTTGAGCAGGCTATGACCAAGGCCTTTAACACCTTGCAGCGCGCAGCACCCGTTGCTGATCCCGAACTAGACATCCCCGAGCCGACCATTCAGGTGATCGATACGCATAGCGACCATGAGGGCAACGTATGCAATGTAGATGCTGTAGCTCATGCCAGGAGCCTCGGCTGGGCCGTATACGATCTAGCAGGAGACACGAAAGACTGGATTGGAGAGCATTACGAAGGGTCGCCCGTGGGCATCACATCTATCTCGTCTCACATGCCGACCTGCAGCCGTATGTTTGGAGCTATCAGACTAGACTCGCTAGAGCCTCACAGCACCATCACACTCTACGATATGGAGGGTCGCACGCTGCAAGAGTTCTCTACGTCCACGAGCACAGTTACGATTCCTCTATCAGCCGAGCAGTTTGCTACACCCTACCTCCTCACGATCCAGTCGCCTGAGGGGCAGCGAGTGAGCGTCAAGCTCTAACCCGCATAGCGATCCACTGATTGCAAAGGCTGCACCGTTAAATAGCTCTTACAGATGATAGCCACGTAGGAAACTCGAAATTCCTACGTGGCCATTTTTCATTCTCCACGTGGGGATTGGAAAGTTCCTCCCTTGGAACTAAAAAGCTCCAAGAGTGAGACTATTTTTGAAACTCGTATCCACCACACGTTCAGTACAATAAAACAGACAATACAGGTAGCGACTTAACAGAATTGAGGATCTGGGAACAACTCCTCTTACGTGTTTTTTGGCGTAAAGGTCAAAATGGTTGGTGAAGTACCCCTATAGCTCATCTAGCACTTACAACTGGGAAATACAGGCTTGGGGCGTTAATCGGAGTTTGGCTTACTTCAAGAGGGTGGGTTGTTGCATTCCATAACCACGGACAACGGATCGGAATTTATGGCTTTAGATCTATTGAGAGGGCGCTCCGTATTCCTGTCTTTTTTGCTAAACCCTATTGTTCGACCGACAAGCCCCATGTTGAATTGCTCAACAAACTCATTCGACAATACATATCCAAAGGAACTTCCTTCAAAGACATTGATGACAAGCAAATACGAAATATCAGGATACTGCTAAACAACAGACCTAGGAAAAAGTTGGACTTTAAATTTCCGAATGAAGTCTTAGCACTACTTTTGTCATACCGTTGCACTTGATACTGGGATCTGCACCCTAATAAGATTTTCTCAAGAGCTAAAATATCCCTCGGGTTTATTACCTTTGCAGAAAGGTAAATAGGCAACACACAATAAGAGACACACCCCACGCATGGCAAAAAGGCTGCTCGATGTACTCGTAAGTTTGATTGGGATAATTCTTTTGTCCCCCCTTTTCGTCATTGTAGCCATTCTTATTAAATGCGACTCTCGGGGGGCGGTTTTTTTTCGCCAAGCACGTGTAGGGCGCAACAACAAAGACTTCGTACTCTACAAATTCCGCTCCATGCACCATCAGGACTGGGGCAAAGACCAACTTCTCACCGTAGGGGACGATGACCCACGTATTACGCGCTTAGGTCGCAGGCTTCGCCAACTAAAGATTGACGAGATACCCCAGCTAATCAATGTACTAAAGGGAGATATGAGCCTTGTGGGCCCTCGACCTCTCGTTCGCCAGCAGGTGGAGTTGTACCCCGATCTATACCTACCCATCCTAGCCGTGCGCCCCGGCATCACAAGCCCGGCCTCCATTTACTTCCGCAACGAGAATGCCATTCTGGGGGAGCAAGAGCACCCGGAAGAATACTTCAAGGATGTGATCATGCCCAAGAAAATTGAGCTCAACCTTGAGTACGTCAAGCATCATTCTTTTATGGGCGACATCAAGATTCTTTTCCGCACAGCCTACCTCACCCTCTTCGATCGCTAAGCCCCTTTTTTAGACCCTATATATTCCCTTCCGCCTAGAGCTGGAGGGGATATTTTTTTTCTGCAAACCCCTCGCCCAAAGGCTGCCTGGAAATAAAAAGAATGGCAGCCTATTTTTTTTCATTTCTTGGGCAGCGGCAAAAAATTTCTTGCCCTAAAACGGGAGCATTTCCACCCTAAAGATTTTTCTTTTCCAGCCGGCAATGAAGGGAGCCGATAGGTACAAAAAAGAGGAGAGCACCCTCTACATGGCACCCTCCTCCCTATTTTCTGATACAAAACAAGTTTTTAGTGAGCTTCGAGCCAACTACTCCCCACTCCGATTTCCACCTCTAGGGGGACTCTTAGGCCGGGAAGAGCTTGGCACATCTCTTGGTGCACTAAGGCTCGCAACTCGTCAACTTCGGGCAGATAGGCATCGAAGTTGAGTTCGTCGTGCACCTGCATGATCATTTTACTCCTCATATTTCGCTCACGCATTTTAGCATCTATACGTATCATAGCCACCTTAATAAGGTCGGCAGCCGTCCCTTGGATAGGGGCATTTACTGCGTTGCGCTCTGCGAATTGGCGCACAGTGGCCGAGCGGCTATTGATGTCGGGCAGGTAGCGTCTACGCCCCAAGAGCGTTTCGGTATAGCCCAACTTCCTTGCCTTCTGCACGCACTCATCCATATAGGCACGCACGGAGGGGTAACTCTCAAAATAGCTAGAAATAAGGGCGGACGCCTCGGAGGCATCGATATTGAGGCGCTGACTCAGTCCATAGGCCGATATGCCATAGATAATTCCAAAATTGGCAGTCTTGGCATGAGAGCGCTGCAGAGAGGTCACCTCCTCGGGAGCCACGTTGTAGATCCGTGCGGCGGTAGAGCGGTGTACATCCTCCCCCTCCACAAAAGCCTTTATCAAATGCTCGTCTTGACTAAAGTGTGCCATCAGGCGAAGCTCTATTTGCGAATAATCGGCACTCAAAAAGGTAAACTCCGAGCTGCGAGGCACGAAAGCGGAGCGGATCTCCTGCCCCATAGAGGAGCGAATGGGGATATTTTGGAGATTAGGGTCACTCGAGGAGAGCCGCCCCGTCACGGTCACGGCTTGGTTGTACGAGGTACGCAAGCGGCCATCGGGGTAGACCAATTCAGGAAGAGCCTCCGTATAGGTACCAATGAGCTTTTTGAGCCCCCTGTAATCCAGCACCTTCTGTACAATAGGGTGCTGATCGAGGCACTTGGAGAGCACTTCTTCGCTCGTAGAGTAGGTGTTTGTCTTTGTTTTCTTGCCCTTGGCCTGCAAGCCCAGCTCCTCAAACAAAACTACCCCCACTTGCTTAGGGCTACTCACATTAAAGGGATGCCCTGCCCAGTGGAATATCTGCTCCTCCGTCTCGCGGAGGTCGTTCGAGAGCTTCTCGGAGACCTCATGCAGTCGCTGTACATCCAATTGTACGCCCTCACGTTCCATGCTCTCTAGCACCCCAACAAGGGGCATCTCCACCTCCCAAAAGAGTTTTTCTTGCTGCTCTTGCTCTAGCTTCTCCCGAAGAAGGGGGTAGAGCCTGCGCACCACATCGGCATCTTCGGCGGCATAGTCTGCCAAAAACTCCTCTGCGACATCCCGGCGCAGGTCGAAGTTCTTTTTCTCCGATAGGTCGCTATACGCAATGGTGCGGTAGCCTAGGTACTGCTCCGCTAGGGTATCTAGATTATGCCTCTGGTCGGGAGCGATGAGATAATGCGCCACAAGCGTATCGAAAAGTGGAGTGGCAGACGAAACTCCATAGCGAGCCAAAAGTTTTTGGTCGAATTTCGCATTCTGAGCCATCTTGAGTATCTCGGTATTGCGCATGAGGGCATCAAGAGGCTGGAGGATGGCGCAAGCCTTGTCAAAGTCTTGGGGCAGGGGCAGATAGTAGGCTTCGCCCTCTTCGGGGGCAAAGGAGGCTGCCACAATGGAGGCGGTAAGGGGGTTAAGTCCGTCCGTCTCAGTATCGAAGGCAAATTGTTTGCTCTCGGCAAGGCGGGCCCAAAGCTGCTCCTGCTCCTCCTTTGTGCGTACCACGTGGTAGGTGTGCGCTGTATCCTTCAATGTTGTAAGCCCTTGTAGAGAGGCTGTTTGCTTGGGAGAGAAAAGAGAATTAGCCTCTGATGGCTCCTTCCCCTCGTCTTGACTGGTAGAGCTAGAGGAGAAGAGCCCCCCTCCCCAATCGGCTGCCTCACCCTCGCTTGGGAGCAAACGCTTGGCTAGGGTGTGCATCTCAAACTCTGCGAGCAGGGCCTGGAGCTGGGGCACATTCGGCTCTAAGTGGCGGAAGGTCTCCCACTTCACCTCCATGGGCACTTCGGTACAAATCTTGGCCAGATAGCGCGATAAAAGGGTATTCTCCCGCCCCTCCTCGAGTTTCTTTTTGAGGGAAGGGGATAGCTCTTCGAGGTGCTCATAAATGCCATCAATAGAGCCAAACTGCGTGAGTAGCTCCGAGGCTTTTTTCGGCCCTATCCCCTTACATCCGGGGATATTGTCGCTGGCATCCCCCACCAAGGCAAGGTAATCGACCATTTGCGAGCAGTGCACAAGGCCAAACTTCTCGCAGACTTCGGCCTCGCCCCATACCTCAGCCCCGTTGGTCCCCGGGCGATACATGAGAGAATGCTTGGTAACAAGCTGCCCGTAATCCTTGTCCGCAGTAACCATATAGACCTCAAAACCCTCTTTCTCGGCACGCTGAGAGAGGGTGCCTACCACGTCGTCTGCCTCGTAGTCCGGCACCTCAACGGCAGGGATTCGTAGGGCTTCGAGCAGGCGTTTCACCTGGGGGAAAGCCCAGAGGATACCCTCCGGAGTGGCATCGCGTTGCGCCTTATAGGCTGCGTACTCTCGGTGTCGAAAAGAGCCTCCGGGGGGGTCAAAAACTACAGCCAAATAGTCGGGATTCTCCTTTTTAATGATCTCTATGAGGCTATTGGCAAAACCCAGAAGGGCACTTGTATTGTTCCCCTTACTATCGAATCGGGGGGTGCGGATAAAGGCAAAGTAAGCTCGATAAATGAGCATACTGGCATCGAGAAGAAAAAGTCTCTTGCCGCTAGAGGTGGGATTCATATGGGCGATCTTTTTTTGTGCTTCTCCGAGGAGAAGGGGAGATTATACCGGGCTATTGCGTTAGATTGATGCGGAGCGAGACCCCAAAGTTTCTATTGCGAGTGGGGAACGAGGCCGTGCTTACGAGCGGATAATTCATGTTCCAATCATAGAAGGCACGCAGGGTAAGCATACGGCTGAGGGCATAGTCCGCACTAAACTTGAGGGTGTGAGCGATATTGCCATTGGTGGCTTGCGAGAAGTTCTCTTGTATCTTACGAATGAGCATAGAGGTACGGCTATAGCTGTAGTCTAGTCGCAACGTCATAGAGCCGCCCGAGGTCAAGAGGGCATCTTTAGCCTTACGACCTGAGGGTTTCTTGCGCTTAACCCCTAGCCACTTAAAGAAGTCATCAACCTTGTAACCAACCCCTGCCGAGATCTCGTCGGAGGCAGACTCAATTAGCTGGAAGGCCGTGATATTAAGGTTAAGAGCTCGGCGCTTATTCCAACGTGAGGAGAGCGTCATCCCACTCTTGAAGGTAATCTCCAAGCCGATAAGCGGATTAAAGCCCTCTTGTATGGCAACGGAGGGAATATCGTAGGGCATGGCGGCAATCCGTTGCCCCGCAGTAATGACTCCCGAAGAGGGGTCGTCGGCCGGTGTTTTCCGCAAAAATCCGAGGGGAGTCTCATCTTCCCCCACCGCACTCCAACCAAGGAGGGAGGCATAGTTGCCCACGGTGTAGGTAGAGGTATAGGTATGCGAGAGGGAGAAGTTGCGGAAGAGTTCCGAGAAGAGTGGAGTTTTATTCAGCCCCGTATAGGTGATACTCCAGTTGGGGAGCAGGCTCTTGAGGGAGGGGAAGGGGGAGAGAGAGACAGAACCCGGAGCGCTCGCCGTATAGGCAGCAAGGAAGGCCGGGATGAGTACATCTGCGCTATTCTCTCGCACCACAAAGGAGGAAGAGGCGGCATGGGCTCCGTAGCGCTCACGTAGTCGATCTGCAATAATAGAGCGGAAGGCGAGGAATTGGGTAAAGGCTGCAGAGGCATATCCATCATTGGCGTTGGGAGTGGCAAAAAAGTCTCCAAGCCCGATGGTTGTCATCATAAAGGAGCCGCCCCAAGTGCGTGGCATACCATCGAAAACGAATTGGGTCTCCTCACGCTGCGTGCTGTTGCGATTGGCGGTGAGGGTAACACGGAGATCTTTGATCGGCTCTAGCGTAACCCGCACCCCTAGGTTATCGGTTTGCGAGTAGGCCGAGGGTCTTACATTCTCCTGCAATTGGGTAAGCCAGCCACGCTGAGCTGCCTCCTCTACAAAACTATTGTCGGTAAGCCCAAAGGCAAAGGCAAGCCCCGGAGCAAGGACATCGCCCTGGCGTGCCTGCCCCCCGATACTACCTATCTGAGGCATGAAGCCCGGTAGATTGAGGTTATTGGTATGGTTATAGGTGATGTTTACATCGCGCACCATCATAAGCGTATAGGCCAGATGCTGTACAAAGCGAGAGGGCTCTTCGGATGGATCCGCCGCCTTCTTACGCACCTTTTCGTTCTCTACCGTGAGGGCAAGTTGTACGGTATCGAGGTTTTGGATCTCCAGCGAATTGTTGTCTATTGTACGCGTCTTGAGCTTGTACGTTTTGCCGGCAGTGGTACGAGCGGATACCTTGAGGTTGCGGCTTCCCAGGTTGTGGCGTACCACAATGGTACTATCACTACGGAGCGTAATATCCTGAGTATAACGAAGGGGAGCCGAAGCCTTTGCGGGCCTTTGGGCCTCGGGCTGTCGCCTACGAGTTGCGGTATTGGTAGGCGTAGCGTTGAGCGCCTTCTCGGCCTGGGCTAAGAAGGGAATTTGTCTATAGAGCTGCAAGAAGCCAAGAGCCAGAGATCCATCGATACGTGCCTCATTGCGAATTATATTACCAAAGGAAACGCCATCGGCTCGCTGCGCTCCCAGATCCCAATTGTAGGTGCCGGTATAACTCACAGAGCCGTTAATCCAGCTCATATATGGGATAAGAGCGAAGGGGAGCTTCCAGGTAAGGGTAGCTGTTTGGTCGTATCTTAGAGGACGGCCCAGCTCGGCAATGCTGCGACTGACAGAGTCGCGCCAAATCTTGTACAGATCGGGTTCCAACTGACGATTGACCTGTACATGGGGTTCTTCGATGCGTGCATTGGTACCCGAGCGGAAGGAGAACTGAATATTGGTAGTAGGGGCCCAATTGAGCGTAAGGGCTCTATTCCACAAGAAGTTTTGCACAAACGTAGCCGGCAAAGAGGGGGCATTAGCCACCCCGGGAATGTAGTTGCGCACTTGCTGCTCGCTATAGTTGCGCACCATCTGGGAGGAGAAAGCGATCTTCGAAGGCAACCAATTGATCTGATAGCTCTTGAGCGGAGCCAGGATATTGCTCCCCGACTTGATCCAACCGAAAGGCTTGATCGGAGGCACTACGGGCGAATAATCGTAGGTAATGCCGGCTTGCCAGTCTCGACTTGAGTCGTAAACGAGATCGGGTGTGCGGTGAGTCCGTTGATTATAGTTATAGCTAAACGAGAAGTTGGCAGGGTCGTAGGGCATTGGTGTTTTGCTCTTCACGTCCACCCGCATGTTGCTCAGAGAGATTGAGTGCGTGTGTGTCTCCGTTACCGATAGGCGCCGTATCGAGTCGCGCTCCGCCTTGTTGGTAGTGGCTTTGAGGGCATCCGAGAGCAAAACATCTTGGTCGAGAGGGTTATAACGCGGGGTTACCACTTCGTTGGTATAAGCGTAGTAGAGAGGGATGGATACGTGTGCCTTCTCGGGGAAGAAGCGCCCCATCTCGAAGTTAGAAGAGATATTGATTTGCTGTAAATCTTCGAGGCGACGCTGAGAGAGAGACTGGTCTAAGGCTCCAAACCCTGCCGTCTGCATCATACCTCTTGCCGTCACGCTCCCCCAGTCGCTTACCTGCAACTGCATATCGGCATTGGCAGCCCAGCCGCCCTGCTCTAGGTAGTCGCTCAATCGCAATTCGTTGACCCATACCTCCACACTCTTGCTACCTTGGCCGCCGTTGCGCACCCCTATCATGATGGTTTTTACGTTGGAGAGCGAGGGATTACCCACTACCGTGATGGTATTACGGGGGTTCTCGGGGTCGGGAGTTGCATACCGCAGGGAGAACTCGGCCCTAGGATTGCCCTTGCTTTTCTCCAAATTGCGCTCGCCCTTAAGGTCGGTAAGGCGCGAGAAGAGAATGGTCATTTTATTTTCGTCCGGCCATACGGTGCGCCTATCTGCCGCTACATCGGAGCTATAAAGCCCGTAGGGAGAGAGTTTGAGCGGCACAGAATACTCGTAGTAATTATTACGATAGTCGCTACCCAATCGGATGAACACAGAGAGATCTCCATCCCCAACAGCATCCACAGCATCCTGTATGCGCTCGGCATGTGTAAAGAGCTCCAGCTTTTTATATCGGCGAAGATCCAAGCCTGTATTGCGGTACACGGCACGTGCATCCCCGGGAGCGAGGTCTCGGACTTTTAGGCTCAGCGACTGCTCATTTTGCTGCGTAGCCTGGGACTGTGCGGGGTCGATACTGCGCAATACGCCGGGAGGAAGCACATAGTTAATAGGCTGACGGTCCCCATTTTCTTCGATATTAACGGCACTGACCTCCATCGTGGCTCGGGTAGCAGGCAGTAGCGAGGGGTCGTGCAGCTCCCTATCGTATTGGCGCCAATCCCCCCGTACCAATTTGAGTGTACCGAAGCGAAGGTACGTAGCTTCGTGGAAACCCGTTAGGTACATACGCATAAAGCGAACCGTCTTGAAGTCTGCAATCCCCCCAACCTTGCGATCGAAGCCACGCACCGGCACCTTAAACTGGTACCAATTGACCGTCTCTCTGGAGCCATTGGCCAGCGAAACCGTGGCCGGACGCACGTCTACAATATAGTTTTTGCCCACCACCATATCGGCCGGTTTGAGCGAAATCTTGTACTCGAAATACTTCTCATTCTCGTTGAGAGTATTGTCTTGATTTATGTCTTCCACATCGGGAATAGAGCGGCTAGCCGTGCTGTAGGGATCGTTTTCGTCGGTAGCTTCGGCACTATTGCCCTGCACCCCATTATAGTACTTATAGCGGTCGAGAATAGGGGCTTGTACGGCATCAAAGGCGGCATTGCGGAAGTGCATAAAGTTATCTCCTGCGGGGTCGGATAGCGGGCTCATGGGGTCTCTCTCCCATTGAGCCAATACGGCGCCTCCCACCTTACTGCGGAGAGCATTGAGGTAATCTACGTAGGCGGGCCAGGTTTTCTCCTCTTCGTCATTCAGCCCATTGAAGCCGACATCCTGCTTTGTACGCGCCCCGGGCGAATTGTCGAAGGCATAGCCGGCCCCCTGGCGCACGGGCACTTTCCCCCAAATGGTACTCTCCGTAGCTTGCGGATCGTCGTTGATGGGCATCCCGTTCTCAAAGAATTTCTTTTCGTCTTTGAGCACCTCTTCGCTCACCTCTCCCAGGTTGATGTACAAATCTCCCCCTTGGGCAGTCTTATTATAGATGAAGGGATCGAGCATCCAAAACTCTACATACTCAATGTTTGCCGCCTCAAAGTCGCTCTGATCTATCTTGCGCATGATCCCGCCCCAGTTGTCTTGGGGGTTGGAGAGTGTGCCATCGGGCAAGAGTGCATCGGCATTGAGGTTGTAGGGGCCACGCTCTTGGGGATAGTACGAGAGACTGAAAGTCTGCAAATAGCTCAGGTAACTCTGCCCATAATCGCGGTAGGGGAAGAGCTCTTGCATGCTCACCTCTCGCACATAGTGGTTGCTAAGGAACTCGGGATTATTGCGGATATAACTCGGCGTTAAAGAGGAATTGGAGCGATTGAACATAGGGTCGATGTAGAACCACGACAGCCTGGCACGCCTATTGCCGTAGCGCAGGTTGTTGCTGAGGGCCGCCTCGGGGAAGAGCGCCGACGCCCCATCTTGATACGGAGTGGAGGCCAGCATCCAAGCATAAGGGTTCATCAAATCGATATACCCTTGGGAGGATTCGAAGTCGTCTATGTAGCTGTAACCCTTGGCATACCGCCCTTCGTAGTGCCCCGGGATGAGGTGGGCGAATTCGGCATTCAGTCTCAGTTCGCTCGGCTTTGTAAGATCGAGGAACGGCAATTTGTCTACCCAATTGGTGAGCGCCTGCCACTCGGTGCGATAGCTTAGATTGGCTCCCCAGAGGGTGTTGCGCATCGACTCCGCCCCTATGGCGCTCTTGGTCGTAAGAGGTAGCTCCGAGAGGTGCATAAAAGAGGCTCCAATGGTGAGGTCTTTGCTGAAGCTATAGTTGGCATCGAAGCCCACCACCGTTTTGCGTTGCATGTTCATGAGTCCCTTATTTTCGAGGGAAACATCAATGCGTGTACCACTATTCAAGATCGATTCGTTGATGATAGTCACGGTACCCATGGCGTAGTTGACGGTGTAATCTACATTCTCCGTAAGGAGTGCCCCCCCAGCTGTAACTCGCACCGAACCGGGCGTTACGTTGGCAATACCGGCACCAAGACTAATCTGCCCCGAAGATGCCGCCTTGTACTCCCCTCGCAGGATAAACTTATCGCGCTCGGCAGCCTGCCGCGCCACCACAGAGGTATTGTCGTAGATCTCTTGGTATACATACTTATCGGCAATGGCGTCATCCCCGAGTCGCTTCCGCAGTGCCTTACCAAAAGGCTCTACCGTAGTAAAGAAAATCAATCCGCGGCGTGCCTGTACGGTGTAGCCCTCCACAAAGTCGAAAACCCCATCGGGATAGGCTTCTCCTCGGCTATCGAGACGATCCATACCGAGGTATTGTAGGAGGAGTTTGCCCTTGGCATTCCCCTCATCAAGATAGGGAAGAGCGGTACCGGCCTCGTCATTACGATAATAGATATCGAGCTTAAAGCGATCTTTTTGCAGGTCACTCACGTTGGATCCTAGAGTATAGACGTTGCGCATCATAAAGTACCAATAGGGGGCCGATGGGGTCATGGCCGACCCCTTGATAAGCTTTACATAAAGGTTGTCGCTGCTGTTTTCGGTGCGGTCTGTACTGAACTCGCCCACCTGGTAGACCTTCCCTTGGTAGGTATACTCGTAGGCAACCCCAAGCACTTCGTCTGCATTCAGTCTTGTATTGAGTGAGATGTAACCGAGCGTAGCGTTGAGCGTGTACTCATTGGGCGTCAGGCGGCGAGCACTCTCGAGCTTCTCGTAGTCGGTTCCTCCTGCAAACAGCCCCTGCAATAGCTGACCCACACGATCGATGCGGCGGAGATCCGGCATCGTAAGAAGGGTGGCATAGAGCGAATTGGCCGTGTTATCGGGGGCTCCGTTCGTCTGATGCGTAGCCGTAACCCCGGGCGCCGTGAGCTTATCGGGCTCCCCAAGATCGGTAAATGCGACAATGTTGCGCGACTCCTCAAAGCGTGCACGTTTGTTGGTAATCCAGACTTCTACACGATTGATCACCACCCCCGACGAAATAAATGGGAGGGTAGAGAGCGCATGGTCGTAGCCATCGCGGAAGTAATGCCCGAGGAAGAAGTGGCGGTTTTCGTCGTAATTGTTGGCAGAAAACTCGAAGGGCGTGGTCTGTGCTCCTCGCTCCGAGCTCACCCGCTTGGTCTCTGCCTCCTGTTGGCTCACCACCATGCTAAGCTGGAGCTTACCAAACTGCATTTTGGTATGAATCCCGAAGAGAGAGGCCCCGCCTTGGATGAGCGAGTTTTTGGGTTGTAGTGAAACGCTCCCCGCCTCCACCAGTTTTATGATATCGTCTTCCTCCCCTTCGTAAGCGAGTTTGAGCTTACGAGCATCGGTATCGAAGGTTGTCTCTGTGTTGTAGTTCAAACCAAAGTTAAGCTTGGTTCCCACCGAAGCTTGTACGTTGGCTTGTATCTTTTCGTCGAAGTCGAAGAAGGTATGACTGCGCGCATTCTGAGGGAGGGAGGGATTGTCCGTTGCGTTGGTCTTTACTCCAAAGAGCACCTCTGCCGATCCTTGTGTGCGCAACTTTACCCCTCCGGGACCGAAGATCTTTTCGGCCGGCCCTAGCTCAAAGCCAAAATCGAAAGGATTGAACTGCTGCTTCCCTGCCTCCTTGGCACCCTCTCGGTCGCGCTGAGCAAAGTAACTCGTGGCATCGCGTCTCTTGAGATAAGCCAGGTACTGCTCTGTGGTATAAATAATGGGAGTACCAATGCGCTTGCCGTTGAGTGTGGTCACATAAAGATAGCAACCCGTGGCGCCATCGTAGATAAATTCACTCTTGAGCTGGGATGGATTACGCAAATCCATCGGGTGCTTACGGGCAATATCTTCGGCCGTTTGGGGATGCGTCTTCTGTACTTTCGGACGATGCGTTGTGTCTGCCACAGAGGCAACGCGGTAGGGCACCCGAGAAGAACGCACCAAGGCTCCCCCTCCCCACCACGAAGAGAAGGCGAGAAGAGCCACGGCCAGAAGTGCCAAAAACCAACGTCTCTGTTGCTGCGACATATCAGAAAAGGGCTAGAGGGAAGGGGAGATCAAAGACGCTTTAGAGCCTGCTTGATCACCTCCTCTACGGGAAGATGAGCATCCGCATCGAGCACAGCCTTTACCGCCTTGCGGATAGCCGGATCGGGGAATCCCAACATCTTGAGGGCACGTTGAGCCTCGTCGCTCACAGCGGCCACCTGAGAGGGATCTCCCCCTTCGGGCATTCCCTCCACAAAATCGTAGGCTGTCAGGTCTATCTTTCCCTTGAGATCTACTACAATACGTTGCGCTGTCTTGAGACCAATCCCCTTTACATTCTTGAGCAGATCTACGGCTCCATTGCCAATAATGCTCGCCAATTCGTTGGGCGTATATGAGGAGAGGATGAGGCGGGCCGTACTGGGTCCCACTCCCGAGACAGAACAAAGTTTCTCAAAAAATGCTCTACTCTCCTCTCGCACAAAGCCATAGAGGAGATGGGCATCCTCTCGAATGATCTCGGTTATCCACAGCCGAGTAGAGGGTTTTCCCTGCAGGGCGGTGTAGTCTGTGAGTGTTATGTTTATATCGTATCCCACACCCCCTACATCAAGCAGGGCATTTGTTGGGGTAAGACGGTCTATTTTTCCTTCTATATAGGCAATCATATCATTATAACGCACGGGGGGCTCTGCCTATTGTGATGAGGCTCACGAGAAGGCATTCATCCCCCACTCCTTATAGGAGAGAGGGAGACTCCCCTACAGGGCATCCCCCTCTCTCTATTTCCAATTGAGTCTTCGAGCCGAAGGCAATTAGCGGTGTGAGATTTGTACCGGATAGGCCTCTTTGCCACAACGCACAACGTAGGCTCCCGAGGGGATAGCTCTCACGTCTAAGCGTGCCAAGCCCTCTATGGGTATCACCTGGAGCAAGATCTGCCCATCCAATCCGTACAATTGTACCGGTTCTTGGTCCGATACCCCCGAGATAAAGATGAGATCACTAGCCGGATTGGGGTAAACTGCAATAGCAGCCTCTCCCGAAATCGTAGGAGCATTAGCCGTGGGGACACCACTGTAGGGGGACTCGTTGAAGTCCGCATCTACCTGATAGACTTTCCAGAATGCATCGAGAGCGATCTTTACATCGGTATCTAAGCATTCATTTTTCTCGTCTTCTTGCCCCATACCATATACCACGATAGCCGCTTGGGGCTGGGCTCCTTCGTAACGGCGAGGGAGCGACTGCATCATGCGCGTCATATCGGCCCCCTGTATCTTATTGAGGAATACAGTAGCACTATACAGCATCGGGCTTGCAAATACAAGCTTATCAAATTCATTGGCATGTAGCTGCACCATCTCCAATTTCTCGTTCTTGGAGAGATCCAACTCAGTCAAACCACAGCCCGCCAAAGTCAAGTTTTCAAGGTTTTTCCACTTAGACGGCTCTACTCCCGAGAGCGTGGTATTGCTACACTGTAGCTCTGTAAGCTTATCCGAGGGGGCTATATCGATCTTATTGAGACGAGTAGAGAGAGCCACAAAAGACTCAAGGTCTTTGGCATTCTGGAGGTTCAACTCCCGAATAGGACAGCGAGAGATATCCACCCGCTTTAGCTTGACGTGCTGAGAGAGGTCGAGCGATTTGATCTTGAAATTATCCGTACAAAGAAACACTTCCAACTCCTTGTTACCGGAGATATCGAGAGAAGAGATGCGGCACTCGGAGAGATCAAGGTAGCCCACCTTACCTGTTATGGTAACAGTCTGGCTTGTCAGGATATACTCATCACGCCTATAGTGATACTGCCAAAACTCGGCACCTTCCACTTTAAAATCGGCATCATCTACGCCCTCAATACGCATATGGATCTCTTTACGGACGGGGATCTCGGTGGTAAAGGTGATCTTATCCTCTGTATAAGAAGGCATATAGTCTGCTCCCTTATAGTCTTTGCGATCCTCATCCTTTATCCTCCAGTGCTTCTTTCTTGCCACTTTCACATCGCTCACCAAGCAGATATTTCCTTCGGTATATCGGGGGTTATCGCCCGTAATAAAGAGCCACCCCTCGTCCATTCTATCCTTGTTGCGATCGGGGAGGTCGTTCATCAGTTTGGTCATTTTCACCCCCTTTATCTTATTTCCAAAGAGGAGAAGGAATTTCAATTCGTCGCAGCCCGCAATATCCACATCCACAAGAGCCGAAGGGGCAAAAGAGGCTACCGACAGATTCTTTAGGTTGGCAACGCTTACGGAAGTAAGCCCGGTGAATCCGGCACCAATGGTCCTAAGCTCAGTACTTTTGCTGAGATCTAGTTCCTTCAACTCCGGATTATTATTGATAAAAAGCTCTGCCAACCCAGGGCACTGCGTAAGGTCAATTTTGGTGATGGCGCAATTCTCCACAGAGAGCATGGTAAGAGGATAGGCTTCTGACCCCTTAAAGGTGACCTTATTGGAGGTAAATTTGTAGTAACGAGTCTCGTTTATTTGATACTCATCCCACTCATTGTGATCAAACTCCAGGCCTTCTATCTGACTATCTGGGATGGAGGTGGAGATAATGACAGTCTGCCCCGTGGGCTTGTTGTGCTCCATCGTAATAACCCCCGGCTCCGAAGCTCGTAAGGTAGTGTGCTGAGTGGCTAGATTCTTATCGTCCGTAGGGAGAAGATGCTTCGTCCTAAGGGAAACAAGAAATGGGGTTTTGGCTTTAGACTGCCGGGAAAGCGGCTGCCCAAAAGCAGAGGAAAAAAGAGCCATCATCACAACCATGAGGCCCATAATTGTAGTTCTTCTTTTCATAGGAGTCTAGCAACTTCTTAGATATTCAAAAAGCGATAAGGAGGGAGATTTCCACTCGAGAAGAGAGCCTCAAACAGAGATCCCTCCCTTCGCTCAAAGTTACAAAAAGATTCTATATAGACCGAATTACAGTGCAAAATGCCCTAAGATAGTGCTCGCTTCTTGGGAGAAGGGAACAGAATGCTCTTCTCTAAAAAAGAGGCCCCTCTCCTTTGCATCAAACAAAAGGGAGGGGGTTGCTTTAGATATTACTCTCTTAGCGAACTGGATTAGTTCGTGATTTGAATTACTCTTGGAGCAAAACATCCATCGAGAGAACGTAGCTCTATAGTCTCCGCCGAGGCTCCGCGATTGGACTTAAACTGCCACGTAATGTGTCGGTCGGCAGGTAGAGGCTTCGAGAGAGTGCATACATAGCAGGTTTTTCCGCCAACTCGTTCGAAAGAGAAACCTTGCCCACTGACCGGATAGAAGTTCTCTGTATAGAGTCTAAATTTAGTGGGGAGAAGAGCATCGTTAAACTCTTCGGGGAGGTAAAAGTCAAGCGTCAAAGAAGCTCCTTGCACGTTAGCGACATAGAGCGTTGAGGGATTGAGCTGACCATTTACGGTAAAGTTCTTGTAGTCGTAATTCCTACGAACCTCTATGCGCACAATGCGTTTGAGGTTGGCATTGCCGGTGGTTCCTACGATTACCTCTCCGGTAAGTACCCCGTCTCCTAGGGCTGGCTGGGGAGCAAGCTGGAGAGAAACCAAACCACTCGCATTCACCGTAGCACCTTGCACTGCCTCTCCGGCGAACTTCACCGTGAGCTTGCCATTATCTTGTACTGTAGAAGCCTGATTGGGGAAATAGCGGGCATTGAAGGTAGCCGTACGCTCATCATTGGCAAAAGCAAAGAAGGTTTTATCCACTTCTAGGCGCCCTACGCCATCGGAGAAAGAGGGGTATGCTTGTACTTCCTCTGAGAGCGCAACATTGTTCCCAGCAGCAGCTGCAAGAGCCAACTCGGGAGTAGCATGCCCACGCACCATAGCACCGGTAATTGTAACCTTGAGATAGTGGTTACGCAGGAGGTGGTGACGAATGGTTTTATCGTTCTTATCTACAAAGTCTACCTTGTAATAGGTGAAATAACTATCTGTTTTATACTTCGCCTTTAGGATGATACAGGGCACTGTAGACGAGGTCATATTGTCACGCTCGTACACATAGAAGGGCTCCGTTCCATCCGCCGTTTGCCAGGGCTTAGTGTTGTCAATAGCCACACCACCGGGCTCGGTGGGGGTAGTAACGGGAGTTCTAAAGGTGAGATCTCGAGTAGCTGCCGTAGGATCGAAAGGTGCCAATGTACCCTTCGCTAGCGTATTATAGATGCTATAAGAAGCCTCTCTAACATCGGTAGTCTGTACAATTAGATTGCACTTTACCATGTTGCGAAGAAGCGATACCGAACCCAAATGGGAGTTCTTCTGTACACTCGGATAGGTCTTACGAGCCCACATAGGGATGGCTGTAGAAACGGCGGCATTGACCGTGGGGAGCATCTCCTTCTCGTCTTTTCCGAGCCAATCGCTCTCATTCCCCAAGGGGGCATTGGCCACAAAATGGATGATACGAGGCTCAGAGCTCGGCACAATAGCAGCGGAATAAGCCCGCGTTGTCCCGGCAGCAGAGGCTAGGACTGCTGTCGATTTCTCTACAAAGTGCCCATCTTGATCGAAGACCCACAACTCGAGGTTGTTGATCGCACTCTCATCTATGGCGCCACTACGCATAGCGGAGAAGTCGGGCATATCGATGGAGAAGTTTACCGGCTCCCGCCCCACAAGAGAGGGAGTCTCTTTAGATGTACATGCCGAGAGCGCCACTAGGGTCACCAGGCAGAGGAGTATTTTTTTCATTGCCTTCATCTATCAACCGTATTATCTTTTACATCACGCACACAGCGCACGCTGGCATTCGTTGCAGTAGTCAAATTAGCCCCCGGCCCTCCGGAATTACTCATTAGTGTTGCATTGTTTGCCGAATAACAGTCCCAATAGTACCTCCCGGTCATGATTCGTTTTACGGCACTCTGGGCATCATTCTGCAACTGGTCGATCAACCTAATCTCAGCCTCGGTAGGGAGTCTCCAATCGTCAAGGACTTCTTCGCTACCATCGGGTCTTCTTCTTGTTTCTGTATAGGTTGCACAATGATAAATGGCACTAGGGTGGGAGATCTGAGGCTTATTGGGATAGTTCATCCCCAATTTCCCTTTATGACTGATATAGGGTTGCGCCCAATTTGCCCCCAACTGGGAAGCGAGCTCAAAGCAAGGAGAAAGCATCTTAGAAGTCTCCAGATTATCCTCGGTCAAGTCGTGGGTTCCTTTATTGATCAATCCATCATAAAAAATCTTTGGAGCCATAATAGGGTAGCCAACGACCATCCCTGCAGGGGGGACTAAGACCTGGATCCGATACATAGCCTTATTATTGAGGTGACTCTCGTAACCCGGATTAAAAGTCCCATTGGGTCGCATACTCGATTTTATCCCCATGGTGTGCTCAATATAAATGGCAGGCACCTGCTTTACCGTTACCTTCTCAACAAGACCGGCAACCCCATTGGTTACTTCAAACTCAATGTACTTAGGCACATTATTTACCGGAATAGAGGAGGTGATATGGATCAGCTCAGCATCATTAGTGATGGTAGGATACTCGGGTTGGCCCGGGGTATAATTAGTAGTGCGTAGCACCCCTTGGTCATCCACAAACGTGCAATATACCTTTTTGATCGTAAGGGTTACGGGCAAATTGGAGGAACGATAGAGAACGCTATACTGAGTGACGTTCTTCATCACGATGTTGTGCTCATCCACTACGAGAAACTCCGTCTTGGGGAGGTTGTAGGTATCGTCGTGGAGGGTCCAAGGCTCTATTGAGACAGTCCCTGATACGGGTTCCGGATCTTCGGATGTGGGCGAACCAATAACCTCGATTCGGAGCGATAGTTCATAGAGTTTGTTAGACTCGAGCTTTTTCTGTGCAGGCTCTATCGGAGCCTTGTAGTAATAAGCCTTGGCCTGGCTATCGGCTTCGCCTACCTTCTTCAATCTTGCCATCACTACGAATTCGGGGCGATGGGCTAGATCCGTAGGCTGCGTCCACTCATTATAATAGGAGTAGAAATGTGCCGACTTTTTGCCACCGGCAATCACTTCGTTTACGGAGCGATAGTCTGTTGCATTATACTGGGTTGTAGAGAGATTCTCTCCCGTGCCCAAGTAACCTTGATTTGCATAGTTGCGAAGCTTGACCTGAACGTCTCCCACTTGCACATAGTTTTCTATGGCGAAAACAGGCTGTAGGATGCGCACCTTCGAAGCCACACGCTTAAGGGAGATAGACCCTAGATTCCGCCCGGCTTGGGTAGACATATCGATCTGCTTATTAGATGCGCTCCCTAGCATTACAAAGTTTGTGGGAGCTACTGCACTAACATCGTTGGTCACGAGCACCTTGAGAAGATCTACCTCTGTAGTAGGTGCCGAGAAGGAGCCCTTGTTGCATACAACGTACACATTGAAGCTGTTTACCCCGTTGAGTTGCGCCTTCTTGTCATCGGGCACCGGGATAATATAGTGATGCCCTGGGGTGGTCACGCCGGCATCTGGGGTGATTCCACCCTGCCCGCTCTCTCTGCTTTGCCAGAAGAGCTGACCACCTTTGTAGAAAAGCACTGTGACAGAAGATATCGTATTCTCGTTGTAAGCATCTTCTCCGGCCTCTGTGGCACGCAGAGCCGACTGCGCTGCAGGCAACTCTTCGGGCTGTGCAACTTGTAGCTGAAGCAATAGTGCATCACTTCCGGCTTGAGACGTTCTATCGTTGAGAGTCTCTCTGGTACACCCTACACTTGCACAGAAGAGGGCAATGGTAGTAAGGACTAGAGGGAATATGTATTTACGGATCATCGTTTCGTGTACTAGATAAATCTTGGTTTCTGTATAATCTCAATACGGGTATAGCGTTGCCCACTCTCTTTTTTGAGAACAACCTCTTTTCCATCTACCATAAAGTAGAGTTCGGTCTTACGGGGCTTATTACCCATCCGCTTCAAAGGCTTAATGATCACCGTGTAGTCTCTATTCGCATTGGCATCTCCGGAGGTATCCCCTTCGAGGGCAAACTCCAAGCCATTGGTAAGCGTAGCCTTCCAGCGGGCTCCTTCGGTAGCTTTAATACGGATCGTAACCCTAAAAGGCTCTTCTTGAGAGGCGTAGTTGGGCCCCGTAAAAACCGTATGGGGCTCTAGCTTGCTCTGTATAGGCTCCAAAATCGTGTGCGATAAATTCTCCACATCCCAAGGCAATACTTGGGTTGTTAGCTTCAAGAAGGAGTATTCTCCCAACTTCGTAATATCGCCCGTGAGCTTATAGTGGTGGTTACGTTTGATGGAGTAATGGTGATCAGCAGAGCTACTATTGTCATTAACATAAGCGTAATAATTCGTAGCAATACCATTGTATAGAGCCTCAACCATGAGGATGGGGGCGCGCCCTGCGGTGTCTGCCACCGAACCCAAATTCTCGTAGATATAGAGAGGCGCATCCTCCTTTATATAGGGCTTGTAGTTGGCATCATTATTAACGAGGGGCATGGTCTCCGTCTTCGTCCATTCCCAAGGCGTACCTAGCGTAAAGCCGGTAGTACGGGGGAGAAGAGGCTCTTTTTTGGCCAATCGGTTGATGAGCACCTTGCGGATCTGCACCTGATCTGAAGCCGCTGCAGAGTGATGCTTGAGCGAGAGGGTGACCTTAGCCACAACCCTCTGGAGTGGAACTGTAGCCTGCACCGTCTGATCGGAGCGGAGGGTCGCCTGAGCCTCGCCCGTAAAGACAAGGGGCAAGGTGGCCGAAGCCGACAAATCATCCAACAAAGCCGCCTTGAGATCACGCTCAAAAACGATGGACGAAAGGCGTGCACCAAGGGTTGTACTCTCGTTGGCGATCACGTAGATCTTGCGAGGACCGGCATGGGCTACCAGAGAAAACGGATTGACAAATTCGGTGGTATTGGCCGTAAACAGCTTCTGTACATCAAGGCCTTCTCCCTTGAAAACAAGGATACGCACTTTGGCAATCTCTTGATCTCCGGTGAAAAGAACACCTCCACGAAGTTGAGCATCGGGCAGCGACAAACTGATGGTCGCCTCCTGGTCACTATTAACATCCCCTCCCCCTTTGCGAGAACATGCAGCAAGCAAGAGGGTTGAGGCCAACAGCAGGACCTTCAAGAAGGCTATGGGACTATTTAGTTTCATCTTTTAGGTTTTGATTCTGACATGAGGGTTTGACAGTCTGTACTACGTATGCATTAGTATATTGCAAACTGATGCACAACATCCCAAGGGGTAATCTCTACCAAGCAATTGAGATCGGCTGTGCGCAAGTCGATAAGGATATTGAGCATGCGACCCACCTGGGGTATATATTTTTTGCCGTCGCGACTCTCTGTGAAGGAGAGCTGCTTAGTGCCATTGGCATACAAATCGAGTACCAACGGAGTCTGGGCATTTATAGTCGGGAATACACGGAACGGTGCAACGATTAGGTTGCCATCGCTCTGGAGCTCACCCTTGGGCTGGTAAGACACGAGCTGTCCGTCCAATTTATCATGAATGATATAGGTATCGGGCGTAGGACCCAATATAATGGCGTCGGTAAGGGTCTGGGATGCGCGTAGCGGAGACGACTTGAGGCGCTCTGCCCAAGCTCTATAACCCAAGACGGTGATGGTCACCTCTCCCGTGCGACGTGAGATTTCTACCGTGATGGTGCTATTTTCTTTGTCAAGGCCGTACTCTATCTCGTGTGCTATACTACCGGCAAATAGGTCCGTAGGGGATTGTGCAATCCCATTCTGAGATACAAGACGTACGTATAGGTCATTTATTTTGGTGATCGAAGCAAAATCTCTGCGATCCTTTTCTGAGGGATTACCCCAAGCCACACAAGTGATCTTCGATGCGCCACTAGGCTTTACCAAAATAGGCTCCCTGGCGGCAATTTGTGCGGCATTTAACTCTTCGGTGCGGAGGAGATTACCCGCCTCATCGAAAAAGAATAGCACAACACTCTGCACCGCTCCATCGGAGGTTATATCTTCATTGTCGACATTTATTGCTTTCACCTTGAGGTAAAAGGGGCGAGGACAGTGTGAGAGGTCTTCATATACACAGCCACTCAGCAAGCAAGTCATACCCAAAAAGAGACTAAAGAAGGCTAGTAATAAAATCTTTGTGTTGCGCATACTATTGTTTTACTAATAAAGGAGATCTATCAAAGGTGTCTCCAGCTTTACAGAGAGGGAGGGATATGGGAGGAGAAGAGGGGGAGTGCCCCTCTTCTCTCCCTTTGGTTATTAGGGAACCAGAGAGACTCTGATTACCAAGTAGCGTTTTGGTTTACAACAACCCACTCTACGATCTCACAAAGAACGTCGAGGTTAGCCTTTTCATCGGGGATGTCTTCGGGCTTGTTCGTACCAGGACCTGTGATCTTGAGAGTCACGTTGTACTTGGTATTACGTTCGATCTTATCACGACCTACTGTAGCACCGGTATAGGTGTAGTTGCTAGATGTTCTGTTAATGATTACAGGATAGTAGGTAGTAGCATCTGTCGCAGAAACAATCCATCCGGCAGCAAAAGCTTGTTGCATCTGAGCAGGAGTCAAAGCAGTACCATTCTTTTGAAGGAGCGTACCCTTGAGGCAGAGGATGGTAGGATTCGTTGTACTTTCATTTGCAAGTACATAGAAACCCTTACCCATAGCAGAAGTCTTAACGTCTGCATGACTAACAGCAATTTTAAGCCAAGCAGCGTCCGTATATGTAGCAGGAGAGGTAGGGGTCAATGCACCAGAAGCAACTGTTTCACCACGGAGGAATGCTTGATCTGCAGCGTTGTAAAGGCTTGCACCAAAGATCTTAGAGGTCTTCTTTGCGATCAAAGCCAAAACAGCACCATTATCGAACTTCACTGTATAGTCCTTATACTCGGGCTTAAAGGCTACCGTTACACCTTCGAAGCCGATAGCAGCGTGTACGCGCTTAATCTTGAGGGGAGCACCCGGAGCGATGTGTTCATCAGAAGCCGACCCTACAGTAGAAGCATAACCATAGTAGTTCTTACCAGCCTTGAGAGTTACAGCAGTAAACTCAGAGGTCATAAGAAGCTTGTTGTGCGTATCAGCATCTTGAGCCAACTCATAAGTCATGTTCTCGAGTTCGGTCTTAGTCTTACCCACGAGATCCATGGTAGCGGGAACGTTAGCAAGAACCACCAATGTACGAGCACCGGCAGTACACTCGATATCCTTTACTTCAGAAGCACCAGCAACGCCTTCCTTGATTGTTTCCTGTACTTCACCCTTATAGATGATGGCAGTAAGCTTTTGGATGTTCTTTTCTTCTGTTTGATCGCCATAGGTACGCATTTCTGTGTTACCACCTACTGCGATGCTAATCTTTGCAGTCCCGTTTTCTTTGGGATCGTTTTCCTTGTTGCTCTTACAGCCAACAGCCATCAGTGCAAGTGCAAAAAGGCCTGTCATTAAAACTTTCGCTTTCATTTGAACCATACTTTTTATTTTACTATTAAACTTTGATTATGTGTGTCATATGCGTAGTCTGAACTACTTTTTGTATCACCTCCCCTTGCCGACTTGTAAGATTCTTCCGATTTTCGAAGAAGAACTTATCCGCCACCCTTTCTAGAGCAAGTGAAGTGTGATAACTCCCGAGATTCTTCCAATAGTTACTCTTTGGCGTCTTGTTTCGGAGGCAAAGATAGAACTAAATTCCCAATAAGCAGATACTTTTTCGAACATTCTTCACTGTTCCAGCCAAAGTGTACTACTAGGGTAGTTCGGAACGGCTTGTCACAGCCTCATATTCTTGCCTAAAAACAAAATCGGCTCTTGAGTGATTTTTTTTCGAATTTCGGGCAGAAAAAATAGATTTTCCACCCAGGAATAGGTGGAGAAATCAGCCAAAAACGGAACAAAAACAGGGCAGTAAATTCTCAAAAAGCAGACAGTGTGCAATTCGCACGTCACTAGGCCCGTTTCCCCCACACAGACGCGGGTTTAACAACTTACGGGGCAAAAAGAACCCTGCGACAGAGCTACAAGAGACTCCGCCGCAGGGCAATCAAGAATATAAATTATGGGGAAAAGAACTTATTGGCGGGAGCAAGAGACTCCAAAGCGACCTAGCCGGCTAGCCCCTCGTCTCTGCTCTAAGCCAACAAATCTACCGAAAGAGCCCGACGGGCGGACTACTTACGGAGGTAGGGGAACATGCGACGAGCAGCCTCTTCCAGCTCCTCACGGAAGTCGGGGTGCGCTATGGAAATAAGAGCAAGAGCACGCTCAGCCACCGTCTTACCACGCAGGCGGGCGATACCAAACTCCGTTACGATGTAATCGACTTCGTTACGGCCGGTCGTTACCACAGAACCCTCTTTGAGGACGGGAACAATACGTGACAATTCGCCGCCACGTGCTGTTGAGGGCATGGCTATAATGCTGATACCGCCCTTAGAGCGCTTGGCTCCGCGAAGGAAGTCCACCTGCCCTCCCGATCCACTGAATAGAGAATAGCCGATGCTCTCCGCTGTAAGCTGCCCCGTAAGATCCACTTCGATACAAGAATTGATGGAGACGATATTATCGTTTTCGCCAATCACATAGGGATCATTGGTGTAGTCCACCGGATACATGGCAACGTCTTCGTTCCCTTGGAGGAACTGATACAACTCTTGAGAACCAAAGGTAAAGGAAGAGACTACCTTGCCGGGCAAGAGCGTTTTTGCCTTACCATTGATAATACCCTTCTGCATGAGCCTCATCACCCCATCGGTAAACATCTCGGTGTGGATACCCAAGTTTTTGCGGTCGTGCAGGTTGTTGAGAACGGCATCGGGGATAGCTCCAATACCGAGCTGTAGGGTAGCTCCATCGCCAATAAGAGAGGCACAATACTCCCCAATCTTAGCCTCCACGGGGCCAACGGCTCCCCCAGGCACTGTTACGAGAGGCGCATCTTCTTCGATAATATAATCGAGACGCTCTACGGGTACGGCGGTATCTCCGCCCAAGAAGGGCATCTGTTTATTAAGAATCCCCACTACCACCTGTGCCTTATCTACGGCAGCACGAGAGTAGTCGCACGATACCCCTAGAGAGCAAACGCCCTCAGCATTGGGGCGAGAGAGCTGTACCACAGCTACGTCCACGGGGTAGAAACCCTCTTTGAGCAGAGCCGGCACCTCATGGAAGTGACAGGGCAAGAAGTCGAGCAACCCCTCTTTATAGGCTGCACGCGATTGCTTGTCCATAAAGTTGACCATGGGGTGGACCTTCTCTTTCATCTCGGGTAGGAGATAGAGAGCCTTCCCAAAGTAAAGGACGTGGAAGAGATTGATATGGGGCATGGTTTCGCGCTGTGCGTACATAGCCTCTATGTAGAGGTCTACATGAGCGGCCCCACTCCCAATTACTACATTTGCGCCCTCAAAAAGCGAGCGGCGCACTGCCTCCTCGGCAGAGACAAGGTGTTCTTTGTAATGTTTTTGCCAATTCATATCGTTAGGAAACAGATTTATTTCGTTGTGATAAGTACGTTTGCTCCGGGCATCCCCTCGGCAATATAGCGTTCGAATTCCTCTTTGCTCTTAGCGCTAAAATAGCGCTGATCGCATACGGCAAAGAAGGTAAAAGGCTCTCTATCGATCACCCACCCTAGCAATTCGGTAATAGAGGGATCATTGGGGAGAGCATAGTACTCGTCGTACGTGAGCTTGAGGAAGGCGGAGTGAGGCCCCACGCCACGGCGGTCTACCAGGTAGCCGGCATCCAGTAGCAAAGGGGTAGAAAAAGCTCCGGGTTCCCCCAAGTCGTAGCGAGAGGGGTAACTAACGATAGTTTTACCATCGTTAGACAACTGAATAGGGACCAACTCGCGATAGTCTCCGCGGGTTTTGTAAATAATGATGGGAGCCAGGGCAGCCGCAATAGGGCGTCCGGCACCAATTCGATCGGGACGGACCTCTCCGGGGGTATTGCCCTCCCCGGGTCCGAGCGGCATCCCAACGAGGATGGCGGAGGAAGACTCCGATTCTTTTTGATTCATCTCTTGCTTTTTCTTTGTAGAACATGCCCCTAGCAAGGCTACCCCCAAGAGGAGCATAGCCATCGGGAGCAATAGATTCTTTTTATTCTTCATAGGAATGATGGATGCAAAAATGAGGGTCGGGATTACTGTTGATCCTGCGGGAAGTTTGCACTGCGACGCACCTCGTAGGGCGTCTTTGCCCCTCGGGGGGAGGCTACAATCAGGAGGTACTCCACGTTGGGGATGGTGCGCAGCATCTTCTCGGCACGCTCTGCCCCTAGAGCCATAGCCGCTGTGGCCAAAGCATCAGCTCGGTAGCAATCGGGATGCAGGATGGTGGCACTCAGCACATCGGTCTCGGCAGGACGCCCCGTGTGCGGGTCTATGGTATGGGCGTAGAGAGAGCCATCTTCGCGCACTTTGAAGTTACGGTAATTACCCGAAGTAGCCACTCCGCCTCTCTCTCCCGGCAGGTCTATAATCATTTCGTACTCCTCGTAGTGCTCGAGCCCGGTGCTATCGAGGATGGGTTTATTGATCCCAATACGCCAGGGCTTCCCCTCGGGATTGACGCCACCATAGGCGATCTCACCCCCAATCTCTACCATGTAATCTCGAATTCCTTTGGCACGCAGGGCACGAGCCACATAGTCCGAAGCCATCCCTTTGGCAATGGAAGAGAAGTCAATTTGCATTCTGGGATCGGCCTTCTTGAGGGTATTCCCCTGGAGCGTCACCTTGTCGTATCCCACAAACGAGAGGATGCTATCGATAGCCGCATCCGGCACCTTGCCATCCTTCCAAGGCGAAGGAGAAAAGCCAAAGCCCCACGCATTAACAAGGGGAGCCACCGTGACATCATAAAATCCGCCCGAGAGGCGTCCATACTCCTGAGCAGCCGTCAGCAATTCCACAAAGCCCTCGTTGACAAGATCCGTACGGTTGTTGTTAATGGCATAGAGCAAAGAGGTGGAGTCGAAAGGGTTGGCGGCATAGTTGAGTTCGCTCAAAGCCTGCTCCACCTCAAGGTGCACCGAGGAGTCGGCTGCGTACTTCATGTGGTAGAGTGTATGAAAGACCTCGCCCATCTCACTGATGTAGGCAGGGCGAGAGGGCTTACAAGCCTGTAAATGCAGCAATAAAAGAAGCCCCAGGAAGGGCGCAAAACGCAAATGATTCGCTTTCATTCCTTACCAATTTCTTCCCTTATATTGTATTCGTTGCGGTTGCTATATTGCCGGCTTAGCAGCTCTCCCAAAAAGCCGGCGCAGAAGAGTTGTGTACCAATAATCATGGCAGCCAAGGCGATGTAGAAGTAGACTCTATCGGTCACGAGAGGTGCCGGGATCCCCCGCGAGAGGGCTACAAACTTAGTCACAAGCACCACAATGAGCGCAATCATCCCAACCAAGAAGACCAAACTTCCCCAAAAGCCAAAGAAGTGCATGGGCTTACGACCGAAACGAGAAGTAAACCAAAGGGTAAGTAGGTCTAGGTAGCCATTGAAATAGCGATCCCAGCCGAACTTAGAGACCCCATACTTGCGTTTGGTGTGCACCACGGGCTTCTCGGTAATGCGTGTAAAGCCGGCATTCTTTGCCAAATAGGGGATATAGCGGTGCATATCGTTGTAGAGCTCGATACTCTTTACCACCTCGTGGCGGTAAGCCTTGAGCCCACAATTGAAGTCGTGCAGGTTGTGAATTCCCGAAACGCGCCGTGCCGTAGCATTGAACAACTTGCTGGGGAGGTTTTTGCTCAGCACCGGGTCGTAGCGTTTTTTCTTCCATCCGCTGACGAGGTCGTAGCCCTCCTCGGTGATGAGGCGGCACATCTCGGGTAGCTCTTCGGGCTGGTCCTGTAAATCGGCATCGAGAGTGCAGACAATCCGTCCACGAGCTCGAGCAAAACCACACTGCAGGCCGGGCGACTTGCCATAGTTGCGAGCAAAACGCAAGGCACGCACCTCGGGGAACTCAGCCGCCAGGCTCTCAATCTCACGCCACGAACCATCGGTGCTCCCATCATCCACAAAAATCACTTCGTAGCTGTAGTGCGCAGAGATCATCGCCTGGCGAATGCGGCTATGCAACTCACGCAGCGACTCCTCTTCGTTGTAGAGAGGAATGACCAAAGAGACCTCTACGGGATATTCCTTATCTGGCATAGGATGAAACAAAAAGAGGCCCACTCTCCCGGAGTATTTGGTCTCCCAAGCAAGAGCCAAGAGACCAACCTCGGAGGTGGGCAATGGGGTTATACTTTTAGAAATCTAGTGGGTCTGATACCGGCATAGGCGTAGTCCTAGGGGTGGAAGGCGGCGTACTTCTGAGCTCCTGAGCAAGGGGAGCCAAGGGACCTTTTACCCCACCGGCAATATCTTTAATCCCCCCAATGGCGGAGAGAATACCCGTAGCCTCGAAGGGGAGGTAGACCACCTTGTCGCTCTTGCTGGTGCCCATCGTGCCCAAGACTTCGAGATAACGCATGGCAATAAGATACTGAGCAGGATCGGCTCCGGAGGCTCCTACGGCAGAGGTGATACGGCGAATCGCTTCGGCTTCCCCCTCAGCCCGGAGTATCTTTGCCTGCTTTTCGGCCTCAGCGGCAAGTATCTCTGCTTGGCGAGCACCCTCGGCATGGTTGATAGACTGCTGCATCTTACCTTCCGACTCACGGATAACTGCCTCCTTTTGCCCCTCGGCCGTAAGGATTTGGGCACGCTTATCACGCTCCGCACGCATCTGCTTCTCCATGGCGTCGCGGATGTCGCGGGGAGGATTGATATCCTGCAACTCTACACGATTGACCTTAACGCCCCACTTGTTGGTGGCCTCATCGAGAATATCGCGTAGCTTACTATTGATCGTATCTCGACTGGTAAGAGTCTCGTCGAGGTCCATTTCTCCGATAACATTACGCAAACTCGTCTGCGTAAGCATCTCAATAGCCACGGGCAAATTGCTAATCTCATACATAGCTCGCATGGGATCTACAATCTGGAAGTAGAGTATGGCATTGATCTCCGTTACCACATTGTCTCGAGTGATCACACTCTGGCGAGCAAAGTCGTACACGGTCTCTCTTAAATCGATATGGGTGATGCTGCTAAAGCGTACTACGGGAGTACCCTTAGAGCTTTGTAGCGTATAACGCCAAGTCATGGGGCGCGCCTTGTCTATAAAAGGCATGATGATATTAACCCCCGAAGAGAGCGTTTTGTGATAGCGCCCTAGCCGCTCAATAATCACCGTTTCACTCTGTTGGACAATAGTAAGCCCCTTAGAGATGAAGAAAATAACGAGCAATAAAATAGCTCCTACTACTATAAGCGTACTACTCATATATGTGTGTATTTATTAGGATATGAAACTAACTCTCGAAAGGTTCTACGACAAGCACAATACTATCGTAGCTCACCACCTTTACAAAAACATCTTGGGGGATCTCTAGATCTTCGGCGAGCACCACCGCGGGCCACTCGTCTCCATCAATGGCAACGCGCCCTCCCTGACGAGCGGAAACCACTCGCACCACTCTTGCTTTTTTGCCGATAAGCGCATCCATCCCCGTAGTGGGGGCTTTCTTGTTCTTGGATAGCCTCTGGAGCAAAGGACGCAACAGAAAAAGTGCCAGCAAACTACCCAACGCAAAGACAACGACTTGCCAAACAATCCCCAACCCCAGCAAGGCCGGAATACACGCCACCAAAGCACCGGCACCAAAGCAAGCCAATACGAAGCCGGGAGTAATGATCTCGGCTGCAAAAAGCAGGATAGAGGCTATAAGCCAAATAAGTGCAGCATTCATTGTTATCTCCTATTTGTGTTCTAGCTTCTTGGGCTGCGCTCCCTGGCGATCGCCCTCGTAGCGGAAAAATATCCAGAAAAGAATCGTGATTACAAGAGCGTAAGCAGCAAAGAAATACCAGCTGGTAGCCCACCCTTCGAGACGTGCTACGGCATCGTGCTCACTCTCCACAAAATAATTAACGACCCACTGCGCCCCCAACGTACCGATGGTGGCTCCAATACCATTGGTCATGAGTATAAACAAGCCCTGTGCGCTTGAGCGCATACTGCTATCCGTCTCTCGATCCACAAAGAGGGAGCCGGATACGTTGAAGAAGTCGAAGGCCATCCCGTAGACAATCATACTGAGGATGAAAAGCCAGAGCCCTCCGCTTGGATTCCCGGCACCGAGGAGCGAGAAACGAAGCACCCAACAAATCATGGCAATCAGCATCACTCGCTTGATACCGAGACGACGAAGGAGGAACGGGATGAGCAGAATACAAAGAGTTTCGGAGATCTGAGAGAGGGAAATAAGCATGTTAGAATGCTTTACTCCAAAAGCCTCGGCATACTGCGGTAGCTCTCCAAAGGCACCCAGATAGGGGTTGGCAAAACCATTGGTGATCTGCAAATTGATCCCGAGTAGCATCGAAAAGAGGAAGAAAAGCGCCATCTTAGGCTCACGGAAGAGCGTGAAAGCCTTGAGACCAAAGGCCTCGGAGAGACTTTTCTTCTCGCCTCGAGGAGCTGTAGGGCAGTGGGGCAAGAAGAAAGAATAGAGGAAAAAGAGAATCCCTATCCCGCCCGAGAGGAGGAATTGTAGGGGCGTCTCTTGGAAGCCGAGAGCGTCCACCGCCAGCATACTCACGATAAAACCGATGGTACCAAAGATACGAATGGGCGGGAAGGCCTTGACAATATCTTCGCCCGCCTGCTCCAGACCGGAGTAAGCCACCGAATTACTCAGAGCCAACGTAGGCATATAAAAAGCAACACTGAGCGTATAAAGGGGGAAAAGGGAAGAAAAAGTAGGAGCATCCCCCTGCGATTGTGCCACATAAGAGAGGGCAATCATGGCACCACCGGCAATGACGTGACAGAGCCCCAATAGGCGTTGGGCAGGGATCCAGCGGTCTGCCACAATCCCCATAAGAGCCGGCATAAAGAGGGAAACAATGCCTTGGATGGAATAGAAAATACCGATTTTATCCCCCAGGCCATGCGTACCCAAGTAACGCCCCATAGAGATAAGATAAGCCCCCCAAACGGCGAATTGGAGGAAATTCATAACGATAAGTTTGAGGCGAAGGGTCCCGTTTTTCATCGTGCTTTATCTCTTATTTTGTCAAATGCTACTCTCTTTTGTATTCAAACTCCCACACTCAGAAGGGTAGCGACACCCCTCTCTCTAAAATGCAAATCTCCCTTCGATGCCTAGAATGGCTATCGAGGGAAGACTCGTCAAAGAGGTGGGTCACTCATAGGTCGTATGGACAATCCCCAAACGTATCTTGCCATTATCCAACTTGATACGTGCCCCGGAAGGGAATAGATAATGCGCCACTCCGGTAACATCGGAAGACGAAGATCCGGATTTCCCGCCCTCCAGACTTACGGGCACGAGGAGCAAGCGAAGGGGTTGCTTTATCTCTATCGAAGAGCTCGTCTCCGACTTATGGTTCTCTATATGCTGAGTTATAAGTTTACTGATATTACTGAAGTTGTACTCCCGAGATAGGATGCTGTACTCCGACGATAGGAAGGCAACATCAGGCTGCGTGAGGTGCGATTGCCCGGTCTCAAAGAAGTTCTTTACCGAGTCGGCAGGCAGCAAGAGGAGATACTTCGGGGGCTGCAATACGGTACGCCCATGGGCAGGGATGTCTACGGGGAGGGTCAGTTTGGCTTCATTAAACAGCCTCTTGGTCTTTGGGCTCCAGCCGGATCTCACCACTCTGTTGAGGTCTTCTTTGGTGAGAGTCAGCTCCGTTGCCAACCCCAGGGGGGAGGTAATGAAACTATATTTACTATTGGGCTTCAAGAGCTCATCTCTATTGGCATGATCGAATTGCTGCGAGAGATAGAGCTGATTGGTATTGGCAAAGCGATACGAAGCCCGCCTATGAATTACAGAGTCGGCCTTACCATCTGCCGTTTTGCCATTTACCGTATAGGTATAATAGATAAGCAAGGCCGTACTATACACGCTGAGCATGCATCCCGACCCCGTAGAAGACTCTACGTAGATCCCCCTCAAGAGGTTTTCTTCAAAAGCCTTCTGGCTCTCAAAATACTCGGGATGCTGCACCGAGGCATCGTAAAAACGCTGACCGATTGCCTTATCCACCGGGATATAAATAAAGTGGTCTCCCATTTTATTTTCGGCCTTATAGCTACCACTACCGAGGTGCTTAGCCCCCTGTAGGTAGGATCGAATATCTCCGGAGTAGTGACTATCGGGAAGGGGCTTGGTAACCTCATAAATAGAGGCCTTTGCCCACAAAGTACTATCGCCGGCCCACGAGGAGTAACTAATCTCCACAAAGGCAGAGTCTATTTTCTTACCCTCCGGCTCATGTGCGAACTTGAAGCCCGGAGCATGACGCAAACGCGTAACATACGACGAGCGCAGATCCCCAAAAAGAGGATCGCTGAGCTGACCCAAAAGCGTATAAGTGGAGCGCGAGTAGATGCTCGGCACCTCCACCGTTTGGGCACTTAATAGAAATGTATCTGCCTTGGCCGTAAGCACTTCGTCTTTCGGCTGTGTAGTAAAACCTACTTTGGAGGCATTATCGTTGCAACCCGCAAAGACAAAAGCTCCCATGGCGACAGCTGCTAAGGCTGCCCAGAATGATTGTTTTATTATCCTCATCTATATAATAGATCACTGACCCACACCCCTAGGGCACACCCCTTCACAAGAGGGATTGACCCCAAGAGAGGGTACTATTTCGGCTGCTAAGATAAGATATTTCTTACTGCAAAAGGCTATTATAGAACTGGCGATAGTCATCGGCCTGCTCTTTCTGCATACCGGGATACGACAATATTGGCTTACCAAGCTGCTCGGCATACTTGGTGGAGGCCCATTTCCCGGCCTCCTCGGCAGGTAATATCACACCATCGCTGTAATGGATGGCAATGCGGCGGAGAGCCTCGGGGTCGTAGGCCCCCTGCAATGGAGCCACCCAATCGTCTTTGAGATTATCGAAGGCCAATATCTCAAAAAGCTTCTCCGTAATATCTCCCGTCACCTCTGTATCAAAGGGCGTGTAAACCACTTTAGCCTTGCCAATATCGGGGTCGTCTTTGTAGAGCGTGTGCAGATACAAGGGGGCAAGAGCGGCAAACCACCCCGTACAATGGATGATATCGGGGATCCAGCGCAACCTCTTGATAGCCTCAAATACCCCTCGGAAGAAGAATATAGAGCGCTCTGCGGTGTCGTTGCCATACTTTTCCTCTATCCCAAACTGGCTCTTACGTTGGAAAAACTCCTTATTATCTATGAAATAAACTTGGATGCGAGTTTGAGGTACCGATGCCACCTTGATGAGTAACTGACAGTCTGTATCGTTGACAATAATATTGATACCCGAAAGCCGAATCACCTCATGCAACTGATGGCGACGCTCATTAATCGTTCCATACTTAGGCATAAAAACGCGCACATCGTCCCCTGCTTCTTGCACTATTTGGGGGAGCAAGCGAGCAAAAGATCCCATTGGGGTTTCGTCTAAGTAAGGGGTAATCTCCTGAGCTATGTAGAGTATTTTTTTCTGTTCCATAAGCTATAGGCTCATCTGATTTATTGCAAAGATACGAAAAACCTACGTGGAAAACTTTCTCCTCCTCATGGAGCCCCTCCTGCCAAAAGGCAAAATGGAGCACAAAACCTCGGCTCAAGCGGATTCTAGCCCCGCCCTCGCCCTTCCCCTTTAAGCAAGAAAAAGGGTGCAGGGAGGCTCTCTTTGCCTCACACTGCACCCTCAGAGATTTATATACTACTAGGTTACTCTTTCGGCTCGGGTCTAGTAGCAACAAAGGCTTTTATAAGCATGAAAATGCAAGCAAATACCATCAGAACAGGTACTGCAATCCAGAACGCACGTGTGGAATAAGACAAGCACACGAACGCCCCGGCAAAGGCCAACACATAGACAAAAAACAGGTCTTTCCAACGAGGGAGAATCACCTCTTTCTTCCTTTTCTTATCAATGAGAGCAAAGAGCCTTACTACCAAGAACATGAGTATAGGAATCGTGGAGAGCCCCACCACTATCGGCATTAGGTTTGGCTCGCCTTCTGCGGAGTCTTTGTACCATAAACCGATAAAGAGGGCAATAAGGAAATAGGGTAGAAATGTCCAAGTGTGCAGCTCGTAATTAATTTTCTTCTGTGCCATAACTATATTCTTTTGGTCTATTTATTTTACTACTCTCCTTTGGTATTCTTATTACTTGACGAAGAAATCGCTTTTGATTCTTTATCTTCTTTATTTTTAATAGGTTACTCTTTCGGCTCGGGTCTAGTAGCAACAAAAGCTTTTATAAGCATGAAAATGCAAGCAAATAGCATCAGAATAGGTACTGCAACCCAGAACGCACGTGTGGAATGAGACAAGCACGTCAACGCCCCAGCAAAGCCCAACAGATAGACAAAGAGCAAGTCTATCCAACGGGGAAGAATCACCTCTTTCTTCCTTTTCTTGGCAATAAGAGCAAAGAGCCTCATCACCAAGAATGCGACTATAGGAAGCGTAGAGAGCCCTACCACTATCGGCATTAGGTTTGGCTCACCTTCTGCGGGAAGCTCGCACCAGAATTTAATAAAGAAGATAATGATAAAATAGGGTATAAGCGTCCAAGTGAGCAGCTCGTAATTAATTTTCTTCTGTGCCATAACTATATTCTTTTATTCTGTTTATTTCTTCTATTCTTCCGTATTCTTACCATATGTCAGAGGCTACTATTTCGTTGCCTCATCTCCCTTGTCAGAAAGACAATCCACATAGACACTTTCCTAGGAGCGGACAACAATTCTATTATTTTACAAAAGGATTTTTTGGACACTCGGAGGGGAGAATCTTTCGACGGGAATACAAATGCCCCTCGGGATGCTCTTCATAAAATCCGATCCGAAGCGTATCTCCACGAACTTCATAGGACTCCTTTATAGCATTATCAGAAGACCACCCGGCGGAGGGGACAAGCATATATATAAACCCATCCTTGGCATAATAAACCCCATCTTTATACCTCACCAACTTAGGATAAAGCTCCCCATTCTCATATACGACGCTAATATCTTCCATAACCCCATTTGGGTGATAACACGTTCCAATAGAAATCCGAGTATGTGTTTTTACCAATGACTCAAAACTCTCGGGATCTTCTAGGAGCGACTTTAGTTCTCCATCATTATACCACTCGCCAAAGAGGGCAGGATCTTTAGGTCCATTCTGGACCTTAGGACGTCTCACAAGGTCTACACATGAGGAGAGCAACAAAACTCCCAAAAGGAGCAGAATGAATCGTTTTTTACAACTCGCCATAGACACAGGATCTTTTATTCTGTTTATTTCTTCTTTGAAGCGAGAATCCACGCACGTTGGCAGCCTCAGAGAAGTACTCCCTTTCAGCCGGGTTCTCAAAATCAACCACAGCGCAAATGTAAAAAAAACGGCCTAATGAGCAAACATTTTCACCCAAAAGTAAAAACAAAAACAGAAAAAGGAGAATTATTTTGAGGCTACTCTTCCCTAAAAAGCAGCAAAAGAACGAACCTTCTCGCTCGCCTTTTCATCTCTCCTCGGAGGGGAGGGAGGGTAGGCGAAGGGTGTAGGTGGCTCGGTAGCCTTGGGCGTCCGATATTTCAAGTGGAGCGAGAGACGTGGCAGAAACTAGCGGAAAAGGCTCTCCGAAACCACGTATTTCGTTGGCCACCCACAGGCTGATTGTTTGGAAAATATAGGGCAGAATAGAGGTTCCATTCTGCCCAGAAAAAGTTAAGAAATCAGGCAGGGTTTTGGTCGTTAATTCGACCTCGAGCAAACCGGTTAATCCCTGCCCCATATTTTGCTCATCGCTCCGGTACGTCAGACCCAAGGTGCAGTGAAGCGAGGGGTCTTGTGCCAGCAGGTCGAGTTGCCCCATCACCTCTTGGTACAGTTGCTCCCCACGATCATCACTATAAATAATGGCAGGGAACTCTCCGTCGAAGCCATTTGCGACGAAGAACTCCTGCCATGGGAAGAAAGACAAAGCCGAAAAGAGAGAAAAGTTGGGAGCGTATATATTGTGCGAACCGAAGCCCACTTGCTCCTCTTCTTCCTCCAAAGGCTGTGTTGCACTGGGCGTTATGGGGGTGATCATGCGGGCGTCAATCGCAGCAATGCTCCATACCGCAAGGGGTATCCGGAGCGTCCATCTCTATGGTAGCATGCTGCACTCCGGCCTCCTTGGCAATCGCACGCACACGCTCTTTGAGGGCAAGTATCTCAGTAGGCGAGACACAGCTCTCGGGATTGAATACCACATGGATGGTAAGCACATGCAGCTCGCCATCGATACTCCAAAGGTGTACATCGTGAATAGACAAGACCTCGGGCATCTCTGCAATAGCCTGCTCCAATGCCGGCAAATCTATGTCCGTGGGCACGCCTTGTAGGAACACTTTGAACGTACCAATAAGGGTGCGAACCACATTAAACAGCACCCAACAAGAGATAGCGATAGAGAGAATAGGGTCGAGAATCGGCAGGTGAACGAAAACCATTACCACACTGACAATCAAGACAGCAGCCCATCCCAATACATCCTCTAGGAGGTGAAGCATTACGGCTCGCTCATTAAACGAATGCCCTTTGCTTACTCTCAGTGCCGCAACTCCGTTTACCACCAAACCAACAATGGCGATAAGGAGCATCCATCCGGCCTTAGGCTCCCCGGGGTCGATCAGGCGTTTTGCTGCCGCCGTCAAGACAAAGATAGAGCCCACAATCAGTACCACCGAGATAAAGAGGGCACCCAGAAGTGAAAAACGTTTATAGCCATAGCTAAAACGGGCATCGCGTCCTCGCTCGCTCAACTTCTGCAGATACCAAGCAACGCCCAGCGAGAGGGCATCCCCAAAGTCGTGCAAGGCATCGGAGAGAATCGCGATACTCGAGGTGAAGAAACCGCCTACGAGCTCGAAGAGAGCAAAAGATATATTAAGCCAAAAAGCGACTTTGATGTTACCCGTTGCAGAGTGGTGATGATGCCCGAGGGCATGGTGATGCCCATGATGATCGCCGTGCTTATGCTCATGAGCGTGCTCGTGATGATGCTCGTGACACTCGTGATGAATGTGTTTGTGTTCGTCCATACTACATCCTCCTTTCTGTGATTTCTATAGGGCACAAATATACAAATATTAGAGACTCCGTGCCCCTCTCTTACCTACTATTGGGTAAAAACACCCCCCAAATGCCCTCCCCAAGGCTCAAAACCAGAGATGGCGAGATGAGATTTGGCAGAGAGAGAGAGAGAGAGAGAGAGAAGAGAGCCCATCTTGGTACACAAAAACACAAATTCCAACAAAAGCTTCAAAAAAAATCAACTTTCCTTGACACTATGTATAGAAAATACTCGTATATTTGGCTCGTTGTTTTCGGCAGGCTTCGCTGTCACAAAGCAGGAGAGACAAGGTTTTATTATTTATAGATATTAGGATTCATGAGAAAGCAGATTCACTTACTCTTCGTGGCTCTATTCCTCTATTCGCTATCGACAAGTTCGCTACGCGCTCAAAATGAGGGAAGCTTCTCCTTAGAGATTCAAGCCGGAGAGCTGGCAAGCAAATTGCCAACAAACAAAAACGAGGTTCACGACCTAACCCTAAAAGGGGCACTCAACAGCAGCGATCTTAGCGTATTGCGCACCCTCCCTCAAATGAGCCGCTTAGACATGCGAGAGGTCACGATCGAACCCGGAGGCGATGGCTACACCTCCGGTTACTATCCCGGCCAAACGCTACAGGTAGAGAAGGCCAACGCCCTCCCCAAAGCACTCTTTGCCGGAAAAGAATCGCTCCAAAGTATCCTGCTACCTACCCGACTCGTGGAGATTGGCGATGGAGCCTTTAGAGCAAGTGGCCTCACCTACATACAACTCCCCGAAAGCGTAACCACAGTGGGAGAGCGAGCCTTTGCCGAATGCGTTGCCCTCTCCAAGGCGAAACTTCACACCAAACTTTCTAAAATTGCCCATGGGCTTTTTGAGGGATGTACTGCGCTCACCACCCTGCAGAATAGCAAGATTACCGAAGTGGGAGACAATGCCTTCCGGGGATGTAAAGCCCTCAAATTCACGCTTCCCGGCGGAGTAACTCACATCGGCGACAAGGCATTCCAAGGATGCGAAAGCCTCGAAATCGCTTACCTTACCAATACCGTTGCCTACCTCGGCAACCACGCCTTCGATGGCTGTAGCTCGCTTTCGATGATTTTCATCAAAGCAAATATTGCAACATTGGGCGAATACATCTTTGCCAATTGCCCCAAACTCGTCAACATCAACACGCCCTACGACTTTACGACGCTCCCCAAGGGGATGTTTTCGGGGTGTGGCGCCCTCAAAGAGGTATGGCTGGGTAGCGGCCTCAAAGAGGTTGGGGCCGAAGCCTTCGAAAACTGCACAGCCCTCACCACGCTCCGCATAGACAACCCCTCGGCACCTACGGTTAATGCAACCGCTTTCGCTGGCGTTAATTGTAGTAGCGTAGAACTTCTCATCCCCAACGGCAAAAGTGCCATATATAGTGCCCATGATGAATGGAAAAACTTCCAAGTAAAGGAGCTCGCCTTGGGCGACAACGGCGTAAAAGTTGCCACCATCTACCAAAAGAGCGGCACAAGCAAGAGTCTCAAAGTGGGCATCCGGACCACTCTCCCTCTCACCTTTAATCTGGGCAATGGCTCTATCGTCAAAAAAGCTCCCGGCACATACAGCAGCGCCAAAAAGCAAGTAGACTGCACCAATGGAGGGAAAACGGTAGAACTCCTATCCATGCCCTCCGCACTACGCGACCTGATCATCAACGACCTCGATGGCAATGACATAGAGCAGATCACCTTTAACGCTCCGGATCTCGACTACCTCTGGCTTACCGGTAGCCAGATCACCTCGTTGGATCTCTCGCAGATGCCTAAACTGCGCCAGCTCAATATCTACGACAATGCACTCCTAGAGATCCTCAACCTATCCCACAATCCCGAGCTGACCTACCTCGACATCTCATTTGCCGAAAAGATCCAAAATCTCGATCTCTCCGCCACTCCCAAACTCACGACACTCAAGGCGGCACAAACTAAGCTCTCAACTTGGGACCTCTCTAAGGTGCCCCTAATCACAGAGCTAGACCTCAGCATGACCAAGATACAATCGCTCGATCTCAGCGCCCTCACCCGGGTACAAGTGATCATGCTCCCCAAGTGCGAGCTCGAGCACCTCACCTTCCCCTCCGCCCCCGACCTCAAAGAGGTCTTTATCAACGACAACAAGCTCTCGGCAGACGAACTCAATGCCATCTACAAAGCACTGCCCCAACGAGAGGCTGCCGATGAGGCGAAGATCTATATCAAGAACAATCCTGGTGCAGAAACCTCTAACACGGGCCTTCTCAAGGGTAAAAATTGGGTTGCCGATATGGAGGGAACAGGCACAGACACCCCCGACCTCACCCAAGAAGCCATCTCTTTCTTTACAGCGAATAAGACCATCAGCTTTAATGTAATCGGGGCTCAAAGCGAAACGCTATCTATTGATTGGGGCGATGGCTCACACCTAGAGAGAGCCACCGTAACCCCGGGAATGCAGAAAAATCTCAAACACACTTTTGAGACAACGACTCCCCAGCACGAAGTAAAGATCTACGGCAAAAGTATTACTACCCTTAGCTCTACCCTCTTCAACGTGCTTGGCCTAACCAACCTTGATGTAACGCATTGTCCTACGCTACAAAAGCTTGCAGTCCCCAACGGCAACGACCTCCTATCCGTCGACTTGAGCAAGAACAATGACCTCACTCATATCGACCTAGCAGGATGTAAACTCAACACCATTACCCTACCCGAAGAGGGTGCAAAAATCCAGGAACTTAAGCTATCTACCAACGACATAAGAGAGCTCGATCTGAAGGGGATGAGTGCCCTCGAAGTGCTCAGCGCCCCGAGCAACAAACTCAAGGAAATAGACCTTACCCCCTGCCCTAAACTCAGGAAGATAAATCTAAATCTCAATGGATTGGAAAAGGTGGTCGGCCTCAAAGAGCTAACCGAACTGACCGATTTGGATATTGCCAACAACACCTTGCCCTTCTCAATGCTGCCTCCTCGCAAAAACATGACCACCTATGTATATAACCAATATTGGTACGATATACCGAGCGAATTGATCAAGGACTATACCATCGACCTCTCTGCCGAGTATAGGGTACAAGGCGTTACCGACCAACCCGAGCAGACCTCCTACAAGTGGTATATCCAGAAGACAATGACAGAGAAAGTAGAGGTGCCCCAAACCGCCTACACCGAGCAAAATGGAGTATTTACCTTCAACGACACGCTCTTCCCCCAGGGCAGCGAAAAGGTCGAAATCTTCGTGCTCATGACAAACCCTTCGTTCCCCGATATTAACACAAAGAGCCAGGGGCTCCGTAGCGGATTCATCACCATGAAGCGCATTCATGTGGAAGAACCGTTAGACCCCTCGAAGTTCGACACAAAGTTTGAGGGCATCTACGAAAATGCATTTGCCGAATCGAAGAACCTCATCGAGATCAAACTTCCCAAGAACACAAAAGAGATCCGTCACAAAGCCTTCAGCAATTGCCCCAAGCTCCAAGCTGTGGTGATTGGTGCTCAAGTGGATAAACTCTCCGAAAAAGCCTTTGAAGACAGAGAAGGGCTCGTGATCTATGTACCCACAGAAGCCGTCAAGAGCGACGTCGAAAAGATAGGGAATTTCAAAAAAACAAAGGTAGTAGTAGGTAATCCCCCCGTGGCAAACAATACAATTACAGCCGGCAGAGCCTACAACCTCACCTTCGAAGGAGCAACCCTTATACTCTCTTCTCTCACAGCAGAGAGCCAAGAGGTAGCACTCTACGACCTCCAAGGGCACTCCATCGCACGCACTACGCTTCCCGGCAATAGTGCAATTCGCCTCACGCTCCCCCAGAGCGGGTGTTACGTGCTCGCCATTCAAGGAGAGGTCTCCAAAGTATTCATCCCCTAACCTACTCAAGACAAAT
The DNA here is from genome assembly GCF_938023125.1 of uncultured Porphyromonas sp. Taxonomy (GTDB): domain Bacteria; phylum Bacteroidota; class Bacteroidia; order Bacteroidales; family Porphyromonadaceae; genus Porphyromonas. Next base: position 105,608 of record NZ_CALHDW010000018.1, read on the forward strand.
GAAAAAGATATATCCTACACTACTCAGCGCTATTATCCTAAGCATGGGTAGCTTATCCGCACAAAATGCGCTCCATAAGGAGATCCACCTCTCAACTACAGGCTCTCTCCAAAAAGGGCTCTCCCTAGAGGAAGCAAAGGGCTTGACCTCCATCAAAGTAACGGGCGAGATCAACGAGAGCGACATCGCCCTACTTAACAGCATGGCCTCCGCCGGCAAGTTGGAAAAAATAGACCTCAGTGAGGCGATTTTTGGCGAAACAAAAGACCCGCTCCTAGTCGATGTCTCTCAATACTTCTTACCTATGATTGCCTCCCTTGGCACCGAAGACGTTGCAGGCCTGGAGGCCTACGAAAAAAGCTTGGGGCACGAAAAAGACCCTCGCTCAGTGCCCGGGTTTTGGACGTTTTTCACGAAAAAAAAGATGTTCTTTATGACCGGATACATGAGAGGTTGGGACATGAAGATAAACGAAGCCGTGCTCAAGAGTGAGAATGCAGCTCTCGTGCGGAGTCCTCAGATCCGCTCGTGGCTCAAAACGATGGGGTATGAGTATCGCGAGGCTCGCACCGATGGCGACCTCATCTTCAAAAACGAAAAGACGAACATATGGTGCCTACTCCACTTCACCCCGTATAGCAAGACCGACTTTCCCGGCATCCACTTCTCCTCGGATGAATACGAAGTCTGGTAAAGGGCACCTCCCGGGGAGACTCGCCTACAACTACCCCACGTAGTGCCATAGAGAGGCCTCCCCAACAGAGAAAACCCACGATAGTCTCAATCGGCTACCGTGGGTTTCTTATGGTAGAGAGGCTCTCCCGAGAGGGAGGATACTACCTCCTAAGAAATAGCATACTAGGCGCAACTAGAGCCTATCGTCTCTTCTTCTCTTTGGGTTTGGGCAGAGGCTTACGAGGAGCCTTGTCTTTGCGGAAGTGCCTCTCCCGAGGGGCCGAGTCTTTTCTCCCACGAGCGGGCTCTCTCTTAGAGTCGGAGCCTTCGGCTGCATCGGCATAATCAACGATAATGCGCCGCCCCTCCACTTCGTATTGAGAGAGCTCTTCGATCAGACGATGGGCATCGTGGCTATCCACTTCGAAGAAAGAAAACTTTTGCATCAGGTCAATCTTGCCAATGCGTACTCGCCCCGGCACACAACGATTGATCAGCTCGATAAGTTTATTTGGGAAGAGGCGATCCGTCTTACCAAAGTTGATAAAGAGACGCGTCATCCCCTCCTCGACCACACGAGGTGCACTATTTCGTCTCTCACGTTTCTCGTCTCTTGTCTCCCGCTTTAGGCTCTCGGGCTCTATCTCTTCTGCGGTGCTATAGTAGGCGAAGAAGCGCTCAAACTCGAGCGTCATGAGGCGGCGGAGCAGTTCGTCTCGGTCAATCCACGAGAGTTTTTGACTCACTTCGGGCAAAATGGCAGCAATCTCTTCGGCATGGGGGGTAGAGTCTACATGCTCCAAGCGATCGGCAAGATGGAAAAGATGCTTGCTACAAATCTCACGCCCCGAGGGGAGTGTACCGACTTCCATTTTGGCACTAATCAACTTCTCGATGCTGCGAATGCGGCTCTTCTCTCTGAGGTGGCAAAGGGCAATGGAAAGCCCGGTTTTGCCGGCACGAGCGGTGCGCCCCGAGCGGTGTGTATAGTTCTCTACGTCATCGGGGAGACCGTAGTGAATCACGTGCGTTAGGTTGTCCACATCCAAACCACGGGCAGCCACATCGGTAGCCACAAGCAGTTGCAAGTGGCCGCTACGGAAGCGTTGCATCACACGATCGCGCTGCTCCTGGCTCAAATCCCCATGGAGCGCATCGGCATTATAGCCGTCGGCAATCAGATGCTCGGCTATCTCCTTGGTCTCCATACGTGTGCGGCAGAAGACAATCCCATAGATAGAGGGATAGAAATCGACAATCCGCTTGAGGGCAAGATAGCGCTGGCGAGCCGGCACAAGGTAGTAGATATGGCGGATATTGCTGTTGGCTTCGTTCTTACGCCCAATGGTTATCTCTTTGGGGTCGTGCAGATAGCTGTGGGCAATGGTCGCGATCTCTCGAGACATCGTAGCCGAGAAAAGGAGCAAATTGCGCTCTTCGGGGATCTCCGAAAGGATAGTCTTAAGGTCTTCGCTGAAGCCCATATTGAGCATTTCATCTGCCTCATCGAGCACTACCGTATGGATCTCTTCGAGAGAGATGGCACGGCGGCGCATCAAGTCGAGCAGACGCCCGGGGGTGGCTACCACGATGTCTACACCCCGCTTGAGAGAGCGTATCTGCGTCTCTATGGAGCTACCTCCGTAGACGGCCAATACACGTACCTCCGGCAAGAATTTGGCAAAAGACTCCAGGTCGCTTGCAATCTGCAAACAAAGCTCTCGTGTGGGAGAGAGTACTAACGCTTGGGGGACATTGCGTTGGGGCTGGAGCTTCTCTAGGAGGGGCAAGCCGTAAGCGGCTGTTTTGCCCGTACCCGTCTGCGCCAATGCTATAAGGTCTATATTATCTTCTAATAGATAGGGGATCACGGCAGCCTGCACCGGCATTGCCTCTGTAAATCCCAAGGCACTAACTGCGTCCAGCAGGGGTGCACTAAGTTTGAGTTCGTCAAATGTCATCGCCTACAAAGGTACGCTAAAATATCCTCTAAAGCATCATAAGAGAGGAGTTTAGGTACTGATTCGCCGCCACTTAGGGGAGAGAAGAGGCCCTACAAGAGAGCCTCCACAAGGGATTGGCCCATGATGCACAAAAAAAACAAGAAAGAGAAAAAAGTATCTCCACCTATAAGCCGGCGGATAATCAAAAAGTTTTCTATCTTTGCGACAGAGCATTAATTTAGAAAATTTAGAGCCCACATAAAGCGACCATCAAAGGAAATATAGTATCAACTTAGTAATATATGCTTATGAAGACCCGTCTTTCTCTTGGAGGGCAGAGGTTGCTGTTTTCACTCCTTTCTGCTGCACTATTTTTAGGATTCTCGAGCCTCTCGGTAGAGAGCTTTGCTCAGGGCACGATCACCCTTAAGACCAACAAGGTCAAGGGAGATAAGGTCAACCTCAAAGTAGTTGCTCTTGATGAATTCACCATTACCGGCACCGAAGCCAACCCCAAACCCTACGGAGAAGGCTGGGCCACCTACACCTTGACGGAGCCCACCATCACGATTAAGGGAAAGATAGAAGAGCTCTGCTTTATTGCCATAAAGGCAACATCCATCACGCTGGAGGACTGCACCGACTTGTATAAGCTCGACTGCCGACAAAACGACCTGACGGAAATTGTTCTCAAGAACACCAATAACATCGAAGAACTCTACTGCGTTGAGAATGAGATCAAGGCTCTAGACCTATCCAACCAGACCCAGCTAAACTCCTTGGATTGCTCCATGAACTTTATAAAAACACTCTCGCTAAAGAATTGCCCCCTCCTAACATTCTTGACTTGCTACGAGAATCAACTTCAAACCCTAGACCTAACAGACAGTCCCAATCTGCAAAACATCATTTGCTCTCTCAACCAAATCTCAGAACTCAAACTGGGGAAAGTGGATCAACTCACCTCGCTATCGGCTACCGTAAACCACCTGAGAGGCGAAGCGATGACGCATGTGGTAAATGCACTGCCCGACAGAACAGGACTCGCCACTCCCGGAACTTTTGGAGCGTATGCGGGCTGGGATATTAACGAACAAAACCAATGCACCACAGACGATGTAGCCATTGCCCGAAAGAAGAACTGGGAAGTAAGCCAGCACGATGGCGAAGATTGGATTCCCTATCCGGGTGTGCCATCTTCGCTAGAGGCCATGGGGCAACCCGCGCCGGAGCTTTACGTAACCCCATCCAGCAAGACTCTCTCTATCAACAACGCCACCCCCCACACCTCGGTACGCATCTACTCGACAGAAGGCGAACTAATGGCCTATGGGAAAACGGATGCCAACGGAGCTGCCCAACTCCACAACACCCCTTTGGCAACCGGTGTTTACATCGTATCTATTGGCGGGAGAACGCACAAGCTACTCGTGCCATAAGCCCCCCAAAACAGCGATAAAAACACAAGGGCTCCCCCCAAGAGTGAGGGAGCCCTTATCCCAAAAAACAACGAGAGGGGCTGCGCCATGCTACCCAAACCGGGTGCGTGACACAGCCTCTCTTTCTATTTGATTAGTCGCCTCCTGCCCTAAGGGTTTTGCCTTGAGGGCAAAGAGACGAAATGCTAAAAGCAAGTAGGAGAGAGTGATTACTCCTCTACACTCCAATCGGTCTTAACGAGACGTTGATAGCTATTGTAGCGATACTTGGCAGCTTCGAGAGATGCCTCAGCAAGCTCTTCTGCTTCGTCGGGGAACTGCTTATAGAGAGAAGAGTAACGCACTTCGCTCTTGAGGAAGTCCTTAAACTTACTCCAATCCGGTTCCTTACTATCGAATGAGAAGGGGTTCTTGCCCTCTTCGGCCAACGTAGGATCGTAGTGCCAGAGGTGCCAGTAACCGCACTCAACGGCACGCTTTTCTTCGTTCTGAGCATTACCCATACCACCCTTGAGTCCGTGAGAGATACAGGGAGCGTAAGCAATAACGAGCGAGGGGCCATCATAAGCCTCAGCCTCACGGATTACCTTAAGCGTCTGAGCTTGGTTAGCACCCATGGCGATCTGAGCTACATATACGTAGCCGTATGTAGTGACAATAAGCCCGAGGTCTTTTTTACGAACACGCTTACCGCCGGCAGCAAACTTGGCAATAGCACCCAATGGTGTACTCTTAGAGCTTTGTCCACCTGTATTAGAATATACCTCAGTATCGAGTACGAGTACATTCACGTTCTTGCCCGAAGCGAGTACATGGTCAAGGCCACCGAAGCCGATGTCATATGCCCAACCGTCCCCACCGATGATCCATTGCGAATGCTTGAGGAAGTAGTCCTTAAGTTCACGCATTTCGGCCAAAGCAGGAGCCTTATCAGCCTCTAGCAAAGGTAGGATGGCATCGCTGAGACGACGTGTTTCTGCAGAGTTTTCGAAGTTAGCAGTCCACTCTTCGAGGAGGGTTTTCAGCTCACCTGCAACCGCACCGTCTGCCAACGCCTTTTCTACCACGTGCGACAAGCGATCTCTCATCGTATTGGCTGCAATGCGCATACCCAAGCCAAACTCGGCATTGTCTTCGAAAAGAGAGTTAGCCCATGCAGGTCCGTGACCGCAAGCATCTGTAGTATAAGGAGTAGAAGGAGCCGAAGCCGAATAGATTGACGAACAACCCGTAGCATTGGCTACCATCTGACGGGTACCGAAGAGTTGTGAGATGAGCTTAACATAGGGAGTCTCACCACAACCCGAACAAGCTCCGGAGAACTCAAAGAGAGGTTGAGCGAACTGGCTATTCTTTACATTGGCCAATACATCTACCAATTTAGACTTATTGGTTACCTGCTTAACCATCTTATCCCAGTTGTCCTGCTCGTCGTATTGTGTGGTAAGGGGCACCATCTCTAGTGCCTTACCGCCCTTGTTACCCGGACAAACGTTGGCACAATTGCCACAGCCCAAGCAGTCGAGCACATCCACTTGTATGCGGAATCCTAAGCCGGCTTCCTTGAGACCCTTACCCATCGCCTCAAGCGTTGCAACACCGGTTGTGTTCTTTTCGGCAGCATCGAGGAGGAAAGGACGGATCGTAGCGTGAGGACAAACAAACGCACACTGGTTACATTGGATACAATTTTCCATCTTCCAAACGGGAACGAAGGTAGCCACACCACGCTTTTCGCTGGCTGCCGTACCATTATCCCATGTACCATCTTCGCGACCGATAAAGGCACTTACGGGAAGGTCGTCTCCGGCTTGTGCATTGACCTTGCGCACTACATCGTGGATAAAGTCCGTATCGTCTGTGTGGCGAACGGGAGCGTCATCTTCGAGATTTGCCCACTCAGCCTTTACAGGGATTTCGATGATCTCACTACCACGGTCTACGGCTGCATAGTTCTTGTTTACCACGTCGTCGCCCTTCTTAGCGTAGCTCTTCACGATGAATTTCTTCATCTGCTCTACAGCGAGATCGTAGGGGATTACGTTGGCAATCTTAAAGAATGCCGATTGCAAAATCGTATTGGTGCGGTTGCCCAAACCAATCTCCTGAGCAATAGCCGTAGCGTTGATCGTATAGAAGCGGATATTGTTTTTCGCTAGATAACGCTTTACCTTGTTGGGGAGATGTTGCTCAATATCTTCGGGAGCCCAGATAGAGTTGAGAAGGAATGTTCCGTTCTTCTTGAGCCCCTTGAGCACGTCGTACATATGGAGGTAGGCCGGTACGTGACAAGCTACGAAGTCCGGAGTTACCACCAAATAGGTAGAACGAATGGGCTTATCGCCGAAGCGGAGGTGCGAAGCTGTGAAGCCGCCGGACTTTTTCGAGTCGTAAGCGAAGTAAGCTTGGCAGTACTTATTGGTATTATCCCCGATGATCTTCACCGAGTTTTTATTGGCACCTACGGTACCATCGGCACCAAGACCGAAGAACTTTGCTTCGAATGTTCCATCCGCAAAGATAAGGTCTTCGTGTTGAGGAAGAGACGAGAAGGTAACGTCATCCACAATCCCGATGGTAAAATGGTTCTTGGGAGTGGGGAGGCTCAAATTCTCGAAAACCGAGGCAATCTGAGCAGGAGTTGTATCCTTAGAAGATAGCCCGTAACGACCGCCTACGATGAGAGGAGCGTTTTCCTTTCCATTGAATACGTTGCATACATCCATGTAGAGGGGATCGCCCAATGCACCGGGTTCTTTGGTACGATCGAGCACGGCAATACGTTTTACCGAAGTGGGCAACGCTTTCAAGAAGTGCTTGATGCTAAACGGACGATAGAGGTGAACGGCAAGAAGACCTACCTTTTCGCCCTTAGCTTGGAGGTAATCGACGGTTTCGCGGATCGCTTCCGTTACCGAACCCATAGCGATAATTACGCGGTCTGCATCGGGGGCTCCATAGTAATCGAAGAGATGGTAGCTGCGACCCGTAACCTCTGCCATCTTATCCATATACTCTTGCACCATATCGGGCACAGCGAGGTAGAAGGGATTGGCAGCCTCTCTATTTTGGAAGTAAATATCCCCATTCTGGGCCGTACCACGAGTTACGGGCTTATTGGGAGTAAGTGCACGGTTGCGGAAAGCGAGCAAAGCATCGCGATCCACTAGAGGTGCTACATCTTCGTTGTCGAGGCTTTCAATCTTCTGAATTTCGTGAGAAGTACGGAAACCATCGAAGAAGTGAATAAAGGGTACTCGACTCTTAATGGCCGTAAGATGAGCTACAGCTGCAAGGTCCATTACCTCCTGAACAGAGCCTGTACAGAGTTGGGCAAAACCGGTCATACGTGCACTCATCACGTCTTGGTGGTCTCCAAAGATAGAAAGAGCTTGCGCTGCGATAGCACGAGCCGACACGTGGAAAACGCCCGGGAGCAACTCCCCGGCAATCTTGTACATGTTGGGGAGCATGAGCAAAAGCCCCTGAGACGCTGTAAAGGTAGTGGCCAAAGCACCTGCTTGCAATGCCCCGTGCATAGCTGCAACGGCACCACCTTCGCTCTGCATTTCTTCCACATTTACAATTTCTCCGAATATGTTTTTACGCTTCTGAGCAGCCCATTCATCCACAAACTCAGCCATCGTAGATGATGGAGTGATGGGGTAAATAGCGGCTACTTCGCTAAACATATAGGCGATGTGTGCTGCGGCTTGGTTACCGTCGCACGTCATCATTTTCTTTTGTTTTGCCATAGCTTGTATTACTTTGATAATAGAATTTTCTCTCTTTCGTTTTGTTTTTTGTTTGAAGGAAGTCTTCTAAAAAGACTTAGTAGAGGAAGCCAAAAAGCCACAAGGGAATCACGTTGCGACTTCCTACGTTAATGCCATGTACGGCATAGAAACGCTTGGGATGATAGCGAGCGGTTATCTCGCGATCCACACGGAACTCCTGCGTACCATCAATAATGAAATTGACATTCGCCCGTATCGAGGCCTCCACATTTCTTCCTTGGCTTATCTGGTTTAGGAAGAAGGTACGGCACACATCGCTACCCACATGGGTACCCATGGGTGTATGAGGCAATAGGGCATAGACGAGATTGGTGTTCTGCAAATAGAATACAGTAGGCGCCTTCACCTCTGCCGATCCACTCTTGTGTACCAAGTTGACGAGGTGGGCATCACGTAAGAAATTCACGTAATTGGTCACTGTTGCCCTAGAGGTGTCAATGCCTTTGGCAAGGCGAGAGACATTGAGCAAAGAGGGGCCCTCCATGGCCATAAGATAGATAAGCTTACGGAGCTTGGGGAGGAGACGCTGATCGATATTACGAATGTACATAACATCGACCTCTAGCGTCATGTTGATATTTTTAAGAACATCTTCGGAGGAGCTGTGCTGCTCCATGAAGTAGGGATAGTAGCCGTACTGAAAGTACTCGTTGAGCCAATGTAGCGGATTGAGCTTCCCTTGGATCTCCCGAGAGATCTCGATATGGCGATGAAGAATATCGTCCCACCGAACAACGGGCAGCTCTACACCCGTCTGAGAATAGATAAACTCGCGCAAAGAGAAGCCGCGCAACTCATAAGTTTTACCCACCGAGTCCCATCCATTGGCACCCGATCCCACGATCAGAGGAGAGCCTGAATAGATGATTTTGAGGGAGGGATACTTTTCGTAGCACTCGAGCAGTTCTTCTCGCCAAGAGGGATACTTAAAGATCTGGTCGAGCAGTAGCGTTTCACCCCCTTCCGCCACAAATTCTCCGGCAAACTCTACAAGAGTTTTTGTCGTAAATAGGAATTGGTTTAGATTGACATAGAGAACCTTACGATTAAGAGACCCATATTTTTCATTAGCCCAATCTAGTAAGAAAGTGGTCTTACCCACTCCCCGAGCACCGACAATCCCAACCAGACGCTCTTTGGGGTCGATTTCATCCATCAACGTACGTCGTACCGTATTTTCGCGTGCCCGTAACAAATGATCGTGTGTCCTAAAAAGACTTTCCATTACATTGATACCAATTTTTCGGTAACAAAGATAGGGAATACTTTCCATATTGCAATAAGCAAATGACAATAACGCACAAATTAAGACTAAAAGATCTACTCCTAGGTATGGGAGCAGGTAATTAGAGGCTCTCCCATTAGGCAGAATATGTAAAAAACCTGCATGATTGTCTCTCAAAAATTGGACAAAATCCCCACCATAATTAGGCAAAATCAATAAAAGAGGTGCCTACCCTTTGAGGGGATAGACACCTTAGCTTCTTAGTATAAAAGGGGAGGTCTACGCCATCCCACTCGGGGAGAAGCTCCTATCAAGCCAGCTTTGCCATGAATTTCTCCCGATAGACGATGAAACGCTCGAGCGTGCCATGTCCTATTTCGCCTTGAGCATCCTCGGCTCTAATATCGAAGATGAGCTTACGCCCGTCCACCTCGGTAAGGGTAGCCATCACACGCACCGTCTGACCTATTGCCGTGGCACGAGTGTGGTGTACATCAAGATGAATCCCCACGGTAGAGGTCCCTTCTTCTAGATGAGGTGCCACGAGTTGCACTGAGGCCTTTTCCATAAGAGCGATCATGGCCGGTGTGCCAAAAACGGGCAAATCTCCCGAGCCTACATGGATGGCCGAGTGGTGATCTTGGAGGGTTACCTCCAGCTGACAAGTTTGGTGGATGGGTAGCATATCTTTCTATTTTCGGTTGTTTATATTCCGGATACAAATGTACAAATATCCTGCAGGTGCCCTCCGCCCCTTCACAAGAAGGGACAATAAAAAGGCCCCCTGCCCTAAGAGAAGTGGCCGATAGACCAACACTCTCAAGACAGGGGACTCTTATTTCTTATAAACATCCCCACTCACATGCGGGGGATAGGTGCCTTAACCGTTATAGGGGGCAAAGTCAGACTTTTCAGCACCACAGAGGGGGCAAGACCAATCGTCTGGGATTTCTTCAAAGGGTGTGCCGGGAGCGATGCCGCTATCAGGATCTCCTACTTCGGGATCGTAGATGTACCCGCAAAGTTCACAGATGTACTTCTTCATAATTCTTTTCTCTTTCTATTATTTTCTTTCAGTTGTTATCTTCTGGGAGCAAAGATAATTGTTGTGAGAGCATAGGGTATTAAGACTCTATCTATACCCCTATAAATCGCATCTTAATTAGACGTTTGGGGCGCCTTGGGATCCTCTCCGTATTGGTTGGCATGCGGCTCTCCCTCTTGGGCTGCATAGACGATAAAAATAATCGAGCCCACCAAGGGAATAAGCGTAAGCAGGATGAACCAACCCGACTTGCCAATGTCGTGCAAACGACGCACAGAGACAGCCAGCGAGGGAATCAAGAAGAATAGGGACACCAACGTAACAAGCCCATAAGAGACAAGGAAGCCGGGATTACTAAAGATCGCCCCATACACGCCCATTACACCGCCACTTACAAAGGCATCGGCCAGACTATCCTCAAAAACATCGGACAGGAAGATTGGGAAGACAAAGAGGTTCGAAACGAACTGAACCAGATAGCTAAATATAAGCGAATAGAGCACAAATCCCCAGAACTCTCGTCGTCTGGCTCGCCCGGAGAATTGCGCAAAACGCTTGGTGAGACAGCCTACGAAACAGCTCCAAAGCGATGGATCGGGAGCGGATACTCGCCCTTGAAATCCGGCTCCTGCCCCCATAGGATTGGAGTAGCTGGGCCCTTGGGAAAAGTTCGCACCCCCACGATAGGACGGCGGAGTGGCCACAGAGGGACGAACCGGAGGGGGCGTTGCACTCCCCTCTTCGCACTGTGAGGCAAGTAGGGCCTCTATCTCGGGCACCTGATCCAAGGCAATCCACTCGGCAAGCCCTTGGTACCAAACCCATTTTGTTTGCTTTAGCGGAGAAGGATCTCGACGCAACTCTTCGAGCGTGAATATCCCGATAGGCTCACGCAGGTTTGCCAAATGGTACTTGCGAACAGACTCTGCCGAATCCATCCCCGGGATGGCCGGTGGAAGATCCGCAGCCCCTTGCGGCGACACAAAATCTCCCACTTCGGAGAGCGGTTGCCAGCGAGTCCACCCCTCACTCCATAGCAATGTATGATCGGGCAGGGCCATTTGCACAATTTCCTGACGCGTAAAAGGGCCCTCTTGCTGGTTGTTGCGTAAGATGTAATAGGTGCGTTCCATACTTAATAATGCGAGTTAAGAGGATATTTCGGTGAGGGGGAGAGAACGGAAGCTCAATACAAAAGAGCTCGGGAGCAGGAAAGAAACTCCTATTTCTTTGCCTCTTCTTTTTTGGGAGTTGCCTCGGGAGTCTCCTTTTTGTAGGCCTTATTAAGCTCCTCAATTACACGTGCGGTAATATCAAGCCCATCGGCTGCATAGAGGATATTATCGGCCTTTACGTTAGAAAGGATCAAGTCGAAACCCCAATCCTTATTCATCTTGGCGATTTCCTCTTTGATGGTCTTATAGAGTTTTTCTTCGGCGGCTTCCTGCTCCTTCATGAGTTGCTCGGACAGATTGGCATTGAGGGTCTCCAACTCTTGTTGCATCTTCATAAGGCGAGCTTGCTCGGCTTCGGCAGCTTCGCGGGTGGCAAATTGATTGCTCTGCAACTTCTGCTGGAAGTTAGCTCCGGCACGCTGTAGATTATTCATCTTAGCCGTAAGCGAAGCACGACTATCGTTGCTCTTCTTCTCAAGAGTGGCCTTCATCTCGGTGTATTGCTCGTAGTTGTTGAGCACCGAGTCTAGCTCTACATAGGCAATTTTAAGGGCGTTTGAGGCTGGAGAAGCCAATGAGTCCGACACGTTGGCATTTCCATTTTTACTTTGACACGCAGTACCCAAGGCGAGTATTGCAAGAGCTACAAAAGAGGCCACTAGGGCTTGTTTGAATGATTGCATGAGGATTGTCTAATCTATCTGTTTCCTATTTGTTATTCGGCATCGATGCGGTCGAAAAGATTTTTCCGGCGTGCCTCGCTCTCCATTTGGCTATTGACACAATGGATTCCCTTCTCCCTGAGCGCCTTATTTGCTTCTATGTGCGTACTAGGGAACTTGCCCCCACGAATAAAAAAGACACGAACCCCCAAAAGAAGCACTGCCAAGAGCACGATTATGAGGGCAATTATCAGTATTATCGGCATTTTGTTCTATATTTGTAGCACAAAGATAAGTATAAATAGAACATAGAGAAACGCTATGAACATCACTGAACTCAAGCCCTCTGCAATATGGGGCTACTTCCACCAAATTACCCAAGTGCCTCGTCCCAGCAAAAAAGAAGAAAAGATCCTTGCTTTTCTCAAGAAGTTTGCCGAAGAGCACAAACTAGAATACGATCAAGACGCTGCCGGTAATATCGTAATTCGCAAGCCTGCCTCCAAAGGATATGAAAACCGCAAGACGGTAATTCTTCAGAGCCACGTGGATATGGTTTGTGAGAAAAACAACGACACCGTACACGACTTCGACAACGACCCCATCCGCACCATCATCGACGGAGACTGGGTGCGCGCCGATGGTACAACACTGGGCGCCGACAACGGAATAGGCGTTGCTGCAGAAATGGCGATACTAACAGACGATACGCTAGAGCATGGCCCTATTGAATGTCTTTTCACCGTTGACGAAGAAACCGGCCTAACCGGTGCTATGAACCTAGCCCCCGGCTTTGTAAAAGGTACCATTCTTCTGAACCTCGACAGCGAAGACGAAGGCGAAATGTTTATCGGCTGCGCCGGAGGTATGGGTACAATGGCTTACTACAAATACACCCAAGAAAAGGCTCCCCAAGAGTACTACTATGCTACCGTCAAGGTGAGTGGGCTCAAGGGGGGACACTCAGGAGGTGACATCCATGTAGGGCTTGGCGCTGCCACCAAGATCATCACACGCGCACTCTACGCTGTACGCGAAAAGATGCCCATGGTGCTTGCACATATCGACGGCGGCAACCTACACAACGCCATCGCTCGCGAGGCAACTGCCGTAATCGGGGTGCCCATGAATCAAAAAGAAGCCCTCAGCGTGATTATCAATGAGCTTGACGGCGATGTTCGTCAAGAGCTAAAAGCCGTAGATCCTAACGTTAAGATCACGGTAAATACAGCGGATGCTCCCGCCCACGTTGTGGATGCCGATACAACACGTCGCCTTATCTTGGGGCTCTACAGCTGCCCCCACGGCGTGATGGGCATGAGCCACAGCATCGAAGGTCTTGTAGAAACCTCTACCAACCTCGCCTCTATCAAGATGAAAGAAGAGGGCGTGATCCGCGTAGAAACGAGCCAACGCTCCTCTAGCGAATCCCTCAAGACGGATGTTGGTAATATGGTAAAGGCTGTATTCGAATTGAGCGGAGCCGAAGTGGAAGTACGCGACGGCTATCCCGGTTGGAGCCCCAATACGGATTCGCCCATCCTCAAGGTTACGGTGGATGCCTACAAGAGGCTCTTTGGCAAAGAACCTGCCGTTAAGGCGATCCATGCAGGGCTAGAGTGCGGACTCTTCCTTAGCAAATATCCCTACCTAGATATGGTTTCGTTTGGTCCTACGCTACGCGACGTTCACTCTCCCGTAGAAAAGATGGAGATCGCCACCGTAGACCTATTCTGGCGTCACCTTGTAGAGGTACTGAAGAACATCCCCGAAGCATAAGCATCCGGGAAAGACTTCTCACCTGAATCCAATTGTTGGCCCCATAGCAATGTTCTGTTGCTGTGGGGTCATTTCGTTTACATCAGCAACAAGGGGAGGCAAAAGAGAGAGCCACCCATTCGCCACTCTCTTTTCGTCCTCTAGGAGCAAAACCGCTCTGCTCTAGGGCGGTGGTGATGATCTGCTCGTCTTCTCCGGCATAGAACCCACTCACCAACAAAAGGCCTCCGGGGGACAAAAGTGTTTTATATCGAGGCAGGTCGTGCAGTATGATATTGCGGTGAATGTTGGCTACAAGGCAGTCAAATGAGCGTTCGCCCAAGACCAATTCTTCTAGTATTCCTTCGTAAAAAGAACAGGGGATGGTGAGTCCATTCAGCTCCGCATTATGCCGGGCATTCTCTACGGCTGTGGCGTCAATATCCACAAAAGCGACACAATCAGCCCCCAAGAGGGCTGTAGCAATCCCCAAGACCCCGGTACCGCACCCTACATCCAGCACACGTGCATGAACAAGATACGAGCGCTTCTCAAGAAGAAGGGAGAGCATCATCTGCGTTGTATGATGCGCCCCACTACCAAAGGCACAACGCGGCTCTAGCAGCAACTCACGGACGGCAGTCGAGGGGGTGTGATAGGGCGCCCGCACATACAACTCTTGACCCAGAGCCAGCGGGGTAAAGCTCTCCGTTTCCCAACGGCTATTCCAATTCTCACTGGCACAATCCAAAGAAGTATAGGTAAAAGACAAGGGGAGAAACTCCAAAGACCACACACCTTCGCTAGGGAGAGCGGCGAAAAAGCGTTCACTCACATAGCCTATGAGACGTCCCTCCTCGGGGTACTCTTCAAAGGTTTCGAAGCCAATATCTGCCAGACTTTGGCTCAGAATTGGAAGATAAATCGAGGCGTCCCACTCGGCAGCATGGGCCTCGTGGCTCAAGGTAAAAGTGTATTGTTTGTATCTCATCCTGGGACACAAAAGTACAGAAAGAGACAAAAAGGGAAACCGATAGGAGCAAAAGAAGCGCTCTTCTCGGTTTCCCGTCTACTAAAACCACCCTCTCCGGAAAGGCTTTCTCCCCCCCCTAGAGTGGTAAATCCTTACTTCAGGCCTTCAAAAGGAGTCTTAAAACTAACCTCTTCCACTTGAGTGTAGAGATCAGGGCAATTAAAAACAACAAAATATGGGTCCTTGCTCACTTCATCTTTTTTCGCCGTTTTAACGACTTGAATACTCCTCTTTGTACCAGACCTTGCACCCCCACAATGAATCCAGAAAGTAAGAACATTTGCCTGGTAAATCTTCGAATATTCGTAAGGTCTATTCTCACGAACATCTATTGTTACCGTGTAGGGTTCATTAGGTTTATAGCCATTGTCTGGAGTAGCTCCCTCTAAGAATGCAGCCATCTGATAGGGACGAGCATAGTTTACATCCTTGCCAAAAGTCTCTTTAAGTTGCCCTAGGCAGGCATTCGTGTTGGTAGACGTATTGCACCACTTAAGACATTCAGTACCAACATTGCGATCGCGGCGGTACATTTCCATAGCCATAACTTCCAAAGCTACAGCGCCCTGAGGCTCCTTCCCGATTTTCTCACGCACCTCCTTGAACTCGGCAACAGAGGCAGGGAAACGATTGAAGCTTACTGAGCCACTTTGCCCAGGAGTGTGCGTTTCATGATCTATTTCTCCGGTCATTGTAACATCAATAGGCTCAAGCTTCTTCACTCCTTTTACTTGTACCTTACACACGGCACGAGCAGATCCGGCAGAAGCTGTGATCTTTGCCTTCCCCTCTGATATCCCCGCTATGGTACCATCGGGGGTAACAGAAACAACACTCTCGTTGTCCGAAGACCAAGTAACAAATTTAATTTTGGCCTCGGCATTGAGTACAGCCGTGAGTTGTTTAGTTTCATTGACCATGAGGGTCATCTCAGTGGCACTGAGGGTAATTCCTGTCGCCCCATTAGGATCCGGATCGTTACCACCTCCATTCTTAGGATCACATCCAGAGCAAGCCACACCCATCAAAGCGAGCGAAGCTACGGTAACCAGTAGGGACATCCATGTTTTCATTTTGTTCATAGTACTTGTAGTTTTAAGTGATTAATCTATTTCTATTTTATCTTTCCGCCTCTATTCCTCCGATACCTCGAGGGGGAGAATGCTCGGAGAAAAGAGGATGAAAATATCAATTCTTAGAGCACAAAACTCTTCTTCCTATTATTTAATTTGTGTACGAGGGCTGCGTTGTATTTTTCACCGTTGTGTCCATGGTCGGTCCTCTTTACGAGACAAAGATAGTATTTATTTTTATATGGACAAATACTTCTCCAATGCAGATTCCAGCATCAAGTGCAACGGTATGACAAAAGTAATGCTAGTACTTCATTCGGGGATTTAAAGTCCAAACTTTTCCCCGGTCTGTTGTTTAGGAGTCTCCTGATATTTCGTATTTGCTTGTCATCGATGTCTTTGAACGAAGTTCCTTTGGGTATGTATTGTCGAATGAGTTTGTTGAGCAATTCAACATGGGGCTTGTCTGTAGAACAGTAGGGTTTGGCAAAAAAGACGGGAACACGGAGTGCCCTCTCAATGGATCTAAAAGCCATAATTTCCGATCCGTTGTCCGTCGTTATGGAATACAACAATCCCATCCTCTTGAAGTAAGCCAAACTCCGATTGACGACCCGAGCCAACGACTTGGCATTCTTGCCATTAGGCAACTTTTCAATTCAGTGGATAAATGAGCCGTTCTCACCACCTCCAGACAAGCCCGAAATAGCATAGGGGGGGATACCCCCGTTTTTACCGCAAATGTCAAGGGGCGATTGACTCGCTTGACAGCTATCTTACACCCATCGCCCGCCAAAAACGTTTAGGACACTATTGGCTGTACACCCTTTTTCTATAGGATAAAAAGGAGCGTCCTTAGCGAATCAAAACCACAACGCCTCTGGCTCCATGCGCCCCCATTACAAGGGCTTGCTCTATATCGGCTGTCTTACTAGGACCACTAATAAAGCCTGAATAGGGAGTACGAGGTGCCATCTCCTCTACCTTTTTATAAGCCTCGTGCATATTATTGACAAGGGCTGTGCGCTCTACGATAAAGACCAAATTCTCCGAGATAAAGAACTGAGCACGCCACTCCTCTGTCTGCTCTACCCAAAGACACGCGTTCTCACAAACGCCCAAGGGAGAGGCTAGAATGGTGACATCGGTACCGTTCATAGCCTCGGCAGTAGCCACCTCTTTGGGGTGCGTTACAGGCAGCCCTGGCAGCTCTAAATTACTTATGAAGCGTGTTGCCTCAGGGTAAAGTGCTTGTATGGTAGCCGCTATATCAGCATCGGGAGCCAACACTTCTGCCCGTCCGCCAACAGCCGCTACCATCTGGATAAATTGCTCTACCTTATCGGGGTATGCAACGGCTACAAAATGCTCTATATCGGGGTAGGGTACCGCCTGTGGGCTATTGCGGCGTATATTATCTAGTATCTTGCTTTTACTGTCCATAGGGTATGCTATTTAGTCTTGTGCGTACGCTTCCACCAATCATTGAAAGACTCTCGGGCAAATTTAGGCAGGTCACGAGCCTCTCCCCAAGCGTTAAGCCTATTGTAAATTAGGGGACGAGGCATCTTGTTTACAATGGGAGCCATACGGAGTGCTGTGTTGAAAAGCGAGGGTGCATCCATAAGAAACTTCATCCCTTTTGACATCCATTTCTTTTCGGGATTGGCTACTCCTAGGGCATCCATCTGCTGCCGCCATCGGTAGATTTGCTCCCCTAAGTCTATCTTCACGGGGCAAACATTACTGCACGAGAGGCAGAGCGAACAGGCAGATACATTGCCACTATAGCGTTTGGGGTCACGCAGCATACCTAGATTTATACCCAGAGGCCCTGGGATAAAGTAGCTGTAAGAGTAGCCTCCTGAGCGGCGATACACAGGGCACGTATTCATGCAAGCACCGCAACGAATACAGTGAAGCATCTTCTCGTGCTCTCGATTGGCAAGCATCTCAGTGCGCCCATTATCCACGATAATAAAGTGCAGCTCGCCCCCCTTCTGGGGTGTACGGAAAGAGGATGTGTAGGTAGTAGTGGGTTGTCCCGTGGCAGAACGTGCCAGCAATCGTGTGAAAACCCCTAGGGCTGATAGGTTGGTAACGACCTTTTCTATACCAAACGAACAGATATTGAGCTTCTGACAAGCCATACCCATATCGGCATTCCCCTCATTGGTGCAGACGACCACCTCTCCCGTAGAAGCCACAGCAAAGTTGCCGCCCGTCATTGCTGCGTCGGCATGTAGAAAGTAGTTACGGAGATTTTTACGGGCAGCATGGGTCAAGTAGGTAGGGTCTGAATTACCCTTTTCCGTGCCCATTTCTCGCTCGAATAGCTCGCCTACCTCCTCACGCTTAATGTGGATAGCTGGGAGTACAATATGGCTAGGTTTAGCGTGCATTAACTGCAAAATACGCTCCCCTAGATCAGACTCTACCACGTCAATCCCTCGCTCTAGAAGGTACTCATTAAGCCCACACTCCTCACAGAGCATTGACTTACTTTTGACTAGGCAATGCACCTTGTGGCTCTGTAGCAACTCGTGCACAATGCGGTTATGCTCCTCCGCATCAGCTGCCCAGTGTACCACTACTCCATTCTTCTGTGCATTCGCCTCAAACTGCTGCAGTAGCTCGGCAAGGTGCGTTATATTGTATCGTTTTAGGTCGTGCGCCATTTGGCGTAATTCTTCCCACTCGGGCACTGCATGGCTCATCTTATCCCGCTTCTCTCGTACGAACCATAGGGCTTGGTCGTGCCAAGCTACACGCGGACGATTCTCTAGAAACGTAGCCGCAGCCTTTGCATGTGATGTACTCATAGGTTTGCTGCTAATATCTCAATGGCATGAATGGTTTGGATGGATAGTTGCTCCCTATCTATTACTCCCTGCATGTGCATTAGGCACGAACTATCCGAACCGGTGATGTACTCGGCACCTGTCTGCATGTGATCCCGCACTTTGTCTCGCCCCATACAGGCAGAAACGGCTGGCTCTTCTACGGCAAACATACCCCCGAAGCCACAACACTCATCTATGCGCTTAGGCTCTACAATGGCAATGCCTTGTACCAGCTCTAGTAGGTTGCGTATTTTATTTTGATAGGGAACATTGCGCTCACTCGGGGTAGAAAGCCCCAACTCTCGCACGCCATGACAACTATTATGCAGACTTACACAGTGTGGGAAACGTGAGGGCAGCGAGGTCACTTTAAGGTCGTCATGCAAAAACTCTATCACATCACGAATCTTCCCTGGAGCCTGACACCGATGGTCTCCCTCGTGGAGTATGTGGGGGTAATTCTCCTTTACAAAGGCAACGCAGCTGGCTGATGGCCCAACGATTACATCGTGAGAGGCAAAAAGCTCCTCAAATCGCTCTGCCAAGTGACGGGCTTTAGGCTCGTAGCCTGCATTCGCCATAGGTTGCCCACAACAGGTTTGGTTTAGGGGGTAATGCACGTCTAAGCCCAAGGACTCTAACAGCCTATAGGTAGCAATACCTACCTGAGGATAGACTGCATTGACGTAGCAAGGGATAAATAATCCTACTTTCATTTGTATAACTCTTCTCTCTCAGAAAAGAAAGCTCCATCACCACTCTTGGAGGGAACTCTCCGCCTGCTTTCCAAAAAATCTTCGCCTATAAAGGCACCCAAAAGTAGCAAAAGTGTTGCAATAATGGTGCGGATAGAGAAGTATTTTCCGCCAATAAAAAGTTAGAATCCGCCCAGAAATGTCCGTCGTTGCAGGGTGAAATCTCGCGATTTCTCAGTCAGAATCGGAATAAAAAACAGCCTATATCTCAAGAGAAATTAGGCTGCAGACGAAGGAGAAATGCAGGGGCTCTACGTTGGCAGAGAGCCGCACCCCCTGAAACAAGTAACCCCTGCCTCTCACATACGGAGGGCAGGGGCCATTCTCAATGAAGAGAAATAGGATGGGGATTAGCGAGCTACACGCTCAAGCCACTTAACCATGGCCAACATGATTCCCATAGAGATGAGGCAGACAATAGCAAATACTGTCCAGCACTGCCAGAGGGGGATCTTGTTGTACATCAACGGGCCAATCCAAATAAGCAGGTTACCGATGGCAGTTGCACCGAGCCACAAACCTTGGCACAAACCCTGCAAGTGCTTGGGAGCCACCTTAGATACAAACGACAACCCTAGAGGCGAGATAAAGAGCTCTGCCACCGTAAGGAAGAAATAGGTAACGATGAGCACCCATGCTCCGGACTTCATGGCATTTTGAGCCGTATGGTCCATTGCGCGGAATTCGTCGCCCGAGGGGAATCCTTGGATCATAGACAAGATGGCCAAGAATACATAGGCAATGGCAGCGATAGCCATACCGATAGCAATCTTACGAGGGGTAGAGATGCTCTTGCCCTTGCGTGCGAGCGCCCCAAAGATGGCCATGATGATCGGTGTGAGTACAATCACGAAGAAGGGATTCACAGCCTGCCAAATTTCGGGGGGAATAGAAGAGGTTACGATAAAGTCGCGAGCAAAAACAGAGAGTGATTGTCCGTTTTGGTGGAAAGAGAACCAGAAGAAGATGGCAACACCCAATACAGCAAAGAGAGCATACAAACGACGCTTAATCTCAGAGGCCATAGCAGCCTTTTCTTCGGGTGTATAGTCTACTGCCTTTTGTGCTTCCTTCTTAGTAGGATTAGGCAATTGCTTCTTTGTTACAACGAAAATCACCATAGAGATAAGCATAGCAACAACCGATGCAATAAACGAGTAGTGCACCCCGGCGTTGAAGATGTCTAGGTATCTTTGGCAGAATTCAAGAGTAACTTCAGATCCACCAACTTCGGAAACCAACTTGGTGATATTGTCCAAATCTTGTCCTACCAAGTTGCCACCGGTATTGATAAACTTATGGCACAATTCGGGCAAACTTGCGTTGTAAGTCAAGCCATGAACTCCGAGCCACCAGCTTCTCAAAAGAGGTGCAACGAAGGGAGCAATGAGACCACCGATGTTGATGAAAACGTAGAAAATCTGGAATCCGGAGTCGCGCTTACCCTTAGCAAGACGGAGCGCTTCTTCTCCCTCTTTGGCAGCCTCGGTTTCCAAGTCGTCGTACATCTGACCCACAATGGCTTGCAGGTTGCCCTTGAAAAGCCCATTACCAAATGCGATGAGCAACAGAGCAAAGCAAGTGAAGGGGAGCAGCCAGCTGATGTTGTCGGATGTAGACATGATGGGGATAGAGATCAAGACGTACCCCAACGTCATAACGGAAAGACCTGAGATGATCGTTGCCTTATAATTCTGCGTTCTATCGGCAACAATCCCCCCAACAAGGCTGAGGATGTAGATCAATGCGTAGAAGACAGAGTAGATCACACCACTCGTGGTGTCGTCCAACCCAAACTTGGAGCAGAGGAATAGCAGTAGCACTGCGTTCATAATGTAGTAGCCAAAGCGTTCCCCCATGTTACTAAGGGCTGCCGCTACAAGTCCTTTCGGATGATTTTTGAACATACTGGTTACTAGGATTAATATGATTAATGATTTTGTATTTACACGTACCCTATGGCATGGGCATTGCTAGTGGATTGATACCAAGCAAAGCCCCCGTATCCGTATCAAAGAGGATGGAAAAGATATTGTCTTTGCTCTTCGGAATCTGATTAGCGAGCGAAGCCCGCGTGCCAAACTGAGTAATGGGCAACTCCGCCTCGGCAAGAAGGCGAGAGCCCTTATGGAGCCGAGCAGTAGCACTCCCCGGCAAGTTATATATGATACCATGCAACTTCCGCTCCTGTTTTGCCAGCTCCTCGGGGGAGAGCAAGGGGGCTCGCCGCGTTGCCTTCAGGTCTAGGGTAATCGCTTCGCCCTCACGGCTCGTTGCAGGCAGTAGTCCCACGACGGGAGAAAAGCGAGCGATGGTGCGGTGGTTTATCTCCTCCTCCGGCTCCACTTTGTAGTGTTGCGTAAGGGATTCTCTCTCCGTTGTCCCCACAAAAAGACGCTCCACTGTTGCAATTTGCCCCTCAAGGCGAGAAACAGCTAAGGTGTAGGCGTCTCCTTCACGGGGGGCAAACTCGGCCTTCCCCGAGAGCAGACTCATAAGATCTTCACGAAGGGAAAAAAGATGATTGGCGGCAATTTGAGCCTTCTTGGCACGCGATGTAGCCAAAGCGAACTCCCGAGGGAGCAAGGGATCTACGCCCTCTTGCCTAGGGGCAAACGGCGGAGATGCAACCTCCTCTTGTAGGGGCATAGAATAGCCGTTGATACCCGATAGTATTCCATTTTTGGTCAGCGAGACGTAGCTATAGGGCTGTGCTGCCTTAAACTCCACCAGGTAACTATAGTTTTCGTCGGGGACTCCCAACGAACGAACTTCTGCCGACTCAATCTCATACGATACGGTCAATTCGGTAGCCACTTTCTGCCCAAGAAGAAGCGGGGCATACTCCGAAAATTCTCCCGGAGTCACCGTTGTCTTTACAACCCTTAGAGCAATATCCAACTGGCTCTTAGGCAGGTAGTACACAACACCTCGGTCTTGGTATTCGGTAGCGGAGTAGCGCACGACATCGGTTTGCGCCCACGCCATCGTAGGACATAAAACGACGAATGCCACCAAGAGGGCGAGTTGCTGTAAAGCCTTATGCATGATTACCATTTGCCAAATTCGTGAGAACAAAACTAATCAATTCCCTTATATTGGCTAGCCTTTATGACAAAAAATCTCTTTTCACACCCCTCTAAAGGGCTCATTTCGTCTGATGCTGTGCCGAGAGCATTCCGCAGGCGGCGGCGATGTCTTCCCCTCGCGAAGCTCGTATCGTTGTAGGTACTCCCGCCCCGTTGAGATAGTCTGCAAAGCGTTGCATTCGCTCCTCTTGGGAAGAGGGCAAAGCCACATTAGGGATACGATGGTAACGGATCAGATTGATGTGACACTCGAGAGGACGGATAAGCCGCAGGAGTGCTTTGGCATGGGCGATATCGTCGTTAAGCCCCCCGAAAACGATGTACTCAAAAGTAAGTCTACGCTGCCCCGAGAAGTTATACTGCTTGAGCGTCTCTATCGTTTTCTCTATAGGCATGGCTCGCTCTATGGGCATCATCGAGAGTCGCTCCTCGGGGAGGGCATTATGCAAACTAATCGCAAGGTGACAAGAGCATTGCTCCAAGAACTTAGAAAGCCCCGGTTCCAATCCGATAGACGATAACGTGATTCTCTTGGGGCTCATGGCCAACCCCGAGGGATGCGTAAGACAGGCAATGCTCTTGAGTACGGCCTCCACATTGTCGAGCGGCTCCCCCATTCCCATATAAACGATATTGGTAAGCTTGTCACTATCGGGTATGGAGAGGATTTGATTTACAATCTCGGCAGGGGTAAGGTTACCCTTGAATCCCTGCTTCCCGGTCATACAAAAGAGGCAATCCATCTTGCATCCGATTTGGGAGGAGACGCACAGCGTAGCCCGATCCCCCTCGGGGATGTAAACACTCTCCACGTACTGCGCCCCATCTCCCACGGCAAAGAGGAACTTGCGCGTACCGTCTTTGGAGTCGGCTCGTGCTACAGGAGCCTTTCGCCCTATCGTTGCTTTCTCTTGCAGCAAAGCGCGGTGGCGAAGGGAGATATTGGTCATTTCGTCAAAGGATGTGACGCGTTTGTTGTAGATCCAATCTGCCAACTGCCGACCTGCAAACTTAGGCATCCCTATGGAGAGAGCAAAGCCGGTAAGCTCCTCGGGTAGCATCCCTAATAGGGTAATCATACAGAGTGAAAGGGGGCTAATCTACCAATTCAAAATCGATTTGCCGACGCTCAAAGTCGCTATGGATGGCACGTACGCGCACCGTATCTCCCAGGGTAAACTTACGTCTATACCGCCGACCCACAAGGGCAAAATTCTTCTCGTCGTAGTCGTAGAAGTCGTCATTAAGAAGTCGCATCGGCACTAACCCCTCACAATGCGAATGGGTTAGTTCCACATAGAACCCCCACTCCGCCACATTGGAGATAACCCCATCAAATACTTTGCCTAAGCGCGTACTCATATACTCTACCTGCTTGTAACGCACGGAGTCTCGCTCGGCTTTGGCGGCCACTTGCTCCTGATCGCTACAATGTTGAGCATACGCCTCGTACTCGGCTTGCGGCACACTGCCCTCGCCTGCCATGTAGCGCGCAACAAGACGATGCACCAAAAGGTCGGGATAACGGCGGATAGGCGAAGTAAAATGGGTGTAATACTCAAAAGCCAGCCCGTAGTGCCCGATATTTTCTGTACTGTACTCAGCTCGAGCCATCGTGCGTACAGCCATCGTTTGGATGAGTGTTGCCTCGGGCTTGTCTTGCGAAGCCTCAATCACGGCATTGAGGTTCTTGCTAATGGCGCTAGCCTCGGTAGCGTTTTTGAACTGGTAGCCAAAGCGACGAATAAACGCCCCCATCTGATTCAGTTTATCCCCATCGGGGAGGTCGTGGATGCGGTATATAAAGGTCTTGGCGTCCCCATTACTATTGCGTTGCTTTTTGCCAAACTCGGTAGCGACCGTTCTATTGGCAAGGAGCATAAACTCCTCAATAAGTTCGTTGGCTGTGCCATGAGGGCGAGCCATTACATCTACAGGACGCCCCTCGGCATCGAGTACAAACTGTACCTCCTGACTCGAGAAGTTGATTGCCCCTTGGGCAAAGCGACGCTTCCGAAGGAGCTGTGCGAGACTATGCAGTGAGAGGATAACCTCGGCATCGTCGCCCTCCTTCGTGTCAATCACTTGCTGCGCCTCTTCGTAGGCATAGCGCCGGTTGCTCTCTATGATGGTACGCCCAATACGATACGACTGCACCTCAGCCACTTCGTTAAGCACGAATACACACGAGAAGGCAAGGCGCACCTCGTTGGGGCGAAGGCTGCACAAATCGTTACAGAGCCGCTCCGGCAACATGGGGATCGTACGGTCTACAAGATAGATACTTGTAGCTCGCTCATAAGCCTCCTTGTCAATCACGCTCCCCGGGGTTACATAGTAGCTTACGTCCGCAATATGCACACCTACCTCCACAAGGCCGCCCTCTAACTTACGCCACGAGAGGGCGTCGTCAAAGTCTTTGGCATCGGCAGGGTCTATGGTAAGCGTGAAGACTTCTCTAAAATCCTCCCTCTTTGCCATCTCCTCACTGGGGATCTCTGAGGGGATCTGACGCGCAGCCTCTTCGGCCTCTTCGGGGTAGGAATAGGGGAGATCGTACTCTGCCAGGATAGCATGCATCTCGGTATTGTTGTTCCCGGCTGCTCCCAAGACCTCTACCACTTCGCCCGTAGGCTCGGGTTCTCGTGCGCCCCAATGTACGATTCGCACAATGGCCTTGTCGTTGTTTTTAGCCCCTGCCAACGCCTCTCGGGGGAGCAGGATGCGGCTATCGAGGGCACGATCTTCGGTATGCAGATAGGCAAAACCTTTCGTAATCACCACACGACCTACATAGGTAGAGCGGCGGCGCTGCAAGACCTCCACTACCTGCCCCGTGCGAGTGCGGCGCGCCTTGAGCGGGAAAAGAGCCACGCGCACTCGGTCTCCCGCCAGCGCATGCTCCGGATTATTTCTATCAGAAATGATAACCTCCGGGCTCTCATCGTCGGGCACCACCACGCAATAATTCCGGCGAGACTCGAAGACGCCCTCCAGCATTTCGGCGCCCACTTGGTAGCGGTAACGCCCAATCTCCACTTGTGTGAGCATACCCTGCTCTACGAGAGACTCCAGCGTACGCACCACAAATTGCTTCTCAGACATGGTGGTAAAGCCCAGACTTGCGGCTACGGACTTGTAGTTTACCACCTCGCGAGGGTGGCGAGTAAAATAATCTATGATGCTATCCACAATCTTATGACCCGAGAGACGCTTATTCCGTGCAAGCCGTTTAGTACCCGACTTGCGCGCTACTGTTTTGCGCCGTCCGGATGTCGTTGTAGATTTTGTTGACTTCTTTTTCATATTGCTTTGTCATATTACTCTGCCCCTCTCAGTAAGAGAGAGGGAAGGAGAGGGGGAGAATCGGTAAAAAGATCACTGCTCCGGGCGATACTTACCGCCCTCTTCATCCCCCAAAATACCCAAATAACTCACGTAACGTGAGGGGGCAATCTCGCCTCGCTCTAGAGCGGACAAGACGGCACACCCAGGCTCATTGATGTGGGTACAATTACCGAATCGGCACCCTTCACTTAGGGCAAAAAACTCCCGGAAATAGTGATGTGCGTTGCGCTCATTCATCTCCAACGTGCCAAAACCTTTGATGCCGGGAGAGTCGATAAGATACCCACCACCACGCTCTGCAGCAAGGGGAATCATAGCGCTATAAGTAGTGGTATGCATACCCGTACCATGAGCCAAACTGATGCTGTGGGTACGCAAAGAAGAGCCGGGGAGCAGGGCATTGATAAGACTACTCTTGCCCACTCCGGAGTGCCCGCTGAGGAGCACAATACGCCCGGCAATGTGCTTCCAGACCTCCTCCAGACCTATCCCTTCGGTTGCCGAGATGGAGAGGGTAGGATACCCCAAGGGAGTGTAAATCGCTTGCCACTCGGCTAGCCGCTTATTCTCCGCCTCTCCGTAGAGGTCTATCTTATTAAAAAGCAAAACAACGGGGATATCATACGCCTCCGCTGTTGCCAAAAAACGATCGACAAAAGTAAAGCTTGTCTCGGGTTGTATCATCGTAACCACGAGCAAAGCCACATCTATATTGGCCGCAAGTATATGCGACTCCTTAGAGAGGTTGGAAGCCTTGCGGATGATGTAGTTACGCCTAGGGCAGATCGCAGTAATGTAGTAGGGGTGCTCTAGATCCTCCCGAGTAGGCTGCAACTCTACCCTATCCCCCACTACTACGGGGTTGGTAGAGCGGATCCCTTTGAGCCGCAAATTCCCCTTAACGAGAGCATCACACTCTCCTCCGTCACCATCGAGTAGTACTCGACACAGATTGCCAACGCAGCGAAGTACGAGCCCTGTCATTCTAATTGTTAGACGTTAGAGAAGAAGCCTCGGGGGCTAAAGTTCCCTCATAGGAGGAAGGCTTCAAGCCTCTTGCCCCGCCGTTGCATCTCTAAGATCTAAATCAAACGGTAAGGATTTCTTTCTCCTTAGCGGCGAAAAGCTCGTCGCAGCGAGAGATATACTTATCGTGGAGCTTCTGGATAGCTGCCTCGGCATCCTTGGCCACATCTTCGGGAGTACCGTCTGCCTTTACGCTCTTCTTAACGGCATCTATGGCATCGCGGCGCGCATTACGCACGCTTATTTTTGCCTCTTCTACCTCACCCTTTACCTGCTTTACGAGCATTTTACGACGCTCTTCGGTAAGAGGGGGAATGCCAATGCGGATAAGATCGCCATTATTCTCGGGCATGATCCCAAGGGGAGAGTCGATAATGGCCTTCTCAATATCCTTGATAATCTTCTTCTCCCAAGGTGTAATAACGATAGTACGGGCATCGGGTACGGTCACGGTACCGACCTGATTGAGGGGAGTCATCGTGCCATAGTAAGACACCATAATGTCGTCGAGTATCTTGGGATTGGCTTTGCCGGCACGTATGTGTGCGAGCTTTTCGTCGAGGTACTCAATGGCATTTTGCATCCCTGCTTCTGCCTGCTGTTGATATTGCTTTACGTCACTCATATTTTCTATTGTTGGGGGAATGTGTATTTGTTAGTTATGTACAAGGGTACCTATCGGGTCTCCACCGAGTAGTTTGGATAGGTTGCCGGGGGTATCCATATCAAACACCATAATCGGGAGATTGTTCTCTTTGCAGAGGGTCATAGCGGTAAGATCCATTACCTTAAGATTGCGTGTATAGACTTCGTCAAAGGTTATTTCGTCGAAGCGTGTCGCTGTTGGGTCTCGCTCGGGATCGGCAGTATAGATACCATCCACACGCGTGCCTTTGAGTAGGTAGTCTGCCTTGATTTCCACCGCACGTAGGGCAGAAGCAGTATCCGTTGTGAAGAAAGGATTACCCGTACCACCGGCGAAGAGAGCCACATATCCCTCTTCTAGCTTTTCTATTGCCTCATGCGAACTGTAGAAGCGAGCCACCGGCTCCATGCGAATAGCCGTGTATACGATAGCCTTGCAGCCAATAGCCTTGAGGGCTGAGCCTAGAGCGAGTGCATTGATTACGGTGGCAAGCATCCCCATTTGGTCGCCCGTCGTTCGATCGAATCCACGTGCGGCGCCACTCATTCCTCTAAAGATATTGCCTCCGCCTATCACGATACCTATTTGGCAACCACGGGCTGCCTCTTGAGCGATCTCTTGGGCATAAGCGGCCAGTCTTGCATCATCTATACCATGACCGGAACCGGCGGCGAGCGACTCTCCGCTCAACTTTAGTAGTACTCTTCGGGGTTTCTGCATTGCTTTCTTCTCTTACAATTATATGCCACAAAGATAGCAATTGTTTTCTGCCCAAAGGGAACGTAGCAGACGGTACAGATTGCAGGTAGAAAGCGAATCAATTGGATGGAGAAAAAACCACAGGGTAAAACTTTTTCCGTTTCTGCCCGAAACAAAAATTTTTCTTGGGCAGAAATGCCCCTCTTTTTTGGCTGAAAAGGGGAAATTTTTCACCCAATACTTTCCTCGTTTTTTGGGTGGAAAAAATTCAAAAGACACCGGACTTCGTCCACGAAGTCACACAAGGTAAGAAAAAGAGAAGGAGAGCGACGGAGCAGCTACACGCCTTCGGAGAGGGTGACACTAGCCCCTCCCACTTGACCTTTGAAGGGAGGATACTCTTTCGTCAGCCGTACCATAATCCCCTCCACTTGGGGGAACTGCCCACGAATACGCCGCAAGATACGCCCTGCAGCATGCTCCAGCAGCTCCGAAGGGATAGCCATCTCCTCCTCCACAGCCGCATACACCTCGGCATAGTTAAGCGTATCTTGGAGTTGATCGGAGAGCGCAGCACGAGCGAGATCGACCGATAGCTCCAAATCTACAGAGAACCAATTGCCCACCTTTTTCTCCTGAGGGAGTACGCCATGGTAGGCATAGAAACGCATGGCATTGAGCGAGATTTTACTAGTCATTAAGAGGGATTTTTATACGAAATGTGGTGCCAATACCGACCTCACTGCGCAAGAGCGTAATACGCCCATGGTGATAGGTCTCGACAATGCGGCGAGCCAGCGACAAGCCCAAGCCCCATCCGCGACTCTTGGTTGTGAATCCGGGATTGAAGATGCGCCTGCGATGGCGAGGAGCGATACCGCGACCCGTATCGGTTATATCAATAAGGGCGACATGGCCCCTACGCTCTATGGCAATGGTGATTTCTCCCTTACCCTGCATGGCATCGACGGCATTCTTCACGAGATTCTCTATAACCCAGCTCCACAGAGCAGGGATAAGCATAACCGGCAGCGGCTCCGAGGGGAAGTCGTAAAAGAGGGTGACCCCACGGCTAATGCGCGTGGAAATATAGCGAGCGGAGGCAGCCACCTCTTCGGCAAGGTCGCATCGTTCGAAATGGGGTTCCGACCCTATTTTTTGGAATCGGTGCGCAATGGTCTGCAAGCGCTCCACATCCTTGTCCATCTCCACAAGCGACTCTTCTGCAATGCCCTCAGCCCGCAACAATTCGAGCCATGCTAAGAGAGACGAAATGGGCGTACCCAGCTGGTGTGCCGTCTCCTTCGAGAGGCCTACCCAAAGGCGGTTTTGTGCATTGCGCTTTGCCCACACGGCGGCGATAATCACGATGCCGACAAAGAGGATGAAAACAACGCCCTGCAGCCAAGGGAAGAGCGTCAAACTCTCCAGCGTAGAGCTATCCGAATAGTAGAGATATTGGTACCCCTCCGCACCCAAGTCTATGGCAATGGGCGGATAGCCTCCTCGCACTTGAGCCAAATAACGACTCAGGAACACCGAAGTATCGCGCCCCTCCGGAATAGAAATGTTGTTAAAAGAGACAATCGAATCCCTATCGGTCACGAGGAGTATAGGTATGGTCTCATTGCTTTGTATGATATGGAGCATCAGATTGAGGGCATTCTGCTCACCATCACTAGCGAGCCCCTCCGTTGCCTCCGCCCACAACTCCATTTTGGCTCGCTCGTCCGCCACCATCTTGCGGTGCAGTTGCTGCGATAGCACCACAGGCAGCGTAGCCACCGCAATAGCTAGGAGAGCCAGCAAGATATTGAGGGAAAGACTATAATGCTTCATACTGCAAAGTTAGAGTACAGCTTGCTTACTCCAGCGAATAAGCCCCACAATGGCCAGAACCGTATAGACGACAAAAAAAGCGGCCGTAATGTAGAAACCCTGTAAGAAGTAGAGCGTACAATAGAGCGCATTGGAGACAATCCAACAATACCAATTCTCTAGGAACTTCTTCGCCAATAGCCACATCCCCACAAAGCCACAGCAGGTGGCAATGCTATCCAATAGGGGATAGGGGCTATCCGTCAGGTAGGCAAAAAGAGGCAACAGAGCACAGGACAAAGCCACGACTCCCCCAAGAAGTGCGGCGAGAGTAAGCACCCGATTTTTTCGCTGTTGCCGTACAAAACTCCTAATTGCCCCTTCGTCTTCCGTAGTTTTTCCCTGCCTTGCCCAGAGCCACCAGCCCCAAATAGAGGTAATGAGGTAGTAAAGATTGACAATAATATTGCCGTACACCTTGCTCTGCCATGAGATATAAATATAGAACAAGGGGAGCAGTACCCCCACCCGCCAGAGCCACATACTTGCCTTTACCTCAAGTACAAGGTAGAGTACCCCGAGGGCAGCTGCTACAAGTTCGATAATCTGAATATAGTCCACAAGAAGTGAAAGGGTTAGGGATTTATACTTAGAATTTGGGAGGGAAGAGCCCCTCGATATATTGCTGCATCACCCCGCGCACCTTTGCTCTATTGGCACAACCATTGGCCAGAAGGGCTACAGCATACACCCGCCTCTGGTAGTAAAGATACCCGGCATAGGTCTGCACCCCTCTCATAGATCCGCTTTTGCAGTAAAGTTTAAGAGAAGTTCCCGGCATAAAACCTTTGACCGTGCCTTCCCGGCCCACCCTGGGGAGCGATTGGGCAAAGGCATCAAGCGTATTCCCACGAGCCTTAGTAGAGACGCCCACGAGCAAAGCTACCATATCTTGGGCAGATAGTCTATTGGCACGAGTGAGCCCCGAGCCATCGTAGAGATGCGCCTTTGGAGAGAGACGTACGCCCAAGCTGCTCAAGATCTCCTGCTCCCGAAGCCAAGCCTGCTCACTAGTGGCCCCATTCTCTTTTACAAGGGCTTTGAAAAGTGCTTCGGCATAGTGATTGAGACTTCGGTAGTTCATTTCTCGGCAAAGATCCCTCAAAGAGGGGGAGTAGTAACGCCCTATCAGAGTACGAGGATGAGAGGAAGACTCAAAACGCGCCTCCTCTTGCCCCAAGATTTCAACACCCTGCCCCTCAAGTGTAGCACGAAGCAAACGAGCTGCATGCAGAGGTGGATGCGGAAGATCTATAGCCACACGCACACTCTCTCTATTGCAAGGGAGCGTGCCCAATAGCGTGCGATGCTCTACAAGGTTGGTACCATCTCCCTCCCAACCCTGCGTTTTGCAGTTTACTTTTAGGCGATTGTCGAGCGTGAGTTGAACCCCTTTGGGGTAGGTACCTACAAGGCGGATGCTATCTTTTACACCCCCGGTTGCGAAATAGAGATCGAGCCAATTGTCGTACAAATTGAAGCCATACACCCCTGCGGCGTAGTAGTCCCCACGATCATCGGGAGCCCAACGGGGGTGAATGCCCATGCGCTCGAAGCGAGAGGCATCTATCACGATATTCCCCTCTATTCTGCGGATACCCTTTGCCTGTACGGTCTGGAGTACACTCTGCTGCCAGCGCTCTTTGTCTTGCTCAAAGAACTTAGAATCGATAGAGGGGTCTCCGCTCCCTATCACAAGTAGATTGCCGTAGAGCACTCCACCTTTCAGCTCTCCCTCCATGTACAATTCGGTACAAAAAGAATAGTCCGCCCCCAGCGACTCGAGTGCCGTAGCCGCAGTAAACAGTTTGGTAATGGAGGCTGGAGTACACATCTCCTCGGGGCGATAGGCAGCCCAAAGTGTATCCTGACTCACATCCTGCACCGCGAAAGAATAACGCGCAACTCCGGACTCTTCGCTCGCACGAACCAAGCTATCCACACGCGCCAAGGCAAGGGGATTAGGAGCAAACCCTTGAGCAGCAGACTGCCCTAAGGGGAGCGCCGCAAGGAGTAGAAAAAAGATATTTCGTAAAACCATAATGGATTGTGTTTATTGTAGGTATTCGAGCCGGGCAATAATAGCCCGTGCTGCCATTTTAGGATTGTCTTCTGTTGGGAAATAACGCCAAACAGGGTGTTGCCACGAACCCGTTTGACCACATTTGGCATACGCCTTGTCGTAGTAGACAAGGGCGAGACTAGCCGCCGTATGGAGGTCTCCTGCCTCTACAGCCTCTCGAGCTTGCGTAAAACGCTCTGCCCCCAGACGCTTGCGAATCACCCCAAAAGCGTGCAACAAAGCCTCCTTGCCCAGTACGCCATACTCGGCAACGATGCGCTCCACACGAGCCTCTCTTGGGGTAGCGTACTCAACAAAGGGTGCAGATTGCATCCTCTGCCAAAAGCCGGGCGTAAGGGCACAATGCCCTATCATTTCGCTCTCGCCCTCCACCCATACAGGTCTCTTGGGGTCTAGGGGCAAAAAGGCTTCGCCTAGGAGGTTCAAGAACTCCTCGCCCGAGGGCTGGGGCCGATCAGGATGCCCGCCAAAGACGGAACCGCGGTGCCGTGCCAAACCCTCAAGGTCTACCACCTGCTGACCGAGGCCGGCAAGCTCGCTCAGTACCTCCGTTTTGCCACAGCCTGTAGCTCCCCCCAATACGATAAGAGCGTATTGCAGAGGCTCCTGCATCATCTCCTGGTGATAGGCGCGGTAGCCTCCCTCCATACGATACACCGATAGCCCGGCAATAGAAAGGAGCCATGCAACCGCCTCGCTGCGCATACCTCCTCGGGCGCAATAGACGCCAATTCGCCCACTCTCGCCGGCGAGCTTCTTGACCTCCTGTACAAGGGAGTGCATTTTACCTCCTACGTACTCCAGCCCCAACTCCACGGCAGCATCTCGCCCCTCTTGAGCGTAGAGGGTGCCAACGGCAGCGCGCTCTTCGTCAGAAAAAAGGGGGAGCGAATGGGCTCCCAAGAGATGGGCTCGAGAAAATTCCCCGGGAGAACGCACATCCACGATGGGTACCTCCTCGGCACGCAAGGCAAGGATTTTTCTAGGCGAACAGGTCTCCAACATTAGATTTTGGATAGTCTCTGCTTAATCTCGTTGAGGCGATTGAGTGCTTCTAGAGGGGTCAGATTATTGAGGTCGATACCGAGGAGATCGTCTCGAATCTCCACGAGTAGAGGGTCTTCTAATTGAAAGAAAGAGAGTTGCACCAAGTCCTCACGAGAGGGGGCGGATGAGTGGTGGGTCGCTTTGAGTCCGGCCGTCTCTATGGCTTTCTCGGCGTCTGCCGAAGTGCAAGACTCCTCTTGGGCGTGCTCCTTCTCTAGGCATTGTAGCACCACCTGGGCACGCTCCACAATCTGCCGAGGCATCCCCGCAAGCTTAGCCACTTGGATACCAAAACTATGCTCATTGCCCCCTTCCTCCAACTTGCGAAGGAAGATCATGGTACCCTCAACCTCCCGAGCCGAAACGTTGTAGTTGCGTACACGCGGATGCTTTTTGGCCAGCTCGTTAAGCTCGTGGTAGTGGGTGGCAAAAAGGGTTTTGGGGTGGTGTGCCGGATGATTGTGTAGATACTCCACAATAGCCCACGCAATGGAGACTCCGTCGAAAGTGCTCGTACCGCGCCCCAGCTCGTCAAAAAGCACCAAACTCCGAGGGGTTAAGTTATTGAGAATGCTTGCAGCTTCTTGCATCTCTACCATAAAGGTAGACTCTCCCATGGAGATATTGTCGCTCGCCCCAACTCGGGTAAAAATGCTATCGACCAAACCAATAGAGGCCTCTCGTGCCGGTACAAAGCTCCCGATTTGTGCCATAAGGGTAATAAGAGCAGTCTGCCTGAGGAGGGCACTTTTACCACTCATATTGGGCCCCGTAACGATCATGATTTGGCAGTCGTTATTGTCCAAATGCACATCGTTGGCAATGTAGGGTTCGCCCTGAGGTAGCTGACGCTCAATTACGGGGTGGCGCCCCTCTTTTATATCTATCGCGAGTGAATCGTTCACCTGCGGGCAGCAATAGTTGTAGGCCTCCCCTACCTCTGCAAAAGAACGAAGCACATCGAGCATCGCAAGGAGATGACTATTGCGGAGAAGTGCCGTAACCTGAGGTTGAGCATCGTCCACCAACTCGGCAAAAAGCATCGTCTCTAGAGCAAGAATCCGCTCCTCAGCCCCCAAGATTTTGCTTTCGTATTCTTTGAGCTCTTCGGTGATATAACGCTCGGCACTCACAAGGGTTTGCTTACGAATCCACTCGGGCGGCACCCTATCTTTATGGGTATTACGCACCTCTATGTAGTAGCCAAAGACGTTATTAAAGCCCACCTTTAGACTTGTGATACCCGTACGCTCGATCTCGCGCTGCTGTAGGGAGAGCAAGTAGTCTTTGCCGGAGAAGGCAAGACTCCTCAGCTCGTCCAACTCTTCGTTGTAGCCCGTAGCGATCACTCCGCCCCTATTTACGAGGGGAGGGGCATCCGGATTTAATTCGTATCGAATGCGGTCTCTTAGTTCAGTACAGGGTGCCAACTCTTTCCCTAAAGCCTGAAGGGAGGGACAAGCACTCTCTTCTGCCACTTTTTTGATGGGCTCTAAAGCGGTGAGGGCATCGGCTAGGTGCACCATCTCGCGAGGCGAAATACGCTTCATAGATACTTTAGAAGCGGTGCGCTCTAGGTCGCCCATCTCCCTCAAATGCTCCTCGAGTACAAACCTCGCTTGGGCGTCGTCCACCAAAGCTCGTACCACCGACTGCCGCTCCTCTATCGCTGCAACACTCTTGAGGGGGAAGGCAATCCACTGACGGAGGAGGCGTGCCCCCATGGGCGTATAGGTGCGATCCAAAATATCTTTCAGACTACATCCCTCTGGATTCATCGTGGAGAGAAGCTCCAAACTACGTGCCGTAAAGCCATCAATACGCACATACTGCTCCTCATCTATGCGGTGCAGTGAGGTAATGTGCCCCAGTTCGTTGTGCTGCGTAAGGTCTAGATAATGCAAAATGGCTCCTGCCGCAGTGAGAGCGGACTCCATACCCTCAAGCCCGAAACCTTTGAAGTTGCGCACGGCAAAATGGCGTAGAAGTCTCTCTTGATTGTTGCTCGGGATAAAGAGCCAGTCGTCCGCCTCGAATATATAGGTGCGGTAGATGAGTTGACTATCGTAGAGAAGGCGTGTACTCCGCTCTACAAGGATCTCTTTGGGTCGGTAGCCTGCGAGTAATTTATCGACAAGGGCTGCATTGCCCTCCGTAGTGGCAAACTCGCCCGTAGAGAGGTCTAGAAAGGCAACCCCCATACGCTCTTTGGCAAACGAGACGGCAGCTACGTAGTTGTTTTCTTTGTTCTCTAAAACATTGTCGCTAACGGCAACCCCGGGGGTAACCAACTCTGTAATCCCTCGCTTTACCAGCTTTTTGGTTTGCTTGGGGTCCTCCAGTTGGTCGCAAATAGCCACTCGCTTACCGGCTCGCACAAGGCGTGGCAAGTACGTCTCTAAGGCGTGATGAGGGAACCCTGCCAGCTCTACATGCTGTGCAGAGCCGTTGGCCCGGCGTGTAAGTGTAATCCCCAAGATGCGCGAGGCCTCTACGGCATCCTCTAGAAAGGTTTCGTAGAAATCGCCAACCCTAAAGAGAAGTATCGCATCCGGATGCTTCCCTTTTATCTGCAGAAATTGCTTCATCAGAGGGGTCTCAACTACATTCTTTGCCACAACAATAACTCACTATATTACACTCTGCTAACGCCTTACAAAGATAGGGCTTTAGTGCCAAACTCGGCACCTCTGCCCCCACACCACCCAGGGCTCCCACACCTCATATCGTAACATCTCCCCTTAGATCATCATAAAGAGACCAAGGGGAGATGCACTATTTACATGAAGTGGATTTGTCCTCTTCAAAGAGGACAGAGACGAAAGCGTCTTACTGCTTTATAACATGTTGCATAAAACGTTTGCCATTGCAAACAAATTCGACGAAGTAATGCCCCGGAGCCAAGAATCTAAGATCTATGGTTTGATTGGTTTTAACCTTGGCATGATGATGCAATCTGCCACTCGGATCCTTGACAAACATCTCAATTTCCAGATCGAGCCATGAGTACTTACCCCCATCTTGATGATTGACAAATTCATTTTCGTGATTGATCCAACGTATTGTGGAGGTCTCTTCGAGGAATACAGAGGGGATTATGATGGGTTTGAGTCCGGCATCCTCTCCCTCCTTTTTGAGAGAAAGGACAAAAGGCTTGCTCCAATCGCCAACCCCAGCCTCATTCTCCAATTGTAGTTCTAGCTTAACCTGATCCCATCCTGACAGGTATTGAAGTGCGGGAACAAAAAGATATACCTTTGGCGTCCCGGGAACATTTTTAATAACATTCTCCCACCCTGGAGGATAACCGGGCCCTGCCACCGGAGGGTCTGGTTCGAAGTCATCTCCTCCGGGGAGGTACGGGAGTCCATCATCCCCCACTAAAGAGCCGGTCCAAGAGTTCATTTTACGCACCCCGCCGGTTTTAGGATCCTTTTCAAAGGCACCGACAAGCAACATCTTGTTCTCATTACCCGAGGTATTAACTACTCCATCTTTTGATTGTCCGACACGATTTTCTGTTGTAATGGGCTGTTTACTATCACTATATCTCCAGTGGGCATTCAAAATGTCTCCATGACCTTTCCACTTCACCAATACGGCAGGCATGGCATAGCGTAAGCACTGATTGTCACTCAATTTAAAAGTCATCGAGAGTTGTTTTATCTCGAAGTCATCACTATGTGGAGAACCATTATATATGGGGTGTACGACACTATCCACAATGGTGTGTCCATTTACCTCTCTAGTAGATTTTGCACACACATAAACCTTCTTGAAAAGATAGATATTTTGATAATTTGAGGGATCTACCAGACTAACAACTCTTGCAGAAGTTGCATCTAACTGATCTGTCATTAGATTGGGGTGGGCGTAGAACTCATAACGAGCATTTGCAAGGGGATTCTTGATCTTGACAATCATCTCTTTGTTAAGGACATTACTACCCTCAACCTCTACGTGGTAATCCTCCTCAAGCAATTCATTTTGCAATTCGCTCCGATAATGATTTAAGTATTCGTGCCCCGCAGAAGTATCTGCTTGAATACAGTAAAAACGGTCAAAGGGAGATTCTTTTGAGTCGCTTGCTAGAGGTGTATATAATGAACTATATCTCGGGATAAAGCCAATTGAGTTCGTGATATACACACCATATTTAACTGCGCCAATGAACCAGTTAAGAATACCTGATAAGAGTCCATCCCCAAAGGACAACTCTCTAGAAAGATATTTCTCATTGACGTTCATATTGGATTTAATCCCCAAAGTAGAACACACTGAGCGCTCTGAGACACCATATTCATCATACGGATAGTTAACACTCCACATGAAACCATCCAAGGGAGAATCGGTTGGGAGAAAGCCGAGTGCTTTCCTCTTGACCTTACACACACACTCGAACTCAGGATCTGACCGATTTATCAATCGAAGCTTTACATCAAGAGAGAGATCTGTTGTTTTGGGAATAATGTTTATATAGTGAGGAGGAGAAAAATCTTGTAAAAGACAATCTAAAAGCGCCTTGGGGATAAGAGGTCCTGCATGCCCCTTTCCTTGTAAATCTAATAATCTATTATCCTCTATCTTCGGGTATTTTGCCTCTTGAGAAGAATTACTAAAGGCAATATTGATCGTTTTGGTTGGTAATCCTAGCTCTCTATACTTTTTTTGAAAATCGAGATAAACCCTACGATCTTTCTCTCGTCCTTCTGCGATAACCATCTGACGAACAGCAGGAGCCTCTCGCAAAGCTTGCAAGTTGAGTACAGAAGTCTGGATTTTAGGATTAATGCTCTTTATAAGAGCATACAAGTGCGATTGGGGAAGTAATGGAAAGAAATAATCATAAGCAGCAAATACGGCAAAAGGAACAGTAGCTCCACAATGAGGGGAGTCCAGAGAGATATATTTCTTGGTATCATGATCTTCGTTTGCCAGCTCCATTTGACGAAGTGCAATGGCAGCGACCAACCCTCCCATACTATACCCCATCACAATGTTTTCAGCAGAACCCTCCTTATGCTCATTCACCCAACGAATAGCATCACGCATCAATTCTGCATTCCGCCAAATATCATCTGTCGGGCAATTGTAATCCAAGTAAACTATGTCAAACCCTGGAAATGGGTTCTTCTTTTTAGAATACAGTGTTATATTCATAAAATCATTTAGAGTACAATTCTCTTGAAGCCCTAGATTTGAGACTTCAAAACCCTCTGCAATGATCACAGGCTTTCTCAGTTTTCGAACCGTTGGATCTGCATAACAAATCTGAAGAGTTCCCCCTTTATGCACTCTGCGTTTTGAGGGAATAGGCACTTCGTTGTGAATGTAATTCGTTGTACTTGACCCGGACTTCAGTTCTTTGGGAAGAGCTATTTGTATATTTGTCTGACTCTGCAGAGAGCGTCCATCTTTGAGTCTGATCTGAAAAACGATACGATGAATCCCCTCCCGTTGGTAATGATGAGAGACGGGTTGTGAGGGCTTAACCTCCTTAAAAGGAGCATTTTCTTCAAAGCGAATTCTTATGTCTCTGATTTCACCTTGCATATTACTCCAAATTAAATTGGGCGGTAATACAAATGACACATCATAGGTATCCCAAACCACTCGCTTGGGAGCTAAGGAGAAGACCTCTCGTTGTTGGTATAACCGTTGTGACGATGGCTTCATAAAAGATAGACTATTGCCATTTCGTTTGATCAAACCCTCTTGATAAGCTTGCTCCCGAAGCGTACTATAACGGAAGAGTAATAAACTCAAGCTTTCGTTGGGAGCTTTTTTCATAATCGACAAATAGCTCTCGGGAGACATATCCTTGAGCATATCATCTCTAGAGGAGGCAAGAGACAAATAGAGCATCGCTTGAGAGGAATAGTCGGAGTAATTACTATCCCTCAATACTCCATCATAGGCATCAAAGGGGAGGAGCTCCACGGCTCGCTCGGCAAGTATCCCCGTGGGGATCTTACTAAAGTCGAGTCCTTGTAATGGTGCATCTAGATTGCATCTTAATTTTGCAAAATCTTGGGCATTAATTGCCTGGATTACAAAGAGCAGCAAAATAGCAACTGATAGTATTTTCTTATTCATAACATTAGTTGTTTGTATACTCTAATATACCTCAGTTATTGTGTACTTAAGGTCAAAGAAACCATTTTCTATTCGCTGATAGGTATCTTCTCTTTCATGTTTCAACACACCAGAAAAACGCCCACAAATGAGACCTTCCAAGGGGACATGCTTAGTCACCTCAAAGGAAATCTCATTATCCTCAGAAGACCATTCCCCTAAAATAACATATCCTTTTGCCACGAATGACGCTTGATCTACATTCTCCTCTGATAGATGTATACATATAGCAGAGTACGAATTATTGTATTTCTTTCCCTTCCTCCACGACATCCAAAAGATTTCACTTTCAA
Organism: uncultured Porphyromonas sp.; assembly: GCF_938023125.1. Lineage (GTDB taxonomy): Bacteria > Bacteroidota > Bacteroidia > Bacteroidales > Porphyromonadaceae > Porphyromonas. The sequence continues at coordinate 145,275 of NZ_CALHDW010000018.1, forward strand.
CAATGCCATTTATCTTCGTCTTTTCCATATTACACACCCAAGGTGGAGCTTGAAAGATTGATTGACGCATTCCCTCTTTGGGAAAGACATAGGGTTTGCCATCCAATTCAAAGGCAACGATATTGGCACCCGTCTCGGTGCGTGGGGGCATTCGACTAAAGAAGAGGGAATCTTCGTCAATATCATATTTGGGTTTGCCACCTATACGAAGACAGCTAGAGAGGGCGGCTTGCAGGAACAGGAAAACAACTATTCCTAAGGCTGTAATTCGAGTACTACGCATAATGTTTCTTTTTTGTCAGTGTGTTCTGTCCTGCCAAATCTACAAAAAAAATCAAAAACGCAAGCTATTGGCAAAGGAAGTCAGATGTTTTCCTTAGTAACCTAGTAAAGGCTACCGACATGCGTGCTCGTTGCGAGCCCCGGTACAACATCCACACAGAGGCAGGGCCTCCCCTCCACTCCCCTACAAAAAAAGGTCTCCCTTCCCGACGCATTAGGAAGGAAGACCTATTACCCTAGGAGATAAAAGATTTTCCTAGAGAAGTGCAGACTCTCGGTCTACACGATTTCACTCAGATGAAGACGTTAAAAGAAGGTTGTCAAACCAATAGATGTGGTGAGTGAGTTAGATGTATTCGTGCGATATCTTGAGGGGTATCTGCTGTGGAGATACTGAAGCCCCAGGTTAACACCGACATGCTTATTGAGCATCAAAACACCGCCAGCGCCAACGCCCATGCCAAAGCCATTAAGGCTAACACCATAGGAAGATACTCCTACATACCCTACTTGGCCTCCAATATAGGGAATAAAGCTTTTCCCCTGATTGAAATAGTAGGTCATCGTGGGCATGACTGAGTAAACTACAGAGCTTGCAGAGGAAACGTAGAATATATTTCCATTCAAGCCAAGTGCCAAATTATCGGCAACAAAGCCTCCAAAAGAGGGTGAAAAGGAGAATACGAACTCTTCGCTCGAGCCTGAGTTAAACGTGGTCTGGAAGGAGAGCTGAGAGGCTCCCGTAAGGAAATAGTGTCCTCGTCTCGTTTGAGCGTTAACACTTTGTACTGTAAGACTTCCGAGGAAAAGGGTAGCTACAAGAGCTAATGCAAATTTCTTCATACTACAAGGTTTGGTTTATTTCTCTAGGGAACACAACGCTTGGTTCCGGGGGCAAAGATATAAAACAAATTGACTTATCTCCTCGGCAAGAGGTTTCCTATACTTCTTCGACTTACTTTAACACTTAGAGCAAGACAAAGGCGAGAGGAAAAAACCTCTCCACACAAAGAAAAGAAACCAAGAAACTCCAACCCTTGTAAGCCTGCCATTCACCAGCCAAAAAGCGGAGCGAAACAGGTCTAAAACGTGCGCACTCTAGGCCTATTTTTCTCTGTTTCTCAGGCAGATTCGCCCCTCACTTCCAAGCAGAAGGGGATCGCTTTTTCACCCAGAGAGAAAAAAGAAATCCCCCTAAAGAGCATTTCCATACTCTCTAGGGGGAAGTGTTTATCGCAACCTATGCGCTTCCTCTTGGGTGGGGACTAGTCTCCCTCAGAATGGCGCACAGTGCGAGGGTTATTTTGATCTAAGCGATTCTCTTACTTAAGGGGGATAAGAGAATTAATTAGCTCATCATCAGCAAGGAATGGCATGGTGATATGGTAGCCATCGGCGTGCGTCTTGTTAAATTCGGCACTCGTCTCCATAGCGTGCTCATTGCGAGCCCAAGCACGACGAGCTACACCGCCCATTACGTCCCAAGTCATGGCCGAGCGAAGGATGTTGTCTACGCGCTCACTACCATCGAGTACCATACCAAATCCACCATTGATAGACTTACCAATACCTACGCCACCGCCATTGTGCAAAGCAATAAGGCTCATACCACGAGCCGCATTACCGGCAAAGCATTGTACAGCCATATCGGCCATTACGTTACTACCATCGCGGATATTGGAGGTTTCGCGGAAAGGAGAGTCCGTACCGCTCACGTCGTGGTGGTCACGCCCGAGCATGATGGGGCCTACTTCGCCATTACGCACCATTTCGTTGAAGCGCAAAGCAATAGCCAAACGCCCGGCAGCATCTTGGTAGAGGATACGAGCTTGTGTTCCTACCACGAGTTCGTTTTTCTCTGCATCGCGGATCCAGATGTAATTGTCACGGTCTTGCTCACGACGATCGGGGTTAATACATTCCATAGCTGCGGCATCCGTCTTGCGGAGATCCTCAGGCTTATTGGTAAGGCATACCCAACGGAAGGGGCCATATCCGTAGTCGAATAGCTCGGGACCCATAATGTCTTCTACATAGCTAGGCCAGATGAAGCCGTCCTTATCGTCTACACCATTACGGCTGATCTCGGTAATACCGGCATCGAAGCAGCTCTTCATAAAGGCATTACCATAGTCGAAGAAGTAGGTACCACGGGCAACGAGTGCTTTGATAGCCTCGAAGTGACGGTGCAAACCTTTGTCTACCTCTTCTTCAAACTTAGCACGGTCTTCTTTGAGAAGGCGAGTGCGTTCCTCAAACGAGAGGGTTACGGGGCAGTAGCCACCTTCGTAGACAGCATGGCAGCTTGTCTGGTCAGAAAGGAGGTCGATATGGATATTCTTTTCGATAGCGTAGTCCAAAAGATCCACCACGTTACCATGGTAAGCAATAGAGCAAGCCTCGCCCTTCTTTTGCGCCTCGAGTGCCATACGGAAAGCCTCTTCGCGGCATTCGGTGCGGTGCTTTACCCAGCCTTGTCCGTGACGTGTATCGATACGGCTCGAATCCACCTCTGCGGTAATGCTCACAGCTCCGGCAATATCGGCAGCCTTAGGCTGTGCACCACTCATACCACCGAGACCGCTGGTAACGAAGAGTTTGCCTGCCAAGTTGCCCCCTGTGGGGATGTGAAGTTGCATACGTCCTGCGTTAAGCAGCGTGTTGAAGGTGCCATGCACAATCCCTTGCGGACCAATGTACATCCAACCTCCTGCGGTCATCTGACCATAGTTGGCAACCCCCATCTGAGCGGCAATCTCCCAATCTTTGAGGTTGTCGTAGAGCCCAACCATCATTGAGTTTGTGATGATAACACGGGGTGCGCTGGGGTGAGAAGCAAACAAACCTAGAGGGTGACCGCTCTCAATAACGAGTGTTTCGTTCTCAGTTAGTTGCTCTAGATACTTGATGATGAGACGGTACTGAAGCCAGTTTTGGCACACCTGACCCGTCTCACCATAGGTTACTAATTCATAGGGATAGAGAGCTACATCGAAAGAAAGGTTATTCTGAATCATAACCTGGAAAGCCTTCCCTTCCAAACAACGGCCCTTGTAATCATCTATCGAAGTAGCCTTGAGGTCCCCCTCCGGACGGAAGCGGTAACCATAGATTTTACCACGAGTTTTTAATTCTTCGAGGAACTCGGGAGCCAACTGAGCATGTAACTCACGAGGCACGTAGCGAAGAGCGTTGCGCAAAGCAACACGTGTTTGTGCGGGCGTCAAGCGGAAGCCGCGGTCGGGAGCACGACGAATCCCTTCGATAAACGAGGGATAAGCGGGCAACGTAGCGTCTAAAGTAAAAGATCTTGTACTATTTTCCATATGATGAAAGTAGAATAATTATACTCAATTTGTGAGGACTAAGTCCATAAGATGATCCCAAGGGTCACTTGGCAAACTTGGTAATAAACGATAACGGAAAGTAACTCCTATCAACTGAGCCTGTGGGGCTTTTTGTAGGAAGCGATCGTAGTAGGCTTTTCCACGCCCGAGGCGCACCCCCTCGGCTGTAAAGGCTACCCCCGGCACGATGATTAGGTCGAGGAGCATGGGATCTACGGCATCTTCTCGAGCCTGAGTAGGCTCTTTAATGCCAAAAGCTCCCCCCTCTTGCAGTTTTTCCGGATTGTACGAATAGAAAGCGATAGTCTCGGCATCCTCTACTCGAGGGATGAAAAACTCCTTATCCCCGGGTGCCGCCAAAAGGCTCTGCAGGCTGGGCTCGTCCGGCAACGCCTCATAAAGACCTATACGACGTGCCTTCTGCCACATCTCTGTTGCCAGCAAAGCCTGAACAATACTCTGCGCTGCCTCGGCTCGGTAGGCATCTGTCAGCGTCAGTTTATTAAGCTGACGTAGAGCAACCCTAATATCTTGTTTGGATCCCTGCATGAGTCTAGATTGTGGTACAAATATACTATAGTTTGAAGGATTTGCGGGCAGCCTCCAGCATTGCATCCGAAGCATAGTAGACTCGATAAAACGCCTCCACACCTAGGATATACTGGGAGATTTGGGCATAAAGCACACGACGAATCAGATCTTTGCTCTCGTAGAGCATACCCGGGCGTAGCTCAATCCCTTTTTCCGAAGCAAAGCGAGCGTAATCGGCCACTAGGGAAGTGTTATCATCCAAATAGTCCACAATGGCACCGGCACTCCCCAGAGAAGAAAGGGCGCCTCGGTGGCTATCGGCATAGAGGAAGGCAAACTCCGTCATGGTGCCGCTCTCCACACAACGCAAATAGTAGCTGTTGACTCCCACGCTATCGGCCGGAACGATGAGGTCGGGCATGATGCCAATACCCCCATAAACGGTGCGTCCCTTGTCCGTTTTATAGCGAGGTGCCTTGCTGAGCCTTAGGCTATCCATTTGGTTGCCGAAGGTCTCGCCGGCCTCAAATCTTCGCTGGAGGTCGAGTTGATAGTCCATGCCATCGCCTAACGTGTAGCTCTTTTGGATGCAACGGCCCGAGGGCGTATGATAGCGAGCGATGGTAAGGCGGAGCTGCGAACTATCGGGGAGGTAAAAAGCCGTTTGCACCAAGCCTTTACCAAAAGATCGCCGTCCCACGATTGTTGCGCGGTCGTGATCCTGCATAGCCCCCGAGAATACCTCACTACTCGAAGCTGAAAATTCATTGATAAGAATGGCCACTGGGAGCGTTTGTAGTACGCCATTGCCATTGGCTTTGTACTCCTCACGAGGATAGGCCTTACCCTCCGTGTAGACAATGAGCTGCCCCTCTTTAAGAAATTCGTTGGAGAGACGAATCGCCGGTTCTAGATACCCTCCGGCATTGTCTCGTAGGTCTATAATAAGGTTGCGTAGCCCTTCTCCACGCAACTTTGTGTACTTGTCTAGGAACTCTGCGACCGTATTGCGCGACCACTGAACGATGCGGATCACACCGGTGGAATTGTCGAGCATATAGCCCACATCCACGCTGTGAATGGGCACCTCGCCACGCACCACCTTCTTCGCAAGAGACTGCCCCTTGCGCAGGAGCTGGAGAGAAACGACAGAACCCTCTTCGCCCAACAAAATGCTTCGTACGGAGTCGGGGGACATTTTTTGCCCCACCAAAGAACGTGTGCCGGCCTTTATAATGCGGTCTCCGGCTTGCAAACCGGCTCGCTCGGAGGGACCTCCGGGTAAGACTTCGATCACTACGGGGGTGTCAATCAGGGTATTAAAGGAGATGCCAATACCGCAGAAGCTGCCATTGAGACGCTGGTTTTCCAGGTCGCTCTCCTCTCTGGGGATATAGGCCGAGTGTGGGTCTAGCTCCTCTACCAGCTTGGGGAGGAGGCGCATCTGCAGCTCTCGCACATCTATCGAGTCTACATAATGCTCAGAAATCAGCTCCAAGACCTGATCTATGGGGCTGAGACTACGGATAAAGGCAGGGCGGAAAAATGGGGAACGAGTGGCAACCATCCAACTCAACAGCCCCCCAAAAAGTATCCCCAATAGGGCTACAATTACAATCGTAAACGAGGAGAATCTCTTTTTCATATCCCCTTATATAGCGTATTTGCTAAAGTCACACACTCTCTTTGTCCGGAGCTACAAACTCCACTTCGATGCCCGCCCTTCTCAGCAGGTCTATCCCATCGGTCAGCCGATACTCCTCACCATAGACCACTCGCCTTATCTTGCTTTGGATGATGAGTTTGGCACATTCCACACAAGGGGAGGCCGTAATATAAATAGTAGCGCCATCGCTATTATTGCCCGAGCAGGCTACCTTGGTAATGGCATTTGCCTCAGCGTGGAGCACGTAGGGCTTGGTAAGGCCACTCTCATCCTCACACACATTCTCAAACCCTGAGGGAGTACCGTTGTAACCATCAGATATAATCATCTGATCTTTAACGATAAGAGCACCCACTTTTCTGCGGGTGCAATAGGAGTTTTCCGCCCAGATACGCGCCATCCTCAGATAGCGTTTGTCGAGTACTAATTGCTTGTCTTCTTGTTGTTCCATAGGTGTGGGAATCGTTGCTTATCCCGTTCTTACGATTTTTCTGCTGCAGAAGTAGTGACAAATAGTTAATCCACCACACCCCTCTCTCCTTAGTGGACGCCTTGGAATTGTGTGAGGAAACGCTTGTCGTTTTCGGAGAAGAGACGGAGGTCTTTTGCTCGATACTTGAGGTTGGTGATACGCTCTACCCCCAAGCCAAAGGCGTAGCCGCTGTACTCCTCGGGGTCTATTTCGCTCTCACGAAGCACATTCGGATCGACCATACCGCAGCCCAAGATCTCTACCCAACCGGTGTGCTTACAGAAGGCACAGCCCTCTCCTCCACAGATATTACAGCTTATATCCATCTCGGCACTTGGCTCCGTAAAGGGGAAGTAACTCGGGCGCAAACGGATTTGCGTATCGGGGCCGAATAGCTCACGAGCAAAGTAGAAAAGCACTTCGCGAAGGTCGGCAAACGAAACATTCTTATCGATATAAAGCCCCTCAATCTGATGGAAGAAGCAGTGCGCACGAGCCGAAATCGCTTCGTTGCGATACACACGCCCCGGACAAATAACACGTATAGGAGGCTTAGAGTTTTGCATCACACGCACCTGCACCGAAGAGGTGTGCGTACGCAATAAAACATCCGGATTACGCTCCACAAAGAAGGTATCCTGCATATCGCGGGCAGGGTGATCCGGAGCAAAATTGAGGGCGGAGAAAACATGATAGTCGTCTTCGACCTCCGGCCCCAAGGCGATACTAAATCCTAGTTTTGCGAAAATCTGTATAATCTCCTCACGCACTAGGGTCAAAGGATGACGCCCTCCGATACCGGCGGGATAGGCCGAACGCGAAAGATCGAGATGCTCAGTCGCCTCCTCCGTTTGTAGGGCATCACGCAAAGCATTGATGTGCTCTGTGGCCAGCGTCTTCACCTCATTGATAAGTGCTCCCAAGGTGCGTTTTTCTTCGTTGGGCACGCTCTTAAATTCCTCAAAGAGAGAAGGGATAATCCCTTTCTTGCTGAGATACTTAATGCGTAGCGCCTCCACTTCTTCGTGGCTCTTGGCCTGCTGTGAGCGCACCTCCTCTTGGAGGGCTTTGATTTTTTCTGCTAAAGACACGTGCTTTGCTTCTATTATGAGAGAGTTTGAAATCCTTCTATTATACCATGTGGGGCGGGCAAAAGAGTGCGATACGCCCGGGGCGAAGAGGGTGAGACAAACGGCTGTTCCTCTCTTCTTTTATGGGCATCGCCTCTCCCCCCTTAGAGACGATATAAATCAAAGACTCGGAGGGATCCTCTCCATCTCTCCGGGCATCTGTAGAGCACAGCTGCACTATCCACAGACGATCCCTCCGAGTTTTTTTTTGAGAATTTGGTGCTATGGCCTCGTGGCTATCACGGCCTCGAAGCCATATCTACACCCTATTGTCTCGCTTAGGCGTTTACCTTAGCCATGTGAGCGATGAGGCAGAGTATCTTATTAGAGTAGCCCCATTCGTTGTCGTACCAAGATACAACCTTTACAAACTTATCGGTAAGGGCGATACCGGCCTTAGCGTCGAAGATAGAAGTGTGGGGGTCTGTGGTAAAGTCGGTAGATACCACCATTTCGTCGGTATAACCGAGGATACCCTTGAGTTCGCCTTCCGAAGCCTTCTTAACGGCAGCGCAAATTTCGTCATAAGTAGCACCCTTCTTGAGGCTTACCGTGAGGTCTACTACAGATACGTCCATTGTGGGAACACGGAACGACATACCCGTAAGTTTGCCATTAAGCTCGGGGATAACCTTTCCCACAGCCTTAGCAGCACCCGTAGAAGAGGGGATGATGTTGCCCAATGCAGAGCGACCACCGCGCCAGTCCTTATTGCTGGGGCCGTCTACTGTTTTCTGTGTAGAAGTAGCAGCGTGTACCGTAGTCATAAGCCCCATTTCGATGCCAAAGTTATCGTTAAGCACCTTTGCAAGAGGAGCAAGACAGTTTGTTGTACAAGAAGCATTAGATACAAACTGAGTACCCTTCTTGTAAGTATCGAGGTTTACACCCGTTACAAACATAGGGGTATCATCCTTAGAAGGAGCAGACATTACCACGTACTTAGCACCAGCCTTGATGTGCCCTTCGCTCAACTCTTTGGTCAAGAAACGTCCTGTAGACTCAACCACATAGTCAGCACCTACAGCACCCCAATTGATGAGGGCGGGCTCTTTTTCGGCGGTAACACGGATCTTGCGACCATTCACCACAAGCATACCATCTTCTGCACTTACAGTGCCTTCAAACTTCCCGTGCACTGAGTCGTACTTGAGCATGTACGCCATGTAATCTACCTCGATGAGGTCGTTAATAGCTACAACTTCGATGTCGTCTCTGAGAAGAGATGCTCTGAATACAAGACGACCGATTCGACCAAAACCGTTAATACCTACTTTAATCATAATGCTTTCTATTTAGTGTATGAAATATCTTTTCCACAGAGCCTAGGCGAGAAGGATGGCATTCGGATTCTCCAATCCACACCATCGCAACGATCTGCCACAGCCGCCATACGAACTGCGACACAAGTACCTATTGCTCTCCCCACAAAGGTACTAAATCTTTAGTGACCAAGCCACCCCCAAGCCTCGGATAAGGAAAAAATAAACTCCCTTAGCACAAGGGCTAAAAAGACTTTCTCCCAAAAGAGAGGAGAGGTGAGTTTTTGCAAGGCAGCACGATGGGGAGAAAATATACAATCCTTTGCCCTGTACAACTCCTCTCAATTGCGGGAGATAGCGTATATTTGCGGTAGATATCCGAGTAATCTTTCAAGATTCAACAAAATGACACCCGAGGAGCAATTAGCATTACTCTACCAAAAGTTTCCGGAGGTAAATGAGCAACAGCGTGAGCAGTTTGCCGCCCTCTGGGATCTCTACACAGACTGGAATAGCAAGATCAATGTGATCTCGCGCAAAGATATAGACAACCTCTATATGCACCATGTGCTACACTCTCTTGGGATTACAACCATGCTACACTTTACGGCAGGGAGCCATGTGATCGATGTAGGTACCGGGGGCGGATTCCCGGGCATCCCGCTGGCAATACTTTTCCCCGAGGTGCAGTTTACCCTCGTGGATAGCATTGGCAAAAAAGTACGTGTTGCCCAATCAGTTGCCGACTCTCTAGGCTTACAAAATGTCACAACACATCATATCCGTATAGAGGAACTTCGGGAGAAGTGCGACTTTGTAGTGACCCGTGCCACCATGCTTTTGGGAGAGCTCGTCAAACTTACTCGCCACCTTTTTTCTCCGGAAGGGCACAATGCCCTCCCTAATGGCATCATTGCCCTCAAGGGCGGCAACCTAGATGGCGAGTGTGCAGCCTATAAAAATAGAGTGATCGTAGAGGATCTCTATCCCTTCTTCTCGGATGAATACTACGAAGAGAAGCGAGTGCTTTACCTCCCCATGCAGTGATATTCTCAAAAAAATTATGGCTTTAGAAGTACATTCCTTCAGCTTCAATTTCGTGCAGGTCAACACCTATCTATTGGTGGACACAGCCACACGAGAAGCTGCTATTATAGACTGTGGGTGCATGTCTCCCGCCGAAGAAAAGCTACTCTCTTCTAAGGTAGAAGAGCTCAATGCTACCCCCACCCTACTCATTGCAACTCACCTGCATTTCGACCACGTGTGGGGCGTACCCTTTGCGGCTCAGAAGTGGGAACTTACCCCTCGTGCTCACCGTGTAGAGATCGAGTTGATGCCTCCCTTCGACGAACAAATGCGTATGTTTGGGATGCCTCCCTCGCCCGAGCGTCACGACCTCCCCTACCAACCCCTTGAGACGGGCGAGAGGCTAAAGCTAGGCGAGACTCTCCTGGAGGTTCTCTTCGTGCCGGGGCATACCCCGGGGCATGTTGCCTTTTACGAGCCTCGGCAGCACCTTCTATTCGCCGGCGACGTACTCTTTGCCGGAGGCGACATAGGGCGTACCGACCTACCGGGAGGGAGCTACACCACTCTTATTAATAGTATCAAAACGCAGTTAATGCCCCTCCCCGACGATACCATTGTCTACTCGGGGCATGGACCCCAGAGCTCCATAGGTTTTGAGCGGGAGGCGAATAGCTATATCCGCTAGCCCTACCCTCGTAGAGAGCATCTATGGAGATGAGATCAGATCTATCCCACAATGCCGAGCATATCGGCACCTATCCTCAAGAAAAGAAATACTATAAATCATAATAGTCAGTATGGATACAAATAAGTTTTCTGTGCGGCACATGGGCATCTCAGACAAGGATTTACCCGAGATGCTTGCAGCCGTTGGAGTAAAGTCTGTAGACGAACTCATGCACCAAGTCTACCCCGAGAATATTTTTCTCAAGGAGCAGATCGACATCCCCGAAGCCATGACGGAGCGAGAGCTTGCAGAGCATCTTGCAGAGCTTGCTTCTAAGAACAAACCCTTCACTTCTTATATAGGTCAGGGGTGGTACGACACGGTTACTCCGGCTCCCATCCAGCGCAATGTGCTCGAGAACCCCGTTTGGTACACCTCCTACACACCCTATCAGGCGGAAGTTTCGCAGGGTCGCCTTGAGGCGCTTTTCAACTTCCAAACGGTGATCAGCGAACTTACATCCCTCCCGCTTACCAACTGCTCGCTCCTCGACGAAGCAACAGCCGGAGCTGAGGCTGCCATGCTACTATTCAACGAACGAAGCCGTGCGCAAGTAAAAGCCGGAGCCAATACCATCTTTGTGGATAAGCGCGTATTTGAGACCACCCAAGCCGTAATCCGCACACGTGTAGAGCCCCAAGAGATGAAGCTCGTAGTGGGCGACTACCAAACCCTCGAGTTCACCCCCGATATTTTTGGAGTTATCATACAATATCCCGACTCGGTAGGGGCCATCAACAACTACGAAGATTTTGTAGCCAAAGCCAAGGCTAATGGCTCTATGGTTGCCGTGGCTGCCGACCTTATGAGCCTCGTGATGCTCACCCCTCCGGGAGAGTGGGGCGCTGATATTGTTTTCGGCTCGGCTCAACGTTTTGGTATCCCCATGTACTTCGGCGGCCCCTCTGCCGGTTACTTGGCTTGCCGTATGGAATACAAGCGCGAGATACCCGGACGTATCATTGGTATCTCTAAGGATGCTTACGGGCACCCCGCTTACCGCTTGGCACTCCAGACTCGTGAGCAACACATCAAACGCGAGAAGGCAACCTCAAATATCTGTACAGCACAAGCACTTCTTGCCACAATGAGTGGATTCTATGCCGTGTATCATGGTGCCGAAGGGCTCAGAAACATTGCTCGCCGCATCCATAGCTATGCCGGCTATTTGGCTGCAATGCTCGAGAAGCTCGGCTACAAGCAGTACAACAAAGACTACTTCGATACCCTTATCATTGGGCTACCCGAGGGGGTAAGCATGGAGCGCCTTCGTGAGGTTGCTCTCGACTGCCGCATCAACCTTCGCTACTTCACTTGCTGCACCTGTGTAGGTATCAGCATTGACGAAACCACTCTACCCTCCGATTTGGGTGTACTCGGTTATGTTTTTGCAGAGGCTGCCGGCAAAGAGGCTCCCGAAGTGGACAATGTACCCCAAGATACGCTCTATGTGGATAAGAAGTGGCAACGCACAAGCGACTTCTTGCAGCACGAGGTATTCAACAGCTACCACACAGAAACGGAGCTAATGCGTTATATCAAACGCCTCGACCGCAAGGATATTTCGCTCGCACACTCTATGATTTCGCTCGGCTCTTGCACCATGAAGCTCAATGCCGCAAGCGAACTCTTTGCCCTCAGCAACCCTTACTTCGCCAATATCCACCCCTACGCTCCCGAAGATCAGGTAGAGGGATATACCGAAATGCTCGACAACCTTGCCGAGTACCTCGCGAAGATCACGGGCTTCGACGCTACGTCTCTCCAGCCCAACTCGGGTGCAAGTGGCGAGTACACGGGGCTACGCACCATCCGCACTTACCTCGAAAGCATCGGGCAGGGGCATCGTGATGTAGTGATCTTACCGGCATCTGCCCACGGAACAAACCCTGCAAGTGCCGTACAATGTGGCTATAAGACCGTAATTGTAAAGACCGACGAGCGAGGCAATGTAGACTGGGAAGACTTTATGGCACAGACCGAAGCCCACAAGGATCAGATCGCAGCCATGATGATTACCTACCCCAGTACACACGGTATCTTCGAGACCAACATTATAGACCTATGCCAACGTATCCACGACTGTGGCGGGCAGGTTTATATGGACGGAGCCAACATGAATGCCCAGGTAGGCTATACCAACCCCGGCTTCATCGGGGCGGACGTATGCCACCTCAACCTACATAAGACCTTCGCTATCCCCCACGGTGGTGGTGGCCCCGGTGTAGGTCCTATCTGCGTACGCGCCCACCTCGCTCCGCATCTCCCCAAGCATGTAGTTCGCTTTGGCGATGGCAGCAACCAAGTATCCGCAGCACCCTACGGCTCAGCCGGGGTACAGGTGATTACCTACAGCTACATTCGTCTCCTCGGTATTGAGGGACTTCGTGAAGCTACGGCTATCGCTATCCTCAATGCCAACTACATGGCATCACGCTTCAAAGACACCTACGGCATCGTCTATACCGGTGCTACGGGACGTGTTGGGCATGAGCTCATCCTAGAGTGCCGCAAGGTAAAAGAAGAGACCGGAGTAGACGAAAACGATATCGCTAAGCGTCTGATGGACTTTGGCTACCACGCTCCTACGCTCTCTTTCCCCGTACATGGTACGCTTATGATAGAACCCACCGAGAGCGAAAGCAAGGCCGAACTCGACCGCTTCTGTGAGGTAATGGATTGCATCTACCAAGAGGCTCAAGAGATCGCCCAAGGTAAGGCTGATAAAGAAGACAACGTGCTCAAGAATGCACCTCACCCCCAATACGAAATTGTGGCTGACGAGTGGAAGCACAGCTATTCGCGCCAGAAGGCCGCTTTTGCCCTCCCCTTCTTGCAGGATAATAAGTTCTGGATCAATGTAGCTCGGGTAGACAACGGCTACGGAGACCGTAACCTCGTGCCCACGATGTGCGCTTGCGATGAGTTCTTTGCGAAGCTCAAAGAGGAGCAAGACAAGTAATTCTCTCCCACTTTCTCCCCTACTTTGCTACATAAAGTAGGGAGAGAATCTATAAAACATAGCCCACTAGAGGAAATCCTTTAGTGGGCTTTTTGTGCGCCAAGGCACACTTATGAAAAACGAAATATAGGATCTCTCTGAGCTACAAAGGCGGCAAGAGGGCGGCACTTCTTCTGGGGAAGTAAAGCCTCGCCGGTGGTAGCCGCTGAGATTAGAGGTCGTCTTCTATGGAAGCACTCTTGGCATAAGCACTCGGCTTTGCCTCGAAGAAGTCGGTCTTGATTAGGTTCGAATTGCTGTACTGCGATACCCAACTCATGCTCGCAGGCTCCTCTTCGTGCCCCGGGAATATCACCCCAAGACCCAAATTGGCACTGCGCAAATTCGCTAGATACATAATATAGTCACTCACCATTTGCGAGGTAAGGCCTTCTATCTCGTCGCCAATTACGTACTTACCCCAAGCGATCTCTTGCAAAGCACCCTCCCGAATCATCTCTAAGAACTCCGCCTCACGCTCGGGCGTGAATAGCTCGGGTTGCTCTCGCCTTAGCTCTAGTATCATAGAGCGGAAGAGCCACAGGTGGGTATTCTCATCGCGGTTGATGTAGCGAATCTCCTGCACCGAACCCGGCATCTTACCCATGCGCCCGAGGTTGTAGAAGAACATAAATCCCGAATAGAAATAGACCCCTTCGAGGATATAGTTTGCGACCATTGTACGCGCCAGTTGATCGGGGGTTTTGTGGAGCTGGAAGTCGTTGTATATATCCCCAATGAACTTATTTCTCCGCAAGAGATGCTCATCATCACGCCACTGGTATAGGATAGAAGTACGCTCCTCGGGCGAACAGATCGTATCGAGCATATAGCTGTAACTCTGCGAGTGAACCGCCTCTTGGAAGGCTTGGATCGTAAGGCAGAGGTTTACCTCATTGGCCGTAATGTATTCGCCTACATTGGGCAGATTGGCCGTCTGGATGCTATCAAGGAAAATCAGAAACGAGAGTATCTTGTCGTAGGCCGTCTTCTCGGCTTTGCTCAAAATGCGGTAGTCTTTGACATCCTGACTGAGGTTAATCTCCTCGGGGATCCAGAAGTTATTCATCGCCGTGCGGTACCAATTCGATACCCACGGATACTTTATGTTGTTGAAGTCGTTTAGGTTGGTCGTATTACCATTGATGAGCCTACGCTTCGAGAGCTCTATATCGCCATGCTCGTTAAAGAGCGCCTTCTTTTTGAGATCCATAAGAGGGAATGTATTTATGTGAGGGGAACGGATTTGTTAAGCCGAACAGGTTTCGCACGTCTCCACTTCTAGGGCGAGACTACGGATATAGTAGAGGGTCTTTACCCCCTCGTGCCAAGCACGGAGGTAGAGATCGCGGATGCCTCCAAAGGTAATATCTTGGGTTATATAGAGATTGACGCTCTGGGACTGATCGAGGTGGTGCTGACGAATACCGGCTGCATCCACCACCCATTTCTGATCGATCTGATGCGCTGTTTTGTAGAGCCAGAAGGTCTCGTCGGAGAGATCCGGAGCCACACGTGGCACAATCGAACCCTTCTTTTCTTCGAGGAAGAATCGGTTCATAATGGGGTCGATACCAGCCGTTGTACCGGCAATGATAGAGGTCGAACTTGTGGGAGCAATCGCCATGAGATAGGCGTTGCGCATCCCCAACTCTGCCACCTGTGCGGCAAGTTTTTGCCATCGTTCGCTCGTGTAGTTGCGCTTTGCAAAGTATTGCCCCGTTTGCCAGTCACTCCCCTCAAAGCGAGCATATTGCCCCTTCTCGGCAGCGAGGAGAGATGAAGCCTCTATCGCATAGTAGTTGATTTGCTCGTATAGCTTGTCCATAAAGCTGAGGTGCTCTTGGCTCTCCCAGGCAATACCGCGCTTAGCAAGTAGATGGTGATAGCCGCTACTACCCAACCCAATGGGGCGCATCTTTAGGTTCGTAATCTCGGCGTAAGGGATAGGGTAGAAGTTGAGATCGATCACGTTGTCAAGAGCTCGAACGATGGTATGCACCGTGTCTCGCAACTCGGTTGCACTCTCTGTATCGATATTCCCCAATACGAGAGACGCCAAGTTGCAAACTACGAAATCGCCGGCAATAGTCTTCTCGATAACCACCTCTTCGCCCTCTTCCAGCACTACAGTCTGCTGCTTGAGGCGGATCTCGCTCTGCGATTGAGCAATCTCGCTACAGAGGTTGGAGCAATAGACGATACCGCAATGGCCGTTGGGATTCATGCGGTTCACTGTATCCCTATTGAATATAAAAGGAGTACCGGTCTCTACTGCACTCTTGATGATAAGGCGCAGCATATCTTTGATGGCAATGGGGCGTTTGGCCAATCGGCTGTCTTGCAAGCACTCCTTGTAGCGGCGTGTCCACTCATCGCCCCAGTAGTCTTCGAGAGCATACCCCTTAACCGAAAGCACCTCGTGAGGGCAGAGCATATACCACGTGCTGTTGGGGTCCTCTTCCAGCTGTTGCCAGAAGAGATCCGGGATACAAACACCGGGGAATACGTCGTGTGCCTTCATGCGGTCATCCCCATTATTGGTACGAATCTGAAGGAACTCCGGCATATCTCGATGCCATATATCAAGGTAGAGGGCAACAGAGCCTTGGCGCACGCCCAACTGATCCACTGCAATGGCGGTATCATTGGCGAGCTTCACCCACTTGAGCACTCCGCCTGCCACACCCTTAAAGCCTCGTATATCGCTCCCTACGGCACGCACCTTACCCAGGTAAATACCCATGCCACCTCCGTACTTAGAGACTTGGGCAAAGTTGTCTATCGTGCGGTAGATACCGATAAGATTATCCGGCATCACATCGATAAAACAACTCGAGAGCTGACTGAGGGGCTTACGAGCATTGCTCATTGTGGGCGTTGCCATAGTCACCTTCAGTTGGGAGAGAATATCATAAATCTTCGTCGCCCATTGCACCCTATGCCGCTCGGGCATCGCTAGGTGCATGGCAATACCCATAAACATCTCTTGGGGACTCTCTAGTATAATATGGTCGCTAGAGTGAATTAGGTATCGCTTGGCAATAAGATGTAAACTGCTATAGGTCAAGAGGTTGCTACGACTGTTGTCTATTACTTTGGCCAGTTCGTCAATCTCCTCTTTGGTGTAATGCTCTAGAATATAGCGGCCATAAAGCCCCTCTTCTGTGAGGAACTTGATCTTTGCATAAAAGCCCGATAGATGGTACTTCTCTTCCACTTTTTCTAAGCCCTTACGCAGCTCTAACCCTAGGAACCGTGCCGCTATAAACTCCCATTTGGGAGCCTCGGGGGTAATCAACTCCACAGCAGCCTTGGTGAGCATCTGCAACGGCTCTGCCCCCTCTTTGTAGAAGGCATAAAACTTAGCATAGAGGAGATCTAGGGCATAAGCCGCACCCGTGTACTGCTCTTGCAGCTCTTTGAGTAGGGAAATGACCTCCTCATCGGTAATAAACTGGCGGAAGCGATTGACCACCTCACGCGCTTCGCTGTGCTTCGTTCGATAGAGGATATAAGCCTTGGCCACCTTATAGTAGCCACTAGCCATCAAGCGCGTTTCTACAATATCTTGCACCATTTCCACCTCCACAGCTTCGGGGGAGCCAAGCTCCGCTAAGATGCTTTCGCACAGAGCATTAAGCTCTGCCGTGGTAACACGTGTTTCGGTTGCTCGGAAGGCTCTACGCAGAGCGTTTTTGATCTTCTCCACAGAGAAAGATTCGACTTGCTTATTTCGCTTAATTATCTTCATCGAATGGGTCCTATATTTGTAACAAAGGTACTTCTAACTCCCCCCTCCTCGTATAGACAAAATCTATCGCTACATAAAAAGAAAGAATATAAAACAGCCTCCCATAACGCGATGTGGGTATTGCAGCATTGTGGAAAATCAAGTACTATTGCAGCCTAAAATAGAGATGCACTTGTATGAGCAATCAAAAGAACGCCTATGCCAAGCTGATGAATCGATACGACGATGTCCTTACGGGGCGACGCTGGTGGTCGTGGCTCTATATGCATGGTATTTGGCACACAGACGACAAGCAAATAGCACGCGAAGTACTCGCTACACTCCCCGACGACTTCTCGGGGAAACTCCTTGACGTACCCATAGGCACTGCCGTATTCACCCATCAAAAATATAGTTTGCTCAAGCAAGCCCATATCGTTGGACTTGACTACTCCCCCCAGATGCTGGAGATTACCCGAGCTCGCTACAACGGAAAAATACCCCACAATCTAGAGTTAGTACAAGGCGATGTGGGTGCCCTCCCCTTTGAGGATGCCTCCTTCGATGCCGTACTATCCATGAATGGGATCCATGTCTTCCCCGATAAGGAGCGTGCCCTTAGCGAAATGTATCGTGTGCTAAAGCCCGGAGGGATTTTCTTTGGATGCCTATATGTAAAAGGGATGCGCCCGGTGGCAGATTGGTTTGCACGCAACATACTAGAGAAGAAGGGGTTCTTTATGCCGCCCTACTTCACCCCTACGGAGTTTCACGAGCGACTCACCGCACTCTATGGATCCGAGGTAGAGGTCAAAGCACCCTGCTCCGTTGCCACCTTCCGCTGCACGAAGAGATAGCTCCCTCAACCCCAGCACCTCCAACTTCTCTAGCCGCTGGAGGGACACATTAAAGGGCTAAAAGAAATAAGAAAAAAGGCCCCTGATAAATGCCACCTATCGGAACTACAATCCGATTCCTGCATCTATCAAGAGCCCTCTCTTGTTCCGTATGAGTATACTAAAATCGGGATATGTAAGCTATGGCGGCCAGAAACATTCTGTGTTTCAAGGCCTTTCTCTTCTAAGGATACAAATATAGCAGAAGCGAATACGGCCTTTCCCTATTTCCTCTTCTTAACTATCAAGTTTATTAAGAACAAGATCACAATAGCCCCGATAGCCCCTGTCAAGATGGAAGCAATCCAACCTTCACCAAGAGAGATATTAAATACGGATCCTAAAAGCCAGTAGCCCACGCCACTTCCGAGAAGACCAACAATGATATTCCCGATAAGTCCTAATCCACTGCCTTTGTAGATAGTTCCGCCTAACCATCCCGCGATGGCTCCAATAATAAGTGTTGCAATAATACCCATAAACTTCAACATTAACTTGGGAAGTAAAGGTAAGAACAATTATCCACAAAACAAATTGTACAACGGCCAGAATCAGGCGCAACGGCAAGAGAAATGAGTTTGTTGAGCAATACAACACGCCAGAAAGTCGGGAACTGCTTGCCTGAAATAAAAAAAGAAATCAGCCGGAAAGGGAGTCCTAAACCAGCTGAAAAAGTTTTACAAATCAGGGAAGAAAAAATCCAAAACCAGGTAGCGAACGAAAAAGCCCTCCCCCCGAAACTATCGGAGGAGGGCTTTCGTTATAATTTGGGATGCGTGGCAAGGCCCTCATCCACGAGGGAGAGAGGGAACGCAATCATATCTAGAAGGGGAGAAAAATGCGGGGGTTTTCTCTTTTACCGTCTAAGCACTTCGTCTGCCGAGCGCACCTGCAAGCTAGGGCTTAGGTAGTAGCGAGGCTGAGGCCGGAAGGTGCTATCGCCTACCGAAATGGGGAATTGGGGCGACACCACGCCCGACAAACGCACCAGCAAGGCCGGTACTTCTGTTGCACTTATCGGCATTTGGCGATTCCTGCTGAGAGTGGCAAGGAGTGGACCATTGCGCTTGGCGTAAGCCTCATTATAGGAGACGAAAAGCGGAACTTCTAGCTCATCCTTTAATGGGAACTCAGAACCATGTAACTTGTGCTGTGGATTGATCTCTCCCAACCCTTCGCCATGATCGGGGATGTACACGAGTACGGCAGGACGAGACAGAGCCTCTATTGAGGCTATCATTTGATCCAAAAGATAGTCGGTATAACGAATGGTATTATCGTAACTATTGATCCGTTCCTCTTGGTGCATGCGGTTGAGCGACTCTATCGAACGTAACCCACGAGTAGTGGGCCGGAAGACGTCAAACTTCTCCGGACAACGTGCATCATAGCTGAAGTGACTGCCCAAGGTATGCACCACGGCAAAGGCGGCTTTATTACTCCGCACAACGGATCGCAGATAGCCCTCTAGGCGTGGAAGCAAAATCTCATCGTACGAAGAGAGGCTATTAACCTCCTTACCCGAATAGTAATGATAGTCAGTTTGCTCCAGCCCCGCCTGCACCACCGAGAAGTCGGAAGCCTGATTCCCAATCCATGCGGTGGAGAAACCAGCCTTGCGAAATAGATGCATAAGAGAGCCCTCGTGCTGCCAACGCATAAAGTCTTCCGGTTTAGAGCGGCTAATCAGCATAGGTATAGAGAGGGAGGTGAGGTCGGCTCCCGATGCCACATCTTCGAAGAGAATAATCCGAGATCTCTTCGAGAGAAGAGGATTCGTCTCTCGCTCGTAGCCCATTAGTTGCCAGTGCGAGGCGTTGCCGGTCTCCCCTATTACAAATATCACAATAGGGCGATCCGTGCCATAGGCAGGCGTAGTGGTAACCTCCAAGTTGCCCTCCCCAATGCGGGAAGAGTAGAAGAGCTCTCGCCTCCGTACCCGTAAATAAGAAGCTGTGCTGTAGAATATATCGTAGGGAAATACCTTGACGTACTTTGCAAACGTAGAAGAAGCGGCAGAGTCGATTCGCTCCAACGCCGGTTCATCGGAAGCAGAAACGGGAAATCCTTTGGCGAAAATAATCACAGAATAGAGCACAAAGGAGCCTGCAATGCTACCTCGCACCCATTTGGAGATAGGCTTATTCCCCCTACGCCAGGAGAGCCAAGCCCAGAGGTAAATAGCCCAAACGACCAGCACAATAGCGCCTATCAAAAGATACATCCCCCCCAATTCGCTCGCCTCTCCTGCGTTGGTCTGGAAAGTGGCTTGTATCAAACCAAACGAAACGGGAGAGCCGGCAAGAATGAGAGAAGCCAGCTCCGCCGGGAAAAATAATTGGCATACCGCCCCCAGCCACGGGGCATATTTTCGTCCGCCAATGGAGGCCAACATCCCCACCAATAGGGCAGCTAGCACAAGGATAGCGAGCAGACTATACCCGCTAGAGCGCACCTCTTCGTCTGCCCAAACGATCCCAATCATCGGAGCAAAACACAAAAAACCCATCACCCCGAGGGCTACATAGGGGGGCAAATAAGGGATGTGCCGAGAGAGTTTCTGCCAACAAAAAGACTTCATGGGTGTGTATTTATGCTACACGTAGATGGGTACTACTTCGCCAACGCTTGGTTGGGAGCCATCTGCAACATATCCTGCGGTACAGAGGCACATATAGTACTGGCGAAGGCATCCAGCAATGAGGTGCGGACAAAATCGCTTCTGAAGGCCAAATGAATGGCACGCACGGGGCGAGGGATCGCAAAGGGGCGTACCAGCGAGCGTTGGTCTGTACCCAAATAACGCTCTGCCAACTTGGGAATAAAAGTCATCCCCTGCCCCCCCTCTACAAGGTGCATAAAGGAGAGGAGATTGCCCTCCGAATAGCGAATAGCGCGCTTGGCACTGGCCGATAGTTGGCAGTAACGCACCAACTGATCGCGGAAGCAATGCCCTTCATCAAGTAGCCAGAGACGAGAAGCATCCACCTCACTACTACGCACTACCGACGAGCAATAAATCTTTTCGTTGCGGGAGACATAGCCCAAAAACTCTTCGTAAAACAAGAGGCGGTATTGCATCCCTTCTACCTCGGGCGCACTTGCTATGATGGCCATATCTATACTGCGCTCTTGCAAGGCCGCAAGGCATTGACTCGTCTTAAGCTCCACAATTTCGAGTTTGAGATTCTTGAAGCGGGCTTTCCATTTGGGCAACACCAAGGGAATAAGATAGGGAGCAATTGTGGGCAAGACCGCCAGGGTAAAGCTGCCCGATAGGGTATCTCGGCTCTCGGCAATGAGCTCCTCAATGAGGGCCGATGCGCCCAACGTCCGCCGTGCTTGCTCTATCACCTTTTCTCCAATAGCCGTAGGTTGTACGGGTTGTCTCTGGCGATCAAAAAGTTGTACCCCCAACTCCTCTTCGAGGCGTTGTATCATGGTACTCAACGTAGGTTGCGTTACGTTACAAGCAGCCGCGGCTTTGGCAAACTGACGATGCTTGTCGAGGGCAACCAAATACTCTAGCTGTTGGAGGGTCATAGCAAAGAAAGATTTAGTTGTTGGGGACTTTTCTGCGCTTTAGATAGTGTTTTACAATTAAAATCGCTAGTACTAAAGCGACGAGTGAGAGCAGGGTAAAGCCTATCTCATGGCTGTACTTGGTAACCTGCTCCACGAGCTGTTCCTTGGTATCTATGCCCGGCACCATGGAGGGAAGGAAGTATCCCATAAGGAAAAGGATGGTATTCCAGATGCCGGCACCAAGCAACGTATAAAAAAGGAATGCGGGAAGAGGCATTTTTGCCACCCCTGCCGGGATGGAGATAAGCTGGCGAATCCCCGGCAAGAGACGCCCTATAAACGTAGAGACAGCTCCCTTTTTATCGAAATACTGCTCGGCTTTGATCAGCTTAGCTTCACTCAGCAAAAGAGCATGCCCCAAGCGACTATTCACAAAGCGATAGACAAGGGGGCGCCCCAACCAGAGGGCTAAGTAATAATTGATGAGGGCACCGGCTACAGCTCCCAAGGAAGAGGCCAGCACAACGCCCCACGAAGAGAGCTCGCCGGCTCGGGCCAGATACCCAGCCGGAGGCACCACCACCTCACTAGGGAACGGGATGAAACTGCTCTCGATGGTCATCAAGAGGAAGATCGTTCCATAGTTGAGATGCTCTAGGCACCAAGCGATAAAAGAAAGGTCTTGCATCCCTAGGAGGTACTATTTTTTAGTAGCAATCTTACCCCAAGTATCCTTGAGGGAGGTTGTACGATTGAGGATAAGACGCCCCTCTTTTGCCGTATCCTTATCGACTACGAAGTAGCCAATGCGTTGGAATTGGTAGTGAGCGCCTACAGCGGCATCGTGCAAGAAGGTCTCCACTTTGGCATGAGGCAATACCTTCAAACTCTCGGGGTTGAGTAGCTCTGCCAGCTCTTTCCCCTCCACACTTGAGGGATCTTCGTCTAAGAACAGATGGTCGTAAAGACGCACCTCAGCATCCATAGAATGCGCAATAGAGAGCCAGTGGATGGTACCCTTTACCTTGCGATTGCTACCGGGGAGACCGCTACGCGTCTCAGGATCATACTCGGCATATACCTCGAGAATGTTGCCATCAGCATCTTTTTTGCAGCCGGTGCAGCGTACGATATAGGCATTCTTCAAACGCACTTCTCCCCCGGGGGTGAGGCGGAAATACTTCTTAGGAGCATCCTCCATAAAGTCGTCTCGCTCGATCCAGAGCTCACGAGAGAAGGTGATAACGTGGCTACCCGATGCAGGATCTTCGGGGTTATTGATGGCCTCAAAGTCCTCTGTTTGCCCCTCGGGATAGTTGGTAATGACAAGTTTGATAGGGTCGAGTACCCCCGATACACGCGTAGAAATGCGGTTAAGATCTTCGCGTACAGCGTGCTCTAGGAGGGCTACATCGATCATACCATCGTACTTGGTATAGCCGATGCTATCAATAAAATTGCGGATCGCCTGAGGGGTATAACCACGGCGACGATAGCCACAGATTGTAGGCATACGGGGGTCGTCCCAACCTGCAACGAGCCCCTCTTTTACGAGAGCAAGTAGCTTACGCTTACTCATCATCGTGTGGGTTAGATTGAGTCGATTGAACTCATACTGACGCGGACGATAGTCGCTATCCTGAGGCTTTAATAGGTCTATAAAATAATCGTATAGGGGACGGTGGGGTACAAACTCGAGTGTACAGATAGAGTGCGTTACCCCCTCGAAGTAGTCGCTCTGCCCATGGGCAAAGTCGTACATGGGGTAGACGTTCCATGTATTCCCCGTGCGATGGTGCGGATGTTTGATGATACGATAGATAATTGGATCGCGGAAGTGCATGTTGCTCGATGCCATATCGATCTTGGCACGAAGGGTCATTGCGCCCTCGGGGAACTCACCGGCATTCATGCGATGGAAGAGGTCGAGACTCTCCTCTCTGGGGCGATCCCGATAGGGACTTGCCACCCCGGGCTCTGTAGGCGTCCCCTTTTGTTTGGCAATATCCTCGGCACTCTGCTCATCTACATAGGCGTGCCCTTCCATAATCAGCCGCTCGGCAAAAGCGTAGAGCTGCTCAAAATAATCGGAGGCATAGTATATATTGCCATACTCAAAGCCGAGCCAATGGATATCCTCTTTGATGGAGTCTACATACTCCACGTCCTCCTTAATGGGATTTGTATCATCGAAGCGCAGATTGCATACCCCTCCGTACCGCTGAGCAATACCAAAGTCTATGCAAATAGCTTTTGCATGCCCAATGTGCAGATAGCCGTTGGGTTCGGGTGGGAAGCGCGTCTGCACGCGACCCTCATTAAGCCCTTCGGCAAGGTTTTGCTCCACAATTTGCTCCACAAAATTAAGGGAGCGTTTTTCTTCTTTAGGCTCTTCAATAGGAAGAGCAGGGGCATTTTCGTTCATCTTTCTATACCGGCTACGATAGGATATAATGCCACAAAGATAGTAAATAGAACGTTTGGGGCTACCTTCTCCTACCCTTCCCTCGCATCTTCTCTCGAGCAAGAGGTGGGGATAAGGGAGTGGCATCGCCAAGGATCCTGGGCCCCGAGGGAGAGGAGAAGAGGTCGGTCTACCCTTAGCGAGGCAGCTCTCTTTTGGATACAAAAAGGGTTGGAAAAGCCTCGAGACTTCACCAACCCTTGTAGGGAAAAGAGCAAGGATGCTCTTAACAAAGTAGACCGACCTTTACACTATTTGACGGGCACCAATTCGTACGTATGCGAGGGGTTGTACTGCATAGTCCAGAGGAAGGGTACCCAGAAGAAGCAGCCCCCAACAATGGCTCCCACGTCAGCTCTTTCGTTACGAACGAGTAGTATATGGCAATCTTCGTAACCATTAAGCTTAAGAACCATAGGTGTTTTGCTTGACACAATCTTTGTGTCGCTGTAGGTAAATGGCGTAGTACCTACTCGCTCCTGACCGATATAGACAGCCGCCCCCTGTGGAACACTATTGATAATGGTGGTGCTTGTACAACTTGCCAAGGTGATAAGCCCTACAACGAGGAGGGCAAAGTTCCTAAAGAATGTTTTCATTTCTGTTTCTATTACTCATTCTAAAATCTATGAGGCAAAGGTAAAAAAAATCGTTTTAGCACACTATTCTCGCACACTCTCCCCCTAAAGCAAAAAGAAAACTAGGCACCATCTCGCAAAAAAGAGGGTGCCTAGCGAAAAAGTAGTGAGCTAAAAAAGTTTTTCTTTTGCCCTATGAATTAGTGGCGAACCATCAGTACAGAGGTAGCAAGAGCATTATCAGCCTTGGTAACCCCAATGATGTAGCTACCCGAAGCTAGCGCAGAAGTATCGAGCGTATAGCTTGTTTCGCCATTGAGCTCAAGAGCAGCTACTTGGGTACCATCCGTGCTAAATACGGCAATGTATTGGATGCCCTTTTCACAACGAATCGTGGTAGAAGCATCTGCCGGATTGGGGGCGATCATAGTATCATCCATGGTCACTTCTATCTCCTCGTTAGATCTCTTGCTGTAGAAAGATACCCCGTAAGAGAATTGGTGGTACACTTTATAAAAAGAGCGAGAGATCTGACCCTGTTCATTTTTTCGGAAAACTCCTAGAACAACAGTACCCTTACGGCCCGAAGCACTCTTCACATAACGCGAGTTTTCGAACTTCGGAGTATAAGTAGCATGAGCCTTAGCACCGATACCGGTCTCGAGGAAGTTCGAAGAAATGCCAACGAGTTGTGTTCTTCCGCCAGCTATTGCTGCTAGCAAAGAACCTACTACAATACCATCTTTCGAAGAGTCGGGGAGGGCTTTTTCTCCACGGTTTTCGATCTCAAATGCCTGTGTAGTCTGTTCATCGGGATCAATGTCGTACAAGAACGCAGGAGCTTGAGTACTCGTTACCACAAGAGTAACATCCTTATAGGTGTCAGGGCGTACAATCGTTACAGGAGTATCTGAGAGACGGAAGGCGTTGCTGCCCGAAAGGCGAGCTGTAAAGTAACCTACCAACTCCGGATCAAGGGTTTCTCTAAGATTAGCAAAGCGAACATAGGGGAAAATCTGAGTGTTTTCGTAGAGGTCGATCGTAGGATCAAGCTCTACTTCTACGGTCTCACCGGCAGGTACGGAGATGAAGTTGGTGCGAATCTTTTCCTCTCTAGGATACCATTGTTCACCCTTGTCTTTGGCAACGAGATACAACTCTACGGGGCCATAATACTCCTTCTTATTGGGGTTGGTAACCTGTATCTTAATCTTAGAGGGAGCAAAAGAATAGAACTTTTGATCGGCAACAAGCTTAGCTTCCATCGGTAGCAACGTATTATCGTAGGCAACCGAGTTCTCTACAATCTTACCATCTTTTACCGAGAAGTAGATCACCTGGGGCTCATCGTTGGTAGCAATAAAAGGCTCCGGTGTGGGGAAGGCTTGGTTGTACCAAGTATAGTTAATCTCATACTCTCCATCAGGATACTTTTCTTTGGTCACACCAAAGAGGAAATCAGCCTTTTTGGTTTCTTGCATCTTAAGCGTAAAAGACTTTTCTTTGCTATCGACCACATTTGTAGTACCCTTAGTGCAGATCGTTGCTACCGCTTTGATCTCCAATTGTTTGTACGAAGCCTGAGATATTAGAACATCGGCACTAATGGTTTCTCCGGTGCTATATACATAGGCACGTGTATAGAGATTGGGAGCAGAGGGGCGAGGCTCCTCACCGGGGTTATTGTCGCGGTCGGGGATAAGGTCTACAATAACGCTTTGTCCCATGTTGTAAGCACCCATACCGGCACCGGTACCTAGCTCAGCAGGCTCGAGGGCATTTAGGCGATAGTAACCATTTGCCATACCGCTCCAACCCCAATTGAAATGGAAGGTATTGTCGCTTGCTTTGTAGCCATCGCACACATAAGCGTGGCCACCCCCTTCTCCTGCACCGCAGTAGAAGACAGGACGCTGAGCCTTAAGTTCTTCGAGAATAATCTTAGTCCAAGACTCTACCGTGTGTGCAGAGCGAAAGTGAAGACGAGCCTGTTTCTTAAAATGGAAACGCGTCTTAAAAGCTTCCAAAGCGTCAGACTCCAAAGCACCACTGGCCGACGAAGAGTAATTCATATCTACAGCGTAGCCAACTTCTTTGAGCAGAAGTCCAATCGCATCAGCCTCCTCTTTGGTCGGCTTGCGGCCATTGCCGAAGTTTTCCGGCATATGACTCCAGTCATAATCCTTCTGACCAAAGGTAATAGAGCGAGTTACACCTCTATCTTTATAGCTATAGTCTCCGGGTACTGAGCGGGCAGGCCATTGATAGCAGCGGAGTATCTGTGCCATAGCCGTAGCCACACATCCGGTTACTGCACGCCCTCCCATATCTGAGGGGCACATACTATTATAGGGATGGCCTTGATCCCAACGAATACCCTTGAGAAGGGGAGCAATATCACTCTCTTGGCGCAGAACCGATGCCAGACGAGACTGGCGAGGCTGAATGTAATTAGCCTCGGGATGGGTATAGAGATACTGATACTCAGCATCGTACTGAGACATCCAGTAACGAACTTGTGCCGGAGCTTGTGCCAAATCGAAGTGACCCGTCTCTGAGTACCCTAGCACGGCTGCGGTACGATCGTCTGCCGAAACAATTACAAAACCCTCATCGGTACCTCGATTGAATACATAGTAATAGGCCGGTGAAGAGAGTAGTTGAGATGAATTGCCAGAGCGCAACTCGTTACTACCCCGGTGCGTATAAGTCAATGCCACAGGGGTTGAACTGCGGAGATCTGACCCATTAAGATAGCTCTCTGCTATCTTCTGTGCTTGCTCGGGAGTAACCGGCCCCGCCAGAAGCACCAACTGAGAGATCACTGCCGCCAGTGTAGAGAGGAAAATTTTTCTCATAGGTTCTATATTTATACTTTAGTTAATTGATTTCGTTATTATTGCCGTAGTTGCACTAAGGTGTGTTGCTAGTATCAAACCGACTAACCATCCCACAAAGATACATATCCTAGGCCAACTTCTACCACTTTGTCAGGTGAAAAGTGTATAATACGGCAGAGAATTAGGCGATACGGCAACTATCTCCGTCGAGAATGACTCGCCCCCTTGCCAAAAGTTGCTGCAAAGCCTCAAAAAAAAGACTCGAAGGTACCCTACTCTGCTCTCGCCAAGAGACGAGCGGCAAAAGCCCCTCTTTGGGGATCAGTGCTTCAGACTCTTTTTGTAGCAAAGCCACGGCCTCGGAGAGGGAAATAGAGGAAGTGGGGGATCCCTTTCGATGCGAAAGACAGACATCGCACATGCCACAAGGCGCACTTTCCTCCTCGCCAAAGTAGCGGAGAAGCAGCTGACTACGGCACGTGTCGGACGCAGATGCATAGGCTATCATGGCCTCAATACGCTCTGCCAGACGCTCCCGGCGCACCTCGTACACCTCTCGGGAGACGAGCAGGTGGCGCCCCTCTTCGCGTCGGGTTAGAAGGAAGAGTTTGGGTAGAGACGAGCGGGGAATATAGTGTACAATGTTGCTTCGAGAGAGATCAACCAGCATCAGATAGATTGTCTCTACCGTGCAGTTAAGAGCCCTTGCAATGGTATCTTCTTCGATAAAAACATACTCGGTAAAGATACCCGTATAGCGACGGAGCAAAAATTGAATGAGGGAATCACTCGCCGGCGATAGGCTTGCATTGTTGTACAAAGCCTCGCGGTCTATGGTAAAGAGAAGGCGTGAGTGCTGATCTTCTTTGTCGCGATACTCCCACACACCTGCGGTATCGAGCAGACGAATGGCACTCATCGTATAAATAGGCGGTAGCTTATTGAGTTTGATAAATCTCTCAATATCGACTAAGAATGTACGCAAAAACCCTTCGCCCATGCCGATCCCCAAAAAACTCGTAAGCTGGTCGTACACCTCCGAAAGGAACTGACGGGGCGGGAACTCCTCACTAATACGCCTACGGACGAGCATCGGATCTCGCTTATCCACAAGTGCCACGGCAAACGACTTCTCGCCATCTCGGCCGGCTCTCCCCGCCTCTTGGAAGTACTCTTCGGGCGATGAAGGGAGCATCCAATGGATTACGGAGCGCACATCGGGCTTGTCAATACCCATACCAAAAGCATTGGTTGCCACCATCACACGCACCTCACCGGCCATCCAACGCCGCTGTCGCTCGTTGCGCTCGGCATGCGTAAGCCCGGCATGGAATGCATCTGCCGTTATTCCCTCCCCCCTCAGATACTCGGCCAATTCTTCGGTACGCTTGCGGTTGCGGCAGTAGACAATGGAGGTGCCGGGCACTCCCGAGAGAATGCGCAGCATCGTGGCTGCCTTGTCGCCGGTGTGCCGTACCACATAGGCAACGTTGGGGCGCAAAAAACTTCTCTGGATAATATTGGGTTCGGGGAAATGCAGAATACGCATCACATCCTCCGCAACCAACCTGGTAGCCGTAGCCGTAAGCGCCAGTACGGGCGCCTTTGGGAGCCAAGAACGCAGCTCAGCCACGCGCATGTAGGAGGGGCGGAAGTCGTACCCCCACTGGCTAATGCAGTGGCACTCGTCCACCACAATCATACTCACCTTGAGCTGCGGTAAGATGGAGCGAAATAGGGGTGAAGCAATACGCTCGGGCGAGAGATACAAAAACTTGTAGGCCCCCAAGATGGCATTGTCGAGCGTGCGCTGGATCTCAAAACTCGCCATACCGGAGTGGATCGCCACGGCAGGTATTTTACGCTCCTTGAGGTGCTCTACTTGATCCCTCATAAGCGCAATGAGAGGAGTTACAACCAGGGTAACCCCCCGCATCATAAGACCCGGGACTTGGAACGTGATGCTCTTGCCGCCCCCCGTTGGGAGCAAACCCAGGGTATCGCGCCCGGCAAGGATCGAATCGATGATCTCACGCTGCTTGGGTCGGAACTCAGAGTAGCCCCAATAGTACTGCAAGACCTCTTCGGGAGTTTCGAAGTGCGATTTTCTTCTACCCTCCTCTTTTTCGTCCGGCTCTTGCGAAGAGATAAATTCCTCTCCCTCCCCTTGGGAGTAGGACGAGGCCTCCGGCTCATCCGCAAAACCGGCAACAGAGTCTAGCTCATAGCCGTACTTATCGCAATAGGATCGCCATTCCTCCTCTTCATCAAAGGCTGGCGCACCCTCCACTCTTGCCTCTTCGGAAGATGTACTCACAGCGTATCCGGGTAAAACATTAAGCGACTCTATGCAGAGAAATTATCCTCATGCTTGATATCCTTGACCAGTATCTGTATCGACGAAGTGCCGTAATAATCGTTTTCTTCCACCGTGTAGCAGATAGAGAAGGGTCGGTAACTCTTGATATAGGATATATGCGAAGAGAGCCCGTAAGCAATACCGCTTTTGACTTGGAACATCTGCGGAGAGTCCGTCATCTCCAGCTTGATATGCTCGCCATTCTTGCCCACAGCCTTGCTCGTACCGGTGTCGAAGAGGAAACGTGTCATAAAGATGGGCTTGGGATTATCGGGACCAAAGGGACCCATTTTCTGCAAGTTCTTGTGCAAACTCTTCGTTATCTCCACAAGGCTGAGCACCGCATCAATCTCGATTTCCGGATTAAACTGCTTGGCATATACGTTCTCCTCGGCATAGTGCTGGATGCGCTCGGCAAACTCCTCCACCTTATCCTCACTCAGGGTGAGACCGGCAGCGTAGGGATGCCCCCCGAAGTTGGTCAAGAGATCGCGGCAATGCTCTATGGCATGGTACATATCGAAGCCCCCATAGCTACGCGCAGAACCGGAGACTTTGTCCCCTTCTCCACTCAAAACCACCACGGGGCGAGCATACTGCTCAGCCAGGCGAGAGGCTACAATGCCAATCACCCCCTTGTGCCATTCTGGCTTGTGAATCACTATGATTTTGTACTTCTTATGGGGCTTAAAATCCTCCATAAAACGCACGGCCTCTCGGGTAATTTTCTTGTCAAGCTCACGCCGCTGCTCGTTGTACTGTACAATCTCGAGGCACTTCTCTTCTGCCTCCTCTATATCCCGACTAATAAGCAGATCGACCGTCTTTTTGCCGTCCATCATACGCCCCGAAGCATTGATCATGGGACCAATCTTAAAGACGATGCTACTCATGTCAATCTCCTCATTCGCCAGGTTGCAGATATTGATAATCCCTCTCAAACCCGGCGACGGATTGCGATTAAGTTGCTGCAAACCAAAGTAGGCCAATATGCGGTTTTCTCCCAAGGTGGAGACCACATCGCTGGCAATGCTCACGGCTACCAAGTCTAGCAAGGAGTAAAGACGACGCATGCGTATGCTGTTGTTTATGGCAAAGGCTTGCATCAGTTTGAAGCCAATACCACACCCCGATAGCTCCCCAAAAGGATAGGTATTATCCGAGCGCTTGGGGTCGAGCACCGCTACAGCATCAGGCAAAACGCCATCCGGCGTATGGTGGTCGCATACGATGAAATCGATCCCTAAAGACTTGGCATAAGCGATCTCTTCAATCGCCTTGATGCCACAATCGAGTACAATAATAAGCTTAACCCCTAACTCGTGTGCGCGGTCAATTCCCTGCTTCGATACCCCGTAGCCATCGTCGTTGCGGTCCGGGATATAGTAATGCAACTGGTGATCGCTACAACCCGACTGGCGCAAGAATTTATATACCAAGGATACAGCCGTAGTACCATCTACGTCGTAATCGCCATACACCAAGATATTCTCCTTCTTCCCCAACGCCTTATTGATGCGTTCCACAGCCTTATCCATATCCTTCATCAAGAAGGGATCGTGGAGATCTTCGAGCTTGGGAGAGAAGAAATGACGTGCTTCGTCGGCCGTTGTAATACCGCGCTTAACTAGCAATCGGCCCACTACGGGAGCCAACTTTAGCTCCGCAATGAGGTCGTTGCTGGTAGAAATCTCTTCGTCTGTTAGAGGCTTCCAAATCCATTTGTTCGTCATTATATTGTTCTATTTTATTCTCTCAAAAGGTACTCCGACCAGAGGCTCTCGCACCGATCGCACTAGCTACCTTATCCCCTACTTTCACGGCAATATATCTTCCAAAAAATAGGGAGCAAGCCGCTCCCAAATAGTAGGGCTCGTAAATTTACGACAATCTAATGAAACCTCAAACCTGCCGAATCCTAAACTATGTAACCAACCCTTCCCAAATAGCCAAAAATCTCACTTTAGAATCCCTTCTGCACCGAAAGCAAAAAAACTCTGGCTAAAAACCTCTCCGGTTACTGCCCTAGATTTTTTTATTTTCCGGGCAAAATTCCGCGAGATTTAGGCTGAGAAAAAAGAAAAAATCAGGCAGAAAAGGAAGCCATTATTACCTGATTTTTGGAAGGTAGGTTCCCTAGTAAATTCCCAAGAATATCCCGCCCCTAGATTGTAAACAGAGAGATCTAAGAAAAAAGCCACCTAAACGGAGTGCTCCATTAGGTAAAAAGGGGTACTTTTGCAGAAGTAAATGAGAGAGCTATCTTGCCGAGGGCAAAGAAAAGCCTGAGACGGTAGCTACTACGAACCAAGGTGCAACGAATAATCTACTAACAACTATTGTAATGGTTTCAGAAAATCCCTATTTGGTTTTTTCGGGGTCTAAATCCCAGTACCTCACTGAGCAAATTTGTAAAAGTTTGGGATGCTCTATGGGGCGAATGACAACGCAACATTTTGCCGATGGCGAGTTCGCAGTTTCGTACGAAGAAAGCATCCGAGGTAGAGATGTCTTCCTCGTTCAGTCGACCTTCCCCTCTGCAGACAACCTAATGGAGCTACTCCTTATGATCGATGCCGCTAAGCGTGCATCCGCCCACTACATCACAGCGGTAGTACCCTACTTCGGCTGGGCACGCCAGGATCGTAAGGACAAACCCCGTGTGTCTATTGGCGCAAAACTTATTGCAGACCTCCTAAGCACGGCCGGGATTACGCGCCTTATCACAATGGACCTCCATGCCGATCAGATACAAGGATTCTTCGATGTACCCGTAGATCACCTCTATGCTTCGTCTGTCTTTATGGACTATATCGAAAAGACGATGCCTCTGGATAATCTCGTAGTCGCTACTCCCGACGTTGGGGGAACTAAGCGTGCCAGCAGCTACGCTCGCCACTTAGGGGTACCCATGGTTATTTGCCACAAAACTCGTTTGCGCGCCAACGAAGTGGCCGAAATGCGCATCATTGGGGACGTAGAAGGCAAAGATGTACTACTCGTAGACGACATTGTAGATACAGCCGGCACCATTACCAAGAGTGCGGACTTGATGCTCAAGCACGGAGCCAAGAGCGTGCGCGCTATGGCAAGCCACGCCGTAATGAGCGACCCTGCTACCGAGCGGGTAAATGAATCCGGGCTCTCCGAAATGATTTTTACAGACTCTATCCCCTACACCAAGGGCTCTCCCAAAGTAAAGATTATCTCAGTAGCCGAACTCATCGCAGAGTCTATCAAGCGCGTTTGCAGCCACGAGTCTATTAGCTCTCTCTACTCTTTCTAAGGAATAGAGCTCTCAATTAGTCTACCATCTCCCTCTCGTAAGATTCTTTTTCTTACTCCCGAGGCGAGATAAAATAACGAAGCCCCACCGTCCCTTTACAGGCAACGATGGGGCTTTTTATAACAGTGCTTTTCGTCTTTCTAGCTATTCTGCCTTAGTATGGAAGGGCACATAGGTGAGATCGGAGCCTACACCATTCTCTTCGTCATAGGCGAAGACCACAACGTAATAGTCCGCATTTTTCATAAAGGCCTGGCGATATTCCGGAGTTAGTTTAAACTCTCCTTGAACAAGATAGGGAGTAAAATTATTCAAAAGATCGGCCTCTATTATCATCTTGGCCATCTTATACTCCATATTTTTCTCCCTATAAAAGTCCACAAATTTCTTCTTCTGTACCGTTACACTATACTTGTCGTGGGTTGTGGGTTTGATGAGGGCATCTACACCATTCATGTAAACATTCTCAATCCGAACGTCAAATGTTACGTTCTTTTTCTCCGACGACTTTGTTGTAAACTCCAAGGTTTTTACACCTCCCACCTGCTCAGCCTGGTCGTTTACAGCATAAGCATATACCACATAAGTAGAATCGGGATCCAGCGTTGAGAGGCAGCCCGGCTTAGGTAACTTCAGTGTAGCAGGGCCCGTTGTGCAGTCTTCCAAGAACAATTCTTGCCAAGTCTTGCCGGGATTTGCCTCGCTCAAGAACATAAACCAGCTCTTTTCGAAACCATAAATACCGGCCTCAGTACGAGAGCTTTCTGTCTGGTACTTCTCCCGAGTCATGGCATAATAGTAGTAACGCATAGTAGGATCTTTGGGAACAATCTTGATGGTAGCCGACGTTTTTTCCAGCGTTACGATCTGAAAATCGACCTCAAATCCCTTAGCTTTTACCTCAACCAAGCACTTAGCTTCTAGTCCCTCTAGCTTAGCCGTTATGGATGCTTTTCCTTCTGCTACTGCCGTAATGGTTCCCTCTTTTACAGAGACAACATTAGGATCACTAGAGATCCAGACGATACTTTTCCCATCAAGAGTAGCCTCTTTGGGAGCTACATTGAGCTTTAACATGAGACTCTCACCAACGGAGAGACTGACTGTCTCCTGCTCAAATTTTATCTCCGAAACCTTCTGAATAGAGGGAGATTTAGTTCCATTATCGCATCCCGAAAAAAGAAGAGATAGGCAAGAAAGCAACCCTACAATAAGCAATAAATTCTTTTTCATATCCTACACTTTGATTTATTTACACTCTTCATTATAATCAAGGTCTTCAAGAAATGGAATAATTATATCTCCACGTCATTAACCCTATTCGACGCAAATGTAAGATTTTTATTTGAAATTCCGCAATACAAAAGAACTGTCTATTATTCCTTTTTCGGCCGGCTAGCCGTCTCCTTCCCCCCCAACTCAACAAAAAATTGCCCTATGAATGGTTATCTCATCCACAGGGCAATCCCATCTTATCTTCCTATAAGTTACCAAGAGCCGCCGGCTCCACCACCTCCGGTAGAACCTCCACCCCAGCCGCCGCCAGAGCCACCTCTGGAAGAGCCGAAGCCTCCTCTACCCGATAATCCTCCAAAAATACTGCCTACAGCTGCGGCTGTAGCGATATCTCTTGCCGGACTTTCTTTCTGTCTCTTCTTCCTATCTTCATGGTTACAATAGAGACATTTGTAATGGGTTATATAGTGGTTAGTCGTCTCTTCTCTTCGGACAACATAGTAGGCATAAGTACCACACTTGGGACAACGGGAATAACGCGAAGGAAGTTCTCGCACCGGAAAAACATGCTCATACCCACAGCTACTGCATTGCATCGCTCCGTACTCACGTGACTTTATATCCGTCTCTAGAAGCATCTGCGGATTGAGTAGAGCACGCACTTTTGCTCGGTCACTAATGGGTAGCATTGCTTCCTTTCCGCAATTAGGACAACGCCTACTCTCCCTATCGAGCTTCTTACAAAGATTCTTTCCTAAGAGGTAAATCACAATCCCAATAGGCAGACAAG
The DNA here is from genome assembly GCF_938023125.1 of uncultured Porphyromonas sp. GTDB lineage: Bacteria > Bacteroidota > Bacteroidia > Bacteroidales > Porphyromonadaceae > Porphyromonas. The sequence goes on from NZ_CALHDW010000018.1 coordinate 180,432, forward strand.
CAATGGCAAATATCACACTATAGGTTCTATTTTTCGACTTCAAGCGAGCCAATCGCTCTGGCGCACTCTTGTATTTGTATTCTCCCTTTTTCTCGAAAATATTCGTCAGTTTACCGTAGGATTTAATGGCATAATAAAGTACAATTAAGAGATAGAAAATGAAAAGAATATAGTCCCCTCCTTCATCTTCAGTGCTATTTTCTCCATCTGATCCCTCAAAATCTCCCGTCTTAAATATCTCACTTATGGCATCTATTCCACTCATGAGCCCCTCTGCATAGGCGTCTTCTTTGAAGTGGGGTATCATACGATTTCGAATGATACTAGAGCAAGTAGCATCGGGTAATACCCCTTCTATGCCGTAGCCCGTGGTGATAAAAATCTTGTGGACGTCCATCACAAGAAGGATGAGCAAGCCGCTATCGGTTTTCTTATTGCCCAATCCCCACGAGCGAAAGAGCTCCACACTAAAATCTTCTATCGTCCGATCTCCTATGGAAGGCAGCACCACAAGGGCAGCATCTACCCCAAAATTTAAGCGAAGTTGATGGAGCTTATTATCCAACTCCTCCACCTCCGAACTATCCAAGAAATGGCCAGGATCAGATACAAAACGTAGACTATCCCCTATCTGTACATTAGGTACATCCTTTACTTCAAAGACATCTCGACTCTCCGTCGCCTCCACTGGAAGGAGGGTCGAGAGAGCCAGAAATATCCCTAATAAGGGAACTAAAAGTCTCTTCAAATTCATGGTATTATCGACCCTTTTTTAGGGACTTAGAATTGTACCGTAGGAGCGGATTCGGCTCCCTCTTGGGCTTTAAATTGGGGACGTACCGAGAAGCCAAAAATCCCTGCTAGCATATTATTGGGAAAGCGACGCACCTTCTTATTGTAGATGGTAGCGGCATCGTTGTAGCCCTTACGAGCCACCGTAATGCGGTTTTCGGTTCCCTCAAGTTGTGCTTGTAGTTGCAAGAAGTTTTCGTTTGCCTTAAGGTCGGGATATTTCTCCACTACCACCATAAGTCTATTCAAGGCTCCGGAGAGACCATCTTGAGCCTTCTGGAAGCTAGCAAGTTGCTCTTCGGTCATGTTGCTTGGGTCTATGGTAGTTTGGGTAGCCTTGGCACGAGCTTCTATTACGCCTTCGAGTGTTTCTTTTTCGTGGGATGCATATCCCTTTACCACGTTTACCAGATTTGGAATAAGGTCGAGACGACGTTGGTACTGATTCTCTACCTCAGACCATTGAAGATTTACGTTTTCATCTTCGTTTACCATACCGTTGTAGCTGCTCATAAGCCAACCTCCAATGAGGATAACGAAAGCTACAATCCCAATAAGAACGAAGGGTGTTTTGTTCTCTGTCATAGTTTTATTCAATTAAAAGTTAGTACTTATTTTCTCTGTTTAATAGGCTCTTTTCCTTTCTTTACAGACCAGCCGAAGTAACCAATAAAGCTCCCCAATCCAAAATATTCTCCATGGGCATAAGCAAGAAGTTCACTTTTATGGAGATCTAACTTACCCGTCTCGGGATTGAGCAAAGACTCATCTACCGATACACTTACAATCTCTGCCAAAAACATATCGTGTGAGCCAAGTGGCAAGATCTCACGCACACGGCACTCCATACTGAGGGGGCTCTCAGCCACCAAAGGGCATTGTATCACTTGAGCTTTCTCGGGATGCAAACCCGTTTTTGCCCATTTATCTCCATCCCTACCACTAATAACGCCGGCCATGTCGGTGGCTTCTGCCATAGATAGGGTAGTGAGGTTGAGCCCAAACTCCATGCTCTCTTTGATAAGCTCATAACTATACCGCTCGGGGCGAATACTTACATAACACATTGCAGGATTGGTACAAACAATACCTGTCCAAGAGGCCGTAAAAAGATTGGTTCGCTCACCATCCGGACTTGCACTCGTAACGAGTAGAGCCGGTACGGGACTAATCATCGTACCGGGTTTCCAGTGTTGTTTCATAGCTTACTAAGTCTCTCTCTTATCTCAATTCGGCCTCGGTACCTACCACCTTACGGCCACAATAGGCACACTGTATTACTCCCTTCTCATGCCCTTGTAGAGCCGAAAATCGAGTAGCCATAGGTTCGTTATTGGTAATACATTTGGGGTTAGAGCAGCGTACAATGCCCACAATTTCTATCGGTAGCTCTACCGATTTCTTTTCTACTACCTTATAATCTCGTATTACATTGAGGTGTACATTGGGAGCAATGAGAGCTATTCTATTGACTACATCCTCATCAAAAAAGTGATCGGCTATCTTGATAATTCCCTTACGGCCCAGTACTTTACTAGGGAAATTATTACCAATTGTAATAGGGCTTCCCATGGTGTCTAAATGCAAAAGAGCAGCCACCTTAAAAAGTTTATCACTCGGGATATGATCTATAACGGTGCCATTGCAGATAGAGGCAACAGGCATCTCTTCTGAATATTGTTTCATACTTTGCGTTTACTCTTAGAGACTCAATTTTTTACCTCAATACCCAATACTTCGGACAAAATGCTCTGGCGAACATACAATCCGTTGAGTGCTTGCCGGAAGTAATAGGCTGCCGGATGATCGTCTACCTCTTGAGCAATCTCCTGCACACGGGGCAATGGGTGCAATATTTTCAGGTTCGGCTTAGCCATGCAGAGCAACTCTCTGTCGAGTATATAGACGTTTTTGACTCGTTCATACTCCTCAGGATCCGAAAATCGCTCCCGTTGTACGCGTGTCATGTAGAGTATATCCGCCTCGGCAATTACCTCAGAGGTAAACTCTGTTACCTCTTCAAAGGGAATATTGTGCTCCCTACAATAGGAGCGATACTCCTCAGGCAAAGCCAACTCTTTGGGTGCCACAAAAATAAATCGTGGGGAGAAGGGTTGCATTCCCTCTATCAGCGAATGGATGGTACGCCCATACTTCAGATCGCCCACCATCACTATGGTTTTCTGCTCTAGTGAGCCTTGAGTTTGACGGATAGAGTAGAGATCGAGCAACGTCTGCGAAGGATGTTGATTGGAACCATCCCCGGCATTGATAATAGGCACAGGGCTCACCTCCGTAGCGTACTGCGCTGCACCCTCAAGATAATGGCGCATCACAATAGCATCGGCATAGTTAGAAACAATCTTAATAGTGTCCTTGAGGGTCTCTCCCTTAGTACTGCTAGAAGTACTAGCATCTGAGAAGCCAATCACCTTGCCTCCTAGGCGACAAACTGCCGTCTCGAAGCTCAATCTGGTGCGGGTAGATGGCTCAAAAAATAGGGTAGCTACCACACGCCCTTGCAAAAAGTCACGGTTGGGATTACGCTCGAATAGAGCAGCTCTATCCAAAATACGCATAATATCTTCTGCACTACAATGGCTAATAGAGACGAGGTGTTTCATTGTCTAATGTAAAATCTAATACCAAATCTTACGTGCATTCGGGGGCCGTTGGGAGATCATACCAAACCCATAGCTTTCGCTTCATTTGGTCCCAAAATCACTCAATACAAAGATACTATTTTTTATCTCTCAGAAGAAAGTTAGAATCTATACAATCTAGTACCCATTGGGGGATGAGCCCAAAGGAATAAAAACGCTACCCTCAAACCGAAAAATTATAAGGGTAGCGCACCTAAGTATTAGGAGTAACTTTTCCTATACCGGAAAAGCTATAAAGTCTACCCCTCTATCTCGAACAAAGGGTGATGGGATTACCACAAAGCGAACTCGCTTTGACCCATCCCGTAAAACTCTTGTTGCTACTATTCGTATGTTTTACTTTTACCCATTCACCTTTTATGGCCATAGGATGAACCACAACATCCGCCCCAATACGTATGGAGACGGGGGAAGACGAAGAGGGTTCTTTCAAGAGCTGAACATCCCTCAGCGTAGTACAACCAAGCAATGAGCTATAATGGTATTATAATGATTTAATGTCGCTACAATTAGCACAAGCAAAGATAATCATATTCCCATCAATTTAGATTGCCGGCTTCTCTTTTAGCCCCCAACTTTTCTGCTTCCTATCTTCTTATTGATTATAAAAATATAGAATTACATAGAGGTAGAAAAAAGGCTGTTCATAGTGTAGATAAAGCTCTCTACCATACAGATGAAGTTCTACTTATAAACCGGGATACCAACGCCAGACTAACGAGTTATCAAGGATATTATTAACATGGATTTTCCTTGGTTTATTCTGCCTTTGCAGCCATTATCAACAATAAGTATTCTCAGTCTAGATTACTCTTTTTGGTTTTCTCCCCCTTTGGATCGTAGAAAACTAACTCAATAACGAAACAATAACTCGTGCTAACTTCCCTTGTATAGCTCGAATTAATTCCTTAAGGGAGGGGGGATATTGGCTCTACCTATGGGTAGCTGCCTCTTTTTTGCTGACAGGTTTACAACGGCTTTTCTACAACTTATCAACGATTTTTTCTGGCTGAAAATGGACTCGGAAAGTAGCTGGTTTTTCAAAATATATTAGCCTATTATGCCCTCCTATTTTGGCTGGAAACGGAATCTTTTTAGGGCAAGAGATTTTTCTTAATCAAGTACCTTTGCTACTCGTGAATGTACTACGCAGAATAAATATCTAAGATGACTACAGAAGAACTCCTAGCATTTGACCGAAACCATCTATGGCACCCCTATACATCAACCATAGACCCTTTGCCCGTATATCCGGTGCAGAGTGCTAAAGGGGTAGAGATTACGCTCGAAGATGGACGTGTATTGATTGATGGTATGAGTTCGTGGTGGGCCGCTATCCATGGGTACAACAATCCCGAACTCAATAGAGCGATAGAGACGCAGTTGAAGTCCATGAGTCATATCATGTTTGGAGGCTTTACGCATAGGCCTGCCGTAGAGCTTGCCTCTCTTTTGCTCCCTCTTTTTCCTAAGGGTATTGACCAAATTTTTTATGCCGATAGCGGTTCGGTAGCTGTAGAGGTGGCTCTTAAAATGGCTCTTCAGTACCACGAAAGTGTAGGAGATAAGAAACGCAAACATTTTGCAACCATTCGCTCCGGTTACCATGGGGATACCTGGCATGCCATGAGTGTGTGCGATCCGGTAACGGGTATGCACGGCATCTTTGGGTCGGTGTTACCGGCGCAGTACTTTTTGCCTCAACCTAAAAGTCGTTTTGGAGGAGAATGGAATGCTGAGGATATAGCCCCCTTTGCAGATCTTATTACGGAGCATGGAGATGAAATTGCAGCACTCATCTTGGAGCCCATTGTACAGGGTGCCGGAGGAATGTATTTTTACCATCCTCAATATCTAGTGGAGGCGATACGAAAGGCGCATGAGGCAGGTATATTGGTCATTTTTGATGAGATTGCCACCGGCTTTGGTAGGACGGGCAAATTCTTTGCTGCCGAGCATGCCGGGGTAGTACCCGATATTATGTGTATTGGCAAGGCGCTAACAGGGGGCTACATGACCCTATCGGCCACTTGTACGCACAAGAGCATTGCCGACCAAATCTGTAGTGGTGAGGCAGGATGTTTTATGCATGGACCTACATTCATGGCTAATCCGCTTGCTTGCTCCGTAGCACTCGCAAGTCTACGTCTCTTGCTCAACTCTCCTTGGCAGGAGCGCATAAAAGCAATAGAGTGCCAACTAAGGGAGGAATTAAGTCCGGCTACGTCATTCGATACGGTTGCCGAGGTACGTGTATTGGGAGCCATTGGGGTAGTGGAGATGCGTGAAGCGGTAGATATGGCAAAGATGCAGCGTCTTTTGGTAGAGCATGGGGTTTGGGTGCGTCCCTTTGGGCGTCTGTGTTACCTGATGCCGCCCTACATTATCAATCGGGAGCAGCTCCATAAGCTTACGACCGGTCTCTTGGCAGCCATTGCTGAGAGTAGGTAATAGACCTTTCTTCTTATTCTATATTCTTTATAAATAGAACATATAGTAGTAGTAGAGGGTGGATCAATTGTGTTCTCATCCTAGGCTCATTCTGTACTTACCAACAGCTATATCTACTCGTTATATACGCTATATAGACGAATTGTTTACCTAGTTATGAACATAGATTTAGCTGATAAAATCTAGGGATTATGCTACTTTTCAACAATAGGGTCTACCAAAGAGGTCGTTCCGGAGCAGAAACCCTCTGCAATTATAGGTTGATAAGAGGGTGATAATCCACTTATAACTCGTGCTAAGTCGCCTTGTTTAGGTCGATTTATTTTGCTAACGGAAAAGAAAAGGGTAGTCTATAATCTATAGATTACCCCCTATTTGTAGAGAAGTTATGAACGGCCTATCGCTCTAAAAAGGAGTAGAGAGCCGGAAGAATATCGCCGAACGTCTGAGGCATGAGGGAGCTGCGATCGGGATGCCAAGGAGTGTCGGCAAGGCGTAGAGTAGCCTTGAGAGCTTCCTCGATTTGATCTAGAGAGAAGGGATCGAAAAGTACTACCCCTCGTGTCCCTTGCAGCATACTGGCAATACCGGTAGCCCTGCTGATGGCACTAGGTAGCCCGATGGTAAGAGCTTCGTTGGCTACCGCACCAAATCTTTCTAGGGTGCTGGCAAGTACAAAAGCATCCGCCATAAGGTAATGGCTATAAAGCTCTTCGCCCTCTTTTCTCCCTGCGAAATGAATCCGTTGCCGGCAAGGAGTTTTCTCCGCTTTGGCGCGTAAGAAGCCTTCTAAAGGACCATCGCCTACGAGTACTAAGTGTACGTCATTTTGCAGCTCAAAGGCACGAGAGAAGGCAGAAATAAGGCTGTCTAGATTTTTTTCCGGCGAGAGTCTCCCTACGTAGAGTAGTATTTTGTCGGAGGGGTGATGGGTATAATGGTTACGAAGCGCAGCTGCATTGGGGTAGAGCGGCGGCAATATCTCTCGGATCATTTCTTCCTCTTGTAGGATAGGCAAGGTGTGGTAGCGGTGCCCCTTTCCAAACTTGTGAGAATATACCTCTTGAGCCCTCCGGTCACACAGTATCACCCCATCGAGCATACCGCTCTCGAGGATAATCTCTTTTAGGTTGAGTTGCTTTCTTACGGTCTCTTGGGCAAGGGAATAACTATCGTCTACCATGGAGACGATGCGACTATGGGGAGAAGCTATATAGCGAGCGGCAAGAGCGAGTAGGGTAGTGAGGTTAATTTCGCTGGTGAGAACAAGGTCGTATCGCCCCCGAGCTACGAGCTTAAAAATATCCCATCGCAGGTTTTTTATTCCGGCCACTCCGGGGGATAGGTATTTATAGGGAAAGCGAACTCGCGACTTTAGTAGGCTTTGATTGAAACGATGATTCTCGGCCTCTTTTTCTTCGAAGTAGATGTCGCACCCATAGCGAGAGTAGAGAGCATTGAAAAGATCTATGCGGTAGGGAGTGAGTGCGCGATGGATGATAAGGGTTCTGAGGTTCCTCCCAGATGGTTCTGTTTTCATACGAATCTACTTTCTTTATCCGAGACAAAAATACGAACATAAAGGCGAACCTCCATACCCTCCACCAATCGAACATAATAAGGTTTCCAATTTCAAGATTTTCTGATGGGAGGTACAATACGGATTCAAATTCGAGAAAATTGAGCCCTTTGACAACCTTCTATTCTCATATTAAATCGTTGATTACAAATAGAATATATATCGTAAACTCCCCTTTCTCCTCTCCACCAATCTAGGATCTTAAGCTCTAAAAATCTGGAAAATATAGCCTAGCATGCAAAAAGGGGTACCCAAATAGACTTTGAGCACCCCTCTTCTTAACTTAGGACTTATCCTTGGAATATTAGTCAATGATGTCGGGACCATCCATAGGAACGAAGTTCATAGTCGCAAAGATGCGCTTGCGTCCATCTTTCATTTTGATCGTCCACTGACCCAAAGTAAACTTATTGCCCTTTTCAGTATGGCTGTAGAGGTTTATCTTTTTATCCCCTGTTTTGGAGATTGTATAGCCCAATCCCTTAGCATAAGTATCGAAAGTAGCCATGATACCAAAGCCTTCTCCTGCCGGTTTGATGATGTAGTTGGCGGGAGTTACCTGTAAGAGAACTTTTAGGAGCTTACCTTCTTTCATTAGGTAGCGAGCTATAAACATCTCTTCGTATTCGTCTCCGAGTTTTTGTGAGCCATAGATAATTTCTGTTCTTCCAAGTTTGTCAGTTCTCTGTTCGAGGTATTTACGGCCGGCTTGTTCTTCAAATTTTTTGATGGCGTCTTCCGAAGCATTCCAGTCGAGCAAGGGGAAGGGAAGAGTTTCGAAAGTGGGTTCTTTTAGATTAAAGCCGAGGAAGGTACCAACTCCGGGATATTCCGAATAGATAAATCCGGTAACTATTTTGTACTTATCCGTCATGAGGTTCATGAATTTGGGCGTCCAGTCATTGCTTCCATAGGTGAATCCATTTTTCTCCAAGAAGCTCTTCAACTCTTCGCTTTGAGCTACTTCGGGAGTCAAATCGATCTGGATAGCTTGCCCTAGAATATACTTAATCACAGGCATTTTCTTGCTCTTGGTACTAAAAGAGTAGTACTGCATGTTTTCGTCTTTTTCCAGAGGAGTATTGCCACGAGCTACCTCAAAGGCAATGAGCTCTTCGGCAGAATCGAACCAACGTAGGTAGGGCAACATAAAGTCGCCTTGTACCTCTTGATTTCCATTCTCGGTTACAGTGATGGTTGCTTCGGCTTGCTTGCCGTTGTAAGTTGCCTTAAGAATGCTCTTTCCTGCCTTGAGAGCGGTGATTTTACCCTCCTTGGAGATGGATATGATGCCCTCGGGTACCGTGGTAAAGGTAGCTTGGGTAGTTACCTCTTTTGTACCGGACAATACTTTGATGGTAAGTGTTTCGCCCATCTTGATAGAGGCTTCTTTGGGTGTAATGGAGAGTGTCTCTTTTACGATCGGTGGTTGAGGTTTGTTACCGTTATCACAGCTTTGGAAGCCCATGAACCCCACAACTGCTAGTAGTAGTGAGGCTAGATAGTTAATGCTTTTTTGTTTCATTTTCTTCTCTGTTAGTTTGTTTATCTATCTGGTATAGCTCTTGAGCGATCAGATAATGATGGCTTTGGTTTGCTATCCTACTCGCAAAGATATGCGTATTTGTGCTTCAATGTATCACTTATTGGGCGATATTTGCAATATTTCGGAATAGAAACTTCCGAATTCATGCTCCATATATCTTTGATATCATCACGAGAAGTACTACTTTTGTTTATCGGAAACAAGTAGATATAGTGCGGAGATTGTGTCGCCTAGAGATATGGGAGCATGAATATAATAGAGCAAATAGTTCAGCCGATTGCGGATTATCGTTTGGCCTTCGAGGAGGAGTATGCCCGAGCCTTTGTTGCCGAAAGTCCTATCGTTGCTCAGTCTATAGAGAAGATCACAGCAACCCGGGGTAAGCATATTCGCCCTATCCTGATGGGCCTCCTTGTCTCATTACAAGGCAAGGTGCCCAGCCAGCGTACAGTCTCGTGTGCCGTACTTATCGAGATGCTCCATATGGCAAGTTTGATCCACGACGACGTGATCGATCAAGCACCCTTGAGGCGGGGCCAACCTACCCTCAATGCCTTTTACGACAACCATTCCGCTGTATTGGTGGGCGACTATATCCTCTCCATAGCTTTTTTGCGTGCGGCAGAGATTGGTGGCTCCAGCCTGATACGCACCGTGGCCAACCTTGGGAAGCACCTCTCAGAAGGAGAACTGTTGCAGATACAAGTGGCTACAGATTGCATCATAGACGAAGAGAATTACTTCTCTATCATAGAAAAGAAAACGGCAACCCTCTTCGAAGCTTGCGCCGCCTTGGGTATGTATAGTGTAGATGCTGAGGCCGAAGAGCTACTGAAGGTGATGCAGTTAGGTAGGCATCTTGGGATTGCTTTTCAACTCCGAGACGATATCTTTGATTATACAATGGAGGCAGAGGTGGGTAAGCCCGTGGGCAACGACCTTAAAGAGGGTAAGATAACGCTCCCACTCATATATATCTATAAACAAGCTGATTGCGACCAAAAAGAGCGAATAAAGAGCCTACTCGAGAGGGTGGAAAGCGACGAAAAAGCCATTGCAGAGTTGCTCCGGATGGCACACCAATTCGGAGGGGTTGCCTATGCCCAAAAGAGGCTGGAAGAGGAGCTCTCGAAGGCCTTAGATATTCTGAGAAGTTTTCCCAATTCTCCGGCTAATCAGTCCCTTGTTTTGCTTGCAGAATACCTCGGCAAGCGCACCTATTAAGTCTTTCCGAAACCATAAAAGAGAGTAGGGTAGGGGAGTGCCAAAGGTATTTTTCCCTTCTTTATCAGATAGATATCATCTTCCCAAACGAGCATTCTATGGCTTCTTTATACCTTTGTGGGAAGAAATATAGGACTACACTATGAATCGCGAAGAGTATGATGTAATTGTGGTCGGTGCCGGGCATGCCGGTTGCGAGGCTGCTGCCGCTGCTGCTACAATGGGCTCACGTGTGCTACTTATCACGCACGACATGAATAAGATAGCCCAGCTAAGTTGCAACCCGGCTATGGGCGGAATTGCCAAAGGGCAAATAGTACGAGAGGTGGATGCCCTTGGGGGATGGTCCGGATGGATCTCCGACGCTTCTTCCATACAATTTCGCATGCTCAATAGAAGCAAAGGCCCTGCCATGTGGAGCCCTCGTGCCCAAATCGATCGTATGCGTTTTATGGAGCACTGGAGAGAAACGCTCGACACAATTCCTAATCTTCACATCTGGCAAGATGGTGTAGCAGAGCTACTCGTAAAAAACGGGAGAGTAATTGGGGTTAAAACCTTGTTGCTCAAAGAGTTCTACTCTTACTCTGTAGTGCTCACTGTAGGCACCTTTTTGGGAGGAATGATGCACTTTGGGCGTACCATGATACCGGGCGGGCGCATCAGTGAACCCGCTTCGTATGGACTCACCGAGCAGCTGAGGGACTTAGGGTGCCGTACCGACAGAATGAAGACGGGTACCCCGGCTCGCATCGATGGACGCAGCGTAGACTGGTCCCTCACTACAGAGCAAAAGGGCGACGAAGGCGACTTCCATCACTTTTCCTACTGCACGGAGGGTGCGAATACCCTGCGTCAATTGCCTTGTCATATTCTCTACACTTCGCCCGAATGCCACGAGATACTTCGCGCCTCGCTCGCCGATTCTCCCCTCTACAATGGTCAGATACAAAGTATTGGCCCACGATATTGCCCAAGTATAGAGACTAAGATCGTAACCTTTGCCGATAAGGAACAGCACCAGCTTTTCCTTGAGCCCGAGGGCGAAAACACCAACGAATACTACCTCAATGGCTTCTCTTCGAGCCTTCCTCTGGAGGTGCAATTGGCGGCGCTACGTACCCTCCCGGCCCTAAGCAATGTGCGTATTTATCGCCCCGGTTATGCCATAGAATACGATTTCTTTGACCCTACACAGCTCTATCCAACTCTGGCACATAAGCTCCTTGGGGGGCTATATATGGCAGGCCAAATCAATGGTACTACGGGCTATGAAGAGGCTGCCGGTCAGGGTATTTTGGCCGGGATAAATGCCCACAACGACGTCCACGGCTTAGGCGATTTTGTACTACAACGCAGTGAGGCCTATATAGGAGTATTGATAGACGACCTCGTAACAAAAGGAGTAGATGAGCCCTATAGAATGTTTACTTCGAGGGCCGAATTCCGTACCCTCTTACGTCAAGATAATGCGGACGATCGCCTTACGCCCTATGCCATGAAGCTGGGATTAGCCTCCGAATTGAGAAGAAATCGCTTTACCTATAAGGCGCAAATGATTGAAGAAGTGAAGGCCTTTATGGCTCAATATTCGGTTCGTCCCGAGAGAGTTAATAGCCTTCTGGAGCAGCAGGGAGAGCAGCCCTTAAAACATGCAATTCGCCTTCGGGAGTTATTGCTTCGCCCCAGATTGACCCTCGATCTTTTGCTAGAGGTCTTGCCACAATTCCGTGAGTTTGTAGAGAAGATAGCCTCACAGCGCGAGGAGATCTTAGAGCGTGTGGAGATTGATGTCAAGTACGCCGGTTATATAGAGCGGGAGAAACAGCAAGCGGATAGAGCCATGCGCCTCGAGAGTATTACGCTGGGGAACCGATTCGACTACCTCACGCTGGAGCAGCTCTCCACCGAAGCCCGACAGAAACTCGACCGCATCCGCCCCGAAACGATAGGCCAGGCAGCACGTATTCCCGGGGTGTCGCCTCACGATATTAGCGTGCTTTTAGTGCTCTGTGGTAGGTAATTAGCTGCGTTTTGTTCCACGTGAAACAAAAGAACCGCCCCTAAGATTTATGACGCTCGAGGAGATAAAAAAGATCCTTCCCACCCTTCCGCTTTCCCCGGGTTGCTACCAATACTACAACGCCGAGGGGGAGATTATCTATGTGGGTAAGGCAAAGAATCTAAGGCGGAGGGTGAGTAGCTACTTCCAGAAGGAGCACGCCGATCGAAAAACACGCCAGTTGGTTGCCCAGATTGTAGATGTAAAATACATTGTTGTAGCAAGCGAGAGTGATGCTCTTCTGCTCGAAAACAATCTGATCAAGACCTATCAACCCAAGTACAACATACTCCTCAAAGACGATAAGAGTTACCCAAGTATTGTGGTAACAAGAGAGCCCTTCCCTCGGATATTCGTAACCCGCACCATTGACCCCTCTTGGGGCGATTATTACGGACCCTACACCAGTGTGGCTATGGCGCATGGCATGGTGGGGATTATACGAGAGATGTACAAAGTGCGTACTTGTAGGCATCACTTTACCCAGGAGGCAATAGAGAGGGGTAAGTACGCTCGCTGCCTTCAGTATCATATTAAGCGCTGCGAAGCGCCCTGCGAGGGTCTCGTGTCGAGAGAAGAGTACCTCAATAATATTGCCGCTGCGGTGGAGTTGCTAAAGGGAAATCTACGGCAGGTGATACAGCAAACAACCAGCCGGATGCTCGCTCTTAGCGAGGAGCTTCGTTACGAAGAGGCGGGACAAGAAAAGACCCGCCTTGAGATGCTGCAAGCGTATAGTACAAAACATATCGTAGCCCCCGAGACGCGCCACGATATTGACGTCTTCTCCTACGAGGAGGAGGGAGCTATGGCCTACGTCAATATGATGCAGGTGCATGAGGGCGCTATCGTGAGAGCCCTTACGGTGGAGTATAAAAAAGCAATAGACGAGGAGGCTGAGGAGATTTTTGCCACCGCCATCACAGAGTTGCGAGGCCGTTACGAAAGCAAAGCAAAGGAGGTGATCTTGCCCTATTCCTTAGGTTGGGACTCTTTGGGCCAATTCTCCGTTACTATTCCGAAGCAAGGCGAGAAGAAGAAGCTTTTGGAGCTATCCTTAGATAACGTGAAGCGGTATAAACTGGATCAACTAAAGCGTGCCGAAAAACTGAATCCGGAGCAGCGTGTACAGCGTCTGATGAATAAGATGATGCAAGATTTGCACTTGCCTGTGGCACCACGACATATTGAGTGTTTCGACAATTCCAATCTACAGGGAACAGCTCCAGTGGCTGCATGTGTGGTCTTTCGCAACGGAAAACCCTACAAGAAAGAGTATAGAAAGTTTCACGTGAAAACTGTAGAAGGAGCCGACGATTTGGCCTCTATGCGGGAGATTGTAGAGCGCCGCTATCGCCGTTTGCAAGAGGAGGAACTTCCTTTGCCGCAGTTGATCGTAATCGATGGAGCGCGAGGGCAATTAGAGGCTGCGGTGGAAACTCTTTCTGCCATGGGGATAGGAGCACCCGACACTACCATAATCGGTTTGGCAGAGCGCATGGAAGAGATTTATTTCCCGGGTGAGGAGAATCCTCTTTTTCTCTCTCGAGATAGCGAAACGCTCCGTACACTTATGCATATTCGAGACGAAGCTCACCGATTTGGTATAACCTTCCATCGTGCGGTTCGGAGCAAGAATCAGATTCATTCGGCACTCGATGATATAGAGGGGGTTGGAAAGCAAACCAAGGAGGCATTGCTCCGGCATTTTAAGAGTGTAAGGCGGATTAAATCGGCTACTCTGGCCGATCTGGAGTCTCTTATTGGAAAGAAACGAGGGGCAATTGTGTACAAAGCACTGCATCCCACAGACGAGAAATCATAGATACGAGTATATAAATGAGAGTTGTAATACAGCGGGTACGGTATGCCCGCCTCTCTGTTGGAGGAGAGCTTATCAGCCAAATATCCCAAGGTTTGATGGTATTGGTCGGTATTGCGGAGGAGGATGGTCGCGAAGAAATTAGCTACCTTTGTAAGAAGCTGGCCGCCCTGCGCATCTTTGATGATGAGGAGGGGGTAATGAATAGATCCGTGGTAGATATAGACGGAGAGGTGATGCTTGTAAGCCAATTCACCCTAATGGCTAGCACAAAGAAGGGGAATAGACCTAGCTATATACATGCTGCACGCCCTGAGATCAGTCGCCCTTTGTACGACGAGTTTTGCTTCGCTTTGGAGGAGCTACTCGGTAAAAAAGTGGCACGAGGATGCTTCGGGGCCGATATGCAAATCGAGCTACTCAACGATGGTCCAGTGACCATCACGATAGATACGGCTAGGGATCGATAGGAGAGAGCTATGACTATAAACGAATGGCAAAAATCCGTGGATGAATGGATTCATACCTACGGGGTGCGCTACTTCGATGAGCTAACGAATATGGCAATTCTCGCCGAAGAGACGGGAGAAGTGGCTCGTATCATGGCTCGCCGCTACGGAGAGCAAAGCCTGAAGGAGGGTGCTACCCTCGGAGATTTGGGCGACGAATTGGCCGATCTTATATGGGTAGCAACCTGCATTGCCAACCAAACCGGCATCGACCTTGAGGCGGCTCTGCATGCTAATCTGGAGAAAAAGACGCAGCGCGATAGGGAGCGGCATCGACAGAATCCTCGCCTTCAGAGCCCTGACGACAGCTCTTTTTCTCCCTCGAATCACGCGCAATCAGAAGACAATAAATAACTCGAATTAAGATGGAACTACAAGGAAAAATCCAAGAGACTTTTGAGCATTTTACTCCGGCATCTTCCCCCGAAGAGATCGACAAGATCGTTGAGGGGATTATTGCTCGTCGCTATAAAACTGCTTACTCGGCAGATACTCTTCGCTTTTTATTCAGCACCATAGACCTTACAACTCTGGCCGGGGCGGATACCAAAGAGAGTGTACAAAAGCTTGTAGAGACGGTAAATCACACGGCTTCTCACCCCGAGGAGGGGCTTCCCAACGTGGCTGCGGTCTGTGTATATCCCCTACAAGTGCCTGTTGTAAAGGAGTTTATGAAGGCAGACGGGGTGCGTATTGCTGCTGTAAGTGGAGGCTTTCCGGCATCACAAACTTTCCTAGAGATTAAGTTGGCAGAGACGGCTCTTACTGTGGCTGCCGGTGCTGATGAGATAGATATTGTGCTGAATCTCAATCACTTCCTTCCGGGTAACTATTCGGCTGTAGTGGAGGAGATAGAGGAACAGAAGGCGGCATGTCGCTCGGCGCACCTCAAGGTGATATTGGAGACGGGGCTTCTCAAAGATCCTGAGCTGGTACGTAAGGCTTCCATTCTCTCGCTCTACTCCGGTGCCGATTTCATCAAGACCTCCACCGGCAAAGAGTATCCCGGAGCCGATCTTCGTGCTGCCTATACGATGTGTTGTGCCCTTCGTGACTACCACAAACAGACCGGCCTCTTGCGAGGGGTTAAGTTCTCCGGCGGGATCCGTACGGCGGAAGAGGCCGTCAAGTACTACTGCATTGTAGAGGAGGTCTTGGGGGCTGAGTGGAAGACCAATAAGCTATTCCGCATAGGGGCAAGTAGCTTGGCCGGTAACCTCATAAAGGCTATTGCGGAGTGTAAGTAGCCATCTGGGGTTGGAGTAGTAGATTAAATTTTGTAGCCGCCTCCGGATGCCGCTTTAATTGTTCGTGGCGAGAAGGTTTCCACACCTCCGCTTCGCTATTTAGAATTTGGAATGCTCCTCTTTTTAGAAATGAATCTAAAAGGAGGAGCTTTTTTGTCTAGAATATGTATTTTTGTGGCAAATTGTAAATTACTAATTAGAGTTCTATGAAGACGAAAGCTATGCTGAGACAAATTTTGTCTGGGTGCCTTTTGGCGTTTGGCATCAGTTCTATGTATGCTCAAACAAGTGTAGAAACCACTGCCGGCAAGCTCAAAGAGCAGCTCACCGGTAAGGATGTAAAGCAACTCATCCTTAGTGGAGAAATGAATGCAAACGACTTTGCTTTTCTTCGCGATTTGCAGGGGGTAGAGGTGCTCGACCTTTCCGGGATAGAGATTGTGCCGGGGGGAAGTTATACACCTATGTACGACAAAATAGAGACCCGACCGAGGGTAATGCCCGGCTTTTGGCTTTTCCAATCAGAGCTCGCAAAGTCGCTTAAAGAGATCACTCTGCCCGAGACGGTAAAGGTGATATCCTTGCGTTCGCTCCAAGATGGGGAGCTATTGACCAAGATCACGTTGCCTGCGGAGCTCGATAGTATTCACGAGATGGCTTTTGGCTATTGTACGGCATTAGAGGAGATCACAATACCTGAGAGTGTAAAGAGCATTGGGGCGTCGGCCTTCGAGCATTGTAGTGCATTGGAAGAGATCGAGCTACCCGAGAATCTCTCCTTCTTAGGGCCGTTTGCCTTCAGTGGGTGTGCCTCTCTCAAGCGTATGAATTTGCCGGAGGGGATCCACAAGTTGGGGAGCGGTCTATTTAAGGGATGCTCTACGCTAGAGAATGTAGAGATGAGTAAGGAGGTGTACTCTATCGGATCTTTTTGTTTCGAGAAGTGTGTAGGCCTTACGGAGGTGGACCTTCCTTATATGCTCGATACGCTTGGGCATAGTGCTTTTGAGGGGTGTACAAATCTTGCAAAAGTACGTTTCTACAACGAGGGGCTCGACTCTATTCCCAGCAATCTCTTCAAGGAGTGTAGTGCCCTCTCCGAGGTTAATATTCCCTCGAATGTGTACTATATCGGACCGTTTGCTTTTAGTGGATGTACTTCGCTTGCCAGCGTGGTATTGCCGGCATCGCTTGAGGTGATTATGGGAGGGGCCTTTGCTCGTACTGCCCTCGAAGCGGCTATGGTTCCCTCCAAGGTGCGTACCATTGCCTATGGGGCTTTTGCGCGTTGCGAAAATCTAAAGGTGGCCACGTTGCCTTCTGCTCTTGAGGAGCTGGGAGAGGTGGCCTTTGCCGGTTGTGAAAAACTTTCTCTTGTTTATGCCGATATGCCTACGCCCTTGCCGCTTGATAAGGCTAAGGGGTTGGAGTCTTTTAGGGGGTATAATAGTGATCAAGAATTCTATCTACATGTGCCGGAGGCGAGCCTCGAAGCCTATAAGGCGGCTCCCGGTTGGAAGGAGATTAAAGGCCTGACGGGAGCTGCTCAGCAGCACTTTGTCTTGTCGGATACGAAGCGTCTTCTCGACTATGTTGCCCTCCGTGAGGAGGGGCAGAGTCTTGCAGACTATCTTGCAAACCTAGGGGATAAGGTTTCTCAGTTTGCGCTCAAGGATGTGAAGATCTCCGGGCGTTGGAAAGAAGAGGATGCCAAGGCAGCTCTTGAGATTTTCCCATCGATAACCCAGTCGGTAGACTTTAGCGAGCTGGAGGATCCCGACAATCTGCTCCCGGGTTTCTCTTGGAAGGATTGTCGAGCTCTCGTCTCTCTCAAGTTGCCTAAGAGTGTTACGGAGATCCATGCGGAGCAATTCTCGGGATGTAAGTCCCTCAAGAGCCTTTCGATGCCGAGCCTCGAAAAAATTGCCGAAGATGCCTTCTCCGGCTGTCAAGCTCTGGAGACCTTGCCATCGCTAGAGGGGCTCAAGGAGTTGGAGAGCCGTGCTTTCTTTGGATGTGCTTCGCTCAAGGAGGTACAGCTCCCCAAGGCCATTGTATTTGTTCCGGCCTATGTTTTTGCTAATTGTACGAAGCTCTCTAAGATTACTTTGGGAGCTGAGACTACGGATATTGATGAGTGGGCATTTTTCAATTGTCGAGCTCTTACCTCTCTGACCTTACCTGCTACTACCTCCGAGATCAAGGAGCGTGCATTCTATGGCTGTACTCATCTCGAGCGCCTTGTAGTTGAGGCGCTCACGCCTCCCGACCTTGGTGATAATGTATTCTCACCATGGCACTTCCAAAATACCGAGTTGCGACTTATGAGCGAAGAGGCAAGGGCTGAGTACAAAGAGGCTGAGGGTTGGCGCGAGTTCCAAAAGGTTTCGGTTTGGGACTCTACGGAGATCATGAATATGCCGCAAGGTAATGCCTATGGGCTAGAGGGGGCTATCGTATTGCAGAGTGCCACCAAGGAGCCTGCCGCTGTCTACTCGCTCTCCGGAGCATGTGTGGCTCGCCTGGCTGAGGTGCAGGGCGCAGTGCGTTTGGCCGTAGCCGAAGGGCTTTACATTGTGCGCCTTGGTGCATCATCGTTTAAGGTTGTAGTTCGCTAGTTTTAGCGGTAAATAATGGTTATCTGAGGATGTCTTCTTGCGGTTTCTCCCTGTTGTGGAGATCGGGGGGAGGCATCTTCCTTTTTGTTTGATCTATGGTACGGAAACATTTACTTCTTCCAATTTTCATTGGAGTTTTAGCCCTTTCGTCCCTCTCTCTAGGGGCACAATCCATTCCGGAGGCTGAGCGAGCTGCTCTCGTTGCTATCTACAAGGCTACGGGGGGAACTAACTGGCATGATCCCTATCGATGGGACTTGTCCAAAGATGCCTCCACCTGGCAGGGGGTTACCATCAAGGAGGGGCATGTCACGGAGTTGTTCCTCGAAGATGCCGGGCTTGTGGGCAAATTCCCGGGGGAAGAGTTGCTCTCACTGCCACACTTATCCGGCCTTCTTCTTGGCAATAATGGGCTTACGGGGCCTATCCCTAGCGAGATAGGAAAAGTCAAAACCCTCACGCAGCTCCGTTTGGGCAACAATAAGTTTACGGGCGAAGTGCCCGACCTTTCGCAGCTTGTGCTCTTGGAGTTTCTCTTCATCAACGACCTTGCCGTGTCGGGTAGTCTACCTGACATCACTAAGATGCCCGACCTGCTTATTGCCGACTTTTCTAACTGCCAATTCTCGGGCTCCTTGCCCATGGAGATCGGCAATTGTAGCAAGATGCTTTCGTTGGATGTCACCCACAACAAGCTATCCGGCGAGGTGCCCCGGAGCTTTACTCGCTGCATTGCCTTGATGGATCTTTCGCTGCAAGATAATGAGTTCTCAGGGGCTATCCCCGATCTCTCGGGAGCCACCCATTTGGGAGAGAAGAACGAGTTTATTTTTGGGCGTTGCTACTTCAATGACAACCAATTCACGGGTCCCTTCCCCGAGTGGGCTATAAGGCACGCCTCCCTCTCGCGCTTTACTTGTCAGAACAACAAGTTGGAAGGCGAGTTTCCTCAAGACCTTTCGGGGATGGTCCGGCTCGAAGTGCTCTATGCCGGCAATAATAAGTTTACCGGTACAATGCCTGGCATTTTGCCATCGAAAATCGAAGAATTGGATCTGAGTTACAACAAACTCACGGGGCCCATCCCTAATTATTCGGAGGCTCTCGCCTTGAGTTCGCTTTTCCTCCAAGGCAATGAATTGTCGGGCAAGGTGCCTCCCTTCTACAAAAAGGTCAAGGGCTTTGCCAATCTCAATGTGATGCTAAATCGCTTTTCTTTTGCCGACTTTGCCGATTGGAAGAAGTATGCTACGAGCCGGGATGTAATCTTTAGAGTAGGGTTACAAAGGGCCTATCAAGAGAATAAAAAGGTAGAGCTGGCCGCCGGAGATAAGCTCCAACTCGATGCTACCTACCAAGGGAAAGGGTTGATTGGAAACTGCAAATATCAATGGTATCGTACCGATAATCTGGAGCCCATAAAGGGGGCAACGAGCCCGATTCTTACGGTGGAGCATGTATCCGAAGCGGAGGCCTTTAAGCATGTTTGCTTTATTACTACGGACTATTTTGGCGATTGGAAGGAGTATGACCTGCGAGAGGTGGCGACTATGCCTTCCGGCATTTACGATGTTTGGGTAGATGGTAAGAGTTTGGCTAATGGGGAGGTATCTTCAGCCCTGCAGGGGAGTTGCTGTATTTTCCCAACCGAAGTGACTACGGGCTCTGTCTCTCTCTCGGCTCCGGAGGTGGTGGAGTCGTTTTGGCTTTTCGACACAAAAGGGGTACGTATCAGGGCGCAGCGAGAGGGCTTAGATCGGGGTATCGATCTCTCGGGTATCGCTTGTGGCAATTACCTTGCCATGCTGCTTTTGAAGGATGGCTCTTGGGTAAAGCAACTTATCACGCTGCGTTGAGCGGCTTGCCGTTAGAGGTTGATTCTTAAGACTATCTTGCCCAATACTGCGCTCCCTTACCGGCTAAAAAGAAAAAGATTTCTGCCCGAGATTTGGCTGCCTCCAGCCCGAGAAACATTTTTTTCTTGCCCTGTGGCGGAATCTTTTTCACCCTGCCTTTTGGGGGCGTTTCCCACGTAATAAAAGGCCATTTTAGTGCCCTAAAAAAGGGCCCTCCCGGGTTGACTAGGGGTATTATGGAGCAATGATAAAAGAGTATCGCTTGCTCTGTTGGGCTGTAGTGAGCCGGATGGAGACAATATGGGGCGTGTGGGGAGGTAGGCTGTGAAGCTGAGTCTGTTCGCCTTTGAGAAAGATCCGGCACCACGCTTGGGTGGCAGCGCGTCCCAAGATGGCAGCGCGGTACCCTCTGAGTGTGTAGAGGGTGAGAGTGGCATTATTGGCGGGGTCTTGTAGCGCATAGAGTGTAAGTGCGGCTATTTGCTCCGGAGTAAGGGTTTCTCCCTCGCGCTCTTCGATGGGCAAATCGCACTCTACTCGCACGGAGTTGGGTCTACCGGGGGTGGCATTGCCCTGCTCGGGGCGTGCTACATGCCAATTGTCGAGGGTGAGTGCGGGTCGGGTGAATAGGATGCGCTCTAGGGATACCCCTTCGCTCATTTCTCCTCGAGATGCAATTTTGGGCCCGTAGAACATCTCTTCCACAACGGCCGAATCGCAGAGGGAGTAGAGCACGATTTGCCCCTCCCGATTGGGGAGTGCCGGGAACTTTTCGATCTCACTAAGGCTGTCTATTGAGCAGTGGTAGTAGTCGGCAAGGCCTCGCTTCCAGGGGGTGATGGCTCGGTATTCGTTGGGCTGAATCAGATGATTTTCTTCTACTGTGAGGGGGTATAGTTTGCTTCGCCGGCCTTCTGTGCGCACGGCTAGCGCATAGTCTCGAATGTCAATAGGGTGCGTGGTGGGGTTGTATACCTCAACGAACTCCGCTGCGTGGGCCGTAGGGTGGGGGAGTACCTCGCTAAGGAGCAGATGGTCTTGGGGTAGGTGCTCTTCGTCGGGCTTGCCGAGTCCTATGGAGTCGCTAGGGAGGGTTATTTCAAAATCGATCCGCTCCGAGGGGGCGAGAGCGCCATCGAGGTTTTTTATGCCCCGAACAAAAAGACTGTAGTTGCCCGATTTGAATGGCTTTTCCAGATCGAGCGTGATGGTTTTCCCCTTGATGCCGGGGGTAAGGGTGCCACAAGAGGGTTGTAGATCAAACTCTGCGCCCTCTATGCTTACCAGGCTATGCGTTATGAGACGGATGCTTTGAGGGGTAAAATCGAAGTCGGCAAAGATGGACTCTGTGGGGGTTATGGGCGATTCGTTTGCGCTGAGTCGCTCTTGGGCATAGAGGAGCCGGTGAAGCGTAAAGTGCTGTGCGTTTTTGAGCGAGTACCGTAGGGCAATGCCCGAGAAGGAGCCTTGTGCGTAATCTTGTGGGGGAAGACTTGTTGAGTCGCACCCTATGTAGATAAACTTCTGCCGGGGCTCTAGGCTCTTCTTGAGGTAAAGTTGCCATCCCTCCGAGCCCGAGTAAGTGATATGCCAAGCGAGGTGGTGGAGGTTGGCAGAGGTAAATCGGATGGCGTCGTTTGCGTTGGAGGTGATGATAGGTTTGTCTGCATTCTTGTTTTTGTGTACGATCTCGCCCTCTTTTCCGACCGAGAAAATGCCCTCAAAGAGCCCAATACTTCCGCTTTCTTCTCCCGAGAGGTAGGCATAGCGGCAGGTGGTATATCCCTTCTCTTGTGTGGGGGCAGTCAGTGGAGCTATGAGCACAACAAAGGTATTGGCAGAGGTGATGGCAAAGCGAAACGAGATCTCGCCCCGCCACGTATGTATGCCGGATAGTGTGGGGGTGTGGAGGAGGGCCGCCTTGTTGTGAGTCTTCTTGGGTGCGGTGTCGTAGAGCGTAGCCCCTTCCGGGGTGAGGGAAAACTTTGTAAGTGTGCCCTGCCATGGTGGGCAGGATAGCGTAGTCGAATCGGCGAATACAATCTGTTCCTGAGCCTTTATCGGGCCTAGGGTTAGTAAGACGAGCACTAGGGCGAGACAAAGTCTTGCGGTAGATCTTACGGTACGCATCGCTATGAGTGGTATCACTCTCCCTACACTAGGAGATACCTTTGGCACTGATGGTTTCATCTTTAGGGCTTAGATAGGAGATTTTCTTTGCAAATTTAAGCATTTCTTTCTTCTTGTAAGGTCGTGTAGAGCGGCTCGTTTCTACGTCGTTATGGGAATGTTATGTATCTTTGGCGGGAGAATATCCGTCCACTCTCTTGGGATTTTGCGAGCCCCCGGAGAGTTTGGATTGTTGTGCTAAACGATTAGCAGAGATAGTATGAAACAAAATACTCCCCTTTGGGCTACCGCCCTCTTGATGCTCTCTACAGCTGCTGTACAAGCTCAAGAAGAGCGCTCTTTACACTGGCACGAGCAGCTTCAAAATCAAACTCTTCTGGCACATAGTGGGGCTATTCGAGGGTATAATCCTCGTCTGACGGCTCCTTTCATCGCGTCACCTCAAGGTGCTATTCTTTCCGACCTTTTAGCTAGGAATGCTCACGAAAACTATCGCTTGGGACGAACTCTTGCGGCAGAGACGATTGACTATTTCTTGACAAGGGTGCCCGTAGATGAGCGCCGCCCCATCCTATCGCTGGAGCGGGCCGCTTTGTATATGGCGGAGGGTGATTTCCATCGGGCACGCAACCTCCTCGAAAAGGTGGACGAAAGTGCCCTCTCGAGTGCCGAGCGTACCGAGTGGCAGGTGCGTACCGCCTATGCCCTCCTGCGTACCAACCGAGGCGGGGACAAGTTGGATCCCTTGTTTGCCGAGGCTGCCCAAGCAAATAATCGCTGGGGGCGCATTGCCAAACTCTATGTGGCCAGCAGCAAGATGGCAAAGGGTGAGTTGCAAGCGGCGGAGGCTATCTATCGCTCCCTTTCGGGGGACCGTGAATTGGCTCCCGAGACGCGCATCGGTATGGCTGCACTCTCGTACTACTCGGGAGATTATGCCAAGGCCGTGGCCGAGGTGGGTGAGATTGAGCGTGTAGAGCCTCGTCTTGCTTCTAATCCTTCGCTTTTGCAAGTGGCCGGTAATGCCTATTATCGTTTGGGGGATGCCCCCAACGCCAGTAAATATCTTGAGCGCTTTATCGAAAACTCCTCCGAGTTTGCCTCCCCCGAAGATTACCTCTTATTGGGAGCCGCTTACATGGAGCAACAGAGATACAATGAGGCTATCGAGCCTCTCAAGCAGGCTACCCAAGGAAAGGGCGTTACGGGCTATGCTGCCAGCCTCTACCTAGGTCGAGCCTTACGAGATCAGGGGAATTACCCCCAAGCTATTGTGGCCTATGAGCGGGCCGTAGAGGAGCCTGCCCCCACCCAAGTGCGGGAGGCTGCCATGTACGAGATGGCATTGGTTATGCGCTCCTCGGGTCAGTCCAACTTCGGGCAAGACGTGCGTATTGCCGAGCGCTTCCTCAATACCTTCCCCACGTCTAAGCATCGGCCCACGATGGAGAAGTTCCTAACGGAGTTTTATCTTTCCAATACGGACTATGCCACCTCGTTGGCCTCGATCCGCCGCCTCAAGCAAATGACTCCGGCCATAGAGGAGGCGCGCCAATATGTTCTTAACCATTTGGCTCTTGATGCCCTCTCACAAGGCAAGTACGCACAAGCGGCTAAGTATGCCGAAGAGGCCCTCGATAAGCAAGCCGTAAGCTCCCTATACAAGGGAGAGTCGCTGCTCATTCAGGCAGATATATTACGAGCTCAAGGTGACTATGCCGGCTCTATTCGCCCGCTTACCGCCTACCTCGCTTTGCCGGAGAGTGCACGGAGACCCAACCAATCGGAGGCTCAGTACTATCTCGGGTATGCCCTATTCAATGGCGGACGATATGCCGAAGCCAAGGGGTACTTCGCCTCTTCTGTACAAGATTCGAAGCAAGGGGCGTTGCGTCAGAGCGATGCTTATACTCGCCTTGGGGATTGCCAGTATGCGACCAATGCTCTAGATGCTGCTTTTGCTTCCTATGAGCATGCCATCAGTCTAGCCCCCTCACAAAGCAGTGATGCGCTCTTTCGGTTGGCCGAGATTAATGGGCTTCGTAAGCAATATTCTCGCCAGATCGCTTTGCTTGATAGACTTATAAGCACTTTCCCCGACACCCCTGCGGCTGCGCAGGCAGAGTACCAAAAGGGGCGTGCTTACCTCCTGCAAGGGAATAATGATGCTGCGGAAAAAGCCTTTGTTGCCACCGCTACAAGGTACAGCCAAAGTGAGGAGGGGCGTCTTGCCTTGCTGCAGTTGGCTCTTCTCTATTACAATACACAACGGATCGATAAGTCGCTCGATACCTACACGGAATTGATGCACCGCTATCCCAAGAGTGCTGAGGCGGCTACGGCCTTTACGCACCTAAAGAGCATTTGCATCGAAGAGGGGCGCACCGACTACTTACAGCGTGCTGTACAGAAGACGGGTGGGGCATTCTCTTTGAGCGAAAGCGAGAGTCGAGAACTCGAATTTAAGGCACTGGAGGGAGAGTATAAGCGTCGCTCGCAGGAGGCAGAACCCAAGATGGAGGCCTTTGTAGCCCGATATCGTGTGGGTAGTGATGTCTCCACCATCCAAAAGTACCTTGCAGATATGGCCTTTGAGCGTGGGGATAAGGATCGTGCTTATACGCTATATACCGCCCTTGCTACAGAGGTAGGGCAGTTGCCTCGTGCCGCACAGTCTTCGGTACTGCAACGTCTAGGAGCCTTGCAATTGGAGCGAGACGATAAGCAAGCAGCATACGACACATACCATACCCTTTACGCACAAAGTTCGGATCGTTCGTTGCGAATGCAGGCGGCTGAGAAGGCGGCAGAGATGGCCCTTGCGATGGAGAAATGGAAGAGTGCCGTGGCTATGACTACGGAGGCTCTCACCACTTTGGGCGAAGAGGGCGCTGAGAGGCTTCACCTCCTTCGAGGTATGGCCCATAGCGAACTCGGTGAGCGTGCTAAGGCTTTGGCAGAGTACAAGACAATTCTTTCTAAGACGGATCTCTCGGCAGGTGCTGAGGCGACCGTCTATTATGCCACCCTGCTAGCAAAGGGCTCGAACAAAGAAAGACACGAAGCCAAGCAGCTACTCAATAAGTTTATTGAGAAGGGAACTCCGCACGAGTATTGGCTCGCTCGGGGGATCTTGGCACTAGCAGAGATCTATCGCTCAGAGGGCGACAAGGTGACGGCAGACCAATATGTGGAGAGTCTAAAGAACAATTATCCTAAGCGTGAAGACGATATTCTTGAGCGCATTGCACGCTATCAAGACCAGCAAACAGGTACCCCAAAGAGATAGAGATAAGTGATGAAACGATATTCCCGTACACTATTTTTTGTGGCATTTGCCACCTTCGGACTTCTCACAAGCGGTCTTGCTCAAGCCCAGCAACCCTCAAAACCGCAAAGGGCAGATACGCTCCGTCGCGAACTTACCGTGGTAAGTGATGCCGAAGTACACCTAGGCACAGTGCAACCTTTGGCCTCCACATATCAATTTGATAAGCCTAAAGTAACACGGCTAGAGCCTATCCCCCCTCGCTCTACAGGCGATTTTACCCCTCCTGTACTATTGCCGGAGTATCCTGCTCTGAGCAATATGGCGTCGTGGGTGCCTCGCTCGAATAAGGCCGGTTACCTAGATCTTTCTCTAGGACTAGAGCCGGTGGTACGAGCTCAGGCCGGTTATACACAATGCTTCAATGAGAAGCATGTCGTGGACCTGCACCTGCGTCATACCTCTACGTTCGCCAATAATTCTTATTTCTATCAAGGGTTCCCTGCTCGGATTTACACCTATCGCCATCTCTCCGACTGGGACCTCAACTATGAGTATAGGGGGAAAGAGTTCACTCACTCCCTCCAGATTCTTGGAGACTACGACCAATTCAATTACTATGGATTGGATGTACAAACGGCAGCCTTCTTGACGAGCAATCGCCCTCCCATGGAGGTGAAGCAGGACTACGAAGCCGCTATCTATCGTTATGTCCGTCCCGGCAATATCGGGCGAGCCAATCTGTTTGGCCTTGATAATCAGACCTCGTTTGGCTTTCTTGTGGAGCATACGGGGCGTAAGTACTCGCAACTTCCCGCCTTCTTTAGCAAGTGGAAGCATCACGAACTTCGCGTCGTAGGCGACTTCGATCTTCTCTTTTCGTCTAAGCAAGACTTCGCTTGGGGGCTTGCCGGTATGGTGCTCTATCAAGACTGGCAAAGAACCCCCAAAGACTCTATGAAGGGCGGCCTCTACGTGCCGGGCGGTCCGTTGCCTTCTCTCTACTTCAACCTCACGCCCAAGATTTATTTCAATGGCTGGCTGGGGAATACCGAGTGGCAAGTAACGGCGGGTGTGAACGTGCTCCCTCTCTCTCCGGTATTCAGAGGCTCACTCCGCTGGCGTAATAATCTGGAGGTGTTTGCCCGTGTGGACGGTGGACTAAACATGCCCTCTTTGCATGAGTTGGCTCGGGAGAATCGCTATTTTCACCCCGATTCGCTCCTCCGTCCTGAGATGAAGTTTGTGGATAGCGAGTTGGGCATACGAGCACAACTGCCCGGAGGTGTGTCTCTCTCCCTCTCGGGAGGCTATGAGCGCACACGTAATACACACTTCTGGCAACCCTTCCTTTTTGGCGAGAAGGACGATAATAGCACCCCCCTCTTCTTGGCCTTTACCCCCCGGTATGCCAAGTCACACTCTTGGTTCGTTTCGGGCCGCATTGGGTATGCTTTGGGAGCTAAGTTGCAAACTGCTTTGCAATGGACTGAGCGCCGTTACAAGCTCGATGGTGGAGGCGTAGCGCAGGGGAAGCCTATTCGTTCGATTGACTTCTCTCTTACCTATAGCCCCACTACAAACCTCGACTTCTCGGCTCAAGCCTCTTTGAGAGAGGGCATATCCTTTGTATCTCCCCACGATGCCACCACGACCCTTACCACGGCACAACGTGTGGTGCGCATCACGGGTGCATGGCTCATTACAGACTGGCTTGCCCTGCACGGGGAGTTCACGGCCCCCTTCCTTCTTCGTAGTGAATATCCCTTGGCTTACCGAGATCCCAACTATATCGTAGGTGTGGTCGGAGCCACGTTAAGTTTCTGAAATAAGGATAATATATGTGGGAAAACATACAAAGTGTAGTGGAATGTACCTACCTTTGCACTGTTATGGGGAGATAGAACGCCTCCTCCCTTTTTGTTAGAACCAGGTAGAAATATCAATACAATTCTAGAATAATAATTGAGTTTAGTATGCAACTGAAACGTTTTGCACTAGGTGTGCTCCTGATCTTTGGCTGCCTCGTACCCGCGAGTTTGCGAGCCCAAGATCCAATGATGCAGCAGTTACCCATTGATCCGGCTGTACGTATGGGTACGTTGCCTAATGGTTTGACCTACATTATTCGTCACAACGAAAACCCCAAGAATCGTGCTAATTACTACATCGCACAGAAGGTGGGTTCTATTCTCGAAGAAGATACACAAGCGGGTCTTGCTCACTTCCTTGAGCACATGGCTTTCAACGGAACGAAGAACTTCCCCGGGAAGAATCTTATCGGATTCTTGGAGCGCATTGGTTGCCAGTTTGGAGCAGACCTTAATGCTTATACCGCATTTGATGAGACTGTATATACCGTAATGGATGCTCCTACAGACAAGGGGCGCGATATTATCGATAGCTGTCTTCTTATCATGCACGACTGGAGCAACAACATTACACTCGACGGCAAAGAGATTGACGAAGAGCGTGGTGTGATCCACGAAGAATGGCGTTCGCGAGACAATGCCGGTATGCGAATGCTTACAGCTCAGCTCCCTATCGTACTCCCCAACAATAAGTATGCAAAGCGCATGCCTATTGGTACAATGGAAGTAGTAGACAACTTCAAGCACAACGAAATCCGCGACTTCTATCACAAGTGGTATCGTCCCGATCTCCAAGGAATTATCGTCGTTGGGGATATTGATGTAGACTATGTAGAAAAGAAACTCAAAGAGATTTTTGCTGACGTACCTGCTCCCAAAAATCCTGCCGAACGCTACTTTGTACAAGTAGAAGACAATGCAACTCCTATTGTTTCCATCGCTACCGACAAAGAAGCTACCTCTACCAATATCTCTATAATGTTCAAGCATGACGTCCTCACGAGAGAGGAAAGAGGCTCTATTGCCGGTGCATTGGTAAACTATATGGAGGCTGTTGCCACTCAGATCATCAACGAGCGTTTTGAGGAAATTACCATCAAGCCTAATGCTCCCTTCCTCCGTGGTGGTGCCTTCGACTACAACTACATGGGTATTGCCAAGACCAAAAATGCCTTCACCTTTATGGCTATTGCTAAGGATGGTGCATTCAAACCCGCTTTTGAAGCTCTCGTAGCAGAGATCCAACGTGTGAAGCAACATGGTTTCCTCAAGAGTGAATATGACCGTGCTCGTACGGATGTCCTCAAAAGATTCGAAGATCAATTCAAGGCTCGTGCTGACCGCAAAAATGGTTCGTTCAGCGAAGAATACAAAGACTACTTCCTCGATGGTGGCTATATCCCCGGTATCGAAGTAGAAAAGCAACTCATGGATATGATTGCTTCGCAGGTTACGCCCGAGATGGTAGCTCAGTACATCCAAGAGATGATTACTACCGATGGCAAAAACCTCGTTATCACAGTTACCGGTCCCAAGAAGGATGGCATTACCTATCCTACCGAGGCTGAAATAATCAAGCTCTACAATGAGTGTGTTGCCAAACCCGTAGAGGCAAAGAAAGAAGAAGTAGTTGATACGAACCTCATCGACAAGGACCTCAAGGGTGGCAAGATCGTTAAGGAAAAGAAGAATCAGAAGTTTGGAACAACCGAGCTCACCCTCCAAAACGGTATCAAGGTTTACCTCAAGAAGACCGACTTTAAGGAAGATCAGATCCTAATGTCCGGTACTACGAACGGAGGTCTCCGTCTCTACTCAAAGCCCAGCGACATCCTTAATACTAAGATTGTAGGCGATATCGTAACGCTTGGTGGCTTGGGTAAGTTCGATGCTATTGCTCTTGGCAAGGCTCTTACCGGCCGTACCGTAAGCGTATCTCCTGCTTTTGGTAACTTTACTTCAGGCTTTAGCGGTAACTCTACGGTGGCTGACTTTGAGACAATGCTCCAGCTCACCTACCTCTATATGACCGACATCCGTGCAGACAAAGAAGCCTTTGCTGCATACAAAGAAAAGACTATCGAAGCCCTCAAGATGGCTGAGCGTCAGCCCTTCGCTTCTCTCAGCGACTCTATAAATTACCTCCTCTTCGACAATGATATCTGGCGTAAGAAGGTAAAAGCTGATGATATGGAAAAGGTAAGCTATGAGCGTGCTCTTCAGATGGCTCGTGAGCGCCTCTCTTCTGCTGATGGCTTCCAGTTCTTCTTTGTTGGTAACATTGACGAAGCTAAGGCTAAGGAACTTATCGTAAAATATCTCGGATCTGTACCCAAGGGTAAGGCTACTCCTAAGATGGATAGAACCAAACAAGCTGGCTTCCGCAAGGGCGAAAAGACCATGGAAGTGTACAAGGATATGAATACGCCTACCGGTATCGTTATGGACTACCTCCAGGGTAAGGCTGTTTACGATCATAAGACGATACTTGCAGCTCAGATCCTCAACGGCGTACTCGATCAGACTCTTATCGCCTCTATCCGTGAGCGTGAGAGCGGAACCTATTCTCCCTCTGCCGCTGCTGAGGTAGACGAATTCCCAACTCAAGAAGGTTCTGTTACGGTTCAATTCTTCTGCGCTCCCGAGCGTGCTGCTCAGCTCAATCAGGTTGTATACGACGAGTTGAATCTTATCGTTAAGAATGGCGTAAGTCAAGAGTATTTCGACAAGACCGTTGTGAATATGAAGAAGCGTCATGCAGAACGTATTCGCGAGAATGGTTACTGGCTTGGCAATATCGAAGAGTACTTCTTCAATGGTAAGAACTGGGTCGATGACTACGACAAAGTACTCGACTCTATCAAGCCTGCCGATGTACAAGCTCTGCTCAAGTCAATTGTTACCAGCGGCAATCGCTTGCAACTTTACTTCCGCAGCAACCAAACAGAAGCTGACCAGAAAAAGTAATTTTTCAGCCTAGTATAGAGAGGGGAGTCTGACCTAAAGATTTCTCCTTTCTGCCTAGAGGATGTATCTCCCGTAGTGGAGGAAATAGGAAATTACAACCTATTCCTTCTCTCGGAGATACATCCTCTTTCTTTTTCTCCAAAGAGAGGGATACTCAAGGGAGTTGCCTACCTACAAATAGCTCTATGGGGAGATTTTGTACCTATTAATTGGTACGAAAGTTGCCTTTTTCTTCTATTCGGATGCTTAAGTATCCCCGATTTATGTTCTTTTAGTTCGCATGATAGGAATGTTTTCGTACATTTGCTGCCAAGGATCAAGGAAGGATGCAAAAATACTGAGAGGGCAAAGTTGCCATTCTGGCTCCACTCCTTGATAAACGTTGATAGACACCGGATTTTATTAAACAGATGATGTAATGAAGAAACAATTACTTGTTGGGAGAAATCTCTTTTTCTCCGCCTTTTTCGCATTAAGTGGAAGCTGTTGGGCTGCGTATGCTCAAAGTGGAACTCCTACCGTATCGGATTCCTACGTTGAGCTTACCACGAAAAACGCCAACGACCCCTTGGAAATTACGGTAAAGGGGGCTTCCTATGACGATGTTTGTTGGATAGACCTTAATGGGAATAACCAGTATGATGGAGAAAGTGAAAATGCTCCTCGCTTCTTTGGTCGCCTCGAAAAGACCCTTGCCACGGTACGTGTTTATGGTAATATGGAATCGCTATCTGCCAATCGTACTAACCTTGTAAATGTTGATCTTACTCACAACCCTGCTTCTCTAATAGAGGTTTTGCTTAACGGTAATGAAGAGCTCGCTAGCTTGGACCTCTCGAAGAGCGCTCAGCTAGAAACCCTCGAGTTGGATGGCTGTAAGGCTCTTACTCAGCTCTCTTTCCCCGAGGGGTCAAAGCTTACGCTTTTGTCTTGCGGAAAGGCTGGCATCAAGAACCTTGATCTTACGAATCTAAAAAATTTGACCGCCCTCATGTGTGGCGAATTAGGCCTTACAAAGCTTGATGTCTCTATGTTGAGCAAGCTTACGAACCTTAGCTGCAATGGGAACAAACTTGCCAAGCTCGATGTTAGCAATAACAAAAAGCTCTTCTCTCTCAAGTGTGACAACAGCGAGATAGAGGAACTTGTTTTGGGAGATATCAGCCTACTTCAGGCTTTCTCTGCTAATGGCAACAAGTTGAAAAAGATAGACGTATCAAAGCTTCTAAAGATCTCAAAGCTCTCTTTGCAAGATAACCTCTTGGAGTCTATCGTAGTGGGCAAAGAGATGACCAAGCTTTACGATGTTAGCATCTACAACAATAAGTTGAGCGCAAAAGCTATGATGGCTTTCATTGAGCAACTCCCCAAGAAAGAGTACGACGAAGGTTCTCTCTTTGTTATAAATACAAAGGTGGACGACAAGAATGTTTGTACTAAGGATGCCGTTGCCAAGGCAAAGGAACTTGGTTGGACCGCCTACGACTGGCAAAATGGTATGGGAGACGAAGGCTATAACAAGTACGAAGGCTCTGATCCTGTAGAGGAAACCGTTGCCAAAATGACCGTTACTGCAAATAAAAACGACGGAAGATGGAGATTCCTCTTCGAGGCCAACGAGGAAGACAAAGCAAACTGTTTTGTCGATCTTAATGGCGATGGCAAGAAGGATGCCGGAGAAGAAATCAACAACTGGAGCATGTATCTGGATGCCAATCACTATACTCGTAACAGCAACTCTGTAACGATCTATGGTAACATTACCTCTTTCAGCTGCGGAAGCAACGATATTACAGAGGTAGATGCATCGGCTAATCCTAACCTCAAGGTATTGCGTTGTACCAGCAGTCCTCTCCAGAAGGTAGACATGACCAAACTCTCTAACCTCAAGGAGCTTATGGTAAGTCACACCGATATTGTTACGTTGGACCTCTCAAAGAACACCGCTCTTCAGGAACTTTACGTTTCTTCTTGTAAGAACCTCAAGTCGTTGAACGTTACTGCCAATACCGACCTTCGTATCCTCAATGTAGCTTTCCTAAGCGATCTTAAGGAGATTGACCTCTCAAAGAATACGAAGCTTACCACCTTCTTCTGCGATACAACAGCCATCAAAGAACTAGACTTCTCTAATAATCCTGAGCTTGACCGCCTTGAGTGTGCAGGTACCGGCCTTAAGAAGCTCGTCCTAAAGGGTACTGGCAAATTGCGCGTCTTGCACTGCAACGACAATCCCCTAGGTAAATTGGACCTTTCTGACTGTGCCGCTCTCGAAGTGCTTCACGCTCATCGTGCTCAACTCACCGAGGCTAACCTCTCCGGTCTTAAGAATATAACCGATGTTTGGTTGGACAACAACAAATTGTCTCAGCTCGATGTGAAGTCGGCCGAGGCTCTCCGCGAACTTGACGTTAGACACAATGAATTTAAGACAATTGACCTCAGCGGATGTAAGAAGCTAGAGAGCCTATTTATTGAATTCAATAAGGTTGAGTCGTTGGATCTCTCTAAGTGTAAGGCAATTTCTGTGATTTCTTGCTTCCAAAACAATCTGAAGGGTGAAGCTGTAGATGCTCTTATTGCTTCCCTCCCCGAGCAAGATCCCGACCTCTCCACTGGTGCTCTTCTCTTTGTGGATCTTACTCTCACGGGAGACAACAACAAGATCTACGAAGATCAAGTGAAGGCTGCTGCCGATAGAGTTTGGACCGTATATAACAACAATGGTGGCGAGTCCATGTTGAAATATGCCGGAGAGCCTCGTGCTGTTGAGTCTGTTCTTGCCGAAAAGGTGACACTCTATCCTGTACCTGCGGATGTAGATATGACGCTCACTATTCCTGCCGAGTTGGTTGGAAAGACCGTTGCTATCTTTGATGCAACAGGGGCGAAGGTGCGTGAAACTATTGCTACCAACACCTCTATGCATCTCTCCGTAGAAGATCTCAATGCAGGAGTATATGTACTCTCCATTGGATCTGTTTCTAAGACTTTCGTAGTTCGTTAATAACCGATGATACTAGGAGTTCTCGCCTATATGGACTGGGAACTCCTAGTTTTATCTATAGAATACTAATCACAAAATCAAAAAATGAAAGCCTTTCGCTACCTTATTCTTGGGGGAGGATTTCTTCTATCTTCCCTTGCTGCAACAAGTCGTGCTACGGCTGCAGACCCCGCAACATACACTACCGATGGCCCAAAGATCGTGATGACAACGGAGGCAATTTCCTCTTTTGTCCCCTGGTCCATCATGATAAAAGCTGATGCTGCCGATGCGGAGTCTATTTGGATCGACCTAAATAATAACCAAAAATTCGACGAAGGCGAGGAGGCTAAAGTCAATACCGATAGAGCGGACGAATACCCCAAAATGGGAGGAACCGTTACGATATATGGGGCCGTTCGTGAGCTCGTTGTCAATTTCCAAGCACTCTCCTCTTTGAATGTTTCCGGGAATGAAAATCTACAAGTTCTCAATTGCTACAAGAATAAACTCACCTCACTAGATCTCTCTAAAAATAAGGAGCTGACACAACTTGTATGCCGCAATAACCAACTTGGCCGCCTTGACCTCTCCGCTAACAATAAGTTGCAAACGCTTGATTGCGCAATCAACAACATTGCGGAGCTTAAATTGAACTCTTCTGCTCCTCTCCAGAAAGTAAACCTGAGCAGTAACCAATTCATCGGTTGGAGTGCAGCCGGCTATACTCAGCTCGATGAGGTTGCTTGCTTTGGCAATTTCATTGCTCCTGGGAAGATGATGGCCCTCATAGAGTCTCTCCCAAGCCGCACTGCCGAAAATCCCGGTCGTCTCTATATGGTAGATACAGAAGAGTTCCCTAATGGACGCTATAGCGCTGATATTGTGAAGGAAGCCACCAAAAAGAATTGGAAAGTCTTTGATAATAAGGGAGGAAAGAAGGGTGTTGCCTATGAAGGCTCTTCCCTCAAGATTGCTGCCGGAGAAGATGAGTATATCATTCTAACAACAAGTAAAACAACCGGTCAAGGTTCAGACACTTGGGGTGTCAAAGCCGTACTTGCCAATAACGAAGATGCAGGTAAGGCTTGGATCGACTTTAACGGCAATGGAGTTAAAGATACGAACGAAATCATTAAAGAGAATGGTATGCCTATCTATCTAAAGAAGAGCGTTCCCACTATTGTTGCCTACGGTAAGTTTTCGGCTTTCGACTGCGGTAGCCTACAAACGGCAGATAATAGCATCTCCTCTATCGATATTAGTCATGCTCCTTCTCTCGCTGTGCTTACGGCTTATAGCAACGAGCTCACCGAATTGGATGTTACCAATAATCCCAATTTGGCCCAGGTTAGCTGCGCAAAGAATAAGATCGCAAAGGTCAACTTCTCGCAGTCTGCCAAGATGCAAGTAGTAGAGCTTTCGGAGAATAATCTCACCTCACTGGATCTCTCTGCATGTGAAGAATTGAAGGCTGTTTTTGCGATGAACAACGAGATTTCTTCACTCACGCTTCCCGAGACTTCTCAGATGGAGATGTTGATTGTATCCAACAATAACCTCACAAGTATAGACCTTAGAGCGAATAGGAATTTGTCTCAATTCGTCTGTGAGGGGAATAGAATAGAGTCGCTTAATTTGGCAGACCTTCGTAAGCTTTACCTTCTCAGCTGTGGTAGCAACAAACTCAAGACCTTGGACCTACGCAACAATACGGCCCTTAAGGTCCTTCGCTACGAAAACAATGATGATCTAGAGCCTATAGACCTTTCGAATCTCGTAAATCTATATCAGCTCTACTGCGGGACGAAAAAACTTACCGAGTTGGATGTTACACATATGCCCGCTATCTATGAGTTGGATTGTAGCGAAGCTAGTCTTACCAAGCTCCTTATCCCTAAAGAGAATATCTTGCATTTG
The DNA here is from genome assembly GCF_938023125.1 of uncultured Porphyromonas sp. GTDB lineage: Bacteria > Bacteroidota > Bacteroidia > Bacteroidales > Porphyromonadaceae > Porphyromonas. Next base: position 215,943 of record NZ_CALHDW010000018.1, read on the forward strand.
GTAAGTTGCTACAGCAACAAATTGGACGAACAGACTATACGAGGCCTTGTTGATCGTCTCTGTGACCGCTATAAGGTAAATACGGAGGAGTTTGAGGCAGGTAGCCTCTATGCCATAAATACGAGCAATAGTGAGGAAGGCAACTTTGTCTCTGTGTACGCTGCTGATGTGGCTCGTAGCAAGGGATGGGATACCTACGACTGGCAAGATGGCGAGAACAAGGGAAAGAATCCCTATGCCGGTAAGCCTGGTGCTGTCGAGTTGCTACAGACAGAGGCTGCGGCTCTCTATCCTACGGTAGCGTCCGAAGCTATTACGCTCTCTATCCCCAACAAAGAGGGTGCTCGAGTACAGATTTATGCTTTGGATGGTACACTCGTTCTTAGCACTGTAGCTACTTCGTCTAAGACTACTATAGATGTATCTTCTCTCTCAGAGGGAGTTTACTTCTTGCATGTGGCTAATCGCATTGAGCGTTTTGTCGTAGCTCGCTAAACCATATTCTTCCAGTCTCTTTGCACAAGAGGCTGGGAGACCTCGTCTTAGGGCGTCTTGTGAAAGGAGGTGACACTCCCTTTGCGAGATGCCCTTTCTGCTTTGAATGCAAGAAGGGCTTATAAGGACTTTTGCCCCACACTCCCTGGACTCTCCTGCTAACTTGGATTCTATTATTTTGAGAAATAGGGAGGAAACTTTTGTCAGGTGAGAATTTCTTATTACCTTTGCCGCGCTATACGTATAATTATACGGTGGCAACTACATAAGTAGATTGATTAATAAATGAAATAAGAAATGCCTACGATTCAACAGTTAGTTAGAAAAGGAAGGGAATCATTCAACGAAGTTGGTAAGTCGCCTGCTTTGGGGGCTTGTCCGCAACGCCGTGGGGTTTGTGTACGTGTGTACACCACTACGCCTAAGAAGCCTAACTCGGCTATGCGTAAGGTGGCACGTGTGCGTCTTACTAATGGTAAGGAAGTCAATGCGTACATCCCAGGAGAAGGTCATAACCTCCAAGAGCACAGCATCGTGCTTGTTCGCGGTGGTCGTGTAAAGGACTTGCCAGGGGTGCGTTATCACATCGTACGTGGAACTCTTGATGCTGCCGGCGTTAATGGCCGTCTCCAGCGTCGTAGTAAGTATGGGGCTAAGCGTCCTAAGGCTGCTGCAAAGAAGTAATTCCCTTTGTTTTTGGAGAGACGCAAGAGTGTAGGGGTTTCCAAAGAAAACCACCCCGCCTCGAAGATCTCTCGTCCTCCTTTCCTGTTCTACAGTTGTTTTAAGCCAAAGAGTGGCTTAGAGAAAGAAGAAAAAAAGAACCAGTTTCGGGTTCAATTGGATAGGCTATCCTTAGAGATAGGTTGAGTAAATGCCCTTGCGTGGGCGTTGAAGACGTAAATTACCGACAACCAATTCGATTCGAACGAATTTTAGACAACAATGAGAAAAGCAAAGCCTAAGAAGCGTCAGGTGCTTCCTGATCCTGTATTTGGTGATCGTCAAGTGACTAAGTTTGTCAATCACTTGATGTATGATGGCAAGAAGAACCTTGCCTATAGCATCTTCTACAACGCCCTTGAGATCGTAAAGGGTAAGCTCGCGAATGAAGAAAAGTCTTCGCTTGAGATTTGGAGAGCTGCATTGGATAACATCACCCCTCAAGTAGAGGTGAAGAGCCGTCGTATTGGTGGGGCAACCTTCCAAGTGCCTACGGAGATCCGTCCTGAACGCAAGGAATCTATATCAATGAAAAATCTCATCATCTACGCTCGTAAGCGTGGTGGTAAGACTATGGCAGATAAGCTTGCTGCAGAGATTGTTGATGCTTACAACAATCAAGGTGCTGCGTTCAAACGTAAAGAAGATATGCACCGTATGGCAGAAGCCAACCGTGCGTTTGCCCATTTCCGTTTCTAATACATAACGCATCATGGCAAACGAAAAACATCTCGAATTAACTCGCAATATCGGCATCATGGCGCACATCGATGCCGGTAAGACTACGACTTCAGAACGTATTCTCTTCTATACCGGTCTTACGCACAAGATTGGTGAGGTGCACGATGGTGCAGCTACCATGGACTGGATGGAGCAGGAGCAGGAGCGAGGAATTACGATCACGAGTGCTGCTACTACTACTTTTTGGAAATACAACGGCAATCGCTACAAAATCAATCTTATTGACACCCCGGGACACGTTGACTTTACCGTTGAGGTAGAGCGTTCTCTTCGTATTCTCGATGGTGCCGTAGCTGCATTTTGTGCTGTAGGTGGTGTTGAGCCTCAGAGTGAAACTGTATGGCGTCAGGCTGACAAGTACAATGTTCCTCGTATTGCATACGTAAATAAGATGGACCGCTCTGGTGCTAACTTCTTCGAAGTTTACAACCAAATGCAGACGGTTCTTGGTGCTAATCCTTGTCCTATCCAGATCCCCGTAGGGGCTGAAGAAACCTTCAAGGGTGTAGTGGACCTCGTTCGTATGAAAGCTATCCTTTGGCACGATGAAACGATGGGGGCTGACTATGATGTGTTGGACATCCCCGCTGAGCTTCAGGCCGAAGCTGAAGAATGGCGCGACAAAATGCTTGAAAAGCTCGCAGAGTGTGACGATGCACTCATGGAAAAATACTTCGACGATCCCTCTACTATCACAGAAGATGAGATTCGTGCTGCTATCCGTAAGGGTACGCTCTCAATGAAGATTTTCCCCATGCTCTGTGGTTCTTCTTTCAAGAATAAGGGAGTACAAACACTTCTTGATGCTGTTTGTGCATACCTCCCCAGCCCTATCGACACCCCTGAGGTTACGGGTACGGCTGTTGATGATCCGGATCAAGTCGTTACACGCAAGACTTCTCCCGATGAGCCTCTTTGTGCTCTCGCATTTAAGATTGCAACCGACCCCTATGTAGGTCGTCTCTGCTTCTTCCGCGTTTATTCGGGTTCTCTTACAGCTGGTAGCTATATCTACAACTCACGTACGGGTAAGAAGGAACGGATCTCTCGTCTCTTCCAGATGCACTCTAATAGCCAGAATCCCATGGAGGTGATCGGCTGTGGTGATATCGGTGCCGGTGTAGGTTTCAAGGATATCCGTACTGGAGATACAATCTGTGACGAAAACGCTCCTATGACTCTTGAGGCTATCGACTTCCCCGATCCCGTGATCGGTATCGCCATAGAGCCTAAGACTCAAAAGGACTTGGATCGTCTCGGAGTTGGTCTTGCTAAGCTTGCAGAAGAAGATCCTACGTTCCGCGTTCAGACGAACGAAGAAACGGGTCAGACCGTAATTAGCGGTATGGGTGAGCTTCACCTCGAGATCATTATCGACCGTCTTAAGCGTGAGTTTAAGGTTGAGTGTAACCAAGGTCGTCCTCAAGTTTCTTACAAAGAAGCTATTACAAAGCCTGTTCAACTTCGCGAAGTGTACAAGAAGCAGACCGGGGGGCGTGGTAAGTTCGCCGATATTATCGTACGCGTAGAGCCTGCCGATGACGACTTCGAAGGCGATCTTCAGTTCGTAGACGAAGTGAAGGGTGGTAACGTGCCTAAGGAATTTATCCCCTCTGTTCAGAAGGGGTTCCAACGTGCTATGAAGAATGGTGTGTTGGCAGGCTATCCTCTCGATCGTCTTAAGGTAACTCTCGTGGATGGTTCGTTCCACCCCGTGGATTCAGACCAACTTTCGTTCGAAGTTGCTGCCATCCAAGCATTCAAGAATGCTTCTGCACAGGCTGGTCCTGTCTTGCTTGAGCCTATCATGAAGCTTGAAGTAGTTACTCCCGAAGAGAACATGGGTGATGTTATTGGCGACTTGAACAAGCGTCGTGGTCAAGTAGGCGGTATGGAAACTAGCCGCACTGGAGCACGTATCGTAAAGGCAGATGTGCCCCTCTCTGAGATGTTTGGTTATGTAACTGCTTTGCGTACGATCTCTTCAGGTCGTGCTACTAGTACGATGACCTTCTCGCATTATGCAGAAGTTTCTTCGTCAATTGCTAAGCAAGTGCTTACCGAAGTTGATGGTCGTGTAGATTTGATTAAGTAATAAGCTCTATATAAAAAGATGAGTCAGAAGATTAGAATCAAGCTTAAGTCTTACGATCATATGCTCCTCGACAAGAGTGCCGAGAAGATCGTAAAGGCAGTAAAGGCTACCGGTGCTATGGTATGTGGTCCTATCCCCCTGCCTACGCACAAGCGTATCTTTACGGTGAATCGTTCTACGTTCGTGAATAAGAAATCTCGCGAGCAGTTCGAACTATCGTCGTACAAGAGACTTATAGACATTTATAATGCCTCTAAGCAGACTGTAGATGCTCTTACAAAGCTCGAAGTCTCCAGTGGGGTTGAGATTAATGTCAAGTTATAAACGTAGTAAATAACACAAGAAATGCCAGGATTATTAGGAAAGAAAATCGGAATGACTTCCGTTTTCAGTGCCGATGGTGTAAATACGCCATGCACTGTTATCGAATTGGGTCCTTGTGTGGTTACTCAGGTCAAGACAAGTGAACATGATGGCTACGATGCTCTTCAGCTCGGTTTCCAAGAAACTACTGAAAAGCATGCAACAAAGCCTCTCATGGGTCACTTCAAAAAGGCAGGAGTAGCCCCTATGAGACACTTGGCCGAGTTCAAAGGATTCTCTGGAGACTACAAGTTGGGCGACACTATCAAGGTCGACATCTTTGAGAATGTAGTCTATGTGGATGTAATAGGTACTTCTAAAGGTAAGGGTTTCCAAGGGGTAGTTGGTCGTCACGGCTTTGGCGGTGTAGGTCAGTCTACTCATGGTCAGCACAATCGTCTACGTGCTCCCGGTTCTGTAGGTGCTTGTTCTTACCCTGCAAAGGTCTTCAAGGGTACTCGCATGGCTGGTCAGACGGGTAACGAACGCGTAACGGTTCAGAACCTCGAAGTAATTAAGGTAATGCCCGAGCACAACTTGTTGCTCATCAAGGGTAGCATTCCCGGGCACAAAGGTTCAATTGTAGCAGTGGAGATCTAAAGTATGGAAGTATCTGTATATAACGTAAAGGGCGAAGATACAGGGCGCAAGGTTGTTTTGGACGATGCCGTATTTGGTATCGAGCCCAATGACCACGCTATCTATCTTGCTGTAAAGCTTTATCGCGCCAATCAGCGTCAAGGTACGCACAAATCGAAAGAGCGTAGTGAAATGAGTGGCTCTACTCGTAAGCTCGGTCGCCAGAAGGGCGGTGGCGGAGCACGTCGTGGGGACATTAACTCTCCTCTTCTCGTGGGAGGAGCTCGTGTGTTCGGGCCTCGTCCTCGCAGCTATAGCTTTAAGTTAAACAAGAAGCTCGTACGCCTTGCACGTCGCTCTGCTCTCTCCTACAAAGCGCAAGCTCAGGAGATTAAGGTTGTAGAGGCTTTTGACTTTGCAGCTCCTAAGACAAAAGATTTTGTAGCACTCACATCTGCACTTGGTCTTGCCGGCAAGAAGACTTTGTTCGTAATGAACAATATCCCTGCCAACGTGTACCTCTCGGCTCGTAACGTGCCTAGTGCTCGCATAGCTAACGCAGTATCTCTTAATACGTACAGCGTGTTGGATGCTACTCAGCTCGTGTTTACGGAAGAGGCTATTGCTACAGCCAACGAAATGTTTAAGGCTTAAACTAGGAGAGTACAATGAGTATTATTATCAAGCCTGTTATTTCGGAGAAGATGACAGCGATCACGGACAAGCAACCCGAGCGTTGCGCTTTCCGTGTTTCTCCTAAGGCAAATAAAATCGAGATCAAGAACGCTGTTGAGAAGATGTACAATGTGAAGGTGGTAGATGTCAACACTATCAAGGTTACTCCAAAGCTCAAGACTCGCTATACCAAAGGTGGTATTATTAGCGGTCGTGCAGCTGCCTACAAAAAGGCAATTGTAACTCTTGAAAAGGGGCAGTCTATTGACTTCTTCAGTAATATTTGATTGAGTAATGGGAATTAGAAAACTCAAGCCCACAACTCCTGGGCAGAGACACAAGATTATTGGTGCGTTTGACAAGATCACAGCCAGCACACCAGAAAAATCCCTTGTAGAAGGTAAGCGTAAGACCGGCGGTCGTAACAATACGGGTAAGATGACCATGCGTTACATCGGTGGTGGTCACAAGCAGAAATTCCGTTTTATCGACTTCAAGAGAACCAAGGATGGCATTCCCGCCACGGTGAAGAGTATCGAGTACGATCCTAATCGTTCGTCTCGTATTGCCCTTCTTTACTATGCCGATGGGGCAAAGGCTTATATCCTCGCTCCTGATGGTATAGAAGTTGGTCAAACTGTGATCTCGGGAGAGAATGTAGCTCCCGAAGTAGGGAACTCGCTTCCCTTGTCGATGATCCCTGTTGGTACCGTGGTGCACAACGTTGAGTTGCGTCCCGGTCAGGGTGCTAAGTTCGCCCGTTCGGCAGGAACATTTGCACAGCTTGTTGCACGTGAAGATAAGTACGTCGTGTTGCGTATGCCTTCTGGCGAAACTCGTCGTGTGCTTTCTATGTGTAAGGCTACGGTTGGTAGCGTAGGGAATAGTGACCACGCTCTCGAAAAGTCGGGTAAGGCTGGTCGCTCTCGCTGGCTTGGACGCCGTCCTCGCAACCGTGGTGTCGTAATGAACCCTGTAGATCACCCCATGGGTGGTGGTGAAGGACGTGCCTCTGGGGGCCATCCTCGCTCACGTACGGGTCTTTATGCTAAGGGTCTTAAGACGAGAGCTCCTAAGAAGCACTCTTCTAAGTACATTATAGAAAGACGCAAGAAAAAGTAACTCTGATAAGAACAAGATAATATGAGTCGTTCGCTAAAGAAAGGTCCCTTTATCAGTGTAAAGTTGGAGAAGAAGGTACTCGAAATGAATGAGTCCGGCAAGAAGTCCGTGATCAAGACTTGGTCTCGTGCTTCTATGATCTCCCCCGACTTTGTAGGGCATACGATTGCCGTACACAATGGGAATAAGTTTATTCCCGTGTATATTACGGAAAATATGGTAGGTCATAAGTTGGGCGAATTTGCTCTTACACGTACCTTTAGAGGTCACTCTGGTAATCGTAAGTAAGAGAGTGTAATTGGTCCAAGTTGTAGACACAATACAAAGTACAATGAGTGATAAGAATAAAACTATGGCCACCGACGGTACAATCGATTGCTTTGCGAAGCTAAACAATGTGCCGACATCTCCTCGCAAGATGCGTTTGGTGGTAGACAATATACGAGGTATGGAGGTAACCCGAGCATTGGGTATCCTTCGTTTTTCTTCACGCAAAGCTTCTGCTACTCGTCTTTTGAAGCTTCTCCAGTCTGCTATTGCCAATTGGGAGCAGGTGAATGGTCGCAAGACCGAGGAGGGAGAGCTTTATATCTCTCGCGTTTTTGTCGATGGAGGTGCAACGCTTAAACGTCTTCGTCCGGCTCCTCAGGGGCGCGGTTATCGCATTCGTAAGCGCAGCAACCATGTGACCCTTTATGTAAGTTCGCTTAATAACGCTAATAAACAGAAGCAGGATGGGACAGAAGATTAATCCTATAAGCAACCGTCTAGGTTATATCCGTGGCTGGGATTCAAATTGGTATGGTGGAAAGAATTACGGTCCAACTCTTCTAGAGGATAGCCGTATCCGCAAATATCTCAATGCACGTCACGCCAAGGCCGGTATTTCTCGTATTGTTATTGAGCGTGCTCTTCACCTCGTAACAGTTACGATTTGCACTGCTCGTCCAGGTCTTATTATTGGTAAGGGCGGTCAAGAAGTAGATAAGCTCAAGGAAGAACTCAAGAAACTCACGAAGAAGGAAGTACAGATTTATATCTACGAAATCCGTCGTCCTGAGCTCGATTCTTCTCTTGTAGCCTCTAGTATAGCACGTCAGCTCGAAGGTAACGTTGCTTATCGTCGTGCCGTTAAGATGGCTATCGCATCTGCGATGCGTTCGGGAGCCGAAGGTATCAAGGTGCACCTCTCTGGTCGTCTCAATGGTGCAGAAATGGCTCGCAGCGAAATGTTTAAGGAGGGGCGTACTCCTCTTCACACATTGCGTGCCGATATTGACTATGCGCACGAGGAAGCTCTCACGAAGGTGGGTATGATCGGTGTAAAGGTTTGGATCATGAAGGGAGAAGTTTATGAGAAGCGTGATTTGGCGCCTAACTTCCAACAAGCCTCTCAGAACAACCAACGCCGTCAAGATTCCTTCGGTCGCAACGATCGTCGCCGTCGCAACAATCGTAAACCTAACCGCTAAAGAAAAGAAGGAAAGTAATTATGTTACAGCCAAAGAAAACAAAGTTTAGAAGGCAGCAGAAGGGTCGCATGAAGGGGAATGCCCAGCGTGGCAATCAGCTCGCTTTCGGTTCCTTCGGTATCAAGTCTCTCCAGACCAAATGGATCACAGGGGCTCAGATAGAGGCTGCGCGTATCGCCGTTACTCGTTACATGCAGCGTCAAGGTCAGGTTTGGGTTCGTATCTTCCCCGATAAGCCTATTACCAGTAAGCCTGCCGAAGTGCGAATGGGTAAGGGGAAAGGTAATCCCGAAGGTTTCGTAGCACCTGTTACCCCAGGTCGTATGATCTTTGAGGTAGAGGGTGTTTCTTACGAGATTGCTAAGGAAGCATTGCGCCTTGCAGCTCAGAAACTTCCCGTTACTACTAAGTTTGTTGTGCGTCGAGACTTCGATGCTACGAAAGAAAATGCGTAATCAGTAAGAGAGAGAACCTATGAAAATGTCTGAGATTAAGGAGCTAACAACTCCCGAAATAGTGGAAAAGCTTGAAGTTCTTCGCAAGAGCTACGACCTTGACCGCATCAATCATTCTGTTTCTCCTCTTGAGAATCCTGCATCGCTTCGCGCTCAGCGCCAAACGATCGCTCGTCTCGAGATGGTACTGGCTATGCGCCGTGTAGAAAATCAATAATAAGAGACTTCACAAGAATGATGAGAAATCATAGAAAAGAACGTGTCGGGATTGTGACTAGCAACAAGATGGAGAAATCCATCACGGTTGCTATCCGCTGGAAGGAAAAGCATCCCATCTATGGCAAGTTTGTAAATAAGACAAAGAAACTCTATGCCCACGATGAAAAGAATGAATGCAATGTGGGCGATAAGGTACGTATTATGGAGACTCGTCCTTTGAGTCGCCTTAAACGTTGGAGACTAACAGAAATCATCGAAAGAGCGAAGTAATAGACTATGATACAGCAAGAATCAAGACTCAAAGTCGCTGATAATAGTGGTGCTCGTGAGGTACTTTGTATCCGTGTACTTGGCGGTACTCGTCGTCGCTATGCTTCAGTGGGCGATATTATCGTTGTCTCGGTAAAGAGCGTTGTGCCTTCGAGTGATGTAAAGAAGGGTGCCGTATCTAAGGCTCTCATTGTTCGTACGAAAAAGGAAATTCGTCGTGCCGATGGTTCCTACATTCGTTTCAGCGACAATGCCTGTGTGCTCCTTTCTGCTTCCGGGGATCTCCGTGGTACTCGTATTTTCGGTCCCGTTGCTCGTGAGCTTCGTGCCGTTAATATGAAGGTTGTTTCACTAGCACCCGAAGTGCTCTAAAACCAGTTTGAATTTATGAGCAAGTTGAATATAAAGAAGGGCGACAACGTATTTGTCAATTCCGGCGAATATCGTGGTCGTACGGGTCGCGTCCTTAAGGTGTTGGCCGAAAAGAATCGTGTTATTGTAGAAGGGCTTAATATGATCAAGAAGCATACGAAGCCCAATGCAAAGAATCCTCAAGGCGGTATCATCGAAGAAGAAGGACCCATTCACATCTCTAACGTCAATCTTGTAGATCCCAAGTCTGGGAAAGCTACTCGCGTTGGTCGTAAGAAGGATGCCAATAACAAGAGTATTCGTTACGCTAAGAAGTCAGGAGAGGAGATTAAGTAATGAGCGCCAATACAACGAGTCTTAAGACTGAATATAAGGAGCGCATTGCTCCCGAGTTGATGAAGCACTTTGGTTACTCTAGCATCATGCAGGTGCCAAAGCTTTCTAAGATTGTGATCAATCAAGGTTTGGGTATTGCTACGGGTGATAAGAAGATCATTGATGTTGCAATTGAAGAGCTTTCTGCTATTACAGGGCAAAAGGCCGTACCTACCTATTCGAAGAAGGATATCTCAAACTTCAAGTTGCGTCGCAAGATGCCTATCGGAGTTATGGTTACTCTTCGTCGTGATCGTATGTATGAGTTCCTAGAGCGTCTCGTGCGTGTCGTTTTGCCTCGTATCCGAGATTTCAAAGGTATCAATAGCAAGCTTGATGGTCGTGGTAATTATACCCTTGGTATTGATGAGCAGATCATCTTCCCCGAAATAAATATTGATACGATTACCAAAATATTGGGGATGAATATTACCTTTGTAACCACTGCGGAAACTGATGAGGAAGGTTTCGAACTTCTCAAAGAGTTTGGTCTTCCCTTTAAGAGCACTGCTAAGTAAGAAGAGTTATGGCAAAAGAATCGATGAAAGCCCGTGAGGTTAAGCGCCAAAGAATGGTTGCAAAGTATGCTGCGAAGCGCGCTCAGCTCAAGAAAGAGGGCGACTACGAAGCACTCCAAGCAATTCCTCGCAACGCTTCTCCTGTACGTTTGCACAATCGTTGCAGCATGACAGGGCGTCCCAAAGGGTATATGCGCCAGTTTGGTATTTCGCGTATTCAGTTCCGCGAAATGGCATCTAAGGGTCTTATCCCCGGTGTAAAGAAGGCCAGCTGGTAAGGTCCTTTGGAAAGAAAGAGTATTTAAATATTGTCTGGGTAGCCAGATCAATTTAATTCAGAATATATATGACTGATCCTATTGCAGATTATCTGACAAGATTGCGCAACGCAATCAGCGCAGGACATCGTGTTGTAGAGATCCCTTCTTCTCGCCTCAAGCAGGAGATTACGAAGGTTCTCTTCGACAAAGGTTACATCCTAAACTACAAGTTTGAGGATGTAGATGAGTGTCGTGCTATTATCAAGGTCGCTCTTAAGTATGACCTTGCTCAGAAGACCAATGCCATCAAGGCACTAAAGCGTGTATCACGTCCCGGTCTTCGTCGTTATGTAGGTTATCGTGATCTCCCTCGCGTACTCAATGGCCTTGGTATTGCCATTCTGTCTACGTCTAAGGGTGTGATGACTGACAAAGAAGCTCGCGACCTCAAGGTAGGTGGCGAAGTATTGTGTTACATCTATTAATCTTCAGGAGAAACAGGTTATGTCAAGAATAGGAAAATTGCCCATAGCACTACCTAAAGGCGTTACAGTTACTCTTGCTGATAATAAAGTAACCGTAAAGGGCCCCAAAGGCGAGCTTACGCAGTATGTAGATCCTCGTATTAGTGTATCTATCGAAGAGGGTGAAGTAAAGCTCTCTCGTGCAACTGACGATAAGGAAGATCGAGCTCTTCACGGGCTTTATCGTTCACTCGTCAACAATATGATTGTAGGGGTATCCGAAGGCTTTAAGAAGACTTTGGAACTCGTAGGGGTAGGTTATCGTGCTTCTAATCAAGGTCAGCTCCTTGAGCTCTCTCTTGGTTTTACGCACCCTATCTTCTTTATGCTTCCCGCTGAGATAAAGGTGGAAACGAAGAGTGAACGTAACAAGAATCCTTTTATCTATCTCGAGTCTTGCGATAAGCAACTTCTCGGGCAGGTATGTTCTAAGATTCGTTCATTCCGTAAGCCAGAGCCTTATAAGGGTAAGGGTATTAAGTTTGAAGGCGAGATTATTCGTCGTAAGTCGGGTAAAACAGCCAGCAAGTAACTCTAGATTATCATGACAAGAAAAGAACTTAGAAGACTTCGTATCAAGACGAGTGTGCGTGGTAAGATTAGTGGTACTAAGCAGCGTCCTCGTCTTACGGTATTCCGTAGTAATAAACAGATCTATGCTCAGCTTATCGACGATGTAGAAGGTCGCACTCTTGCTAGTGCTTCTTCTCTCGCTATCGAGGCTGCCGGAGCTAAAAAGGAGATTGCCGCCAAGGTGGGTGAGCTTATCGCTCAGCGTGCCAAGGAAGCCGGCGTTGAATCTGTAGTATTCGATCGCAATGGTTATCTCTATCATGGTCGTATCAAAGAGTTGGCAGATGCCGCTCGCAATGGTGGTCTTAAATTTTAAGGAACAATGGCAACAGCATTCAATAGAGTAAAGTCTACCAACGACTTAGAGCTAACCGATCGCTTGGTGGATATCAACCGCGTAACTAAGGTGACTAAGGGGGGGCGTACCTTCACTTTTGCCGCTATCGTTGTGGTTGGTAATCAAGATGGCGTTATCGGACTAGGGCTCGGCAAGGCAGGTGAAGTAAGCACTGCTATTGCAAAAGGTGTAGAAGCTGCAAAGAAGAACCTCATCCGTGTACCTGTTCACAAGGGGACTATCCCTCACGAACAGAAAGCGGCTTTTGGAGGCGCTCGTGTCCTTATTCGTCCTGCATCTCAAGGTACCGGAGTGGTAGCCGGAGGTGCTATGCGTGCCGTATTGGAGAGTGTAGGTATTACCGACGTTCTTGCAAAGAGCCAAGGCTCGTCTAATGCACACAACCTTGTAAAGGCTACTATCGCAGCTCTTGCTGAACTTAGAGATCCCCTTATGGTTGCTAAGTCTCGTGGCATCTCAGTAGAAAAGGTTTTTAGAGGTTAATAGGAAAGGAGAAGATAGACTATGTCTACAATCAAAATCAAACAAGTACGGAGTCGTATCCGTCGCCCCAAGAACCAAAAGCTAACCCTTGATGCCCTTGGGCTTAAGAAGCTCAATCAGGTCGTAGAGCATGAAGATACTCCTCAGATTAGGGGTATGGTCGCCAAGGTTAGCCATTTGGTGGAAGTAGTAGAGTAATAAGCATAAGAGAATAGAGAACTATGAATTTGTCTAGTTTGAAGCCAGCTGCTGGTTCTGTTCATGCTCGCAAACGTATTGGTCGCGGTCCCGGTTCGGGGCTTGGCGGTACCTCTACTCGCGGTCATAAGGGGGCTAAATCGCGCTCTGGCTATAAGCATAAGGTCGGCTTCGAAGGAGGTCAGATGCCTATACAGCGTCGTCTCCCGAAGTTCGGATTCAAGAATATCAATCGTGTAGAATATCGTCCGGTAAACTTGGAAGTGGTACAAGATCTCGCAGACAAGCTGGGTTGCACTACCATCAACAAGGAGCTACTTGTAGAGACAGGTTATGCTTCTGCTAAGGATTTGGTTAAGATCCTTGGATGTGGAGAAGTGCGTGCCGCTCTTACTGTAGAAGCTGATGCTTTCTCTAAGAAGGCAGAAGAAGCTATCACGGCTGCTGGCGGTTCTGCTGTAAAACTGTAAACTTTATGAGGTTAGTAGAGACATTGAAGAACATATGGAAGATTGAGGATCTTCGCAAGAAGCTTCTTGTCACCATATTGTATGTGGTTATTTACCGCTTAGGATCCTTTGTGGTGATCCCTGGGATCGATCCCGAAGCATTGAGCGCACTCCGGACTCAGACTGAGGGTGGTCTATTGGCTCTAGTGGATATGTTCTCTGGTGGAGCATTCTCGCATGCTTCAATCTTTGCGTTGGGTATCATGCCCTATATATCCGCATCGATTGTAATGCAGCTTGCTGCCATCATTATCCCTTCTATGCAGAAATTGCAGCGTGAGGGAGAGAGTGGACGTCGTAAGATAAACCAGTGGACACGTTACCTTACGGTCTTAATCTTGTTGCTTCAGGCTCCTGCTTACCTCATGAACCTTAGTTCGCAACTTGCCGCAACGGGGGCTCAACTCCCTGCCGGATTCTGGTTCCAAGCATATGCTACAATCATCCTTGCCGGTGGTAGTATGTTCGTGCTTTGGCTGGGAGAGCGCATTACAGACAAGGGTATTGGTAATGGTATTTCATTCATCATCCTTGTAGGTATTATCGCACGTTTGCCTCAAGCTCTATCTGCGGAGTTCCTATTCCGTTTGAATAGTGCTGCCGGCGGTATGGTTGCTTTTTTGGCCGAGATTGTTTTCCTCCTTTTTGTTTCTGCAGGTGCTATCCTATTGGTACAAGGTACTCGCAAGGTGCCTGTACAATATGCAAAGCGCATTGTAGGTAACAAACAATTTGGAGGCGCTCGTCAGTATATTCCTCTTAAGGTGAATGCTGCGAACGTAATGCCTATCATCTTTGCTCAGGCTATCATGTTTATCCCTATCTCTGTGATGAACATGGCTCGAGTAGGAGAGGGAAGTGCCTTTGTGCGTGCCTTTACGGATAACACAAGCTTCTGGTACAACTTTACGTTTGCCGTCTTGATCTTGCTCTTTACCTACTTCTATACTGCAATTACTATTAACCCAACGCAGATGGCAGAAGACCTCAAGCGCAATAATGGTTTTATCCCAGGGATAAAGCCTGGCAAGCAGACTCGTGACTACATTGACACGATCATGGATAGAATTACCCTCCCCGGGGCATTCTTCCTTGCCATTGTTGCCATCCTTCCTGCTTTTGCTGAGTTGCTTGGTATTAGCGCAGGTTTTGCTCAATTCTTTGGGGGAACTTCGTTGCTCATCCTTGTGGGTGTAGTGCTTGATACGTTGCAGCAATTGGAGAGCCACCTCTTGATGCGTCACTATGACGGTTTGCTCAAGAGTGGTCGAATCAAAGGGCGTTCGGGGAGCGTTTCGGCATATTAATTTAGAGAATGATTACTCTCAAAACAGAAGAAGAAATTAGCCTCATGAGGGCGGCCAATCAATTGGTTGGTCGCACCTTGGCTGAGGTTGCTAAGCATATTGCTCCGGGTGTATCTACCTTGCAACTAGATAAGGTAGCGCACGACTTTATTTGCGACAACGGAGCAACGCCGGCCTTCCTAGGATACGGAGGTTTCCCTGGGAGTATTTGTACTTCGATAAACGATCATGTAGTGCATGGTATCCCCCGTGCTGATGTGCTCCTGCAAGAAGGAGATATCATCTCTGTGGATTGTGGTACCAAGCTCAATGGCTTCACCGGAGACTCCGCCTATACATTTGCTGTAGGGGAGATCTCGGAGGAGAAGCGCGCTCTACTTGTGGCTACAAAGACCTCTCTTTACAAGGGTATAGAGCAGGCGGTAGCCGGTAATCGAGTAGGGCATATTGGCGAGGCTGTACAGCGATATACAGAAAGCCTTGGTTATGGCGTTGTGAGAGAGCTTGTGGGGCATGGCATTGGTCATGACATGCACGAGTCTCCCGAGGTGCCCAATTATGGACGCCGAGGCACGGGCGCATTGTTGCGCAATGGTATGTGTATCTGCATCGAGCCCATGATCAATATGGGAAGCAAGAATGTAGTATTCGAAGATGATGGTTGGACGGTACGTACGAGAGACGGAAAGCCTTCTGCTCATTTTGAGCACTGCATTGCTATCGTACAGGGGAAGGCGCAGATTCTTTCTTCATTTGATTTTATAAAAGAGGTTTTGGGAGATCGAGAGTTTTAATATGGCAAAACAAACAGCGATAGAGCAAGATGGCGTAATTTTGGAGGCCCTCTCCAACGCCATGTTTAAGGTCGAATTGCAGAATGGGCACGTTATTACGGCTCATATCTCGGGGAAGATGCGTATGCACTTCATCCGTATTCTCCCCGGAGATAAGGTAAAAGTAGAAATGTCGCCCTACGATCTAACTAAGGGGCGTATCAGTTATCGTTATAAGTAAATAGAGACTTCAAGAGATATGAAAGTAAGAGCATCTTTAAAGAAGCGTACGCCCGATTGTCAAATAGTACGTCGCAAGGGGCGTCTGTACGTGATCAACAAAAAGAACCCTAAGTTTAAGCAACGCCAAGGGTGATCCGCAACCAAAGAATAATACAAATATAGACTATGGCTATAAGAATTGTCGGCGTTGACTTGCCGCAAAACAAGAGAGGTGAAATTGCCTTGACCTATATTTTTGGTATAGGCCGCAGCCGAGCCGCTTACATCCTTGATAAGGCGGGTATCGACAGAAACATCAAGGTAAAAGATTGGTCAGACGACCAAGCTGCCCAAATCCGTGAGATTATTGGTTCTGAGTTTAAGGTAGAGGGAGACCTCCGCAGCGAAGTTCAGCTCAATATCAAGCGTCTAATGGATATTGGTTGCTATCGTGGTATTCGTCATCGTGCTGGTCTTCCTGTAAGAGGGCAAAGCACCAAAAACAATGCCCGTACACGCAAGGGTAAGAAGAAGACCGTTGCAAACAAGAAGAAGGCTACTAAGTAATAAGGCGATTATCATAGATAAGATATGGCAAAGAAAGTAACAGCCAAGAAGAGGGTGGTAAAGGTAGAGGCTACCGGTCAGGCACACATCCACTCTTCTTTCAACAACATCATTGTGTCTATCACCAACAACGAGGGGCAGGTTATCAGCTGGTCTAGTGCTGGTAAGATGGGGTTCAGAAGTTCTAAGAAGAACACTCCCTATGCAGCTCAGATGGCAGCTCAAGATTGTGCCAAAGTGGCTTATGATCTTGGTCTCCGTCGCGTTAAGGTGTATGTAAAGGGGCCGGGTAATGGTCGTGAATCGGCTATTCGTACTATCCATGGTGCCGGGATCGAGGTAACAGAGATTATCGACGTTACGCCATTGCCACACAATGGTTGTCGTCCTCCCAAGAAGCGCAAAGTATAAGTTTTACGGCATAAAGATAAGAATAGGGATACTGACTGCATCTCGGATGCCCTGTGGTATTTCTCTTGTGTAGTGCAAGCGTGCATTAGCAACTCCCATATCGTTTCTTTCATCCTCGTTTGGAGGTTTTTGACCTATTCACTTTTCCCTCTCTTACGAATAGGACTGCGGCTGTCTACTCTCCAAGGTGTGGGGAAGAAGAGAAAGAGATTCGGAGACAAGAAAATACACGGCTTTGCAAGCAAAGAGATTATTATTATAGCACAGAGACCCATTTCTCTTGAAGTAGAGGATGCAGGGTAAAAGTCCCATTACTCATTAAATATTATGGCAAGATATACAGGTCCTAAATCAAAAGTCGCTCGTCGCTTTGGCGAGCCTATCTTTGGCCCCGATAAGGTACTTAGCAAAAAGAACTACCCCCCGGGGCAGCATGGTGAAGGTCGCCGTCGTAAGTCGAGCGAATATGGTATTCAGCTCGCAGAAAAGCAAAAAGCAAAGTATACCTACGGGGTGTTGGAACGTCAGTTCCGCAATCTCTTTAAGGCAGCTCAACGCTCTAAAGGGGTAACGGGTGAGGTGCTTCTCCAGCTTTTGGAGTGCCGTCTCGACAACATCGTTTACCGTCTTGGTATTGCTCCTACGCGTGCTGCAGCTCGTCAGATTGTGTCGCATCGTCACATTACGGTGGATGGCAATGTGGTAAATATTCCTTCTTACTCTGTAAAGCCCGGGCAGATTATTGCTGTTCGTGAGCGCGATAAGAGCATGGAAGTAATAGCCAACTCACTGGCAGGCTTCAACCACGGTAAGTATTCTTGGATCGAGTGGGACAACAGCTCAATGTCCGGTAAGTTCCTCAACATACCTCAGCGTGCTGATATCCCCGAGAACATTAAGGAACAACTTATCGTTGAATTGTACTCTAAATAATCCCTAACATCATGGCAATATTAGCATTTCAAAAACCCGAGAACGTAGTAAAGGTAGAGGTGCCTCAGTATGTCCTTGACGAATGCGAACCGTACGAACTTGTCGGTCGTTTTGAGTTCAAACCTCTAGAACCCGGCTATGCCAAGACGATTGGTAATGCCCTGCGTCGGATCTTGTTGTCCTCTCTTGAGGGGTATGCCATCGCCTCTATTCGCATTGATGGTGTAGAGCACGAATTTGCTACTATTCCTGGTGTAACGGAAGATGTTACAAACATTATACTCAATCTCAAGAAGATTCGCTTCAAGCAAAAGGTTGACAATGCAGACGAAGAGGTGGTAACAGTAGCTTTCCCTGCGAATAAAGATGTCTTTACCGCAGAGGATCTTAATGCCGCTCTTAGCAACTTCGAGATAACGAACTTAGATCAACATATCTGTAGTTTCGACCCTCAGGTAGCTAGCAATGTCAAGATAGAGTTCCGCATCAATAAGGGGCGTGGTTATGTACCCAGCGACGAGAATACTCGTGAGGGTGATCCGCTCAATACGATTGCTATCGACTCTATTTACACCCCTATTCGTCGGGTAATGCCCAAGGAAGAGTCTTTCCGTGTGGAGCAGAAGACCGATTACGAGAAGCTTATCTTGGAGGTAGTTACCGATGGTACTATCGAGCCGGAGATGGCTCTTCGCGAGGCTGCAAAGATCCTTATCGATCTCTTCTCTCTCTTTAGTGATGGGGAGATGCATATGGAAGAAGCCGGCGACGAGACGGGGGATGTAATGGACGAAGAAACGCTCCGCATACGTCAGATGCTAAGACAAGAGCTTGACTCTTTCAATCTCTCGGTGCGTGCTCGCAATTGTCTTCGCTCCAACAATGTCTTCACTCTAGCCGATCTCGTGAAGCACAATCGCCAAGAGCTCCTTAAGTTCCGCAACTTCGGTAAGAAGACGTTTGAAGAACTTGAGGGATTCCTCGCAGAGGTTGGCTTGGAGTTTGCTACCGACTTGAGTAAGTATAACCTAGATAAAGAGTAAAAGATGAGACACAATAAGAAATTCAATCATTTAGGTCGCACGAAGGCACACCGCGAGGCTATGCTTTCTAACATGGCCACTTCGCTTATTATGCATAAGCGTATCGCTACTACGGTGGCTAAGGCAAAGGCGTTGCGTGTGTATGTAGAGCCTATCATCACACGCTCTAAGAATGACAATCTTCACTCACGCCGTATGGTTTTCTCTGAGCTTCAAAACAAAGAGGCTGTGAAGGAGCTTTTCGGTGTAGTATCAGATAAGGTTGCCAATCGCCCCGGTGGGTATACTCGTATTCTTCGTACGGGCTACCGTCTTGGAGACAACGCTGCTATGTGCATTATCGAGCTTGTAGACTTCAACGAGGCTATGCTTGGCGAAAGCAAGAAGGCTGCTCCTCAGAAGCGTACTCGCCGTTCGCGCAAGTCTTCGGCTACTCAAGCAGAAACTGCAGCTCCTGCAGAAGCTTAATCGCTTTTCTGTAGAGCTTCGAAGAAGGGAGGTGGCATGAGAAGGACCCTTGTAATGAGGAGCCTCGAATGATATAGAACCTCCATTCTTTCAAATACTAAGGTCCTACCCCACGGATGTGTTGGGGTAGGACTTTTTGTTTGCTGAGAGGTGAAGGTTTGTACCGCTTCAGGGGGAGCCCCCACCTCGCTCTCGCCCTTTACGTGCCTTACCCGATGCGATCTCTTGGGACCAATAGCCCCGACTCCCGTTCCTCCCTTGCCTCTTTCTGTATCGCCAAATCCTAGCGGTCAAAGGCTCCCCCTACATACTAATCGCCCCTCTCTATTCGTTTCTGTAGTATGTACGAGAAAGGATTGAGGCGTAGAGCGACCTCGTGGTGGCTCCTCAAAGGGGCGTTTTTGTTGCTGTTAGGGGTAAAGGCTTTACCGCTGATGGGGCAATACGACGCCGTTTTTTCGCTGTACGATAGGGCGGCCACTTTCTATAACCCTGCCGCCGCCGGAGGGCAAGAGGAGCTGGATATAACCGCCATATACCATCAGCAATGGGTAGGTATCCCGGGGGCACCTGCCAATATCTCCCTTCTTGCCAATACGCAGGTCGATTTTTTAGAGCGAAAGCATGGGGTGGGAATAGCCTTCCTTACGCAGAAGAAAGGGCTTTTTGTCAATACCGACTTGGCCGGACAATATACATTCTTTTTGCCCTTGTTTAAGGGGCAATTGGGCATAGGGTTGCAAGCCGGTTTGTTCAATAGTGCCTTTGATGGAACGAAGCTTTTTCTGCCCGATGGTGAGGGCATTACCCCTAATGACCCTGCTTTACCCCTTACGCGAGTGTCCGGTAAGTCGTTTGATTCTGCTGTGGGGCTTTCGTGGCGCAATAAGCGCATGTATATAGGCGTGGCGTCGCATCATCTTTTAGCTCCACGTGTTCGGCTCAGTAATAATTACTCTATTGAGCTAAAGCGGAATTATACCTTTCATACCTCTTATAAGTTCTCTTCGGAGACCTCGTTGCTTACTTGGAAGCCTTCTCTCTTGGTGCTTACGGACCTTAAGGCATGGCGCATTGATGCCAATTTGCAACTGGAGTATGCCGAGCGTTTCAGGGCAGGGGTAATGTTCCGGCCGATGAATGCCGCAGGCTTTTCCCTCGGGATGAAGTTTGGGAGTGTAGCGGTAGGGTATGCCTTTGAGATGCCTATCAATCAAATGGCTAAGGGGAATTGGGGTAGCCACGAGCTGGCGGTCTCTTACCTCCTCCCCCTCAAGAAAAACAAAAACAAAGAGGTGCGCTACAAGAGCGTGCGTCTACTCTAGAGTCCGGATAGCCAACTTTGTACGATGCTTGCACCGTGGGGCGATAGGTAGCTCTCGGGGTGAAATTGTACCCCAAATAGGGGGAGTGTTTTGTGACGGAATGCCATGATAGCCCCATCGCTTAGTGCCGTTGCCGTAATCTCTAATACGTCGGGGAAAGGCTCTTCTGCCACGCACCACGAGTGATAACGCCCTACCGAGCTATCGGCGGGGAGCTGCTCGAGGAGGGTGTGCCCCTCTATCTCTTTTATCGTTAGTCTTTCGGCGTGCCCATGTAGGGGGTGGGGCATTTGCAATAGTCGCCCGCCAAAGTGTAGGGCAAGAGCTTGATGCCCGAGACAAACCCCCAAAAGAGAGTGTGTATGCACAGTGCGAGCAATGAGGGGCATGAGCCCTTTCACCTCCTCAGGATGCCCCGGCCCCGGGGAAAGCAGTATCCCTCGGTAGTTCTCTAGGGGAAGGGTGGGGCAATGCTCTGTCGACACAACATCGAAGGTGCAATTAGGGCATTTCCTAAGGATCTCTACGAGATTGTAGACAAACGAATCGTGGCTATCTGCCACCAATAGATGCACTTTGTTCATTCCGACCACGAAGGTACTACGGATTCTCTATACAGGGAGCACTCTCTGCAAAAAGAGGGGCTCCTCTCTCTCTAATACTACGCCTCTTTCTTTGGGGAGGAGCCCTCTCCTCTTCCCATGCGCCCTCTTTGCATACAAACGAAGAGCCCCCGACTCCTGTAAGAGACGAGGGCTGTAAGAGATGAAAAATAGTTGTATTCCGCTATAAGGGGGCGGCGTTACTTCGTCGTAATGTAGACAACTCCTTCTAATCCGAGGGCTTTGAGGTCGTACTTCTTCCCTCCGATGGTTACTACTTCCGTTTGAGATTTGTCTACGCGCATTTCTGCGATCTTCTCGCTAGGCAGGTTGCTTACGTCACTTACTACCTTGCCGTCCAATACATAGAGGACTTTAGGCGCGTCCGAGCTTTTTGCTGAGGAAGATTTGGCGTTATCTGCACTTAGTTTGAAGTGGACGGGGAGGGTGAGAGAGACGCGTGCGACTTTTCCTTTGAGCTTCCCGGGTGTCCACTTGGGCATCTTGCCCACTACACGTAGGGCTTCGGCGTCGAGCAGAGGGTCTACACTTTGCATGATGGTGGGGCTGCTTACGCTGCCATCTTTTTCCACAATGAAGTGTACAAGTACTCTGCCTTCGATACCCTTTTCTTCTGCCTCTTTGGGGTAGCGTACCTCCTTGGCGAGCCAGAGGAAGAGTTTGTCATTCCCTCCGGGGAATTGGGGGAGTACCTCGCACATTTCGTAGACGGGGTCTTCGTCCCCTATGTTTTGTAGGAGGGGGAGACGCTCCGCAACCGGGCGAGCCAGTAGGTAATTACCGCCTAAGAGGGTAAGGGCAGCCATGGGTAGGGCGAGCCATAGGCGTTGGATAGCTCGCTTGGGTGAGTTTTTCTTGTTCATCATTTTGATCCTTTCTTTTAAGTTGTTAGATCCATTGTAGGGGTTGTATAGAGGGCTTACAGAGCCGTCTGTAGCGCATCTTAGGAGTTGGTATTGATAGGGTTTGCCCTCAATGCCTTGGGCTAGCACGGCGTCGTCGGCTAGGTGCTCAAGGTTTAGGCTGAGGTCTCTACGCAGTAGCCACATGGCGGGGTTCCACCACGAGAGGATAAGGGATACTTCTGCGAGTAGGAGGTCAATGTAGTGTCGCTGCCGGGTGTGCTCCTCTTCGTGTGTGTAGACCATAGTCCACTCACCCTCCTCTAGCATCTTTTGGGAGATGTATATCTCTCCAAAGGCACTAAACGCGGTATACCCTTGGGGGAGAAGCTGTATTTTCCGTCCATTGGGGAGAAGATAGGGGGTGCAGTGCCGTTTGAGTTTGACCAGAGCTCGCAGGGCGACCAAGAGGCGAATCCCTCGAGCGAGTGCTCCTATCCCCCAAATGCAGCTCAAAGCTAGGGGCAGTAGCAATCCCCAAATGGAGGGTGAGACCTCTTCCGTCATGGGCGATAACTCTAGGGGGAATGGGGCGAGTGCCACTCCCTCTTGGGAGGGTGAGAAGAGTATTGACCAGTCGATATAGGGAACTACAATGCCAACGAGCGGTATCACCCACGCCGAGACGAGGATGATAAGGTAAAAGGCGCGAGTTGCCTTATGCCACGTAAGGGGGAGGAAGAGCCACCGCCCGAGCAAGGCTCCGAGGGCGAGGGATGCTCCGCTGATGAGTAGGTAGTAGAGTAGTACTTCCATGGGGTAAAGGTGGCTAAGAGGTGAGGTTACTTCTTCTGCTCAATCAAGTCTATTATCTCTTTGAGGTCCCGAGGTGAGATGCTCTCTTTGCGTGCAAAAAACTGCACGACTTGCCTGTAATCTCCTCCAAAGAAGTTTCGTACGATGTGCTGGAGAGAGGAGGCGGAGTATTGCTCTTGCGTTACTTCGATCCTGTACAGCATGGTCTTTCCGCTTTTTTCGGGGTGAATGTATTCTTTGGTGTGCAGGTTCTTTACAATGCTTGCCAGGGTGGTGTAGGGGGGCTTGGGTTCGGGCATTTTGTCTAATATCTGCCGTATGGCTGCTCCATCCCCTAGCTCCCAAATGATCTGCATAACACTCTCTTCTTGAGGGGTTAATGGGGCGAGTTTTGTCTTGTTCATAGCTCTTTGTATTGCTTATCGAGCGCAATGTACGAACTTTTCGTAGATAATCAACGATTTTTTCGTAGATATTTTCCTCTTTCCGATTTGGCTGAGGATAAAAGAGCCCTCTTGAGGGATGTTCTTCGAGAGGAGGGAGGGGACGAGGGGATTCGGGTATAGCTCTCTCTCAGCTTGTTTTTGGTGCCGTTTTCGCCCTCGGGGGAGCAGCGTGTGGGTCGTTGGCTAAAATCGCGGAGAAAACTACCCTAGAAATATTTTTATTTCAGCTGGTTTTACCCTCATATTTTGGGCAAGAAATATTTTATTTTCACCCAAGAGGGGAAATGCTTTTCACCTGGTATTTTTTTCTCTGTTTTATGCACGCAGTTTCTTTTAAAACTTGCGTGTCTTCCGTTTTTGTTGCTATGCTATTAAGGGATATGTATTGATTTGTGTTGTATAATTAGAAAAAACAAGTATCTTTGACGCCAAGAAGGGTGGCATTGGAATGCCGTCAGACATCTGGTTTTGCACCTCAAGGAGAGATGTTGCACGGGCTGGTGCTACCCAATATTTGAATTGTTAGCTTATTATGAAGTGCCGTACGTTTACAGCTTCTCTTGTTCTGTTTCTAGTGGGGCTGTTCTGGTTCACCTCTTGCTATCGAGGTCCACAGTCCTACCGTAAGGAGTATAGAGACCCTGCTCTTTTTGGGGAGTGGATAGACATTGATGAAATAGAAAGGATGCATACCGATGCCGAATATTTTGAAAATACGATTCGGACGCATTCTGATTTTTGTGTGGGAGTCGCTTTTCTTGCAAATGGGGATGATGTTGGTGTGTATGCCAAGTATGAAGACGGAAGTGAAATACCAAAGCTCACGAGGGAGTATACAGGAGTTTACTACACCAAGGGTAGTGGATTGTACAGCGTTTCTGCAGGTCTCAGCTGGAGTGCTCCCTCTCATATTGTAGAGGAGTACGAGGTGAAGGGGGATACTCTCTATCTAGGACCACAAAGTTCCTTTAGGAGGATAGTCTTCAAACGCCAAAGGGTAACGGAAGATCTTCTCCCCAAACGCCCGATCAAGCCCTCTGAGAAATGAAGTTGCACCTCCCTCTCCCCCTCTCTAAGGAGGAGAGGTGAGGAGCCCCCTTTGAATCTAAAGGGGAGTTCTTGCGCTATTTTCGTGGACTGAATATCCATGTCTGGTGCTCGTGAGAGAGCCTTTTGTGAGCGTTTGTTCTGCGAGAGCCGATAAGAGAAGGACTATCATGGGGGCTACTCTCTAGGTGGAGCGAGGCAGGCATTTGGCTAATTCAAAAAGAATCTGTACCTTTGCAGGGCAATTGAGATAATATCGCGGGGTGGAGCAGTGGTAGCTCGTCGGGCTCATAACCCGAAGGTCAGAGGTTCGAGTCCTCTCCCCGCAACTCTATACTACGCATTAAAGGTCTCCAAAATTCATCTAGGGTTTTGGAGGCCTTTTTTATTCCCTTCCTCCCCTTTCTCCATCCCAAGCAGAGGGGAAGGCCCTCTCTTTCCTTGGCTCTAGCTCGTTGTAAGGGGCTCTCCTTTACTTCCTTATTTGCTCCTCTTTTGGGGCTATTCGCCGCTCTTATGAGGGGTAATTCCCCGCTTTTTTACTTAAACTGTACTACTTAGGTAGAGGGGGCGATGCTTTTTCATTACCTTTGTAGCCGGTTATTATAGAGCAGTATGCAAGAAATACGCAATATCGCGATTATCGCCCACGTAGACCACGGCAAGACAACACTTGTTGATAAGATGCTACTGGCGGGCAAACTTTTCCGAGACGACAAAGCTACCGAGGTAGATACCTATCTAGATAACAACGCTATCGAGCGAGAGCGTGGGATTACCATTGTGAGCAAAAACGTGAGTATTCGCTATCGCGGTGTTAAGATCAATATTATAGATACCCCGGGGCACGCGGACTTTGGAGGCGAGGTAGAGCGTGTACTTAATATGGCAGATGGATGCCTTCTCTTGGTGGATGCCTTCGAGGGCCCCATGCCACAGACGCGCTTTGTGCTCCAAAAAGCTCTAAACCTAGGGCTCAAGCCCATTGTGGTAATCAATAAAGTAGACAAACCCAATTGCCGCCCCGGTGAGGTACAAGACATGGTCTTCGACCTGATGGCAAGCCTCGATGCCAGTGATGAGCAGTTGGATTTCCCCACCCTCTTTGGTTCGGCAAAACAGAGCTGGATGAGTGAGGACTACAACAATCCCACCGACACCATTACCCCCCTATTGGATGCGATTGTAGATCATATACCCCCACCTCCCATGCTGGAGGGGCCGGCGCAGATGCTTATCACTTCGCTCGACTACTCCTCTTACGTGGGGCGAATTGCCGTGGGGCGCGTGCACAGAGGTACGATCTCCGAGAATAGCGATATTGTACTTTGTCGCCGCGATGGCTCCGTAGTACGTCAGAAAATAAAGGAGCTCAACACCTTTGAGGGGTTGGGGCGTGCTAAGGCCGAATCGGTCTCCTCAGGCGATATTTGCGCCATTATCGGGTTGGAGTCCTTTGAGATTGGGGAGACGGTGGCCGATGCTTCTGCTCCCGAACCTCTTACGAGTATCCGTGTGGATGAGCCTACGATGAGTATGCTCTTTACCATCAATAACTCCCCCTTCTTTGGCAAAGATGGCAAGTTTGTCACCAGCCGTCATATCCACGACCGTTTGGTCAAAGAGCTGGATAAGAACCTTGCGCTACGTGTAGAGCCTACCGACTCGGCAGATTCGTGGCTCGTCTATGGGCGAGGCATTCTGCACCTTAGTGTGCTTATCGAGACGATGCGCCGCGAGGGGTATGAGCTCCAAGTGGGGCAGCCCCAAGTAATCATAAAGGAGATAGATGGGGTCAAATGTGAGCCGATAGAGCAGCTTACGGTCAATCTGCCCGAAGAGTATTCGAGCCGTGTAATCGACCTAATTACCCGCCGTCGTGGAGAGATGACCTCTATGGAGAGTAAGGGCGATCGCATCATGCTGGAGTTCACCATCCCCTCTCGAGGTATTATCGGGCTCAACAACTCCGTACTCACGGCTTCGGCAGGGGAGGCGGTAATGGCGCACCGATTTATCGAGTTTGCACCCTGGCGAGGTGAGATACAACGGCGCCTCAATGGCTCTATTATAGCGATGGAGAGTGGGACGGCTTTTGCCTATGCCCTCAACAACCTCCAGAGCCGAGGCCGATTTTTCATTGCACCGCAAGACGAGGTGTATGCAGGCCAAGTGATTGGGGAGCATACCAAAGACAACGATCTCGTAGTGAACGTGTGCAAAAGCAAAAAACTGACCAATATGCGCGCCTCGGGTAGCGATGATAAGGTGGCTCTGGCCCCTCCCGTTGTCTTTAGCCTTGAGGATGCTTTGGAGTATATCAAGGCAGACGAGTACGTAGAGGTTACTCCCAATAGTATGCGTATGCGCAAGATTATTCTCGACGAACTAGAGCGAAAGCGTCGCTCTCGTAGTGAAGATTAGTAAGGGTTCTCTTCCCTCCTGTCCACTTTGGAGGAGGGACCAATAATATTAACGATCTAAAAAAACTGATTATGAAAGTAAGAAATTTGATTCTCGGGCTAGCCGTAGCTTTCGCCGGATTTGCCTCTTTGGGAGAGGCTAACGCCCAAAAGACGTTTGAAAAAGGAACGCAGATTGCAAGCCTTATGGTTGGCTTGCCCGGCTCAGGGGCATTCTCTGGCATTGTCGTACCCCCTCTTACAGCCGTGTATGAGAGAGGTATTGTAAGCAACCTCTTTGGCAACGGTAAGGGTACTATCGGTGTTGGTGCTCAAGGCGGGTATCAGCTTATCCGTACTGCTCCCGAAACCCATGCTAGCAGCATCTTCGTAGGTGCTCGTGGTGCCTTGCACTATGAGCTCGTATCCAAATTGGATACCTATGCCGGGTTTGGTCTAGGTTGGGGTTTCTATGGAGGTAATGCCTACAGTGGGACTGCCGGAGCCTTCATCTATCAAGGTTTTGTAGGTGCTCGCTACTATGTGACTCCTACTCTTGCTCTTGGTGGTGAGGTAGGTTTGGGTTACTCTCCCTTAAACTTGGGTGTAACCTACCGTTTCTAAGACTAATCTCTTCTTGAGAGAGAGGGATCTATCCTCCTCTTGTTAGTTGAGAGGAGATCGCGATCTCAGGAGATGCTCCAAGTGGAGGGGCATCTCCTTTTTTTGGTGCGGGAGGGTTGTTTTTTAATAAAGACTTCTTTACAATTTTACTTTTCCTCGCTATACCCCTATTGTTGACGGATAGTTGGTATTTTCAGCAAGTTCGCTTGTATCTGGCTATCTGAGCCAAGTGTTTTTTGTTTGGAATAAAATGTAAACAATCTTGTCTTTTTCCCTTGTCTCGTTTTTTTCTATTTCTTTGTATCATGGATAGTATGTGTGCTAGTCTATGGTAGGCGTATAATAGATTTAGTTCTCCAGGATGAGTCTTATCTGCTCTCTATACCTACTGTTCGGGGCGCATCGATTTTTTGCTCGCTTGAAGCTGGTTGACATTGCTTTGTCTTTCCTGAACGCCTTGTGTGGCTTTCGACTGGAGAGAGGATGTTGCATGAAGAATATGGCTCAAGCATAGAAAACAACATATCAATTACATTATTAAATCAACAAGAATTACAATGAAAATGAAGATGATGGCGGGCCTTATGCTCGCAACCCTCGGCCTCTTTGCCTCATGTGCAAAGTCTGGGAGAGAAGTACAAGACCCCAATAAGGAGGGGTCTACGTATGTAGGCGTTACCCTCAATATGGGGGCAAACGATTTTCGTGCCGAAGACGATAACTACAGCAAAGTAGGTACTTGGAACGGAAAAGACGAGATCAAAACAATCGATGTATATATTGTAGATGTGGCCTCTGGTGTTGTGTCTACCGGTGCGTACAATAAGAGTAACTTTACGATTACGCAGACAGATGGTGCCGCTTCTATTTCGATCGTGCCCCAAACTGCTATCCGTACTAATCCCGGCCCGAAGAAGGTATATGCCGTTGTTAATGCTTCGGCAGATGTAACCCTCGCTCTTTCTCAGGCAACTGCTGCAGCCTTCGAGAGTGCTTACAATACGGTAGCTCACGAGCTGGCTGTTACCTCTGTAGCAACGCACACTGCGGGCAAGGATGTTATCATGGCTTCTAACGCTAAGGAATGCACTATCTACGTTGCTGCCGGCGTAACTGAGGCTCAGGCTCTTGCCGGTACAAACCGTGCTTCGGTAGAGATGAAGCGTGTAGTTGCCCGCGTACTTGTAACCTCCAACGCAGATACTTATGAAGTAAAGTATAGCGATGGCGTAACCAAGATGGGTACTGTAAAGAACATCTCTTATGCCGGTGCTCAAGGTGAGAAGAAGTTCTATATCGGTCAGAAGGTAGTTTCTAATCTCATCCAGACCCCTGCGTATGGTTATGTGCCCACGGCAATTGCAGATATCTGGGGGACAGGTAGCACGCACTACGACTATAGCGACCTCTTGGCTCACACCTTTACCACGAATCCTCGTTCTGTTACGACGATTGCAGGTCCTGTTGATGCAAAGAAGATCGGTGAAGAGTCTCTCAAGCACAGCCTCTTTATGTTCGAAGCTTCGCACAAGTACCAAACTGTTTCTACGAATACAGATGTAAATAGCTACGATGGGGACTTCCGTCGTGGTAACACTCCCTATGTACTTGTTCGCGCTCTCTTCGTGCCCGAAGCAACTGCTTTTGCTGATGGTGAGGGTGGTAACTATCACGAAGGTCAAACTTTCTACCTCGGTGCAAACAACAAGTTCTACACTACGAAGGCTAACGTAACCGATCCTACTAAGGGTGGTGTTGCCGGCCAGAGGTTCCGCACTTATGAGAATGGTAAGGTTCTTTACTATGCATTTGTAAACCCCGATCGCGTACCCAATACACTCGATGCTCCTGTATTCCGTAACAATATCTACCGCATCAATATCACAGGCTTCAAGACTATCGGTACAAACTGGAATCCCCTCTTCCCCGAAGATCCCAGCAATCCTAACCCCGGTGGTCCTAACAACCCTGACCCCAAACCCAATGACGATCCTGTAAATCCCAACCCCTTCGATCCTCAAGATCCTAATACTCCAAAGGAAACTTGGATGAGCGTTGAGATGTCAGTGCTCGCTTGGACAGTCCATACTTACGATATTGAGCTCTCTCTCTAAGTTTCTCTGTTTTTAGTGACTAAACAACCGCTCCTTGGGTAGCTCCACATGCCTCTTACCTTATCTCTTGAGGCATGTAGGGGCTCCCTCGGGGGCACATATTCTCTCTTGCCATCAATGCTGAGAGCGTTGAATAGGGGAGATTATCCCTTCCATGTAAACAAACAATTTCCTCTGAATGACGAAGTTCCTACAGCGCATCATCCCGCTACTGTTTTTGTCGCTCGTACTGACGAGCTGCAGTGGATTGATTTTTGAACAGGGCGACGATTGTCCCACCTTGCTTCGCTTTACCCCTTACGTGCAGACTCCCTGTATGGATGGCCCGACTTACCCGGAGGGGGTAGATCGCATGACCGTAGTGGTTTTTAATAAGGAGGGAAAACTTCTTGGCTATAAGAGCTTCAAGGATGTTGTACTTTCCGAAGGGAGTGAGTTTGAGATAGCCCTTTCGGATAATAAGGAGCAGACGTATCGCTGTTACTTTTGGGCGGGCGATGTAGCAGAGGATTACTCGTATGCTCCCGAGCTCATGGCTCTTCCGAGATTCTTGGAGGGGACCTTTGGGCTACGGCTCACGGCGGACAATCGGCCTGATCGCCCCGTCTTTCACACTCTCTATCATGGAGAGGTCGCCATAACCCCACCGAGTGGTCACATAGCCGGAGCCTCAACAGTGCTTTATAGTAAGCCGCTCCTTACCGAATACTCCAATGAATTTATAGTGCGCCTGACAGGGCTATCTGGGGCGATGCCTTGCCGAGTGGAGATTCGCGACAATACTGCGCGCTACCAAATGGATGGGCGTCTCTCCATTCCTCAAGTTCCGGTTGTATATGCCGGCGATGTTCCAACGGGAGGAGCACAGCGTGAGACAACGTTCCGAACGCTCCGCCTCGATGATGCCTCGACGCATCCCGAGTTGGTTCTGGTTCGCACGGATACGGGGGCCGATCTTCTCCGGTTCGATCTGAAGAAAGATCTTCTCGAGAAGCTACCGGGTTATAGGCCGGAGTGCGACCACCTCTTTACCATAGATCTTAAGTTCTCCCCCTCTATGGCGGTAGAGATCTCTATCAATGGCTGGGTAGTCCATAGCTACGATATAGAGTTTTAAGCCCCACTCCATACACTCCAACACATATATACACACATATAGACGTCTCTATCGAACGCATGATATCAAAAGTTTTATCGCACTATATATCCTCGGGCAGACTGTTGCTCCTCCTCACGCTGTTGTGGGGTGGGCTTAGTGGCTGCTCTACGCCCACCCCCTCGGGTGGCGAGAGGGATAATTATCTCTCGGTAGACTTGACGCTCAGGGCTCAGGCGGATGGTCAGAATACGCTCAATGCTGACCTATTGGATGAAGAGGACAAGGTTCATGAGTTGCGTATCATGCTCTTCCAGAGCGGGACGCTTAAGTACAATTTGTGCTATAACGTGCCGGGCGGGAGTAGTACTACGTTTGCTTTTGATGGCAATCCTACGGTTCGCCGAGCCGTCTTTCGCGTGCCCAAGCCGGGTATCTATGATATGGTCGTGATCGCCAATGAGCGTGTGGATGCAACGCAGGGCCCCACTATTACCACGGCCTTGAATGCGGTAACGCAGCGCAGCGATCTCAATAATATTCGAGTGGCTATGCCCGATCTGTATAAGGAGGGCGCACTGCCTACGATCAAGCTTCGTAGCCCGATGACGGCGGAGTATTCGAATGTGGATATGACGCAAGCAGGGACGCAGGCAACGCCCCATGCGATCCTGCTCCCGACGCCTACCCATGGGGTAGAGTTGCTCCGTGGGATGGCCAAGGTGGAGCTTTTGCTCAAAGATATGGTGGAGGTGCAGCTTCAGGGGAACAACCAGAAGCGTTATGCCTGGATTGGTATTGGCCCGTTCGATCGTCTCTACACGATCAAGAGTCTTAATATGTCCAAGTCTTTCACTCTTATGCCGCAGAATCTTTTGACCCCGGCGAGCGAGGTGGCCTCGGGAGTACTCTTCAACGACATTCCGCTCCCTACGGCCCCCAACCCCAAGTGCGTGATAGACCCTACCACGTTTGAGGATTTGAGTATCGGAGGTGTAGCTACGGCCGATTACAAACTCGCCTTCTATATTCCGGAGTATCTTGCGGCGCCGGCTCTTGCAGTAGGCGATCAGCCCTTCCTCCAGTTCACCTATAAGTATATGAGCGATGTTTGGGACCCCACGTCTCTTGTGGAGAAGGTCTCTAAGAATCCGATGCAGAACCCGAATGTTGCAGATGCCCGTAAGTATCTGCAGGAGGTAGTCGCCCTGCGAGGCGGCTCTCTGGTTGCCACCGGCGATTATAGTGTTTACCGCAATAGTTGCTATCGTATTACAGTTCGCTTTAAGGAGTAATCCCTCAATTATAAGTCTACACATGAAGTCTATATTATCATTCCTTTCTAAGAGAGGGACGGCCTCTTTAGGACTGTTCACCCTCCTCTGTCTGTTCTCGACCTTCTCGCTTCGGGCGCAACAAGCCTCTGATATAAATGTGGTGCCCACGGTCACTAATGGTCGGTGCGAAAGTGATGGAGAGATTACGAGTACGGTTACTTCTCAGAATCCGCTTTACACTATACAGAGCTGCGTCTATACCTACGAAAATGAGACTACGCACGCCCTTGTGACGAGTCAAAATAACACTCTCCCAACCGTTACGGGCCTTCGTGCCGGTAAGTACACGCTCAAGGTAAAGGTGCTCTTTACCAATGGGGTTACGGTAGAGAAGAGAGTGCCGGGGATTACGGTTACGACCAGTTATCGTAGACCGGTCATCTCAATAAAGGAGGAGCGCCCTACGCTCAAAGGGTATCCCGATCCTACGGGTATGATTGGAGTGCGAGTGACGAGTGGGAGTGCACAGAATTATACGGTAAGGCTTATCGATAAGCCGGCCGGCTATACGGGCTACACCGAGTTTACATTTGCATCTACTCCCTATTGGCAGTTTTTCTACAATCTCCCTGCCGGTAAGTATAAGGTGCAGGTTTCGGACGATTGTATCTCCTATCCTGCCGAGGAGGTGGAGGTGAAGACCACATCTTCAAGTTTTGTTACTGCTATTGGCGATAACGACCTTATCCCCATACGAGAGCATTGCGGATGGTATGAGGTTTGGGAACCAAGGAATAGTAGCTTCCCCTACTATAAGGATCTCGATACCATTGCTAAATATTACGATGTTACCTTCGCAAAGAAGAGCGACCTTGATGCCAATGCAGCGGGGGTCACTTGGTACGACCTCAAGACGGTTGCTCCGGCACCGGATCCAGCTCATGTTATAGCTCGTAAACCAGGGGCCTTTCGTATTATGTTTAGGGATCCGGGAGGTGATTCTTGGTTTAAACTGGGAAGAAGAAGCACGAATGAAAAGCTTTGGCTTGCCTATCGTCTGAAGAATACGACTCAATTCCAAGCCTATTACTTAGACTATTTTATTGATCAGAACTGGGTGAGTCAGATAGTTGAAGAGCCGGGTGGAGTCTGTGCCGACTACAAGCGTAAGGTCTACTTATATAGCACTTATCGAAATGATTTTTGTCCCCCTGTTACTGTGTCGGTTGCAGAGGCAGATAACCCCACGGTACCTCTAGAGTCGGTAGTCCTTACGACAGATAACATGGAGTCTAGGACGGCCGTGGCACTGAATACGTCCTTCTCTCGATCTAAGAGCTACCTCTTTACCTATAGGGATGGTAATGGAGATGTCGTTAAATATGAAGTTCAACAATTGATTCCAGACCCCTATATCTCGTATGGAAATACAAGAGACAATAATTGTGAGGGGCTCAAGTCGTATACTGTTTACATCCAAGCGCGACAACGTACCGGAGCGTATTATAACAATGTCGTATTTGATGGTTATACCGTTACGCTGAAGCAGGCGCCCGCGACCTATACGCCTCCCTCTCCTAATGCTTTGCAAGTGGGGGTTCCCTATGTGGTACCTACGGGCTATGGAAATAAACGTTTCTATCCCTTCTCTTGTGAGACTCTAAATGGGCATGCCTTCCCTAACTACTGCGATCAGTATTGGGTGCTCCCTTCGGGTGAATATATCTTTGAGGTGACAGACCCTTGTGGGCGTACGAAAGAGCTCAAGATGCCTATCAATAGCGTTATCCCCAAATATACTCCGGGGCCGAAGACACTACAGCCCAAAGCGGTTGTTAAGGAATGTGGGCGCATGCGCATCTATCCATTTGCCGGCGGTCATACAGATATTTTACTTAAGGATGGAGTTTCATTTGATACTCCATACGTCCAAATTCAAGAGTATCCTAATGGGTTAAGCGAAAACGATATAGAAGTCTTTAATGGCAGTACACTCTCTCGTGGCTCCTATGTGGTTGCCAGTTCGGGTGTAGATCCTAAGAAGATTTACTTTGATATGCCTTTGGCTCAAGGGAAACTAGGCTTGAGAGTCTCTTGGACTTCTAGTAGCTATTATAGTAATGATAATATAATTTGCCTTCCTACCGTTTCCATCGATCTGAATGATCTAAACCTCTCCTATGAGCGAGATACCTATGTGGGCTATAAGTGCCCATCGGGGTCCTATGCTTACATCAATTTCGAGCCTACCAACTATATAGGGCATCTTGATGTGGAGCTCCGTCCCGCTAATGGAGGCGCGGCTATAAAGACCCTATCGGATGTGGATGTGGTAGCTAATGGCGGCTCCATTACCATAGAATTGACACCGGGAACCCCTATCACGGAGGATCGTTATTTGCTCTATCTCAAGGATAGACAATGCCGGAACGATAATAAGGCCGGTACCCCTATTTCGCTCTACGACTTGAGTTCTACGAGCATTGTTCGTACCACGCGCCTCAAGAGCAAGTATTGCGAAGGGGAACCTATTACCCTCGAGGCGGTCTCCTTGGGTGGGAACATTCTCTATAAATGGCATTTGCCGGATGGCTCCACGTTGGATGGACGCGTAGTGGAGATTGCCCATAGCGAAGCCACAAAGCACTCCGGACGATACAAGTTGGAGGCCATCAATGTAGTTTGTGAGGGAGCTCCCACTTCTGTAGAGATTCCCTTCGATTTGTCGGTGGCTCCTCCTGTTCTTTGGTGGGCGTCTGATGCGACCAATGCGAACTGGTTCGACAAGAGCAACTGGCGCAATACTAATGGGGTTGCAGTCAATGCCATCCCTGCAGCTTGTACTACGGTGCATATCCCCTCCGAGGTGGATAATTTCTTCCCCGACCTAGACCCTTCGGTTTCGGTGCAGGGTACCTATGGCGCCGCCGAGTGTCAGGATATCTACTTCCACTACGGCAGTCAGTTGGGGCGCCCCCAGCTTCTCCGCTATGAGCGTGCGTATGTGGATTACAACTTCGGTAAGATGCAGTCCGATGGTACGCTCCAGGCTCATGCGGAGGCTCACTTCCCCAAGAGCGATAAGCGAATGATGGAGCGTGACCGCTGGTACATGCTTGCCACTCCGCTTAAGAATATCCTCTCGGGCGACTTTGGTTTGGCGGGCTATCCCATGACCTATCAGCGTTATTTCAAGTCGGGCATTAGGAATGCAGCGACTCTTACCGATGCCTCTTTTGATAAGCCGGTGAATACGCTGGTGGACAATATGGATTCATTCAACCATGCGATTGCTCTCAAGGTGGCAGGTCGTAATGCAAGCAAGGTCGGGTACAAAGACCACAAGAACCTTGATGGTCTGAAGGGTATTATCCGCCTTCCTTTCTATCTCAATAGAGATGTAGATCCCTACTATCCTCTACATAGATATACGGCGGCTAATAATACTTCTCTCTTCCGTTACTACGATATGGCTACGCTTGCGCCTATGGGCAAGGTTGATAGCTATGTGCGTAAGCCGGAGGAGGACTTCCGCTTTGCCTTCGAGACAACGGCTTCTAAAGCGATTGGTGCGATCACGCTATCTGGAGCTCCCGTAGAGGGTTATGCCTTCCAACTAGCGGGGGATACGAGCACCGAGTTGCGGATGGTGGGTAATCCCTTTATGAGTGCCATTGACTTCGATAAGTTGGTAAATGTAAATAGCACACTTATCGAGCCCTATTACTATATCTTTACGAAC
Organism: uncultured Porphyromonas sp.; assembly: GCF_938023125.1. Lineage (GTDB taxonomy): Bacteria > Bacteroidota > Bacteroidia > Bacteroidales > Porphyromonadaceae > Porphyromonas. The sequence continues at coordinate 251,400 of NZ_CALHDW010000018.1, forward strand.
AATACCTGGAAGGTTTACTACTCAGGAGTGAGTTCTCCCGCTAGCACGCTTCAGAAGGAGATCCTTCCGCTCCAAGCTATTGTGATCAAGAAGAAGGCTAGCGGTCCGCTACTCTTTCCCACGGAGGGCTCCAATAATGTGCTTCTTGCACCCAACAAGGATTGGAGCCTCCAGAGCCGTACGATAAACATGAGTGACCCCATGCGCAAAGTTTCCGTGGTGGCTACGAATAGTGCAGGTAAGAGTGGCGAGTCCATTCTCTTCCCCGATACGGAACTTGTATCGGCTCCGGCACTCTTCTATCCTACGATTGACGAAGTGCCTACGGTCTTCTTTGTGGATGCGGATGCGGGATCGCCCAATGTAATCCAGTCGGGCTCCTCACTTGCAGTGGTGCCTATGGGGGTACATAGCTCGCTGATAGGTCCGATCGAATTGGACTTCTCATCGCTTACGAGTCACCACTTTACCCGCATTGCTCTCTACGACCGAGCTACTCGTCAGGAGCATGACCTTTTGGCGAATCCTCGCTACACCTATCAGAATGGGGCGAATGAGGGCACCCGCTTTGAGCTTCGTATGGAGTACCCCGGGGTGAAGTCTGTGACCTCACCTCATACGGATGGTGAAATTCTTCGAGTGATCCCCGTAGAGGTCGGCTATCGAGTGGAGAGTCTTGTAGGGATTGAGAGTTATACTCTCTATGGCGTAGATGGGAAGCAACTTACGATGGGTGAAGGGGTTAATGCTCTTGAGTTTGTTGTAGATCGAGCTTATTGTCAGGCCATGACGCTCCTGAGTGTTCGCTTGTCGGATGGCTCTACACTCACCCGCAAGCTCCCGGCTCGCTAAGGAAAAGAAATACCACAACTCTATATTATGGCTCCGCTACCTTCTCTCTAGTTGAGAGGGTGGCGGAGTCTTTTATACCGGCTTCGAAGGCTGTTTTATCGCCTATTCAACGAGAAACTTGTACCTTTACCGACTGATAACAAAGAGATTAGATAATGCATAAAGACGATATAAAGTACATTGGAGCGGCTCAGATAGACTCAGCGGGTTGCAAAGGGTGTGGCAAACAGCCCCTTAATAGCTACGACTGGCTCTCGGGCTATGCCGATGATATAGACCGTAATAAATACGTAGAGGTTCAGTTTAAGAATACCCGCAAAGTAGTCTTTACGAACCCTCTAGGGATAGAGGTACACAAAGATGACATAGTGGCGGTGGAGGGTTCTCCCGGTGTGGATATAGGGCGAGTGGTACTCACAGGAACATTGGCTGCTCTCCGATTTCGTCGCCAAGAAGCCCATAGTCGAGAGCCCATCCGTCAGCTTTTCCGCCTAGCTACCCAGAGTGACCTCGATCGTTGCGAAGAGGCGAAGCGCCGGGAGCATGGTACCATGATTGAGGCGCGTCAGATAGCTGAGGCGCTGGGTTTGGAGATGAAGATAGGCGATGTAGAGTATCAAGGAGATGGGAGCAAAGCCATCTTCTACTATATAGCCGATGGGCGTGTAGACTTCCGTAAACTCATCCGAGTGTTGGCTGATACCTTCCATGTGCGCATCGAAATGAAGCAGATTGGAGCACGTCAGGAGGCCGGGCGTATCGGGGGGATTGGCCCATGTGGTCGTCCGCTCTGTTGTGCTCAGTGGATGACTACCTTCAAGAGTGTGAATACGGCTGCGGCTCGTTTCCAAGATCTTACCCTGAATCCCGAGAAACTTACGGGGCAATGTGCCAAGCTCAAGTGCTGCACCAACTTTGAGGTAAATACCTACGTGGAGGCTCAAAAGCGTATGCCGCCTCGTGATCTGGTGCTAGAGACGGAGGAGGGAAGCTTCTATTTCTTCAAGTGGGATCTCCTCAAAGGGGAGGTGACGTACACTGCGGAGAAGAATCGCTCTACCAATGCATGTACCATTACTACCCGACGTGCTCGAGAGGTGATTGAGATGAATCGCCGAGGCGAGAAGCCCGCAACCCTGCTCGAGGAACGCTACATACAGAAGCCTGTCTCGCTAGATATTCTAGACGAAAATCTCCTTACCCGCTTCGATGATAAGGGGCGTAAGCGTCGCAAGGGCAACGGCAACAATAACCGGGGAGACCGTGCCGGTCGCTCTCGTAATGCGGGGGCAAAAGAGCCTGTTGAGGGAGCTGCTCCTGAGCAGAATCTCTCTAGAGAAGAGGGGGCCGAAGAGACTCGTCCGAATAATCGCCGTCGCCCATCGGGGGATCGTTATTCCAATAATCGCCGCCGTGCACCACAGGGGGTGCTCGAAGGCGGAGAGGGCTCGCAGCCCGAGTCTGAGGGAGGCGCTCGCCGTGAGAGACGTACACCGAGGGTGAATAGCAACCGCCCTATGGGAGATGGCGCTGTAAGTGCCGAGGGTGAACCAACAGCTCGCCGTGAGCATCGCCCGCAGCGTGATAGGCGTTTTGCCCGCTCCGGAGGCGAAGCCCGCCCCGCGAGTAAAGAGGGTGATTCGGCTCCGGAGTAATTAGACTAGCGAGGGGCTCTGCGTACTATGTCTCGAAGGTTCTATCGGGGGATTCTGGCTCTACTTTGCCTCTTTTCCGTTGCCCTGCCTATTGCTGTCGTGGGTTGCCGTCCTACGCGCGAAGCCTGTATTGAGTACGAAAAGGTGCCCAATGCGAAGTGGAATCGTGGGCAACAGCTTTCGTATCGCTTCTTGGTAACGGAAGCGCACCGTCCCTACTATTTCGACCTTCTTATTCGGCATAATAACAATGTAGAGTATTGTGGTTTTGATGTGCTGGCCACGCTTAGCGATAGCGCATCCTATGAGCGGAGGGATACGTTGCATCTCCTGCTCTCGGAGCAAGTAGGCCTATGGCGGGGATCGGGGGTGGCCCTTACGGAACTCTCGTTTCCCTATCTACAAGGGGTGAAATTCCCCACCTCGGGTATATATACACTTACGTTAGAGCCCTGCAGTGAGCGCCCTTCGATAGGGGGAATAGAGAATGTAGGAGTCGTCTGTCACAATCGGGCCGGAGCCACTTGGTAGGGAGAGAGAAGAATTTCCTTGCCTAGTTTTCTCTTGGAAATCAGCTGATTTTTCTCCATTTTTCACCCAGAAAGGGAGAGTGCTTCTGCCTGAAAAATATTTTGTTTTAGCCCTGCACTTTTGGGAGTGTAGGGCTAATTTTTTTTTGAGGTCTCTTGAGAGGGGTGGAGAGCGGTGCTCTTCGGTAGTCTAAAGGCGAGTAGCCCCCTTGGAGTCCTTCTCGGCAAGGGAGAAGAGGAGTTGCCAGAGCTTGTCGTGGGGCGGAGTGGCATGCAGCTCTATCTTTTCGTGGCTTACGGGGTGCTCAAAGACCATGGAGTAGCTTAGGAGGGAGATGCTTCCGTCGGGGTTGGAGCGTGGAGCTCCGTATTTTAGGTCGCCTTTGATCGGGCATCCCATCCCTGCAAGTTGTGCTCGTATTTGGTGGTGTCTCCCCGTCAGTAGCTCTATCTCCAGCATTTGGTAGCGCTCTGCCGTGGCAATTCGTCGCCAGCGGAGGTGTGCTCGCTTGGCATCGGGGTGATTCTCTTTTACGATGTAGGTTTTGTTTTGTTTAGCATTGCGCCAGAGCCAATCTATACACTCTCCTTGTGTGCCTTTGGGGCTGTTTTGCACCACAGCACGGTAGGTTTTGTGTACTCCGCCCTCGGCAAAGAGTTTATTCATGCGAGCCAGAGCCTTGCTGGTTTTGGCAAAAAGAACCAATCCGCCCACAGGTCTGTCGAGCCGGTGTACCACGCCTACGAATACATTCCCCGGCTTATTGTATTTCTTTTTAAGGTAGAGGGCGACCATATCCTCTAGGGAAGGGTCGCCCGTCTTATCTGCGTGAACAATCTCGCCCGGCAGTTTGCTTACGACGAGAAGGTGATTGTCTTCGTATACGACTTTCATTAGCAATTCATGCCGCCACAGCAATGAATAACTTGCCCCGAAACGTAGGCGGAGAGGTCGCTAGCAAGGAATGTTGCCACCCCGGCCACGTCTTCCGGCGTACCACCGCGGCGTAGAGGGATCTGGGCAGCCCACTGCTTCTTTACATCTTCTGAGAGTGCGTTGGTCATATCGGTGATGATGAAACCGGGGGCAATGGCGTTGGCACGGATGCCACGAGACCCGAGTTCCTTAGCGGTACTTTTGGCGAGACCAATCATACCGGCCTTGGAGGCGGAGTAGTTGGCTTGCCCTGCATTACCGCTCACCCCTACTACTGATGCCATGTTGATAATGCTGCCGCTACGTTGGCGCATCATAATGGGAGTTACGGCGTGGGTTAGGTTGAATGCGGATTTGAGATTGACGTTAATCACCATATCCCATTGCTCCTCGGTCATGCGCATGAGTAGCCCATCGCGAGTAATCCCTGCATTGTTTACCAGAATATCGATAGCGCCAAAATCAGCAGCTACGGCTTCTACCGTCTTGTGAGCATCGTCAAAATCGGCAGCATTGGAGGTATATGCCTTGGCTTTTACGCCCATGGCATTGAGTTGAGCGATGAACTCTTCTACCTCGTCTGTGATCCGAATATCTGTAATGGCAACGTTTGCTCCCTCTTGGGCAAAGCGGAGTGCAATAGCACGACCGATACCACGACCGGCACCCGTTATAAGGGCAGTTTTTCCTGCTAATAAGTTCATGATTTCTCTGTATTATTGTTGTTTTGATCTTGTTTTTGTGCGGGGATGTGGTGTATCTCACCTCTGTAGCCAACGCCTCGGAATACTAAATACTCGGCGGCTCGGCGTAAGGAGTCGAACTCTTGGCTCCCCATACGGCGCGTTTGTCGGTGTATATAGGGCACCTCCAGCCCCTTGAAGGCATGTTGTAGGATATTGGAAGTCATACTGACGTCACGCACCGAGAAAACACCATCCCGGTTGCCCTCCTCTAGGATGGAGGCAATAATATCCTGCTCGCGGAGGTCGAATTTGTAGCGAACTCGCTCCACACGGCCAATATCGTTGAAGAATTGGGCCTTGAGAGAGCCGTTGCGCATGACCACTTGCAAGATGGTATCCATGTGGGTGTAGATGAGGCTCATCAATTTCTCCGGGGCAGATTTGTCAGACTCTGCCACAGCCTCGAGTCGCTTGCAGAGTAGATCCAACTCTCGCCCTACTACAGCATAGAAGACATCACTCTTGCTGTTGAAGTACATATAGACGGTACGCCTGCCCCGCTTGGAGGCCTCGGCAATATCGTTCATGGTGGTTTTTTCGACTCCAAAACGCGCGAAGAGCTGGCGAGCTGCGTCAATAAGCAACTCGCGAGTGCGTAGGCTCGATTGCCTTATCTTGTTCTTACTCGGCGTCTTCATACCCCACAAAGTTATACATTATACATCATAGTGCCTAATTTTTACCCACAAAGTCTGAGAAAAGTAGCCCTTTATGTATGCCTTTCTCCCTATTTCTTGGGGGACTACAAATCGGGATGGAAACCTAGGGATGCCCTCCTAATAACTGGGGATTGCATGGGAATGCCCCGGAGAGTACCTTTGCTGCCAAGAAAAAGAGTGCATGAGAAGGGCTCTCTTGGGGAGTAGGGAACCCAACGCCGCCTTCCTCTGTTGTACACAGATATATAGAACGCATAATATGAATAAGTACATTTTATTTTTGATTTCGTTGCTCGTATGCTTTAGAGCATCGGCTATTACCCCTCCGCCCAGTGATGCGAATATCATCGGGCATGTTGTGGATCAAGCAACCGGAGAGCACCTGCCCGGTATCTCCGTCTTTGTAAAAGGAACGAATATAGGTGCCGCCACGGATGCCTCGGGGCACTATTTCCTTCGCCACCTACGCCCCGGGGAGGTTACCCTTGTAATGCGAGGTGTGGGGTACCTCACGCAAGAAAAAAAGGTAACCGTGGTGCGCAATAAAATTGCGGAGGTCAATTTCGAAGCTCAGGAAGATGCTGTAGCCATTGACGAAGTGGTAGTCTCTGCTAACCGCCAAACTACGCTCCGCCGTTTGGCTCCTACTGTTGTAACGATTGTGGACGAGAAGGTTTTTGGTAAAGTGAACGCGAATAATCTACTCCAGGGTCTCGTGTTTCAGCCCGGGGTGCGCGTGGAGAACAATTGCCAGAACTGTGGATTCAATCAGGTGCGTATCAATGGTTTGGATGGGCGTTACTCGCAGATCCTTATCGATAGCCGCCCTATCTTTAGTGCCCTAGCCGGCGTGTACGGTATTGAGCAGATACCAACGAACATGGTAGACCGCGTGGAGGTGGTACGCGGTGGTGGTTCGGCTCTTTTTGGCTCTTCGGCTATTGGCGGTGTGGTCAATATTATTACCAAGGAGCCTAATGGCAATAGTTTTTCCATCAATGAGTCCGTATCGTTTACCGGTATGAACCGCCCCGACAATAACCTTGGTATGAATGCCTCTCTCGTCTCCCCCGACAATAGAATGGGAGCCATGCTCTATGGTCAGGCTCGCTACCGAACGCCTTGGGATGCCAATGGCGACGGCTTTAGCGAACTTGGCAAACTTAATGCGCGCACCGTGGGAGCCCACTTCTACCTCAAGCCCGATGATTACAGCAAGATTTCGGCAGATATTCATACCATTCAAGAGTATCGCCGTGGGGGAGATCACTTCGATTTGCCCGATCATGTCGCTGCCGTTTCGGAGCATCTCGACCACAGCATCTACAGTGGCAACCTCAAGTACGACCTTTTCTCACGCAACCTCAAACACCACTTTCAGGCTTTTGCCTCGGGGCAATCTGTGGACCGTAATAGTTACTATGGGGGGCTCGCAGATCGTGCGGATGAGCTAGGGAAGGAGTTCGGCAAACTCGGAGCTCCCGTACCTAAAGAACTGTATGGCGATAATTACGGAGTTACTCGCGGACGTACCTACATGGGAGGAGTGCAGTACAATTATAGTGCAGATCGTCTGCTCTTTATGCCTGCTGAGATCCTGTTGGGTGCGGAGTATGTGTATGACTTCCTCGATGACAAAATGCCCATCCGCTCGTGGCAGCAACGGAAAGACGACAAGGGAAACGACATCCTCGAAGGGGGCAAACTCCTCTCGGCATTCCCCGGTATTCATCAGCATGTGCACAATGCGAGTCAGTTTGCTCAGGTAGAATGGAAAAATCAGCACCTCTCCATCCTCTTGGGTACACGCCTTGATGAGCATTCGATTGTGGGTAAGCCGATTTTAAGCCCGAGAGCCACTTTGCGTTACAACCCGACTAAGGAGGTCAATCTACGTGCTTCGTACGCTAAGGGTTTCCGTGCTCCTCAAGTTTTTGACGAAGACCTACACGTGAGCATCGTAGGGGGGGAAGCCAAAAGGGTAATCAATGGAGAGGGGTTAAGACCCGAAACCAGCCATTCTTTCAATATGAGTGCCGATCTCTACCACCGTTGGAAGGGAATTAGCGGAAATCTTCTTATAGAGGGCTTTTACAATCGCATTATTGACGTCTTTGTGAATGAGGAGCAACCTTCGCAAAACGATGGCGTGATGCGCCTCTTGCGTACCAATAGTCAAGGAGCGCGTGTATATGGATGCAATATAGAGGGCAAGCTAGCATGGCGCAATCTCCAGTTGCAGGCAGGCTTTACCTATACCCAGAACCTCTACGACAAGGCCGTGGAATACGGAGAGTATACCGAGTTCGATGCCTCGGGAATGCCGATAATTGACGCGGATAAGAAGGTGCAGAACCGTAAATTGACCGACCGCCGGATGATGCGAACACCCAATGCATATGGTTATTTTACCCTTGGCTACGAGCCGATTCATGCCCTCTCTTTCTCCTTCACAGGTACTATAACGGGACCGATGCTTGCACCCCATACGATAGAGTATGGAGCCGGTAGCGCCCAAAGCGATAGGGAGGCCAAGCACGATGCCGGCATATTTACCGAGCATTTCAAGAGCCATGGCGTTGCGCCCGAAGATCGGATTGTACGTATTGACGAGCTGACGACTACGCCCACCTTCGTGGAGTTGGGTGCGAAAGTCTCTTACCACTTCGATATTTTTCGCCACAGCGAGATTGAGTTGTACGGCGGTATCAATAACTTCCTAGATGCGCGCCAAAAGGATTACGACCAAGGTGCCGGTCGGGATAGTGCTTATATCTACGGGCCTACCCTCCCTCGGACGCTCTACCTAGGTTGCCGCCTCTCCTTTTAGGGCGAGCCCTGTCCCCTTCTTGCCCCTGCTCCCTTCGGCTTCGGCCGTCGGGATCCGGGGCGTTTTTGTCTGTGTGTTTAAATGAGAGAAAATCACGTTTTTGACATAGCATGTCTAAAGGTTGTTGTATCTTTGCGAAAAACAAAAACATAAGATATGCTAGTAAACTTCACGGTCGAGAATTATCGCTCTTTTAAAGAGGAACGAACCTTTAGTATGGAGGCATGTTCGATAAAGGAGCACAAAGAGTCTGTGATCAGCAAGGGTAAGTATAACTTGCTCCCATTGGCTATTTTGTATGGGGCGAACTCTAGTGGCAAGAGCAATCTTATTCAAGCTATTGCCACTATGTTGCGTATCATCATGGGTTCTGTGCGCCTAAATGAGGGTGAAGCTCTATCTTACGACCCTTTTGCGTTGGACGAGAACTCCGATTCATTGCCTACGTCGTTTGAGATGCAGTTTATAATTGATAAGGCTCTTTATCGCTATGGCTTCGAATACAATAAAACCGAAATTATTTCAGAGTGGTTATACGAGAAGCGCTTTGGAGAGAGAGAGTATGAACTATTTGTACGTTCTCAAGATGGAATAGAGGTGTCATCAACAAGATTCCCAGAGGGCAAGGAAAAGGAGAGTTTGACCAACTCAAATCGATTGTTCCTTTCCCTTGTGGCTCAGTTAAAAGGGGAGAAGTCTAACTTAATACTGGCTTGGTTCAGACGATGTAATGTGCTTTCGGGTATTGATACTGACGTTTACGGGGGCTTTACGGACAAGATGTTTTTGGAACATTTGGATGGGGCGGATGAGGCTCAGGAGTTCTTCAAGACATTGCAATTAGGCTTTTCTCATTTCTCTGTTGAGAGGAGTGATATACCTAAAGAAGTTTTGGATAAAGCTCCGGAGTCGATAAAAGCTAAACTAGAACAAGCTCAGGCAGAAGGCAAGGTTATTGAATCAATAACCACCCACAAGATTTACGATGAGAGTGGCTTGGTGATTGGGGAACGCGATTTCAATAAGGGTCGAATGGAGTCGGAGGGAACAAAAAAAGTGATAGAGATTTCCGGACCGATTTTTACCGTACTGAGAGAAGGTGAGACGCTCATTATAGATGAACTAGATGCAAAGCTTCATCCTCTTTTGACTCGGAATATCGTACTTCTATTTATGGATCCGGAGAAGAATAAGAATGGAGCACAGCTTATATTCGCCACGCACGATACCAATCTGCTTGACTTGGAAATTATCCGTCGTGACCAAATTTGGTTTGCAGAGAAGGATAAGGTAGAGTCTACCGATATCTACTCTCTTGTAGAATTTAAAGATGAAGATGGGAAAAAGGTTCGTAATGACCGAGACATCAAGCGTGATTACATTCGTGGACGTTACGGGGCGATACCATTTATCGGGAAATAGAGGTTTTGTATGGGAGCTACGGGAAAAGACGAATTAGAAAAGGTAAAGCAAAAACGAGGGAGAGGTAAGAGCCCCCAAAGGCGCAAGAAGAATGTTCGTGAGAGACAGGTACGTTTTTTAATTGTCTGTGAAGGCACCAAGACAGAACCGAACTATTTTAGAGCCCTTCTTAGGAATAACACGTCTACGGTTATTGCTGTAGAGATAAGGGGAGAAGGCCAGGGGGCGTCGGATTTGGTCGATAAAGCGTCAAGAATAAAGAAGGATTTGGAACGAAAGAATGACATGTCTTTTGACCACGTCTGGGTTGTTTTTGACAAGGATGACAGAGGGGATTTTAATGAGGCTATTAAGAAAGCTAATAAGTTGAAGTTTAAAAGTGCTTGGTCAAATGAGTCTTTTGAGCTCTGGTTTTGTCTGCATTTTGAGTATCTCCATACACCTATAGGTCGATCTGATTACATCAAAAAACTTGAAGGTTTTTTTAGTAAGGGAAAGGGGGATAATAACTTTAAGTACAAGAAGGGTAGCCCTGATATTTACCAGATGCTTAAGGCTTATGGTAATGAGGATTCTGCCAAGGCTCATGCTAAAAAATTACGTGCATTATATGGTGATGACAACTATGCAGAACATAATCCCTGCACGATGGTTGATATCCTTGTAGAAGAGCTAGAGCATCCTGAGAAGATAAAAGTATGACCTCTTCGGGTGTCAATCTTTTTGGGTACCCCCCCCCAAGGAGAAAATGATTGGTAGGGGACTCTCGTTGGGTTTTCCTCTGTTGAATTTTGGGAAGGAGAGGAGATGTGCGAAGATGCTTAGGTAGAGAGGATTATTTGGGTAGCTGGGTTGCTGCCTTCGCGCCCCTCCCCAAAAAAGTTGTTACCTTTGGGTTCGGATAAAGAATACAACCCTCTTTGCCGGAGGTAACAGCCAATGAAGCAGACTACCCTTAACCTCGGGGGACGATTATTCTCCCTCGCTCAGCCCCAAGTAATGGGTATCGTTAATGTAACTCCCGACTCCTTCTATTCGGGGAGCCGCGTCTCGGGAGAAGACGCTCTGCGCGCTCGCTTTGAGGAGATTGTGCGCGAAGGGGGTACGATGATTGACCTAGGTGGCTGCTCCACACGCCCGGGATGCACGATGCCGAGTAGCCAGGAGGAGATGGATAGGCTGCGTCCTGCCCTCAAGCTCTGGCGCGATGAGTATAGCGACATTCCCCTCTCGGTCGATACCTTTCGTGCCGATGTAGCTGCCATGGCTGTGGAGGAATATGGTGCCAACCTCATTAACGATATTGCCGGAGGGAGCGAAGACGACAAGATGTTTTCTACGGTAGCTCGTTTGGGCGTGCCCTATATCCTGATGCATCTAGAGGGGCGTGTTGCGGGGATGCACCACGAGGCGACTTACCAACCCGATGTGGAGACGGCTGTTCTCGACTACTTCGTGCGTAAGGTAGATGCCCTCAGGCAACTCGGAGCCAAGGACATTATCCTCGATCCCGGCTTCGGCTTCTCTAAGTCCCCCGATGATAATTACCGCCTTTTGGCACGCTGTGCAGAAGCCCTTGCGCCCCTACAACTGCCCATTCTTATAGGCGTCTCTCGTAAGCGCATGGTCTGGCAGTTACTCGAATCCTCCGCTGCGGAGGCCCTCAACGGCACTACTGTACTTCACACCATCGCTCTATTGCAAGGGGGGGCAGATATCCTACGCGTGCATGATGTGCGCGCCGCTGTGGAGGCGATCCGCCTTGTAGAGCGGATGCGACCCTACCTCACCTTATGACCCTCTTAGCGTTCCCCCTAGAGATAATTCCCTACTAAAGACAATGCCCATGCCTCTACTCTGGCTCACCTTCTCCTTCAAAGACGGCATAGACGTGCTGCTTGTTGCCGTCTTTTTGTACTACACCTATCGCATCCTCAAAAGCTCCGGCTCCAAAGCGATCTTCGTGGGTCTGTTTACCTTTGTGGCCATTTGGGTTTTGGTCTCTCAGATACTCGAGATGCGCCTCATGGGGGCTATCCTCGATAAAATTGTGAGTGTAGGAGCCTTGACGCTCATCATCATTTTCCAAGACGAGATCCGAAAGTTCCTTGTGGGGATGGGCTCTACCCGCCGATGGCGTACGGTACGCCGTTGGTTCAATAAGGAGGCGCGCGCCGCCGAGGTGGAGGAGAAAAAATATATTGCTCCGGTGGTTTTGGCGTGCCTTAACCTTGCCAAAAAGAAAACAGGAGCCCTTATTGCCATTCAGCACGCCATGGATCTCTCCAACTACATCCATACGGGCGAAATGTTTCGCGCCGAGGTCAATGCTCGACTGCTCGAAAATATCTTTTTCAAAAACAGCCCCCTGCACGATGGAGCGGTGATTATAGCCGAAGGCAGTATCCGTGCAGCAGGATGTATCTTGCCCGTATCGGGGGTGGACGATCTCAATAAAGACTTGGGCTTGCGTCACCGGTCCGCCCTCGGGCTCTCCCAAGAAACTGATGCCATGGTGATTATCGTAAGCGAAGAGCGTGGCAAAATATCCTATGCTTATCGTGGTGAGATACATCAAGATATAACCACAGAAGAGCTTCGTCTGGCTCTTGAAGAAAACTTCTAATCTCCTTCGAAATATGTCTATGAAACGACTTATTCTCCTCCCCTTTCTCGCCTTTTGTCTTTTTGCTGAGGGGGGACTCTCTAGTTATGCCCAGTCTCGAAACGACAAGCAAATCTACTTCGATGCCCTACAAACAACGGGTACTATCCTCTCGAGTGTGCAGCGTTATTTTGTGGATACGATAGACCTGCCCACCATCCACGCTCTGGGTATGAATGCGATGCTATCTCGCCTCGATCCCTATACCGAGTATATGACACCGAAGGAGGCACAAGCCTTTCGTGAGGCTACTACCGGGGTCTATGCCGGTATCGGAGCCATCATCAGTCAGCGCCCCGATAGCACGGTAATTATAAACGAGCCCTTCGAGGGACAGCCTGCCCAGAGGGCAGGGCTCAAGCCCGGAGACCGTATCTTGCGGATTGATGGCAAGAGCTACGCCCGCTCCACTACACCCGAGGTTAGCAATGCCCTAAGGGGCAAAGAGGGTACGGAGATTCACCTCGTGGTACAACGTGCCGGAGAGCCTGCGCCCCGGGAGTTCCGCTTTATGCGAAAAAAGATTTCGATCAATTCGGTTGCTTATGCCGGGCGATTGGCCGGCGATATCGGTATTATCCGCCTCTCACAGTTTACCCAAGACTCGGGCAAGGATATCCGTGAGGCGCTTACCTCTCTTACGGAGGTTGCTCCTCTCAAAGGCCTTATCATTGACCTCCGTAGCAACGGCGGGGGGGTGATGCAGTCTGCCATCGAGGTTGTAAGTCTCTTTGTTCCGCATAATACGGAGGTGCTGCACGTGAAAGGCCGTGATGCCTCGGCCAACGACACCTACCGCACCATGTCTGCGCCTATTGCCTTGGACCTCCCGCTTGCTGTGCTTATCAACGAAGAGAGTGCATCCTCTTCTGAGATCGTAGCCGGTGCGTTGCAAGACCTCGATAGGGCCGTAATTATAGGCGAGAAGAGCTATGGGAAAGGGCTTGTGCAGAGCACGATACAAACTCCGGGCGATGGCTTGCTCAAACTTACCACGGCTCGCTACTATATCCCCAGTGGGCGTTGTATCCAAAAGATTGCCTACAACCACCTCGGAGACCGCACTCAGATTGCCGAAAATGATAGCCTAGGCGCAGCCTTCTCTACCCTGGGAGGACGCACCGTGTACGATGCCGGAGGGATTATGCCCGACCTCAAGGTGGAGGCCGATACTATGGCGAGCATGCTTGCCTACATGAGTGTGGATACTCTTGTTTTCGACTACCTAACACGCTACGAGGCAACCCACAAAAACCTCGCTTCGCCCGAGCAGTTCCACTTGACCGAGGCCGAGTACAACGATTTTATTACCTATCTCTCAAGCCACGGCTTTACCTATCAACCCCGAAGCCTTAAGTATCTCGAGCAGATGCAGGAGCTAATATCCTACGAGCAAGTGCCCGAGAATGCCGCTAAGGAGCTGGAGGCGTTGCGCAAAGTACTTGAGCCGAATATCAAGAGGGATGGTGCGCGGTTTAAGCGAGATATTAAGGAGTATATTGAGTCGCAGATCATGCTGCGTCGCTATCATAGAAAGGGCTATTTCGCCTTCATCATGCCCGGAGATTCTCAGGTGAAAGCCGCTTGCGAGGTGCTGGGCAATCCCGCTCGTTACAAGAGTCTTCTGGCTCCTCCAAAGGGCTCCTCTCCTGCAAAGGGAAAAGCAAAGTAGAGTAAGGGAGCACTTTTTCTTCCCTAATTTCCCATCAGAAAATAGCCTAAAACGATAGTAAGTTTTGGGCTATTCTTTTTTATTTTTCAGCCAATAGCACGAGGCATTTCTGCCCTAAATCGGGAAAAATATCACCCTAGAATCCGGAGCACCTTTCCCGAGGATCCTATTTCACCCGGAGAGTGGGGCGCTTGGAGTAGAGGCAAAAGAAACCCCTCTTTCTGCACTTCCTTACTCCGATGGGCAGGGAGAAGAAAGACAAAAAGAGGGGAAAACAAAGAATCCCGATCCTTTAGAAGGTCCACTTAAGACCTAGGGTCGGCATTAGGAAGAAGCGATTTCCTGCAAAGTTGTAGCTCAACTCCCACTCTGTACCTACGCTCAGACGGAAGTCGTCGTCCACGCCTTCGATCTTGTTTAGGTTGAGCCAGAATTGGGGTTCGGATAGGAATACAATAGGAGCTTTTTCTGTGATGTCCCCATCATACCAGAGATCCATAAACCCATTGAAGGAGCAGAGTCCCTCTGCGAAGTGGTAGTACCAAGTACCGGTTAGTTGTGCCGAATGGGGGCTCTTATTGCCGCGGATGTATTTATACATAGGGGTAACGGTAAACCCATACGAGAAGTCGGAAGCATTGAGAGCATACGTGCCCCCGAGGAGAAAAGCACTGTGGAATGAGAACTTGTTGGTGAGCCCTCCGTTGTACTCAGCGTGGATAGCAAAGGGGGCTTGCCAGAACTTAAACTCACGCGCAATCTCCCAATAAGCATCGCGTACGCCACTAGCGCCGTAATTCATATCAATAAAGAAGAAGGTATTACCCCACTTGTCGGGGCGGAACATCTCTACCGTAGTGGTAAGACGAGGGCGACTAGGAGCCTCCTTGCTGTAGATATGGCGACCAAAGTCGTAATGCAACTGAACGTTTTGCGCCTTGGCTAGTTGAGGCACGGCACAAAGGGCAACAGCCGTTGCCACAAAGAGTAGAAGCTTTTTCATTCCTTATTAGTTTTTGTTTCTGTTGTTTCGTTTGATTTCTTGGGTTCGGGCAGGATCAGGTTGAGGACAACCGCAATGAGGGCCGAGAGCCCAATCCCTGCTAGAGAGAAGTTGCCGAATTGCATGATGGCCCCCCCAATGCCGGTGGTAAGCGTCACAGAAATGATGACAATATTGCGAGACGAGCCAAAATCTACCTTGCTGTTGAGGAGGTTGGAGATGCCGGCTCCGGCAATCGTTCCGAAGAGAAGAAGCATAATACCGCCTAGTACGGCCTGTGGAATACTGCTAAGAAGAGCGCTCACCTTGCCCACGAGCGAAAAGACAATACCCGTAATGGCTGCAATGCGGAAGACCGAAGGGTTGCTCACCTTGGTCAGAGACATAGCCCCCGTCACCTCGCTATAGGTGGTAACAGGAGGTGCCCCGATCACGCTTGCCACGAGGCAGGCAAGCCCATCCCCGAGCATGGTGCGGTGTAGCCCCGGGTCTTTGACGAAGTTTTTCCCCGTAACACTATTAACCACGTACACGTCTCCAATGTGCTCAATAACCGGTGCAATGGCTACCGGAATCATGAAGAGAATCGGTTCCCAAGAGATCTTGGAAGGGAAGATTAGCTTCGGAAGAGCGAACCAATCTGCCTCAGCTACTTTGGTGAGATCGACCTCGCTGGGGAAGAATATGAGAGCTAAGATATATCCCACGACAATACCGCAAAAGATTGGGATGAGCTTGATAAGACCGCGGGTGTAGAGGGTTACGATAATGGCCGTAGCGAGCGATGCCGCAGCCAGCCACCAATTGGTCGATGCCATATTAACAGCACTTGGGGAGAGCGATAGCCCAATGAGCATGATTACAGGCCCTATCACGATGGGCGGGAAAAGCCTATTGAGTAGCTTAGTGCCCTGCCAGCGAACCAATGCTGCCATCACAAAGTAGACGGCCGATACACCCATCAAACCGAAAAGAGCTCCCTCCAATCCGTATAACTCTGTTGCCTTGACAATGGGGGCAATAAAGGCAAAGCTACTCCCCAAGAAGATGGGTACCTTACCCTTTGTTACAAGGTGAAAAAGCAGTGTTCCGATACCTGCTGAAAATAGGGCCGTAGAGGGGTCTAGCCCCACCAATAAGGGTACTAATACCGTTGCCCCAAAGGCTACAAAAAGATACTGTACACCTACAATACCCTTTTTTAGAGGGGTCAATTCGTTTGATTGATTCATCTCTTATTTTATTTTGACAAAGCTATTCTGCCCACAAAGGTAGCGCAAACCAGCGCAATAGCACCCTTTTTGTGCAACTTGTTCTCCCCCTGGCTCCCGAGAGGATAGGGGAGGGGGGAATGGACGATCCAACGAGGGGCGGGAGCCGATCCTCTCCAAAACAAAAAGGGAGAGAGTAGACCGGATCCACTCCCTCCCCCTAGACTAGATTGCCTAAAGCGGATGATTTTATTCGCTTACGAGTAGGCGATAGGCTTTAGCGTCTACAACGAGGATATAAGTGCCGGGTGCTATTCCCTCTAGAGCAATGTGTAGAGAGCCTTGAGCATCGCACTGCATCTTGCGCAATAGTACCCCATCGAGCGTGGTTAGGCGCACTTCAGCATGGGCATTGGCTCCTTGCACCTCGGTGTGCTTGGTGGCAGGGTTGGGCGCAACAACAAGCAAATGAGCGGGGAGAGTAGGCTCTGTAGCCGTTAGCTTTTGCACCAAAGTCTCAGGATCTTTGAGAATGAAAATACCATCATTGGTGCAGACGTAGAGCTCTCCTTGCTCGTTAAAGCGAGCCGTATATACATCTGAGGGCGTAAAGCCTTCGCTCTCTTCGATCTTGTAAAATGTTCCCTCCTTAGTCATCAAATAGAATCCTTCTGTCCAGCAAGAGATCCAGCGATTTCCCTCCGCATCAAAGGCAACATGATTGACGTAGCTAGAGATAAAGCCATTGGAAGTACCGTAGTTGGTGTATTCGTTGGTAGTTAGATTGCGCACCTGTAGCCCCGAATTCGTGCAGATATACATAGAGCCATCGGGGGCGAAGAGTACGTTGCGCACGTTGTCGTCGGGGAGCTTATGCGCACTCTTGGTAAGGGTAGTGAACTTACCCTCCTTGTACTGAATGGCTCCGGCTACCGAGGAGATCCAGAGCGATCCATCGGCACCGGGGGTGAGGCCCAAGAGCGATTTGCTAGGCAAACCCTGCGCCTCTGTTATTCTTTCCCACTTGTTGTTGGCATATTTGGCCAGCCCGCCAGCGAAGGTGGAGGCCCATGCTACCCCTTCTGTATCTACCCATATATCGGTGACGGTGGGTACCGGTAGTTTGCCCTCTCCTACGCCATGGTTGGTCCACATCTCCATAGTTGGGTTGTAAACCGAGACGCCTCCATCGTAGAAGGCTGCCCAGAGTTGCCCCTTGCCGTCGAGTGAGAGACGGCGAGCGTTTAGACCGATCAATCCGCCGTTTGCTTGGGTAAAGCTTTTCCATTTCTTGCCGTCGGCATCGTAGTGACTGATGCCCGAGGTAGTTGCCACCCAGAAGCTTCCGCCCTTGGAGAGCAGAATGTCTTTGCAGACGTTGCCCACGAGTCCATCGCCCGAGTAGAGTGCCCAGGTATTGCTTTCTGTCTGGTAGGCTACGCCCGTCTTGTGCGTGGCGAGATAGGCCTTGCCCTCGGGAGAGAATGTAATGTCAAAGATGTCTTTGGCCAGCAGCCCTTCGTTTTCACCGATAAGGAGCCATTTTATCCCATCTTTGTAGCATACTCCGGAGCCATCGGTGCCGACCCAAAGTCTACCTTTTGTATCAAACATTACCGTGGTAAGGAAGTTGTCGGGCAATCCGTTTTCGGTTGTTTGGGTCTCCCAACGGATGCCATCGAAGTGTTGCAGACCATTCTGCGAAGCAATCCACACGTGCCCTTCGCGGGTGGTAATGTCTTGGATAGATCCAAATGTATTAGACTCCTCTAGCAGCTTCCACTCCTCGCCTTCGAAGTAGTAAACGCCGCTCTCACAGCCTGCCCACACTTTACCATCCGTGCCTATTGCAAGGGTAGTGAAGGTGGTAAAGGGGTTAGGAGAGGGGTGGTAATGAGTGCGCTCCGTTCCTTTGATGTAGGTGAGAGTAGCTCCGTCGGCCACCCAGTAGCCACCCTTATCGTCCTCTAGGATATCTTGAGATAAGCCTCCTTCCAGGTCTCCGCTCTCCGTGGTATAGAAAGTCCATTCTCCTTGTGGTGAACGCATGGCAATCCCTTCTTCGTTGGCTGCGAGCCACATGTTTTTGTTCTTGTCTAGGAAGAGTTGGTTTACAGCCTTTCCCTCCAGAGCCTGCATCCCTTGGAGCATTGTCCAGACACCACCCTGGAGAAGTGCAACCCCCTTGTTGGTGGCTGCCCATAGGGTTCCTTGGCCATCGAACTCCAAGTCGTAGACTTCGTCGCTAGGAAGCCCCGAGGAGGTATTGTCAGTCCCAAAGCGTACCCACGTTTGGGCTTGTAGTGTAAAAAGGCTTGCCACGAGGGCAGCTGTGATCAGAAAAAGTCGTTTCATTTAGTAGTTATTATGGTTGATATTGTATGTGTGTTGCGCCCTTAGAGCTCCATGGGGTAGTGAAGGGGGCGATCAAAGGGCGCTGTATTGCCTTTGGATTTAACGATATAAGTCGTCTCGTTCCACTTGCCAAGCAGGATGCCACGCATGTCAATTGGAGCATCCTTTATAGCATCGGAGCTGTAGGTCTTGCGCTGTGAGAAGTGATAGTTTAGCACATCTTCGGCTTCTTGGCTCTCAGTATCAGCAACGAAGCTACCTGCAAGAGCCTCTTGCCAGAGCCCGTTTTTGCTCTTCGTTACGAAGAAAATGCGAAAGTCGTCGGTGCCTACAAGCACGCTTTTGGGCGAGCCATCGGAGTTTTTCTGTCCTTCGGCAAGGGTTGTTATGAAGTGAGACGTATCCAATTCCACCTCTTCGCCATTCTTTAGGATGGCAAAAGCGGAGCGATAACCGGTCTCCCCCTCGTCACGACTTACCACGTCTGCCACTTCGCTTTGGGGCGTGGGGTGCCGAAGAGCCTCGAAGTCGCCGAACCAAATAGCACGCAAGAAGGAAAGCACCTTGACGGTACCATCCTTTTGGATGAAGTAAAGCATCGGGTTATCCTGGTGCTGACCCCTATTGATAAAGACGATCTTGGCGCAATCGGTAAGCCCGGAAACCTCGTACTCGTCGTTGGCAGAGTAGTGGAAGGGGGGCACGGGAGCTTCTTCGATAGGGTAGGCGTCCCAGATCTTCTCACGAAGGGAGCGGGGGAAACGCAGCCATACCTTTCCGTCTCTTAGGATGGCTTCGAAAGCGATCTCCTCCTCAATGCGAATGAGGCCCAATGCGCACTGTTGGACATCCTCTTTGCCGGAGGCTACAGATTGCTCTGCATTGGCAGAGTCTTTTTCATTGCTTGAGTGATTGCTACCGCAGGCGGGTAGGATAAAAAGTCCCAAAAGGGCTGTGATGATAAGACTGTTTGTGAGTTTCATAGTACCTATCTTATTTATATGTTTGAGTTGTATCGACGTTGCACCAAGCTGCAATTTTGGCGGAGGTTAGCTCAATGGGACTCTGGATCTCTCCCTTAGGCGTGAGTGAGAAGCCCCCGATCTCGTCAATCTCTTGCGTCTCAATCCCCATGTCATCTTCGAACCTGGCAGAGTACAATTTGAAGTTGTAATTGCCCGTTTCTCCCTCATCAAGCCAATCGGGCCCCTCGAAGGTACCTTGATAGATTTGGCCCCAAGAGCCTTCGTAACGATCCATGAGGAGTTGTATTTTATAGTCGGGGGTGAGTATAATTACGAGACGAGGGTTACCCTCTTCGTCCAATACGGGGTATTCCAACTCGTGCTTTACCATAAAGGGGCGGATCTCAAACTCTTTGCCCGCAGCGTCTTTGGCAAAAATGGTTACGTAGGAGTTGTCCACCACTTTAGACTGAAAGCTTTTTATGTTTTGGAGTTGCTTGATTGGGGCACTGGCATTAAAATCTTTGTATCGCACCGCTTCGATGATGCTGAGTAGCTGCACTCGCCCATCGTTTAGTAGCATGCAGAGCATGGGACTTGTGTCTTGTCCGATGTCGCCAACAAAGATCTTGACGCACGGAGCTGCGAGGCGTGTCACATCGAATAGGTCGCCGGAGTTGGCATCTTGGCCCTCTTCGGGGAGGTATATCTTATCACCGAGGGTCAGCATTTGACGTGTCGCCAAGGGGAGGCGTAGGGACACTTTGCCATCATTTAGGAATACTTCGTAGGGATGCTCTTCGTGTAAGGTGAGAAAAGAGAGTTGGAGGGTATCTGCCATTAGGGCTTCTCTCTCCTTGTCATCCTGCTGCGACGAACTTTTTGTGCCGCAAGAGAGAACGGCAAGTGATACGCATAACAGAGCGAATAAGAGGTTTTTTGTTTTCATGGACATCTCTGTTTCTAACGTGAATAGGGGGTAAATAAAAAAAGTCCCTGCTCTTGTTTTCGGCAACTCTTCTAGTGGATGGGTTGTCGTAAAGGGGTGTGAGGGGCTTGGCCTTGAGGTGTAAAAAGTCTTGAAGAGAGGCGTTAAGCACACGCAATGCTCCGCCCCCCTTCAAGTGCCTTTGGGTATTACTTCAGCGGTTTGATGTGCTGGAGATTTACGGGTTTGATCATATTTTCGGGACTCAAGATGGTGTCGAGGTCTTCCTTCGATAGGATGCCATGCTCGAGTACGAGGTCGTAAACGCCACGACCGGTCTCCATAGCTTCCTTGGCAATCTTGGTCGAGTTCTTATACCCAATTACGGGGTTAAGAGCGGTTACGATGCCGATGCTGTTGCGGATATAGTCGCGGCAAACATCTTCGTTGGCGGTGATGCCATCAACACAAAGTGTGCGGAAGGTATCCATACCATTCATGAGGAGGTCGCAGCTTTCGAAGCAGCATTGAGCCATTACGGGCTCCATTGCGTTAAGCTCCATCTGGGCAGCGTCACCGGCCATAGTCACGGTGAGGTCGTTACCGATCACCTTGTAGCAAACTTGGCTGAGCACTTCGGGGATTACGGGGTTAACCTTACCGGGCATGATCGAAGAGCCGGGTTGCATGGCGGGTACGTTGATTTCGCGAAGACCGCATCGAGGACCCGAAGCAAGAAGACGGATGTCGTTGCCAATCTTATTGAGTTTTACAGCAATACGCTTGAGGGCGCTAGAGTAACCGATCATTACTGAGGTGTCACTGGTTGCTCCCACGAGGTCTTCTGTGAGTTTGATGTCCCAACCGGTGATTTCGGCCGTAGCCTTGATGCAGGCTTCTGCGTAGCCCGGCTCGGAGCAGATACCTGTACCGATAGCCGTAGCCCCCATATTGATGGTGAGGAATTGCTTGGCGGCGAAGTCTAGGTATGCCAATTCTTCTTCTAGGATAGCGGCAAAGCCACCGAATGTTTGTCCTAGAGACATGGGCACAGCGTCCTCAAGTTGGGTACGACCCATCTTAAGAATGTGAGCAAACTCTGCGCTCTTCTTGCGTAGAGATGCGATGAGTTCTTCGAGGTGGGGACGTAGTGTGAGGTGTGTGGCGTAGAGCCCAAGGTGAATAGCCGTGGGGTAAGCGTCGTTGGTCGATTGACTGCAATTAACGTGATCGTTGGGTTGTAGGTATTTGTACTCCCCGGCCTCGTGTCCCATGATTTGTAGGGCGCGGTTGCAGATCACCTCATTGGCATTCATATTGGTAGTAGTGCCGGCACCGCCTTGGATCATATCCACGGGGAATTGATCGTGGTGCTTACCTTCGAGGATTTCTTTGCAGGTAGCAACGATAGCCTTGTACTGCTCATCGGTGAGCAAGCCGTGAGCATGGTTGGCAATGGCAGCGCCCCACTTTGTGTAGGCTAGACCATTGATGAATAGAGGATACTGATCTAGACGGAAACGGCTGATCTGAAAGTTTTCGATACCGCGTAGCGTTTGTACCCCATAGAGCTTGTCTGCGGGGATTTGGCGTTCGCCCAAAAGGTCGCTCTCTAGGCGGAATTTAGAGTCGGTATTCATGTTCGAGTACGCTTATTTATAGTATTGTATTTATAATTCTCTGTTTGTGCGCCCTTTGTTTGAGGACAAAGGTAGCCATTTTAGTTCGCTTTTGTATTCCCCGGGATATAAAGTAAAGCAAAACGGGAGGGGTGCGGAATGGGGCGGGCCATCAGTGCGTTGTAAATGCGCAGGCAGGCATAGGCATCGAGGGCGGCGTATAGTTGTTGTTTGAAGGTGAGAGTGGGGCTTTCCCAATTGGTCACTCTCTGAGATTTACTAATGCGCTCCCCAAAAATGATGGCATAGATGTTTTGCAATCCGGCATCTCGTATGCCGTAGGCGGGGCATAGGCTTTGTAGCTCTACAAAACCCTCGGGTTGCACCTCGGCTCGGCGGCGCATTACTTTGTAATCATCGCGCAGGCTCAGCCCTACTTTTAGTATGTTGGGGTTGGCAAGGAAGGCTTTGAGGCGGGGTGGAAAGTCTGTTTTATTTACACGGATGAGGTAAGCATCCTCGAGTGTAGAGATCTGCACCAAGGCTACCTCTGCTATTTCGCCTCGAGTGAAGCAGGGCTTAGACTCGGTGTCGAAGCCCACAACGGAGTGCTGCTCCAGCTGGTCAAAGATGGCTTCGGCCTCTTCTTCCGTTTCGATAAGGTGTATTTTCCCCGGGAAAAATGCGGTGTGAGGGAGAGCTGCGATCTCCTCTTTTGTGATATGCTCTTGTAGGGATTCCATTTGTGTTTGATTAAAAATCCTCTCTTTCTTCCTCTGGCGAGGCCTCTTCGTTGGGCTCAAGACTCTCGGTGAACTTGAGGTGATGCAGGGCACGTAAGGCGGCCAAGATACGATCGCCCCAGTAGGCGCCAAATTGCTCAGAAAGGTCGTGGAGAGCGAGCGGAATAAGGTCAAAGACTTCGTCGCGCAGGAGCCCTACGAAGTTGCCGATAGGTTGATAAATGTCCGTAAGGGTCTCC
The DNA here is from genome assembly GCF_938023125.1 of uncultured Porphyromonas sp. Classification (GTDB taxonomy): domain Bacteria; phylum Bacteroidota; class Bacteroidia; order Bacteroidales; family Porphyromonadaceae; genus Porphyromonas. Next base: position 274,431 of record NZ_CALHDW010000018.1, read on the forward strand.
GAGAGGCGTGCCGTAAGAGGGCGGTCGCTGTATTGCATCTCGGGCGATAGCGCCTCAAGGAAGAGGTCGCCTCGGCCAAATTGTTGCTCCAGACCTCGCTCCACAAGGGTGTATTCCCTCTCGCTTACATACTCCGGGAGGAAGTACTCCTCCTCTTGTTCGAAGGGCACGGCATCGTCACCGCCCGAGGAGAGTAGGGGCAGCGTCTTGATATAGAGCAGGGGAAGAATCCTCAGTAATTTGTCGGTAAGCTCGGCCGGAGCCATCTGAGCGGCCTCGTGCAAGAGGGTGCAAAAGGGCACGGCTACCGTGGCAAATTCGAGGACCTCCGGCGTGAGTGCAGTTTGAGATTGTTTCATCAGAAGAGAGGGAATGGGTTATTTGGCAAACCGGCCCTGGGCGATAAGCCACTCGGCAATTTGCACGGCATTGAGTGCTGCACCCTTGCGGATTTGGTCGGCAACGCACCAGAAGGTGATACCTCCGGGATGGGCAATGTCTTGTCGGATACGCCCTACATATACGGGGTCTTGATCGGCCGCAAAAAGGGGCATCGGATAGCGGAGTTGTTTGGGATCGTCCACAACCACGATACCCTCTTGAGTCTCAAATGCTCGACGAGCCTCCTCGGGTGTGATGGCACGCTCGCCCTCTACCCAGATAGCTTCGCTGTGTGCCCTGAGGACCGGTACTCGCACACACGTTGCGCTTACGGCCACTGAGCTGTGGAGGATTTTTTGCGTCTCGTGGTACATCTTGAGCTCCTCTTTGGTATAGTCTTCATCGGCAAAAATATCAATATGAGGGATCACATTGTATAGAAGCTGATGGGCAAATTTATTAACCTCAAGAGGTCTGTTTTCGGCCTCGTCTCGTACCTGCTGGCGTAGCTCTTCCATGGCTAGGTTGCCTGCTCCACTGGCTGCTTGGTAGGTAGCTACATGCACCTGCCGCAGAGGGGTTATCTTGTTGAGGGCATGTAGGGCCACCACCATTTGTATCGTAGAACAATTGGGGTTGGCAATGATATTTCTAGGAGTAACGAGGGCGTCGGTTGGGTTCACCTCGGGTACAACGAGAGGTACATCCTCTGCCATGCGAAAGGCACTCGAATTATCAATCATAAGCGCTCCATGACGAGTGATCACCTCGGCATACTTGCGAGAGGTATCCCCACCTGCGGAGACGAAGACTATATCGATATCGCGGAAGGCATCGTTGTCTTGCAATTCTTCGACCTTGCACAACTTCCCTGCCACCTTGTATTCTTTGCCGGCACTGCGAGAGGACCCGAAAAGACGAATCTCTGCTGCCGGGAAGTTGCGCTGCTCAATCAGGCGCATGAATTCCGTACCTACGGCTCCCGAGGCTCCTACAATTGCTATTCTTATACCCATATTTCTGTAGACTACTGACTAACTCGTTGATTCTATTCGCACTCGCCCTTGCACGGAGAAGAGAGCCTTCGCCGTATGGGCTTGCCTCCTACAAAAGTAGTCACTTTGGCTGGATAAACATCGCCTTTTGCCTGCTTTTGGGGAGGCGTGTAGCCGGAAAAGCCTTGGTTGCCCCTCGGCCTCCCTGGGGGGGCGTCTCGTGGAGTCTCCATCGCTCCTAGCTTTATGCCCAAGGGGGCGGTAACTTCTTCCGCTGGATTCGGATAGAAGTAATGCCTCCAATTGAGTGACTTCTTCGTAACATTTTATCCGAGAAGGGATTATTGTCCGTCTTTTTGTAGGTTTTTACTCTCACGTAAAATCCCATTTCTGCCTGCATACGTTGGGGAGGGGTTAGGCTAAGATTTGCCCGATAGCGGGATTTGTGCTACTTTTGCGTGGTCATAGATTATAAGTGAAATAGAAATAGACAAGAGATACAAATGAACAGTACGTTTACCACAGAAGCTCCTCGCAGAGGCATCGTAACCGTCTCTATCGAAGCTGCCGACTACGAAAAGGCAGTGAAAGAACAACTCCGCAACCTCCGTCAGCGTATGGATATGCCCGGTTTCCGTAAGGGCATGGTACCCCAGGATATTGTAACAAAGAAGTACGGAGCTTCTGTAAAGATCGAAGAAATCAACAAAATGGTGGGCGACAAGCTCTTTGAAACCCTCCGAGAAAACAATGTGGAATTCCTCGGTCAGCCCATGATTCAACCCAACGATCAAGATCTAGAGAAGGGGTCAGACTTCACTTTTTCTTTCCATCTTGCCCTTACTCCCGACTTCAATATACCCCTCTCTGCGGATGTGAAACTTCCCTATTACACCGTAAAAGTGGGAGAAAAAGATATCGATGAGGCAGATAGCTACATGCGTAGAGCTTATGGTAGCATGCAACAAGCTGAGGTAATGGGAGAGGACGACTCTCTCTATGGACTCCTCGTAGAGCTAGACGAAGAGGGTAATCCTAAAGAAAACGGTCTTCGTAAAGAAAATTGCCTCCTTTTGCCCAAGAGCTTCAAGGATGAGGCCGAAAAGGCTAAGTTCAACGGGGTGGCTCTCCACTCGGTAGTACGTTTCAACCCCTACAAGGCCGATGGCGAAACGGATGCTATTACCAGCAATCTCTTGGGTATCAAGCCCGAAGAAGTGGCAGATCACAAGGGCGACTTTAACTTCGAAGTAGAGAAGATCAATCACTTTGTAGAGGCTACACCCGGCGAAGAGCTCTATAAGAAGGCCTTTGGCGAAGATACTGAGATCAAAGACGAAGCTGCCTACCGTGCTGAGTTGGCAAAGCGTCGTGAGATGGAGTATGCTTCGGGTTCTAACAACCTATTCGCCAATAAGCTTATTGAGTATGTAAAGGCAAATATCGGTACTCCCGAGTTTGATAAGGAAACCTTCCGCCCCTTCGTTGCTAACATTCAGAAGAAGAATAACGAAGAGCTCACAGAGGAAAGCTTCCAGTCTATCATAGACTATGTATTCTTTACTACAGCCCTTCGTCAGATGGCAAAAGCACAGGGCGTAGAGGTTACGGACGAGATTATCCGTCAAGAAGCTCTTGCTGAAATTCGTCAGCAAATGGCTGCTTATGGCTATAGCGGTCTACCCGATTCTATCTTCGAAACACTTGTAAAGTCGCACCTCGAAGACGAAAACAAGCGTGCTGAGACCGAGCTAAATGCTACGATCCGTCTTGTGGCTCTTGATGCTCAAAATAAGGTGACTCTCGAAAAGAAAGAGGTTACTTCCGAAGAGTTCGAAAAGCTCTTCCAGAACCTAAACGAAGAGTCTACGGAAGAAGCATAAGCTAATTTAAGGAGAGAGACTGCTCTCCCCATCCATAGTGGCAGCACTCTTCTCCCCTTAGGGTGGGAGGGGTGCTGCTTCTTTATTAGTAGCCGGAGAAATAGAACATGCCTATGAATGTACGTATCGAAGAGGGGTGGAAAAAGGTGCTTGCCCCTGAGTTTGATAAGTTTTACTTCGAGACGCTGACCGACTTTGTGCGCAAGCAATATCAGCAAGGAGCGGCCTATCCCCCCGCCGGCCTGATCTTTAGGGCTTTTGATTGCTGCCCTTTCGATCGGGTACGCGTCGTGATATTGGGGCAAGATCCCTACCACGAACCCGGCCAAGCCGAGGGGCTGGCATTTTCTGTCCCCGAGGGGATTACTCCGCCTCCTAGTCTACGCAATATTCTGCAAGAGATTGCAAGCGACTTGGGGCGCCCCTCCATCATACGGGGCGGTCACCTCATGCCTTGGGTAGAGCAGGGGGTATTACTCCTCAATGCTACCCTTACGGTGGAGGCGCACAAAGCGGCTTCGCACCAGGGGCATGGCTGGGAGACTTTTACCGATGCGGCGATAGAGGCGCTTGCCAAGCAGCGTGAGGGGCTTGTCTTTATGCTCTGGGGAAGCTCTGCACGGCGTAAGGCTGCCATGATACCCCCGGGGAGGCACTTTGTACTAGAGGCGCCTCATCCTTCACCCCTCTCGGCACATCGCGGCTTCTTAGGCTGCCGCCACTTTAGCAAAGCCAACGAGTACCTCCGCCGCCATGGGCAACAGCCCATCCAATGGTAGAGCAACGCCCTCTAGCTCCGAATGCAATGGAGATAGAGGGCGTTTACTATATCTGAGCCTATGGGAGGCTGAGAGGGGGGCGTATCGCTTAGCGCATCTTGAGCGTAGCCAAAGAGAATGCGGCAAGTAGGAGGGCTATAATCCAAAAGCGAACCACTAACTTATTCTCCTTTACGAGCTTCTTGGGTACATCAATAAGCACCCTTGTATCTACATTTTGCACGGCCTTCTGGAAGTGGTGGTGCAGGGGGGCCATTCTAAAGATACGTACCGGTCCGCCCGCTCTTCGCTTGGTATGTTTGTAGTAAGCGGTCTGGAGCATTACAGAGAGCCCTTCTACGACGAAGAGCCCACAGAGGATGGGTAAGAGGAGTTCTTTGCGCACCAAGATGGCAAATACCGCAATGATCCCGCCCAGCGTGAGGCTCCCGGTGTCGCCCATAAAGACCTGTGCCGGATTGGCATTGTACCAAAGGAACCCAATGGTAGCACCAACAAAGGCTGCCGCAAAGATCACCAACTCTTCTGCCCCCGGTATGTACATAATATTGAGGTAGCTAGCCATATTGATATGACTGGATACGTAAGCAAAGATAAGCAGCACAACGCCCACCGGAGCCGAGGAGCCTGCCGCCAGTCCATCCAGCCCATCCGTGAGATTGACGCAGTTGCTGATAAAGGTCACAATGAGGGTGGCAACAACGATGAATAGGATCCATCCCACGACCTCTTTGTGCTCCGGCTTGACGGGGAGAAGGTCTGCATAGTCGAAGTTGTTGTTCTTGACAAAGGGGATCGTTGTCTTGGTGCTTTTGGTTTCTGCATAGGAATAGGTCACATTGGTGATCTTTCCTTCGTATCGCACCTCCCTATTCTCACGGATCGAAGTCTCGGGGTTAAGGTAGAGGACAAGTCCCAAAATGATCCCGAAGAGAGCCTGCCAGATGAGTTTGTATTTGCCGGATAGCCCTTTTTTGTTGTGCTTAAAGACCTTGATATAGTCATCGATAAAGCCGAGAAGCCCCATCATTACTGTGGTGATAAGCATCAAGATAACATAGATATTATCGAGGCGGGCAAACAGAAGGGTAGGTACGAGTATCGAGATTATTATGATGATCCCCCCCATGGTGGGCGTGTTCTTTTTGGAGTCTTCGCCTTCCAAACCCAAGGATCGTATGGTCTCTCCGATTTGTTTCTGACGCAATTTGTCGATAATCTTACTCCCTACCAGAGTGGCAATAAGGAGCGAAAAGACGAAGGCAAGTACGGCTCGAAAGGAGACATAATGGAGCAGGCGACCCCCTGAGAGGTGCCAGTCTTGCATTAAATCGGCTAGGTAGTAAATCATATAAATAGAGGCTGTATTTAGTGGGTTTGGGGTGTGGAGTGGCAGAGAGCAAGGCGTAGCTCCTCACGGTCGTCGAAGTGATGACGCACCCCCTGAATCTCTTGATATGTTTCGTGTCCTTTGCCGGCAACGAGGATTACATCGCATGGGGTAGCGAGGCGGCAAGCGGTGGCAATGGCGCTGCGTCTATCCACATTGGTAAGGCATTGTGCCTGCTCCTCGGGAGTGAGGCCGGTCATCATTTCGTCTATGATGGCTTGGGGATCTTCGCCTCGGGGGTTGTCGCTTGTGAGGATCAGCAGGTCGCTTCTGCGGAAGGCCTCCTGTGCCATGATGGGGCGTTTCCCTCGGTCTCGATTGCCCCCGGCTCCTACTACGGTGATAATTCGTCCGCCCCGGGGTACCAAAGGACGAATGGTCTCTAATACTTTGATAAGAGCATCGGGGGTATGCGCATAGTCTACAATGCCGATTCTCCCTCCTTCGGAGATGACTTCAAATCGGCCTTCTGCCGTTTCGATGGTGCTGAGGGCTTGGAGTAAAACCTCTTGCTCGAGATCCGGCAATAGGAGCCGTGCCGCAGCATATACTAGGGTGATGTTGTAGGCATTGAACGCCCCTACCAGAGGGATCCATACGGGGCGATCGTTAAGCAGTAGCTCTGTGCCTCGGAAGTCTCCCTCTACTACTTTGGCTTTGAAGTCGGCAAAGCTCTTGAGCCCGTAGGTGTACTTCTTGGCGGAGGTGTTCTGCAACATTACGGAGCCGTTGCGGTCGTCTGCATTCACAAGGGCAAAGGCGTTGGGCGAGAGTTGGTCGAAAAACATTTTCTTCGCACGTATGTACTCCTGCATGGTGCCGTGATAGTCGAGATGATCGCGGGTGAGGTTGGTAAATAGCCCCCCTGCGAAGTCAAGCGAACCTATGCGCCGCTGATGGGCTGCGTGAGACGAAACCTCCATAAAAACGTGGCTACACCCCGCTTGTTGCATCTGGTAGAGCAACTGCGCCAAGGCTATCGGATCCGGCGTTGTGTGCGTGGCGGGGACAACCTCGTTGCCTATTCGGTTTTCTACCGTACCTATCAACCCCGACTTATAGCCGAGACGCTCAAAAAGACGATGGAGCATGGTGGCTGTAGAGGTCTTGCCGTTGGTCCCCGTTACCCCCACCAAGCGAAGGTGCTTGCTCGGGTAGTGCCAGAGGGCTTGGGCTAGGGCGGCAAGGGCCTCGTGTGCCGAAGATACGGCAATATACGAGGCATCTGCCTGCTCGAATAGGGCTTGCTCCTCTTGTGAGAGCACGTGCTCCCCAACAATGTATTTGGCTCCTGCCGTTAGGGCTTTGGGTACGAATTGCCAACCATCCAGCTCGGCGCCCGGTATGGCAACAAAGAGACTGCCCGAGGTTACCTTGCGAGAGTCGTTGGTAATATGCGTTACCGAAGGAGACGTTTTTGCCTCAAAATCTTGTTGAGGGAGGTGCCAGGCTGCAATGGTCTGGAGCAGTATCTCCCGGGATAGAGAGGCGGGTTGCAGAGCTGTATTGAGGGGATGATCAGATTTCATGAGGGAATAGTTTAGCAAAGATCATTCTTTGGGCATAGCTGCCTAAGAGGAGTTGTTCTAACGTTTTTGTGGGGTTTCCTCCTTTACTTCGGGGGTGGCGGGCTTGGGTTGAGATGCTGAGCGATAACCTAGGGTGAGCACGATAACCTCTCCCTTTTTGAGCTCCGTGCCATAAGCGTGAGATTGGGCGATTACATGCCCTTGCCCTACTAAGTGCACTTTTACCCCACGGATCTGGAGTTGGTATAGGGCCTCGCTTACAGAGAATCCTATAAGGTTGGGCATTACATTCTTGGGTACGTTGCTGTAGGCTCGTACCCTCCACTTGCCTTCGGATACCTCTTCTACCGCCACCGGAGTGTCGTGCTGTATGCCCTTGCCTACCTCTAAGTCGGCCTTCTCTTGTGCGGCAAATTTGGAGATGGCTCCAAGTCTGCCGGAGGTGATATGTACCCCTTTGAGTTTGTCCTGCTTCGGGGGTATCTCGGTTACACTGCGGGCGGTCCCACGGCTGGCAACTGCCTCAGCAATGGCACGAACTACCGCTCCGGGTTGGTGTCCGGCCGAGTAGGGGACTCCGGGAGGTAGCATCACGGTAGAAATTACAGAGTAGCGAGGGTTGTCGCTAGGGAAGTAACCACAGAAAGAAACATAGTGGCCACAGTGCTCGTAGGTCCGTGTCTTAGGATTGAGGGTTTGGGCTGTACCCGTCTTGCCACTAATGGAGACAAGGGGCGAATTAACGGCCTTACCGGTTCCGTCTACGACTACCCCTCGGAGCATATGGCGTAGTTGTTCGATGGTTCTATCGCTACAGATCGAGTCGCGTAGCACTTTGGGTTGAGCCGAATGAATCACTCTCCCCGACTTATCCACGATACGATCTACCAGATAGGGGTTAAGCATTTTCCCTCCGTTGGCGATAGCGTTATAGAATGCCAGGATGTTGATGGGTGGATGGCGGGATACATATCCGAAGGAGAGCCACGCCAAAGTCGTAGCATCCCATGTATCTACCGGCTTGATTCCGCTCTTTTGCGCTCCGGGAATCTCTTGGCAGCAAAGTTCATCGAAACCAAGATCTAAGAACGCCTTGCGGAAGTCGTTGGGCGAATCATGGAAGCCGCCCACAATCATTTTGGCGATACCCACATTCGAAGAGTACTTCATAACCTCTTCGTAGGTGATGACCCCATAGCCCCCTTTGTTGGCATTATGGTCGCGAACAAACCTCTTGCCATACTCCCAAACTCCGTTGCCAACATCTACCGTTTGCTCCGGAGTGACGATGCCTCTGTCTAAGGCAATCATCATACTTACCGGCTTAATGGTACTCCCGGGCTCTACAAAGTCGATGCAAGCCGAGTTGTCTCGCTCTTTGTAGACGGGGTCTTCGGCGAGTCGTTTGAGGTTGCTGATAGCCACAATGCGCCCTGTGGAAGACTCCATCAAGATGGCGGTGCCGTAGAGAGCACTGCTGGCCTCTAGCACCTCGCGGAGGGCGTTGGTGGCCACACGCTGCAGCTCCGGATCTATGGTTGTGTAGAGATCGTAGCCGTGAATAGGGGCTGTGGTGATGATACGAGTACCCTTACGTGAGGCATAGGCCACTTGGGAGCGTCCGTCGGCTCCGGAGAGCACATCGTCGTAATAGGCTTCGAGCCCACTATTTCCAACCCCGGTTTCCTTGTTTATTGAGCCTATGGTCGCATCGGCTAGGTGGTTGTAGGGACAAGCTCGCACGTAGCGATTTTGAGACTTAAAGCCTCGGTAGTAGGGACTTCTCTTCTTGTTCCCTTTCCTATCGTAGCGGTACATTACAAGCGAATCGGTGAAGAATGCATTGTACTCGTAGTAGGTGATGAGACGGCCAATAGGGTCTACGATAGGATGAACCTTGGTGTTTCTCGTTTTTTGGATCTTCTGGGTCCACTCGTTGACGAGCTGATTATGCGATTTTCTCTCCTTAATGTCGGGGAAGTGACGCAGTACGACATCGGCAAGGGTGTCGAGTACTTTTCGCTCGCCGCATTGCTCGTACAACTTCTTAAGTCCCTCGGCTTTTAAGTCCAGATCAATCTTGTAGTAGGCCACGGTTACGCGCAGCGGTTCTCCCGTGGAGGCGTAGATGTTGCCTCGTAGCGCTATCTCCTTTTTTTCGCGAGGCCCATCTAGGGTTTTGCTCAGGGCAACCCACTTATCCCCTTCTACGCACCCCGTTTTTGTAGCGCTGATAACAATCGCAATGAGGGAGGCCAAAGAAAAAACAACAAAGAGGGTATGCCAAATACGCATAGAGGAGCGTTTGCTCTTCTCTTGAGCTTGATGCTCCCGACGCTCCTGCACAGAGCGTGGCTCTCGCCTGGCCTTAGAGGTGCTTTCTTTGTCGCTGGGGTGTGTCTGTGCCATAAACAAGGGTAGTCGAGATAAATTACTCCTCTCTTAGATCATTGGGGATGGGAACGTAAATAATATAGGGGGCAGAGTCTGCGGGGGCTAGCGTGATGCCCTGCTGGCGAAGTCGCTCCAAAAGGTCTTCTTGTGTGAGGGCATGTGTAAGCTCCGATGAGATAAATTGCTGACGCTTTGTGTAGTCGTCCATCTCGGTTTGGAGCCGTTCTTCCTCCTTGAGCTGCCCGGCAAGAATGTAGTGCAGCGTGATGTTGAAAATAAGACTGATCAATATGGTGACAAACACCAGACGATAAGGCCCCGTCAGGATAGCTACAAAACGATCCCCCTTGAAGCCCATGAGGGAGCGACCAAGAAGGCGTCCGATGGTCTTTGCCACAGAGTCTTGTGACGTTTTTTTCTTCTGTTGGGATGAGGTGGAAGGCCGGGGAGTCTCCTCTTTTGCGGTAGAGGCGGCTTTTGCTTGGGGCTCAGACGATGCTACAGAGGTGCCCATACTCTCACGAGTAAAAGGGGTAGAAGGCTGTGACTCTCTCTCTTGCGTTCTCTTTTCTTCCGGAGCTACTTCGCTCTCCGAAAAAGAGGTCTCGAGGGTCTCTTCCTCGTCTTCGTCTATAAAATAACTATCGCGAAAATGAGTGGCTCTCTCGGGGGCGGATTTAGTTTCTCCATAGGGAGCCTCTTTAGAATCCCCCGTGATCGAATTCTCTTCTCTATTCGGATTTTCTTTATCCATCCCTATAAATTTCCCCTAAAATAACTAGACAAAGGTAGTAAATAAGATTCGAAAGATCAAGACGTATGGACGCGTAGCTGAGGGAATGCAAAGCCAATGCCCTCTTTGTTGAAGCGCGTGTAAATTTCCCGATTGATGTCCCAATACAACTGCCAATACTCTTCGGTGTGGCACCATCCTCGTAAGAATATATCTACGGAGCTGGCACTCAGTTGGCTAAGAGCCACCTGATGGGCAGGCTCGGGTAGGATGCGACTCTCGTTGTTGGCAATCTGCTCGAGAAGGGCCCGTACTTGCTCGTAGTCGGTGTCGTAATCTACAGTTACCAACCACTCGCAGCGCCTCAACTTCATTTCGGTGTAATTGATGAGGGCCTCGCTGGTGATCTTTGCGTTGGGGATATAGATGGCTTTGTTGTCTACGGTGGTGAGTGAGGTAAAGAAGATAGCCACACGGCTTACAATCCCCTCTGTCGTACCCGTGGAGATGTAGTCGCCTACCCGGAAGGGGTGTGTGAGCAGGATGATAACACCGCCGGCTAGGTTTTGCAGTTGTCCGCCGAGCGAAGCTCCGATAGTGATCCCCGCAGCGGCCATAAGAGCGGCGAATGATACGGGCGCTACCCCTAGGGAGTTAATGGCAGCAACCACTACGGCAATGAGTAGGATTACCCTGAGGATGGAATGCAGAAACCCACGTACCGCAACTTCGAATTTGCGGCGTTCCATGGCACGATCGGCTATCCGAAGTAGCCACTTTACAACGAGGCGTCCTACATAGAATATAATGATCGCAATAAGGACTCGAACGCCAAAGTTGATCCCCTTCTCTAGCCAGTCTGAGAGAAGACCCTTGTAGTCGATGTGCCCCCATTTGTCGGGAGCGAGTACTTCGGTAATGGGAGGGGGCGTTGTAGCAGTTGTGTCTATAATGGGAGGAATGGTAGGCATATATAATGTTGTTTAGAGTGTAGAAGGCGTGGTGCTACTAATGGTGATGGCGGCAAGACGTGCTTTCTTTCGAGGGGTAATATGGGCGGGAAGACATGAGGCCGGGAACAAAAGAGTGTGCCCACATGGCAACTCTACATCGTAGCCGGAGCTGTCTTTTATCGAGAGACTTCCCTCAAGAGCCACAAAGACTACGCACTCGTTATCTCCCGAGGGAGGCATGTAGCGTAGAGGTTGAGTGAGCGGAAGCGTGGAGAATACGAAGTAGGGGGTCTTTAGTAGTACATTTACTTGATTGCGCTCCTCGCAGTAGTCGATACGATAGGGCGGAGTGGCTTCAAAGTCGAGAGCACCCTCTGCTGCATCGAGGTGTAGGGGACGTGTCTCTCCGGCACTGTCGAGTCGATCATAATCGAATATGCGGTATGTTACATCCAAGGCTTGCTGTACCTCTAAGATAAAAGAGCCGGCTCCGATGGTGTGAATGCGCCCTGCCGGGATGTAAAAGAGGTTGCCACGAGAGATTGTGTCGTAGCGGAGAAGATCTGTAATGCAGCCGTTTTTAATCGCTTGTTGGTACTGCTCCCGAGTGGTGGAAGCGGCAAATCCTGCCGAGAGGCGAGCGCCTTTGGTGGCATCTACAATGTACCACATCTCGCTTTTTCCATGGGGGAGCCCAAGAGAGGGGGCTAAAGCGTCCGATGGGTGTACCTGCACTGAGAGGTCTTCTCGGGCATCAATAAATTTGATGAGGAGGGGGAAGTGTGTGCCGTAGCGCTCGTAATGCTTGTCTCCGAGGATGGAGCGCCCGGCTTGTTGCATTAGTTCGGTGAGGGCAACTCCTGCCAAAGGTCCCTCGAGTACCACAGAGGTGTTGCCCTCCATGGGTGATAGCTCCCAACTCTCTCCTATCGCTCTCGGATCACTTAGGATGCCTTTGTAGGGCGCAATGCGGTACCCACCCCATAGTACCGGGCGGAAGATAGGCGCAAAGCGCAGAGGATAGAGCGGGGTATTCATCCTGTCAAATAGGGGATTTAGTCACTGGAGACCCTCTTTATAGATGGTTTTCGTGAGGGGCGTTGGTGCCACCAGTACGATTTTGGGCTCTAATGGCATCGCGCTTGCGTAGCACAAAGTAAAGTATGATGGGGAGGACTAGCGCCCCCCCGAGGAGCAGGTAAAAATCCCAAGAGGGGACGATCTTCTCTTTGAATAGGGCATAGAGGGCAATCCCTACTACCCAAAGCTCCAATCCTACAACGAGTAGGAGCGTTCGTTTTTTGGAGGATAGAGAAGATTTGACCATAACTCTGGATGCTAAAGGGTTTAGCTACGCACCTTGTGGTCCATCTCGAAGGGAATGATCATGGATAGCTCCACAAAGCCCATGTATTCGCCCTCTTGGTACCAAGGAATTTGGTAGATAAGCTTTTTCTTTCCCTTCTTTTCGATGGTGTAAACGTGCTTTTCGCCGTTCTCCATCATGTGTACGAGGAGAGAGCGTGCGGGCTCGGGATGGCAGTCGAGAATGTTCTTTCCCATCAAGTCCATTCCGGGCTTTTGGTTTACCTCTTTGCTTTGATTATTCATGTAGATGATGCGTCCTTCTCGGTCGCATACAGTCATAGCGATGTCTGCTTCTTTTAGAAAATCTATCATAAGGCTACGATGGCTCTCTAGGGTTTTGTTTTAGTTGTGATGGTAGGGTTCGTTGTTTAGTATGGTGAGGGCGCGGTAGAGTTGCTCCACGGCCAGGAGTCGAATCATATTGTGTGTGAAGGTGAGGCGACTAAGAGAGAGACGCTGAGGGACGGCATTGTACACCTCTTGCGAAAACCCAAACGGCCCGCCTACCACCCACGTCCAGCGCTTGGCGCCCGAGAGCATCTTCTTCTCGAGCAGGGTGGCGAGCTCTTGGCTCGTGGGCTCTTTGCCCTTCTCATCGAGTAAAACCACCTCGTCACTGGGTTTTATCCGCCGTAAGATTTGCTCGCCCTCTAGCTGTTTGAGTCGTGCCAAATCATACCGAGTTTGCCCTCCCGATATATTGGGAATCACCTCTATTTCGAAGGAGATGTAATGAGAGATGCGCCCGCAATACCCCTCTATGAGAGTGGTGAGAAGGCGATCTTCTGTGGGGCCCACAACGAGGAGGCGCACTTGCATATAGTCTCTCTCTAGTACTACTCTAAGTCAAAATAGGCAATGCCCCGCCTCGTGCTGAGTAAGGGCATGCCTTCTGATGACGTTTCTACTTTCTTCTCCCTCCGGAGAAGGGGATTCTTTTGTCTCCCTTGTTGGGGTTGGGGAGGGTTAGAAAGGAAGGTCGTCGCCCTCAGCAGGAGCATTAAACTCACTCTGAGCTTGAGGAACAGCTTGCTGAGCTTGGGGGAATGAGGGGGCACCTCCGGCAATTCCTTGGGCTGCGCCATATCCATCCATGGAGCCCATCGTGGGTTCTACACCACGCTCTACACGCCATGCACGGATGTCTGTGTACCAGCGGCCATTGAACTCACGGCTCTCAATATCTATAGAGACGGTGAGAGTTTCGCCCTCCTGGATGGCGAACTCATCCACCTTGGTTCCGAAAGCGTTGAAGCAGATCTTTTTGGGGTATTGGTCAAAGGTCTCCAATACATATTCCTGCTTTTTCCATTCCTTGCCGGCCTTGCTTATGCCCCCAACTTCGGGGAGGACGGCTATAATGCGACCTTGAATTTTTAGATCCATGTTCTGTATCTTATTTGTATGAATTTTAGCGAATTGTTGGCATGAAGCCAATGATGTGACGAACCTCCTCCAAGGTCTTGCGGGCGCTCTCTCGAGCACGCTCGGCCCCCTCGCGGGCTACCTTGTTGAGATATTCCTGATCACTGCTTAGCTCTAGGATGCGCTCGCGGATAGGAGTGGTGAGGGCAACGAGATCCGCAGCGAGCTGAGCTTTGAGATCGCCATAGCGGATTGAGCAGTCGTTGTAGGCCGCAAGAAAGTGTTGGTAGATCTCTTCTGAAGAGGCGATCTTGAGCAGGGTAAACAGATTGGTAATAGGCTCCGGCATTGTGCTGTTGGGCTCTGTTGGGCCTCCGTCCGTTACGGCACGTTTCACCTTCTTGGTAAGGGTCTTTTCGTCGTCGATGAGGTAGATAGCGTTTCCTTCACTCTTGCCCATCTTGCCGGATCCATCAAGCCCGGGTATTTTTATGGCCTTATCGCCAAAGTGCCAAGAGGCGGGTTCGGTAAAGTACTCGGTCTGGTATATCGTATTGAAGCGACGTGCAAAGCGACGCGCCATCTCCATGTTTTGCTCTTGGTCTTTGCCTACGGGCACCTTGACTGCCTTGTGGATAAGAATGTCGGCCGCCATCAATGCGGGGTAGGTGAGTAGCCCTGCATTTACGTTGTTGGGCTGCTGGCGGGCCTTGTCTTTGAAGGAGGTAGTCCGCTCCAATTCTCCTAGGTAGGCATTCATGTTGAGGTAGAGATACAACTCGAGCACCTCGGGCACGTCACTCTGACGATAGATGGTTACTTTATTGGGGTCGAGCCCACAAGCAAGGTATTCGGCAAGGATTGTGTTGGCACCGCGCACGATATCTCCGGGGTGAGGATGGGTAGTAAGAGAGTGCCAATCTGCGATGAAGAAAAAACAATCGTACTCATGCTGCATCTCCAGAAATCCTCGTACAGCCCCAAAGTAATTACCCAGGTGGAGGTTGCCGGTGGGTCTAATACCACTTACTACTCGTTCCATTATCTTAGTATGTATTATTCTACAATCTCGTGCAAAGGTAGCAAAATTAGGTGCGTTGTACAAGGCTTTCTTCCTCCCTTTTTGGGTGGGGTGTAAATACAAAACACCCTCAAAAAGATTGCTCTCTTGAGGGTGCCTTATAACAATAGTGATGTAAAAACATTCGTTTGGAGCGGAAAACGAGACTCGAACTCGCGACCCTAACCTTGGCAAGGTTATGCTCTACCAACTGAGCTATTTCCGCAGAGGCGTGAACTTATCAACCGAGTGATGCGTTCCGATTTGCGTCTGCAAAGGTAATGCAAATAATTATTTCTGACCAAATCTTGAGCGAGATATCTTGGGTTAAAAGACGTTGTATGGTTGTGTTTCAGTCCTCTATCTTCGATTTTTCGGGGGTGACCTCTTGTTGGAGGCCTTGGGCGTTTCGAGTTTTTCTGCAGGCGAAAAAGCTGGGGAAGTCAGCTAATAAGTGTCTCCCTTTCTGGTTGAGAAATTTTTGATTTTTGCCCAGAAGCCAAAGATTCTTCACTTGGTATCCTTTTTGCTTTTAGGCAACGATTTCGCCCTTTCTCGGGGCCCCTTTCGAGTTTCTCAAGGCATCCTTCTGGTTGTGCTGCCCGCAGAGTGGCGGCAATATGGCGAGTTATTATTATTTTTGCACGAGATATACTAGAACGTACAACTGAAGATAGAGATGACTAACGACCCTTCTACAAAAAGATTTAAGCGTACCCTTGTTACAACTGCGCTCCCCTATGCCAATGGACCTGTGCATATAGGTCACCTTGCCGGTGTGTATGTCCCTGCGGACATCTACGTGCGCTACAAACGAATGCGTGGTGAGGAGGTCTTGTTTATCGGAGGGTCTGACGAGCATGGAGTGCCTATCTCTCTCAAAGCCAAAGCCGAGGGCATCACCCCTCAGCAGGTGGTAGATCGCTACCATGCACTCATCAAGGAGTCGTTTGAGCAGTTCGGAATCGATTTCGATATCTACTCTCGCACTTCCAGTCGTACGCATGCCGAGACCGCTTCTCAGTTCTTTCGCACCCTCTATGACAACAATAAATTTATAGAGCGTACGAGTGAGCAGTACTACGACCCCAAGGCAGAAACCTTCTTGGCAGACCGCTATATTGTGGGTACTTGCCCCCATTGCCATAAGCCCGGGGCCTATGGAGATCAATGCGAGTCTTGTGGTACTTCTCTCAATGCCACCGACCTGATTGACCCTCAAAGTGTCATCAGTGGAGCAAAGCCCGAACTGAGAGAGACGACCCATTGGTACTTGCCTTTGGATCGCTACGAAGACTGGCTCCGCGAGTGGATCCTCGATGGTCACAAGGAGTGGAAGAGCAACGTATATGGTCAGTGCAAGAGCTGGATTGATATGGGCTTACAGCCTCGTGCGGTGAGCCGAGACCTTGACTGGGGGATCCCAGTTCCCGTGGAGGGTGCCGAAGGTAAGGTGTTGTACGTTTGGTTCGATGCCCCCATCGGTTATATCAGCAATACAAAAGAGCTTCTTCCCGACTCTTGGGAGACGTGGTGGAAGGACTCAGAAACCCGCCTTATCCACTTCATCGGTAAGGATAATATCGTTTTCCATTGTATCGTTTTCCCTGCCATGCTCAAGGCCGAGGGAAGCTATATTCTCCCCGACAATGTGCCGGCAAATGAGTTTTTGAACCTCGAAGGGGACAAAATTTCTACGAGCCGGAATTGGGCAGTTTGGCTCCACGAGTACTTGCAAGAGTTCCCCGGCAAGGAGGATGTTTTGCGCTATGTGCTTACGGCCAATGCGCCCGAGACCAAAGATAATGACTTCACTTGGCGAGACTTCCAGGCGCGCAACAACAACGAATTGGTAGCCATCTATGGTAACTTTGTGAACCGGGCCATGGTGCTTACGCACAAGTATTTCGGAGGGAAAGTGCCTGAGGTGGGTACGCTTACCGAGTATGATCAAGCTACGTTGCAGGAGGTGGCCGACTTGGTGCCGCACCTAGAGCATCGTCTTGATGAGTTCCACTTCCGCGATGCTTTGCGTGATGCGATGCAGATTGCACGCATCGGAAATAAATATCTTGCCGATACCGAGCCTTGGAAGGTGGCAAAAACGGATCTTACGAGGGTAGCTACTATTTTGCATGTTGCCCTCCAGATCTCGGCAAATCTATCCATTGCTTTTGCGCCTTTCCTCCCCTTCAGTACCCGTCGTTTGCTTGATTTGCTACAAGTTGAGCCGTTTGATTGGAGCCGCTTGGGGCAGTCCGATTTGCTCTCGGTCGGTCATCAGCTGGCTGAGCCTACACTCCTCTTCGAAAAGATAGAGGATGCCGCTATCGACGCCCAGATGCAGAAGCTCGCTTCGGCTAAGGCTGCCAATGATGCAGCTAAGCGCAAGGCTGAGCCCATTGCCGAGAACACAACCTTCGACGATTTTATGAAGATGGACCTTCGTGTCGGACGTGTTTTGGAGTGTGTAAAGGTGCCTAAGAGCGACAAGCTGCTCCGCTTCCGCCTAGACGATGGCCTCGAAGGACGTACCATCGTTTCGGGTATTGCCAAATACTACGAGCCCGAAGAGTTGGTGGGCAAAAACCTTGTTTTCATTGCCAACTTCCCCCCACGTAAGCTCATGGGGGTTGAGTCGCAGGGGATGATCCTCTCGGCTGTAGACTATAAGACAGAACGCCTCAATGTTATGATCGTGAGTGACGATATTGCTCCGGGCAGTCGCCTGGGCTAAGTGCCTACGGTGCTAAGTCGTCTCTCCCGAATTAAGTTTTTATTCTTCATATGCGGCTATTATACAGATGTATTTTACGTCTTGTCTCTCTAGGGGCATTCCTGCTCACTCTCTTGGCTTGTAGCCCTAAGGGGGAGGAGACGGTGACGTTGCACATCTTGCATACTACGGATGTGCATGGCAATTTCTTGCCTTTCGACTATGTAAGGGAATGCCCCGCGACCGGCTCTATGGCTCGTCTTGCTGCTTATGTGGGAGCCTTGAGAGCGGATGGCGATCAGCCTATCCTTTTGGATGGAGGAGACCTATTACAGGGAGAGCCTATTACCTATTACTACAACTTTGTAGATACGGCAACAAAGCATATCGGGGCCCGTGTCCTTGACTACTTGCAGTACGATGCAATGACGGTGGGTAACCACGATATAGAGACGGGGCACCGCGTCTACGATCGCTTTGTAAAGGAGACTACGTGTCCTCTTTTGGCTGCCAATGTTTTGCGCGATCCCAAAAATCCGGAAGCAACCTACTTTAACCCCTATACCATGGTAGAGCGTAGCGGAATACGCGTTGCCATCTTAGGGCTTACTACTACGGGCGTGCCTCAGTGGCTACCTAGCGAGCTCTACGAAGGAATGTACTTTGCTGATGGATTGGAGTCTGCACGCTATTGGCTCCCAATCATTCAGAAAAAAGAAAACCCTGATGTAGTTATTGCGTTGCTACACTCGGGGCGTATTGATAGGGATGAGGGTTATAGGGAAAACTTTGCGACTGCCCTTACAGACTCTGTACCCGGTATCGACCTCGTACTCTACGGGCACGATCACCAGCAGTACATCGAGCAGCGTGTAAATCCTAAGGGCGATTCTGTTTTCATGCTCACCCCTGGCAACCATCTCGACCGAGTGGGGGACATCACCATTACGTTGAAGAAAAAGGATGGCAAGGTAGTGGGCAAGAAGGTCGAAGCTAGCTTTACAGAACTTGACACCTACGATCCGGACGAAGAGTTTATGAAGCAGTTCTCACAAGATGCTGAGGCTATCGAGAGCTTTGTCAATCGGCCCATTGTTAGCTTGTCTGCCCCCATCCGAACAGAGGATGCTTTGTTTGGATTTTCGGAGTACGTTGGCTTGATACATGAGGTGCAGCTCGCCACTACAGGAGCGGAAATATCCTTTGCAGCCCCCCTCACTGAGAACCAAACAGTCCCTCGTGGAGACCTTACGGTGGGGCGTATGTTTGCCCTTTATCCCTTCGAAAACTACCTCTACGTGATAAACATGACGGGGAGAGAAGTCAAGGATTATCTGGAGTATTCTTATAGTCGTTGGGTCAAGCAGATGAAGTCGGCAAGTGATCATATTCTCCTATTAGAGGAGGCTCCGGATTCTACGAGCCGATTTATAACGAAATATCCGATGTTCAACTTTAGCAGTGCTGCGGGTATTGACTATACGGTAGACGTGAGCAAACCTATGGGGCAGCGCATCAAGATAGAGAAAATGTCGTCGGGAGCTCCTTTCCATTTAGACGAAACCTATATAGTTGTACTCAATAGTTACAGAGCAAATGGCGGAGGCGGTTTGCTCACGAAAGGGGCCGGTATCCCCAAGGAGGAGCTGAAGGATCGCATCATTTGGACTACGTTCAAAGACGTGCGTACCTATATGATTGAGATCTTGAGCGAGAAAGGTCCTGTTCTTCTGCCTCTTGCATCCCGTCCAAATTGGCGCTTTGTTCCGGTCTATTGGGCAGAGAGCGCCATTGTTGCAGATCGGAAATTCCTTTTGGATAATCAGTAATTTATTTCGATTACACTGTGGCTAATGCACTAAAGGGGCTGGTAAAAGACACGGCCGTATATGGTTTGTCCAGTATTTTGGGGCGCTTCCTCAATTGGGCTCTAACTCCGCTCTATACCCGTGTTTTGGTCTCTACGGGAGAGTTTGGTGTGCAAACCAACCTCTACGCCTGGACGGCTCTTCTCATGGCTATCCTTACCTATGGTATGGAGACCGGGTTCTTTCGTTTTGTGAATAAGGAGCCTAATCCTCAGCAGGTCTACTCTACAACCTTGATTTCGCTGGGGACCACTTCTTCGTTTTTTATTCTTTTGTCTCTCCTTTTCCTTTCCCCAATTAGTAGCCTTCTTGGGTATGCCGATCGGAGCGACTTGGTGGCAATGCTCGTCTTTATTATCGCCACAGACGCCTTTATGGCGATTCCTTTTGCTTACCTTCGCTACAAGAATAGCCCTTGGCGTTTCGCTACCATAAAACTCACATTCATCGCTCTGTCCATTGGGCTTAACCTCTTCTTTTTCTTGCTTTGTCCGTGGGTCTGGCGAGTAGCACCCGAAGCGATTTCGTGGTTTTACGACCCCGAGTTTGGCGTTGGGTACATATTTGTTTCCAATCTTATCGGCAATGGCGTTATCTTTTTGATGCTACTGCCGTATATCTTGCCGGCTGGATGGCATTTCTCATCATCCCTGCTCCGTCGGATGCTTGCCTATTCGCTGCCTCTTCTCCTCTTGGGAATTGCCGGGATCTTCAATCAAATGGCAGACAAAATACTCTTTCCGATTATTCTTACCGACCGTGCGGAGGCCGAGTCGCAGCTCGGGATCTATAGCGCTTGCTTCAAGATTGCCATGGTCATGGTGATGTTTACGCAGGCCTTTCGCTACGCATACGAGCCCTTCGTCTTCAACAAAGGTGCGGGAGACGAAGCCGAGAGACGCCGCTCGTATGCCTTGGCTATGAAATACTTCCTCATCTGTAGTCTATTTGTCTTTGTGGGTGTAATGGCGGGGATGGATGTCTTGCAATATCTCGTAGGCGCCGACTATCGGGAAGGCCTGAAGGTGGTGCCTCTAGCCATGTGGGGCGAGCTGATGATGGGAGTTTACTTCAATCTCTCGCTCTGGTATAAGCTCGTAGACAAAACTTGGTGGGGAGCTTTGATCTCTTCGTTGGGTTGTATCTTTACCATCGCCATCATCTGTTGGGGAGTGCCTCGCTACAGTTATATGGCTTGTGCTTGGGCTAGTGCGATCAGCAATACAGTGATGGCTGTTGTTTGTTATCTGCTTGGGCAGAAATATTATAAGGTGGAATATGAACTAAAAAATGCCCTATTCTATTTTACAATAGCAGCTATTGCAGTGGCTATTGTTGCCCTAAACCATCGTTATATCGCCCCCGTAATGCCTTCGCTTATGTGGGTTGTAAATATAGCTGTGGTGGGAGCTTTTCTTTTTATCATTATCAAAAAAGATGTGCCCCTTGGGGCTATCTTGCAAAAAATTAGGAGGTAATTATGAGTAACGAACCCATGGAGCGAGACGACGAAGATCTCGACGAAAATTTCCCCGATAAGACTTCGAAGAATCCCAAAGATCGGAGAGAAGAGATACGAGAGTATCTTGCCAAACTTTTCGACTTCCATACCGATAAGGAAGACGACTTCGAAACCTTAGAAATGGTGCGTGCGGACGTGGATTTTCGAGGCACGAAGCTTTGGATTCTTATTTGTGCCATTTTTGTTGCTTCTCTGGGGTTAAATACCAACTCCACCGCAGTAATCATTGGTGCGATGCTTATCTCACCCCTTATGGGGCCCATCATAGGCTTTGGTACAGCTCTTGGTATCTACGACTTTGAACTACTCAAGAAGTCGCTTCGCAACCTAGGTCTAACGACCCTCTTTAGTGTACTTACTGCCACTATTTATTTTATCCTTACCCCTATTACGGACTCGGGGAGTGAACTCCTAGGACGTACCCAACCCAATATCTACGATGTGCTTATCGCCTTTTTTGGGGGAGCGGCAGGGATGATTGCTGCAAGTACTAAAAGCAAAGGACAAGTGCTCCCGGGTGTGGCCATTGCTACGGCTCTTATGCCGCCGCTCTGTACCGCCGGATATGGTATTGCCACAGGGCAATGGCATTTTTTCTTTGGAGCTTTCTACCTATTCCTTATTAACTCCGTATTTATCGCATTGGCGACCTATCTTGTGGTACGGCTTTTGCGATTTCCACCGAAAGTTTTCCTTGACAGGGCTCGCGGTCGCAAGGTACATCGCATCCTTATGGTCATTGCCACTTGTACCATTATTCCTGCTGTGTATTTGAGTATTGGCATGGTGCGTGATAGTATCGCTACGCGCAATGCCAAGTCGTTTGTGGAGAAGGAACTTGCCCTTACGAGCACACAGGTCGTTAAGTACACTCTAGGAACGCAGAATGGGGTAAAGGTGCTAGATGTCGTACTCCTAGGGGTGCCTCTACAGAATTCGCAGATCGATAGTTTGCAAAATCGCCTTAAGGAGTATGGCCTTGCAGGTACTCAACTACTCGTCCATCAGGGCTTTGAAGATAAAACAGACCTTGGGGAGTTGCGGAATACCGTACTCAAAGATCTCTACGAAAATAGTGACGCCATTATACAGCGTCAGCGTCAGGAGATCGACTCCCTCAAGCAAATTATTGCAAAGAGGGACTACTACGACGAGCTAGAAGGTGCCGTAGTAGAGGAGATGAAGTCGCTCTTCCCTAGTGTGGAGAAAGCTTTTTTGGTAGCTCCTTCTCCAGCGAAGTCTGCTACGGATAGTACGCTCAATGTGGTGATACGTCCTCGTACGGGAGGTGCGCTCTCCGTTGCCGAGCGGCAAAAGATGATTGTATGGCTCTCCGCTCGTACCAAGGCTAAGGCCGTCGATCTCATCATAGATAGTCCAAAGAAATAATCGTTAATAATAAATTCTCATGAAGCTAAAAAGAATTCTACTCTCAGTAGCTCTTCTCTGTGGCATCGGCACAACGGCGATGGCAGACAAGGGGATGTGGCTACTCAATGAGCTCAATCAGCAGAACTACGAACGCATGAAGGAGCTTGGCTTTAAGTTGTCTCCTGAGCAACTCTATAGCCCTGGTCAGCCCAGTGTGGCAAGTGCTGTCGTAATTTTTGGTGGGGGCTGTACCGGTATTACAGTATCTAACGAAGGTCTTATCTTCACCAATCACCACTGTGGTTTTGGTGCTATCCAGAGCCAAAGTACAGTAGATCACGACTACCTCCGTGATGGCTTCCGCTCTAATAATCATGCCGAAGAACTTCCGATCCCGGGCCTTAGTGTTCGCTATCTCCGTGAGATCGTAGACGTAACTCCCCGTATCGAAGCTGCCGTAAAGGGTGCCAAGAGCGAAATGGAGCGTCTTCAGATCATCGAAGAGTTGAGCCAAAAGATCAATGCAGAGTACACCAAGGGGTCTACTATTGTAGGTGAAGTTACTCCCTACTATGCAGGCAACAAGTACTATGTAGTTGTGTACAATGTATTCCAAGACGTGCGTCTTGTAATGGCTCCTCCCAGCTCTGTAGGTAAGTTCGGTGGTGATACCGACAACTGGATGTGGACACGTCATACGGGCGACTTTAGCGTCTTCCGTGTGTATGCTGACGCCAACAATAATCCTGCACTTTACAGCCAAAACAACAAGCCCTACAAGCCTATTTCGTATGCTCCCGTTTCTCTCAACGGCTATCGTGAGGGTGACTATGCTATGACTATCGGTTTCCCCGGAAGCACAAACCGTTATCTTACATCTTGGGGGGTAGAGGACGTGATAAACAACGAGAACTCTCCCCGTATTGAGGTGCGTGGTATCAAGCAAGCTATCTGGAAGGAAGCTATGGAAGCTGACCAGGCAACACGCATCAAATATGCTAGCAAGTATGCCCAGAGCTCTAACTATTGGAAGAACTCTATCGGGATGAATCGTGGCCTCAAAAACCTCGATGTAGTAAACCGTAAGCGTGCCGAAGAAAAGGCTTTCGAAGCATGGATTGCCAAGAATAATTCTCAAAGTACCTACGGTCATATCCTTCCCGGTCTCAAGGAGGATTATGCTAAGAGTGCTGCTATCTCCAAAGACATTAACTATCTATACGAGACACTCTGGGGCGGAACGGAAATCGTTCGTTTGGCTCGTGATGTGAATTCTGTAACCCGCATTCAGGCTGCAGACATGCCTAAGTATAAGGCCCGTCTCGACGACCTCTATAAAGACTACCTCCCCTCTCTCGACGTTAAGGTACTCCCCGCCATGCTCAACATTGTACGTCAGCGTGTAAGTGCAGATTGTCAGCCCGATATCTTCAAGTTCATCGATAAGAAGTTCAAGGGTAGCACAGAAAAGTATGCTCAGTACGTATTCGAGAAGAGTATCGTACCCTATGCTGATAAGGTAAAAGACTTCCTCAGCCTCCCTGCCGACAAGCAGAAGAAGGTTTTGGACAACGACCCCGCTATTGCTCTCTTCAACAGCGTACTCCCCGCTATTCTGCAGGCACAAGGCAAGGCTGAGGATGTAATGGTAAATATCGAAAAGGGTAAGCGTGAATACTTCGCAGCCTCTCGCATCATGGACCCCAACCGTCAGATGCCTTCGGATGCTAACTTTACGATGCGTATGAGCTACGGCTCTATCAAGGGATATGCTCCCAAAGATGGTGTTTGGTACAACTACTACACAACGGAACAAGGAGTATTCGAAAAGCAAGATCCTACCAGTAGCGAATTTGCCGTACAACCCGAGATCCTCTCTCTCCTCCGTAGCAAAGACTTTGGTCAGTATGGAGTTGGTGGTCACCTCCGTCTCTGCTTCCTCTCAGACAACGATATCACCGGTGGTAACTCTGGTAGCCCTGTCTTCAACGGTAATGGCGAGTTGATCGGTCTTGCTTTCGATGGTAACTGGGAAGCTATGAGTGGTGACATTGAGTTCGAACCTGACCTCCAACGTACCATTAGTGTAGATATCCGTTATGTACTCTTTATGATTGACAAGTGGGCTAAGATGCCTCACCTTATCAAGGAACTTAACCTTGTTAAGGGCGAACCTCGCGACCAAATGGGTGCTGCTAATGGTGGCAATTGTCCTCACAAGAAAGATCAGTCTTGCGCTAAAAAAGAAGAGTGCTCCAAGGGCAAAATGAATGGCGAAAAGTCGGCTGCTTGCTCTTCTGACAAGAAGGACGGCCAGTGTGGCAAGGAAAAGAAGTGCGGCGACAAGTTGGCTGCTTGCTCCTCTGACAAGAAGGACGGCAAGTGCTGCAAGGAAGAAAAGGCTTGTGCTGCCGGTAAGAAGGCAACCGAAAAGAAAGCCAATTGCTGCTCTACGATGAAGGATGGTAAGCCTTGTACCGCAGACAAGGATTGCGCTAAGTCCGGTAAGGCTTGCTGCGGCAAGAACAAGGAAGCTGCAGCTAGGAAAGCGGCTAAGAAATAAGATCCTTGTCTCACGCTCTTTTCGAACGTGACAATTCAAAACAAGGGGTGATGGGTTTCGACCTGTCGCCCCTTTCTTTTTGGGGCCCGCCTAGGGATTTCCTTTTTTTAGCCAATTCTGCGGAAGAATCTGCCCTAAAATGGCTGGGAAATAGGCTGGTTTGTTGTCCTATTTCTGCCTGAAAAATAAAAATTTATTACCCTAGTTCGGAGCTTTTTTCAGGTAGAGCCGATTGGACCGCTTCGTGAGAGTATGGAGACCCTTTCCTTAAAGAGGGGAGGGAGCCCCCATTGCTGGCGCTCCTTTTGAGGCAGAGCGATATAAATCAGGCTGAGATGTAGTACCTTCGTTCCATGGAACAAGGGAAAAGCATCCGGACAGAAGACGAGCGCGGCATGCGTGCCGCGCTAGATGAGGCCTATCTAGCCAAAGAGGCGGGAGAGGTGCCTATTGGCGCTGTTGTGGTCTATCAGGGCAGAATTGTAGGGCGTGGGCGTAACCATGTGGAGCAATTGCAAGACCCCACGGCGCACGCCGAAATCCTTGCCATCACGGCAGCAACGGAAAATCTGGGGGCTAAGTACCTGACGGATTGTACACTGTACGTTACGCTCGAACCCTGCGTGATGTGTATGGGAGCCCTGCGATGGGCGCAAGTGTCGCGGATTGTGTATGCCGCCTCCGACCCCAAGGCCGGTTTTCATGTATTAGCCCCTAAGGCTCCGCATCCTCGTGCTATTATTGAGCAGGGGCCCTTTGGAGAGGAGGCCGCAGACCTTTTGCGTAGCTTCTTTTCGGAGCGCCGCTAGCGTACTTCGATAATTACGCTCTCTCCGGATAGCAGGGTGGTACCGATCAGTCGGTGACTACTGCCGGGGCGAATCTTCGTTTTCTTGTAAAAATCAACAGGCTTGAGGGGGAAATTGCGTTGCGAGAAGTCCGCCTCGGGGTACACTTGATTCAATCGTTTTAATTCGCTGGATTTAGCGGGTATTATGCGCACAACTTCATAGCATTTTCCAAGGAAGTGGTCGGGCTTTTGATCCGTGGTATAGATGTGGCTATTCGGGTGTAGAGGGAGGGCGTGATAGGCTATGCCGATAGAGTGGTAGAGGCCACTCTTTTGTAGGGCAGCCCCTGGGAGTAGTAGATAGTGCCCTAGGGCTGAGGCAAAGTGAGGGGGTTGTTCGCTTTCTCCATCCGGAGTTGCACAAAATTGGGTTACTACGAGCCCCTCCGGGCATAGCTGCACCGCAATAAGAGAGGGCGGAGTTGTCTCGCTTGGGGACGATAGATGGGGAATGTAGAGTAGTAGCTCCTTTACTTCGTCGCCACTCTGCACAATGTGTACCTCTTGTACGGAGGGGAGTTGCCGCAATACCTCTTTAATGTCCTCCATCGGAGAGACTTTGATGAGGATTCGCCCTTGATAGTCTAGCCTTTGTAGCGTGTGGCAGACTTCAATAGGGGAGGGTTCGGTATCGGCAAGTGCGTAGGTGCGAGCTCCGCCCTGAGCGCGTCGTGCCGGATCGAAATAGAGCATTTCCATACCCCTTTGTACCAGTTGCTCCAACTCGTCTAATAGGGAGGCCTGTTGGATCTCCACTCGCTCTTGGGAGTAGCTCTCGCCCATAAGACGGGGGATGTTGTAGTGGGCAGCCGTGGCAAAATCCTCGTTTCGCTCTAGGTAGAGGGCGCGTTGGGCTCTCCTTGCAAGGTGTGAGAAGTCAATCCCTAATCCCCCAGTGCCATCAACCAAAAAGGGGCTGGGTGCAAACGTATCTGCTTTGTAGCGTGCCGTTGCTTCGCCGGAGCTTTGTTCGTAGGTGATGCCCTCGGGCAAAAAGATGCCCAATGAAGAAAGAGAGGGGTATTTGCGGGCGATCTTTTCGCGGTAGGTGATCTGTAGGGCCAGATGTTGGCGAAGAGCGGGCGAAAGGGAAGACTTCCCGAAAAGGATCCGGTCGGGGGATTTGTCTCGCCACTCGCCTTTTGCGAGATCCATTATATGCTCTATTTCTTCTAGAGTAAGCATCGAAATGAGGGGGGTAAATAGGACTAGAAGTCCAATATCTTGTAGCGTTTGCGCACCTCCGGCATATCTATCTTTTCCTGGAAGTGCCACCATTCTCGTGTATAGCAACGAAGCCCAACACGGTCCATTACAGAGCGTAAGAGCTCTCGGTTGCGCTGTGCTTCTTTGGTTATTTTGCCTTCCTTAACGAGTCGAGCCTCTTGGTCCGTGTGGGCCTCCTCTCCAAAGAAATCGAAGTCGGTACCCATATCGAGCAAAGTGCCCTCGGCATCGGCAATGGAGAGATCTGCGGCTACGCCATAATTGTGTCGGCCCCCACGATCGCCATTGGCTACGTAAACCTTGAGAGGCGTATTGCGCACAACGGCATACATACTCCGCTGCATACTTATGGGGCGTGAAGCATCAAAAATGACAAAGTGATACCCTGGGTGCTCCTTGCTTAGTAGGCGTTGCGCCTCTGCAATACGTTGGGCGAATTTGGGTTGGAAATAGGCTCTGGAGAGTCCCTTGTAGAGTTGTTGCTTCGTAAAGTTTTGCGTTGTGGCGTAGCGGAGGTCGAGCCGGATCTCGGGCGCCAGACTACATACATCCACAAGTCCTGCGGCTTCCATTTTACGGTCAATAGAGCCCTTATCTTCTTGTGAAGATTGAGGGCGGACTTTTAATAGCGGGAGCGCGGCACTAGGAGCCACACAGACCAGCGAGAGTAAGAGGGTGAGGAGCTTGTGTTCCATCAGAAGGGGAAAAGAAAAACCCACCTAGGCAACCCCCGAAGAGGAAGGCTAGGCAGGTTCCATTTTGTTCTATTGGAGAATTATTTTATGCCGAGACGTGCACGTACTTTGGCTGTGAGGTCGATGGCATCCTTACCGGCGTGGAGGAATGCTCCATACTCTAGTACATAGGTGCAACCGGCTTCGTCGCCAGCCTTTTTAATGGCATCGAGCACTTTTTGTTGGATAGGAGCAAGAAGTGTTTCCTGTTGCTTTTGGAGGTCTTGCTGCATTACCTGCATAGATTGTTGGATGCGGTTTTGCATGTCTACAAGCTCCTGCTGACGGCTCTTGCGGATAGCTTCGGAGAGCGAATTTTGCTCCTTGGTGAAGTTTTCCACCTTGGTGGTATACTCTTGTTGCATCTTCTGAACTTCTTGCGTGTACTTGGCATCAAGTTCTTGGAGGCGCGTCTGAGCTGCTGTAGTCTCGGGCAGAGCTGCCATGATCTCTTGCGTGTTTACCATGGCGATCTTTTGCTGAGCCACGAGTGCTAGGGGGCAGAGAGCCACCACCAAGCTGATGATAATTTTCTTCATACTGAGAATATTGTTGAATGATTAAAATATTGATTTTATACTGTTGGGTGGGTTGCTGTCTTAGGTTACTTGCTGTATCCCATCTTTTTGAGTACCTGATCGCTGATGTCGATACCGGGGTTGGCATAGATAATGCCGGAGGTGCCTCTATCAAGAACGAGCTGGAAGCTGTTGGCTTTTGCGATCTCTTTGATGGCTTCCCATATCTCATCTTGGATGGGTTTCATCATCTCGTTGCGCTTCTTGTATAGCTCACCTTCGGGGCCGAAATACTTCGTTTGCAATTCGGCTGCTGCTTGCTCTTTCTTTACGATCTCGTCTTCGCGAGTCTTCTTTTGAGCCGCAGAGAGGAATACGAGGTCCTTCTGATATTTTTTGTAGAGGGTCTCGGCTTCGGTCTGTACCTTCTGAACTTCTTGTTGCCACTTCTTGGAGACAGACTCGAGTTGCTCGTTCATCATCTCATAGTTAGGGATGTTTTTGAGGATGTACTCCATGTCTACAAGAGCATACTTTTGGGCGAATGCAGACAGCGTGGTTGCTGCTGCAAAGAGGAGGGTGATTACTAGTCGTTTCATGTCAATTAGGCTTATATGTATTTATATTCTGTTGGAGTCCGAAATAGGGCTTGGGTTTATTTGCTATACGTTATTAGAACTCTTTGTTAAGCACGAAGTGTACATTGCTGCCCCCACGCTCGGTGCTGTTGTTGGGGCGGTCGAACCCGTATCCCCAGTCGATGCCTAGGAGCCCCACCATCGGTAGGGTGATGCGGATGCCCAGCCCGGCAGATCTTTTCAGATTGAAGGGGTTGAGGTCGGAGATATTTGTCCAGGCATTCCCGGCTTCTAGGAAGGCGAGGCCCCAGATATTGGTCTGACCTTGGAAGATGATCGGCATACGAAGCTCGGTGGTGAGACGCATAAAGGCGGTGGCGTAGTCGTAGTTGCTACCCGCAATGGTCCCGTTTTTGTACCCACGTAGCCCGATGGTCTCGTTCATGTAGCCGCCCACATAGCCACTCATACCGTCACCCCCCATGTAGTAAGTGCCGAAGGGTGAGCGCTTGTAGGGGTTATACGAGCCAAGAATACCGAGGTCGAGGCGATTCATCAGTACGGGCGTGTATTGTACCGTCTGAGGGTTGGCAAGGGGTGTAAATACGCGTCCGGTAAAACGCCACTTGTGGTATTCTACAAACTTATAGCGCTTGTTGGCAGAGAGTCTGGGATCTGAATAATCGACCTTGTCGAAGAGAGAGTAGGGAGGCGTTGCCGTTACGCTCAGCGAGAACTCAGACCCGCGGCGTGTGTAGACGGGGTTGTCGAGCGAAGAGCGAGAGAACCGAAGTTGTAGGTTTATATCGTTGGCAGAGCCGTTGTGGAATCCCTCAAATGTGTCGTACACCCAGTCGTTGAGGTGGTAGTAATTATAGTTGAGAGAGGCATAGAGCATAAACCAGTTATCGGGCCAATTGAGGCGCTTACCATAACCGATGGTACCCCCTAAGATAGAGAGCGATTGGTTGGGGTTATAGGCCTTTTCCATGAGGGCGCTGCCGTCATATCCGTAGCCGCTTCCGTAACCGCCATAGCCACCGTAACCACCGTAGCCGTATCCTCCATATCCATAGTAGGGGTTGTAGGCCCCAGCTTGAGATGAGATTCTATTGTTGTAGAAGCGGGTGTCGAGGGCCGTTTGGCGAGAGTAGAAGATACTTGCCGTGAAGTAGTTGGGTCGTTTGCCGCCAAACCAGGGGTCGATGAAGGTGAGGCCGTATTGCTGGTAATAGCGACCGTTGGTGGAGACATTGATCGAAAGGGTCTGTCCATCCCCCTGAGGAATGATCCCCTTGTACATGCTGGGGTGGAACAGGTTGTGCATAGAGAAGTTGGTGAAGCTAAGCCCTACACTTGCAATAAGTCCGGCCTGGCTCCAACCCAGCGACATTTCGAATTTGTCACTTCGTTTCGGCTCTAAGTTGTACTCAATATCCACGGTCCCGTCTTGAGTGTTGGGCACAGGCTTGGGGACACTCTTCTCCGGGTCGAATTGATTGAGCTGGTTGAGCGCCATGTAGGAGTTCATCAAGTCCTCTTTACTAAAGAGCTTGCCGGGCTTGGTGTAAAGCTCGCGGCGGATCACGTTTTCGTACACGAGGTCGTTCCCCTTGATGAGTACTTTGCTGATGGTGGCTTGGGGGCCTTCGGTGATTCGGAGGTCTAGATTAACAGAGTCTCCCCCCACAATGCCTGTTTCTATGGGGTCTATGTGGGCAAAGATGTAGCCGTTGTTGTAGTAGAGGTTGGCCACAGCATCTTCGTCTACAGAGAGTCTGTTCTCGAGTCTCTTTTGGTTGTAGACTTCCCCCGGTTTGATGCCTAGCATGGCGTTGAGGAAGTCTGTGGGATACTTTGTATTCCCTACAAATCGAAGGTTTTTGATGTAGTATTTCTTCCCTTCGTCCAGCTTGATTCGGATTTTGATGCGCTTGGGATTCTGGGGGTCTTTTACGATAGTGTCGGAGAGAATCTCGGCATCGCGATACCCTGCTTCGTGGTAGCGAGTCAAGAGGTTGTTGAGGTCTTCTTTGTAGTCCTTTTCGATGAATTTTTTCTGACTGAAGATCTCGAGAATGCTGGACCATGCGCGTCCCTTCCCAAGAGAGAAGGTCTCGTTGGTCTTTTTCATAGCGGCACGTAGGGTGCTGTTGTTTAGCTCCTTGTTGCCAACGAATTCGATCTCACTTACTTTGATTTTACTCTTCTTATCAATAACCACCGTAACGAGGGTGTGATTTTGTTTCGAGAGGTCGTTTTTCTGTTCTACCTCTACGGTCATATCGCTGTAGCCCTTCTCGTCGAAGTATTTCTTTACGAGTTGTTTGGTGCGGTCAATGATATTGGGGGTGAGTTGCATCTCTGCACGGAGGCCGGTACGCTCCTCTAGGTCTTTGCGTTCGCTCTTGGTAACTCCGGTAAAGGTAACCTCTGAGATCTTGGGGCGTTGCTTGAGTTGGATTTCGATCCAGATCTGATTGCCTTCTATTTTCTTTGCTACGATGCGGGCGTTGTCGAAGTAACCATTGCGCATAAAGCGGCGTACAGCATCGCTAAAGGCAATGCCGGGCACCTCTACAAGGTCACCTACATTGAGCCCGGAGAGGCTGATGAGTACGGCATTGTCGTAGCCCTCTCCTCCCTTTATCGCAATGTCGGCAATCCGATAGTTTGTGGGGCGTGCATAGTTTATCTCTACCTTATCATTTTGCGGAGACTCAGGTGTTACTGATTGAGCCCGGAGCTGAGAAGATAGGAGAGATAGCCCCGATAGGAGCAGGATCTGAACTAGGAATTTACGCATCATAGAGTATCTTGAGGGGCTGCATTTGCTGCCGATGTTACTTTGTTTTCGTTGAGATGAATGGGGGCTTGTCCCTCTACGAGTCCGAACCGTCTGTGACGTTGAGAGAATTCGTAGAGTGCCTTTTGCAGCTCTTCTTCTCCAAAGTCCGGCCAGAGGGTCGGGCAGAAGTAGAGCTCAGAATAGGCTATTTGGTAGAGGAGGAAATTGCTGATACGGAACTCGCCGCCTGTGCGGATGAGGAGGTCGGGATCGGGTATGCCGTAGGTGGTGAGATAGGGAGCCAGCGGTTCGTCTCCCGATAGATCTTTTGGAGAGATCTTGCCCGAGGCTATGTCTTGAACCAAGGTGCGGACTGCCTGGTTTAGCTCCCATTTGGAGGAGTAGCTGAGACATACAACGAGCGTAATAGTGCTGTTGTGCGCTGTTTGCTCCATGGTGCGCTCCACGGCTTGGCGCGTACTCTCGGGCAGGCGATGGAGGTCGCCAATGGCAAGGATGCGCACTCCCTCTGAGGCAAACTCAGGGGCATAGTACTCCAAGCTCTGTGCCATAAGAGCCATAAGGGCATCCACCTCAGCCGTTGGGCGTGCCCAATTTTCCGAACTGAAGGCGTAGACCGTTAGCGTCTCAATGCCTGCTTGGGCGGCGGCGGCTACGGTGCGTCGGAGGGCGGCTACTCCCTCTACATGACCGTAGGAGCGATCTTTCCCTTGCGCTGTAGCCCAACGGCCGTTACCGTCCATGATGATGGCAACGTGCTTGGGTACTGCCTCGCAAGGCATATTGGATCCGTTATTATCGTGCAATTTGCTCATTTATGTTGCAAGAAGAGCCTCGGGACGAAAATTCGTACGTGACCCCCAGGGTTATAAGCAGCATTCCATCTCCTCCTTTATACCAAGACGATTTAAGGCGGTAGGGGTTGCTAAGAAACGAGGATTCAGTACTGAGAGCATCCAGTTTGTCGGTGAAAAACTGTCGCCCTCCGAGGGAGGCAATGAGATTGAGGCGATTCGCTATTTTATATTTGATGCCGAGCGCTCCCTCTATCCCCGGCAGGAATGTGTAAGCGTCTTTGCCAAAAGCGGCCCCCACGGATAGCCCAAGAGCAAGGTAGGGACTCCACCTACGTGTGTGGAGAAATGGGTACTTATCGCTGTACGCAAAGAAGTTGTACTCCCCTCTAAGGGAGAGCAATAGGGCTTGAGCCGCAAAGTGGACTCGTGTTGTTTGTTGGGGGAAGACTTGGTCCCGTATCTGGCTATTGCCATGGAGGTAGTTGTAGGTAAGGTCTCCCGAGAAGGTAAAGCGGAAATTGTGATTATAGCGCATTTGTGCCCCCACTCCTCCACCTACGGATGCAAAAGGAATTACCCGATTGGCGTCGCCTAGGTAGCTATTAACCGAAGCAATCCCTCCCAATTCTAAGCGATACTCTTGCGCATTAAGGGCAGAATGTATCCCGCCCAAGATGAGCAACAAGAGCCACCAAGGATAGTGAGAGAGCCTATTTCCCTCCGATCTGTTTGTGCAAAACTTCTGCATTGAGAGGGGGCTGTTTTTAGTTTAAGATGGAAGACCTCCCTTCCCAAATGGTGCGGTCGAGTGAACCATCGGCCTTCTTCCCGCCAAAGAGGAAGAAAATTAATTCTTCTTGTGCGAACCCAAAGAGTTTTCCATATCCTCCAAAGGGGAGTGTTTCGTGAGGTAGCATGAGGGCGGAATTACGCACCGTCCATGTGACTCCTTGGTCTTTGGAGCTGTAAATTGTAGCCCCTCGCTGAGGAGTGTGGCTAGCCGGATAGACGCAGTAAAGTAGTCCCTTGTTGCTCGATGTTGAGATGAGAAGTGGAGCCTCTGCCCCCTCAAAAGGCGGGAGTAGGTCCTTGTCGCCTTGAGGCGTGGGTGTGAGCCAATCGAGACCGGTTGTCGTAGTCCAGGTGAGGCGAGATGGCTTGCCACTAGCTGTTTTTGCACCTACCAAGACGAGGAGGGGATGGTGAGCCACCTCAAAGAGGGCTGTGCTGCGTCCGCTCATGGGGAAGTCTTCCGGTACCTCTTCACCTCGCTTGTATACCCCGTTGCCGGGGAGGCATGCGAAGTAGTTTTTGCCTGAGGGGTCTTGCTCTATCATGCAAAGAGTAGGATGGGTCCGCCCACGTTCTGTGAAAGCACCAAGCAGTATGCTACCATTATTGTAGCGATTTTCTTCGAGCCATTGCTTCCCTCCGTCTAGGCTCACAATGCAAGTTTGGTGAGGAGCCTCGCCCAGAATAGCATAGAGCACGCCTTCTGGAGAGGCAACGGCACTTGTCACAGCCTTACCCGATAGCCCTGTTGTCACCTCTTCCCATACGAGGGTATTGGTGGGGGCGTGATAGAGCTGTGTGTTCCCTCCCTGAGAAGCAAAGATGTAGAGATCCTTGTCTGACCGGCAGAAGATGGTCTCCTTGCCGCTTAGGTCAGGGAGTTGACCTGTAATAACGGGCATCCAATAATACGAGTCAGGGTTGTTTAGTTGCTTCTGGATCTGTACCGTATAGCTCTTCTTTAGCCCTTTTTCTGTATTGGTGACCTCTACCGTGATCTCCTTGTCCCAGCGGTCGCGAAGGTAGATAGAGTCCGCAGCACTACGCTCAAGTTCTTTCCCATCGATGAGCAACTTAAAGGTAGCCAGGTTTTGTATCCCGACCGAGATTTTTACCGAATCGATCTCGGTGCCATAGGGGAGTGGGTGAGCATTGTAGATCTTTCCCTCTGCATGATCGATAGAAAAGAAGACTTTCTCAAGGTCAGGATTGGCCTTGGAGGCGAGTACAAAACTCGATACTTGTACCGTGGTAAGCTCCGGGTTTTGGATTTCCTTGTTGCTGATACAGCTTGAGGCAAAGAGGAATGTGAGCAACCCAAGTGCGGAGCTGAGGGCGTGTTGTATACTGCGATGTTTCATTGTGCACACTATATATTACGATACAAAGATAGCCTTTCTCCGTGAATACGATACCTTTACAGCTAAGGGAATATGCAAGGGAAGCGCCTCTTTGTGCCGAGAGGGCTTGCCATGGAGGAGGCCTGCTCCGGGCTAATCTCTTGCCCCTTGCCAAGTCAAACCACAGCCAGGGGGATATTGCCTACGGCTCTGGCTGAATCTTTCTTACTGCCAAACGGACAAAAAAATAGCCCTGTAAGCAAAAAAGTACAGGGCTAAATTGAAAAATATTTTGGGCAATTTCTCTCCCACTTTCCGGCCTAGAAATCCGAAAATTCTAGCCAGAATCGGAACGAAAATCAGCCTCGGTTCTTTTCCCCTCTCCGTAGAACGCTTTTTCTGCCTGGTTAGGCTAGGCCGGAGAGTTGCAGGATGGAGTTGTATAGCTCACGCTCGTTGCGTAGCCGAGGTATCTTGTTTTGTCCTCCCATCTTTCCCTTCTCTCGCAGATAGCGGGCGAAGGTGCCCTTGGGTACTGCACGGATCTGTAGGGGTTGCAGGGTCATACCCGGACTGCTCTTGGCTTCGTAGTCGGAGTTTATTTTGCGCAACTCTTCGTGCAGGCGTTGGGCAAATAGAGTGAGATCTTGAGGGGCTTGGTCGAACTCGATAAGCCAGTCGTGCCGACCTTTGCCCGTAGAGGCATCGAAGTAGGGAGCTGCGGTGTATTCGGTAATGGTAGCCTGCTGTTCGCTACTTACCCGAGCGAGGGCTTCGTCAGCATTGCATACCATGAGTTCCTCTCCAAAGGCATTGATATAGCTAGTGGTGCGCCCGGCAATGATGAATTTATAGGGGTCGCGTTGGGTAAATCGGACGGTATCCCCGAGGATGTAACGATACAATCCCCCAAGAGAACTGATCACAAGAGCGTAGGTTTTGCCCAGTTCCACCTCTACGAGGGGGATGGCTTTCGGGTCGGGCGCGTCTAGCTCTGCCAGTGGAATGAACTCGTAATAAATGCCATAGTCGAGCATTAGCAGCATGGCGGGGTCGTTGGGGTCGTCTTGGATCCCAAAGAACCCTTCGGAGGCGTTGTAGGTCTCTCTATACTGCATGCGCGGCGAGGGGATGAGGCGTTTGTACTCCTCTCGATAGGGGGTAAAGCTGATTCCTCCGTGGAAGAAGACCTCCAATTCGCTCCATACTTCGCTTAGGTTATCCGCCTTGGTGTCTTCAAGTAGTCGTTTGATGAGGGTAAGCATCCAAGAGGGGACGCCCGAGAGGCTCCCTACGTTAGCGTCTCTTGTTTCGGCTATGATGGCAGGGATTTTCTCCATCCAATCCTCAAGGAGGAGGGTTTCTTTGGAGGGAACTCGTATGGCGCTGCCTAAGCGTGGCATTTGTTCGATGAGAATCGAACTCAAGTCTCCCCTAGAAATATCGGGTGTGAGGGGAGTGGGCTTTTGGCTTCCTCCGAGTACAAGGCCCTTTGTCCTGAAAAAACGGCTGTCGGGTCGGGTGGCTAGGTAGAGCCAGAGGGCATCCGATCCCCCTTTGAAGTGGCACATCTGTAGATGTAACGGGTTCACAGGGATATATTTACTGCGCCCTCCCGAGGTGCCACTAGAGACGGCAAAGCGATTGCATCCCCCACGTACGAGCACGTTGCTCTCGCCCTGGATCATGCGATCTGTGTATCCTCGTAAGTCTTCGTACTGCACAAGAGGCACGATGGAGGCGTACTGCTCAGGCGTGGAGACTGCGGCAGCCCGTGTCTCCCATCCGTACTCCGTGGCACGGAGGCAGCGCATGACGCGTTGCCATTGACGGTGTTGTAGTTCCTCGGCTCGCTGAGGATAGTAATGATGGATAGCGGCGAGACGGGGGCGCATGGCCGTGTAGATAGTACGAGTTAGAGCATCCATAGAGAATATTTTGCTGCTATGCTTATTTAGTGACACTGAGTAACCCCTACGAGTCTGTGGTACCGAGCCCCTAAGGGATGGTAGTACACAAATAGCGTATATTGGTTGTGAGTGGGGTAGTGATTGCCCTCAATGGCCTGGGCCGTGTAGGGGCGGCTCTCCTCGTCTTTTGCTGCGAGGTAGAGGTAGGATAGGTAGCCCCCTTTGAGAAGTAGCTCTGCGGTATAGGCTCCCTCTTGGCTGGAGTAGTGTAGGAGACGCTCTTCGTAGGGGAGATAGTCGAATGCTTCGCCTTCGAGGATGGGTTGCAGCCCATCGGCTAGAGGCTCGCTTTCGAGTCGGAAGCAGACTCTATAATAATCCGTAGCCGTGGCAATATCTCCATCAAGATTGCGAGAGCGGATTACATACTGCCCCATGGCTCCTTGGTCGGTACTATGGAAGTCGCTTAGGGATCGGTTGTAGTTGGTGTAGAGAATAAGCCTATTCGCCTCAGGCTCCACGGCGGAGCGTTCTACCCCAAGGGAAGGGATCTGGGGACTTAGGTACTCCATGGCATGGTATTCGTTGCCCGCCTCAAAGGCGAGAAGTTCGCGCCGATATTCGAGACGGTCCAGCCCTCTAAAAGAGGGGCGGAGAACCCATAGGACATTGTCGCGTCGGCTATTCTGAGCCGCAACCAGCGTAAAGTCCAGGTCGGAGGTGCTTCCTCCCAAATGCCCTATCCCCACATTTACTTCCAAGTGTTGCTTATGAGGGTCTACGCCCCAAGCCTTATCTACATTCCCTACGAGGGTGGCAAGGGGCTCTACCACAGCGAATGCCGCTTGCACGAGAGGCCGTTCCGGCTCCATGGCATCGTAAACAGTCAGGAGGTAATTGCCCGATAGAATGGGATGAGGAGAACTCGCTTGGGATAGCGTGAGTGAGTAGTGCCGGTAAGAGACTTTGGTAAGAGAGGAGGGGATGGAGGGAGGGAATTCGCCTTCGGAGTAGCCTGATTGGAATTCGGTGCGGGCAAGTTCGGATGGATTCCACTCGCTATCGCAGTGTTGCAGTTGGTAGCGAAGGGTGTGCGGTTCGTCGTCTAGG
Organism: uncultured Porphyromonas sp.; assembly: GCF_938023125.1. GTDB lineage: Bacteria > Bacteroidota > Bacteroidia > Bacteroidales > Porphyromonadaceae > Porphyromonas. The sequence continues at coordinate 311,966 of NZ_CALHDW010000018.1, forward strand.
AGGTCGAAAGAGATGCGTAGCCCCTCGTTTCCCCCTAGGGTATAGTAGGGGAAGGGAGTCCACTCCCTGCGCTCGGGGGTAGGCTTGATTTGTAAGGCATTGACACGCCCATCGAGCATGGTAGAGGGGAAGAACTTTTGGGCACGAGCCCCCCATGCCACGAGGCTTGTGAGCAACAAGCATAGGACGATATGCGCAAATCGATTCATACGCAGGCAAAGATACATAACTCTTGCTACTAGGAGAACCTCTGGGCAGGGAAGCCAAAAGTGGTGCGCCAAGAGCGAGGGAGGTAGCGATGGAGTAGGCGTGCGAAAAGAAGCGGCAGGAGCAGGTTGGAGACAAAAGAGGCGATCATGGCTAGGTTAATAGCCCAAGTGCTGCCCGAGGTTAAGGGGAAAATCCAAAGTCTAAAGGCGAGCACGTTGAAGAGCATCAGTAGGATGATGGGGTAGCAAAAGCGTGCAAGATCTCGCCATAGAGGGCGTTCGATCCATTTGCCCACCTTAGAGCTGGCTCCGTAGATAATGACGAGTAGGAAGGTAAAGTAGGGAAGCGTAAAAAGAAGGATCCAAGGTTGCTTGTAGGGCGTCAGGATGCGCGCCACCAGCACCGCATGGAAAAGCAGTAGGGCCATGATCGTAACACGACCCGGCACGCCCCTACAATAAATCTTCTGCATCAAGGCTCCGAGAATGAAAAAGTGGGCGTTCTTTATGGTCCAGGCTAGGGCAAGAGGATCTTGATGCGCCTCAATTTCGAAGAGCCCCCCTAGGGCATAGAGCCCGAGTCCTACCCCATAAGCGATTATGGCTTGCCTAAGGCTGAGTTGCTTCGGGAGTAAAAGGGTGATGCCGTGCAACCAAAAGAGGGCAGGCAAAATCCACAGATAACCGATGCTTTGGGTGCGGGGGAAGAGCACCCATTGGGTATAGCTCGTAAAGGGACAGCTCCCGGCTAGATAATTGGGCAGGCCAACAGCCACAAAGTAAAGGATGGTGGTAAAGAGCCAATAGGGGTAGAGCAGGCGATCGGCTTTGCCTAAGAGCAGGGAGCCTCGCTTGCGGAGGGGAGATGGCGTCTCGCCTCGAACGCTCCAGAGATAGCCCGAGAGGGAGAGCAGGAGGGGTAGACCCGCAAAAAGTTTGTTTACGTAAAAGGTGTACCAAGCAGGTGCGGCAACGCCTCCGTGGAGGGAGTCGCCGCTACTAGGTGCCGCTAGTGCGAGCGCAAACTCGAGTATGGCAATAAACGAAACAAACGAAATGTCTCGTCGTTGGAGGTGCTCTGTATTGCCCACCTTAGTACGTGTTTTGCTTGCGTTGGGTTGAGACTAGTATTGCTCCTCGCTGTTGGGGAAGTCTCTTGTCTTCACATCCGTAATGTATTGCGCTACAGAGGTGCGCACGGCTTGCCCCATCTCGGCGTAGAGGCGTAGGAAGCGGGGGCGGAATCCCTCGTTCAGCCCCAACATGTCGTGCAGCACGAGTACTTGTCCGTCTACGTTGCCTCCGGCACCGATCCCAATGATGGGAATGGAGAGTTCGCTTGCTACACGCTCTGCAAGGGTGGCAGGGATTTTTTCCAAAACGATGGCAAAGCATCCTAGCTCCTCGAGCAAGTGGGCATCGGCTATTAGCTTCTTGGCTTCTGCTTCTTCCCGAGCTCGTACGTTGTAGGAGCCGAATTTATTGATAGATTGAGGGGTGAGACCGAGGTGCCCCATTACGGGGATCCCTGCCGAGAGGATGCGCTGGATGGATTCGCTAATCTCGCTCCCCCCTTCTACTTTGATGGCATCCGCATGGGTGATCTTCATCACCTTGATGGCAGAGTCTAGCGCCTGCATCGGGTTACCTTGGTACGATCCGAAGGGGAGATCCACTACGACCAATGCCCGCTTTACCGCCTTCATTACAGACTTCCCATGGTAGATCATCTGATCAAGAGTAATGGGGAGGGTGGTGGTGTTGCCCGCCATAATGTTGGAGGCAGAGTCCCCTACCAGTATTACATCCATGCCGGCACTATCTACAAGGGTAGCCATGGTGAAGTCGTAGGCCGTGAGCATAGCGATTTTTTCTCCACGCTCTTTCATCTCTCGTAGTCGGTGCGTTGTTACTTTGCGGGAGTCTTCGGGTTGATAAGTAGACATTGGTTTTCTCTATTGGATTAGTACCATTTATTCCCCTCTTCATGGGAGAAGAGAGAGGCTCTTGATATTGTCTTTTAGAATAGGGTTGCTCTCGTTGAGACCTTGTAGATGCGAAGAGAATGGGTAGCGAAACAAGCCCTAAGGAGGAAGGTATGGGGTAGATCTCATCTCTGTCTATACCTTGCTCCCTAGGAGGCGTTTAGTCGTTTTTAGAAAATTGTTGGGTTATTCCCACTCAATGGTGCTGGGTGGCTTGGAGGAGATATCGTACACAACGCGATTAACCCCCTTCACCTTGTTGATGATCTCGTTGGAGACTTTTGCCAAAAACTCGTAGGGGAGTCGGCTCCAGTCTGCGCTCATGGCATCTACACTCGTTACGGCGCGTAGGGCAACGGTGTACTCGTAGGTGCGCTCGTCTCCCATCACCCCTACACTCTTCACAGGTAGTAGGATGGCTCCGGCTTGCCACACCTCGTTGTAGAGGCCTTGGCGGCGCATTTCGTTCATGTAGATAGCATCCGCTTCTTGTAGGATACGTACTTTCTCGGGGGTGATTTCCCCTAGGATGCGGATCCCTAGCCCGGGTCCGGGGAAGGGGTGGCGCTCCAAAAGGTGGGCTTGCATGCCGAGGGCACGACCCACACGGCGCACTTCGTCTTTGAAAAGGGCACGGATAGGCTCTACGAGCTTGAGCTTCATACGCTCGGGGAGACCTCCCACGTTGTGGTGGCTCTTGATGACCATACCCGTAATGTTGATAGACTCAATAATGTCGGGATAGATAGTCCCCTGACCGAGCCATTTCACATCCTTTATTTTGGTAGCTTCGGCTTCGAATACATCGATGAAGCCCTTGCCGATGATTTTTCTCTTCTGCTCGGGGTCGGTTACTCCGGCTAGGGCGTTATAGAATTGCTCGTGAGCATCTACACCAATTACGTTGAGACCGAGGTGGCGGTAGTCTTGCATCACTTGGGTTGCCTCGTCTTTTCTTAGCAAACCATGATCCACAAATATACAGGTGAGGTTGCGCCCGATTGCTTTGTTTAGGAGCACAGCCACTACCGAACTATCCACGCCGCCACTGAGGGCGAGGAGTACTTTGTCGTTTTGGAGTTGCTCACGCAGCTCTGCTACGGTGCGCTCGATAAAGGCGTCTGGCGACCAGTTGCCCCCAATCCCCACGATGTCAATAAAGTTGGCAAGTAGCTTGGTACCCTCTTCGCTGTGGAAGGCTTCGGGATGGAATTGTACGCCCCAAGTCTCTTCCCCTTCGATGCGGAAGGCGGCATTCTCCACCTCAGGTGTGCGCGCTATGGCGCGGAAGCCCTCGGGGAGTCGGGTGATGGTATCCCCATGGCTCATCCATACTGTGTTGCCTTTGGTCATCCCCTTGAGGAGGGGATCTTCTGGGGCGGTAAGTTCTAGTTTAGCGGGGCCGTACTCTCGAGTTGCCCCCGGCTCTACCATCCCTCCGGCTTGATAGACGAGACTCTGCGCTCCGTAGCAGATGCCAAGGAGAGGGCAGCGCCCACGCAGTGTAGAAAGGGTGGTCTTAAAGGCTTTGGGGTCATATACTGAGTAGGGACTACCCGATAGTATAATGCCGCGCACTCCCTCTAGCCCCTCAGGTAGCTTGTTGTAGGGTACAATTTCGCAGTAGGTGTTGAGGTCGCGGATGCGTCTCCCGATCAATTGAGTCGTCTGGGATCCAAAGTCGAGGATGAGGATTTTCTCTTGCATACTTTAGTCTCTAATAACTTTGGTGCAAAGGTAGCGTAAACTATCGGTCAATCGCTGATAATTCGCTACTTTTGCCCTAAGTATGGCAAGGAGGAGGTCTCTTTCCTCTCTTTTGCTGAGTAGTTTGCCTCTGTAGTTCAACGGATAGAATAGAAGTTTCCTAAACTTTAGATAGGGGTTCGATTCCCCTCGGAGGTACTCCTAAATCTCGGTAAGACTTGGAATACTCTAGCCTTGTCTCGAACCCCTTTCTCTTCGTTTTTACAGTGTGTTACAGAGAGCCTCGCCGCTGTCTACAGCGGCATGTCGGTGCGGAGTGTTTTGCCGTCTTTGAGGGTCACACGCACCTCTACCCGATCGAACTTACCTTCTATGTTATTCTTGTCGCAGGAGAGAAGAAATCCATGTCCCTTTGTTGGGAATGGGAAATAATCATAGTTGATAATACTCTCCAAAGATAGATCTATAGGGGTCCATATCCCATGAAAATCCGTTTTATATCCTCTTTGGATGAATGGTTCAATACTATAACTCGAAAGAAAGATGATGTGAGAGAGTGAGGTCTCATTCTCTTTATTGTAGCCTGCAACCTCAATCTTTTGGACTCCATATAGACATGGTAACATGGGAGGAAAGGCATAAAATCCTACTCCCGTTTCGCCATGCTCTCGTGCTATCTTTTCAAACAATTCTTTATTTGTCTTCTCCGTGATAGAGGATTCTTCAGAACGACTGAACCAAAGATTCCAATAGAGTTTAGAAAGGTCTTCTGACCTTTCTGCTTTCGCTACATAAACATAATTTGGTACGTAATAGGATTCAATAGCATATTTATGCCATTTCGCTTTATCCCATTCTGTCTTTGGTGTGCAGGCATGAAGAAGGACTACAGATAGTAACAAGGTCAGTGTGTTTAGTTTTTTCATAATGCCAATAAGTGTTTAATGCTTCTGATACATGTGAGAAAGTGTTGGAGACAACTTGATGCTCTTTCTTTTATTGATTCCCTTCGCTTGTAAAGGTATAAATAAAATTCTAAATAGATATGCTTGATGTGTACTTTTGATGTTTTCTTGAAGAGTGGGCTTTCGAATTGTATTTCATTCCTTCTGCCTTCTGTCTATTTGTTTTATCTCCCTTTTGGGGTGTCTGTGGGTTGCTCTCCTATCTCCCTCTCTAGATTTTATGTATTACGGAGGAATGCAGTACTTTTGTTCCGGTGTTGGGAGCCCTTTCTTAGGGTCAAATATCCTGAGAGAAAGAGCCCTCCTAATTTTATGGAAGAAGCTAAACGCATAACGGAGCTGAACGAGAAAGTATCCTACAAAGGGCAGCAATGGTTTTTACTCCTTCTACTTCCCCTTCTCGTTTGGGGGATTGTTTTTGCGTGCTATCCCCTGGTTGCTGAGGAGATTCGCCCTCTGATTGTCTTCAATCTGGTGGGAGGGCTCAAACCTTTAGGTCCCCCCCTCTATGTCGCACTAGTGGTAGCTTTTCTCATTACCATTCTCTATCCGCGTACATCACAAGGGAAATCTTTCCTCTCGCACCTTAGGCACGAGGAGGGAAGCGAGCGGCTACGCCAGGGTGCCATTGCCTGCTGGGTGCTAGGGTATGCCAACCTTTTATTTGGTGTTATCCCCAGCGTTATAGGTACGATAGCTCCATTTCTTGTGGGGATGGTGCTCTATATCGCTCGTGCTGTACGCCTGGGCGAACGCCCCTCGTGGCAACCTCGTGGCTATATCCTTGCCATTGGGATTTTCTTATTGTACGACCTTTGCACCCTCCTTTGGTCTCCCAATCGTGCTGTTTCTCTGGAGTGGTGGATACGCGAAGCCAGCCTACTACCCTCGATTTTCCTACTGCTGATGTATCCTCCGCATCCTCGTGATATACGCGTCTTTATGCACTATGCCCTACGTATTAGCTACCTCTACCTCCTCAGCATTGTAGCGATTTATGTAGTGGTATGTTGGGCTACTGATACCTCTCTGGGGGCAGCCTTTGGGCTTGAAAAGATGTATTTTGTGTTTAATGGGACGCCGATGGGGACGCTCTTTTTGGGTTCTCTTTTTGGCTTCCAACACTACACCTACCTGGGCTTTATCATGCTAGCCCCCATTCTCTACTGGCTGCTGGAGAAAGAGCGTCTGCCCGAGATCAGAAACCTTTTAGTGGGGTCTCTTGTGGGGTTCCTCCTCTTCGTGTTCATATTCCAAAGTAGGATTTTGATGTTAGTCTTGTGCGGAGCTTTTTCCCTTGGGCTTCTCTACTTTTTTACGACCCTTGTCTTCCCACAAAAAGGTACTCAGAAGAAGCGAATTTTGCTCCTACTCCCTATTATCGTGGTGGCTGCTCTTCTTCTCTTTTTGTGCTATCCATCGGCCTTGAAATACCTCATAGATGAGCACCGCCTTAACCTCTTCGAGACGGCCATCATGTATCTAAAAGAGAACCCCCTTTGGGGCTATGGACTAGGCTCTGCTAAGGCTCTTATCTCTCCTTTCTATCAGGGAGAGTATGCCACACACTTCCACAATCAATATCTTTTGTGCTACGTAGAGGGGGGGATTATAAGCCTATTGCTTTGGGTCGTGATATTCATTTCCTACCTAAGATATGCCCTGCGCAGCCGCAACTATGCCGCCCTTATCTATGTGGTGATTATGCTGGTTGTCATGCTTATTGAGGTGATTACCTGCTTAAGTCAATACCTTATTGCTATGAGCCTTATGGCTGCATTCCTGATCTCTACCTACCCAATCCCTCAGAAAAATGACCATTGCGAACGAGATTTTTGAGCAACTCCGCGCTCGAGGTGGAGAGGAGAAAGCACGAGACTTGAGCCGATTTTTCAAATGCCAGCCGGGCGAGTATGGCGAAGGCGACCGCTTCTTGGGGGTAACGGTACCCGAGGTGCGCTCCGTAAGTAAGGCCTACAAAGAGAAAGTGAATTGGCAGGATCTCGAAGAGCTACTCGCCAGCCCTTGGCACGAATGTCGCCTTGCAGCTCTTCTTACTTTGGTGGAGAAATACAAACGGGAGCCTGAGGCGGTGTATAACTTTTACCTCGAGCATACTCCGGGAATTAACAATTGGGATTTGGTAGACCTAAGTGCCTATAAAATAGTGGGAGCCCATCTGCTCCGACGCGATCGCTCACCTCTCTATCAGCTTGCCCGTAGCTCTAATATGTGGGAGCAGCGCATTGCCGTTGTCTCTACTTGGGCATTTATCCGTGAGGGGGACTGCCAAGAGACCCTTTGTCTTGCTGAAGAACTATTGCATCATCCTCATGATCTTATGCACAAAGCTGTGGGCTGGATGCTGCGTGAGGTGGGGAAGAAAAGGCTTGATCTTCTTCGAGATTTCCTCAATCGCTACGCCCATGTTATGCCTCGTACCATGTTGCGCTATTCGATAGAGAAGCTCCCTACAGAAGAGCGGCTTCACTATCTAGGGAAAAAGACGAAACCTATTTCTTAATTCGAGAAGAGGGAGGGGAATTATGCTTGCTCCCCAAGAATGGTGCGGATGAGCGTGATAATCTCGCCAACAGAGCCGATGCCCGAAAAACGTACCATGCGAAGCCCTTTCTTGCTTTCTTCTAATCTACACTGGCGATGGTGGAACGAAGCATAGGCAATAAGCTGCCCAAAAAGAGGCCCCTGATAGTAAGGCGAATCCGGATCCTCGGGTAAGAAAAAGTAAAGAACGCCCGACCGTAGTACAATGCGCTGCACGCCGAGTGATCGACCCCAGCGGCGCAAAATGGGTACCAAGATAAGCTGCTCTACTTGCGAGGGCAGTCGTCCGAAGCGATCTTCGAGCCGCTCACGGAATTCCTTTACCTCCTCTTCTGTCGTAAGATTGTCTAGCTCTCTGTAAAGGCTGATGCGCTCGGAGTCTTGAGGAACGTAGTCGGGAGGTAACGATAAATAGAGATCGCTCTCGAAGGGGCAGTCCTCCTCGGCGGCCAGTTCTGCGCTCTCGTCTTGGAAAAGCTCCTCAAACTCCTCTCGCTTTACCTCTCGCACCGCCTCGTCGAATACCTTATGATAAGCATCGAATCCTAGGTCGGCAATAAAACCGCTCTGCTCGCTACCGAATACATTACCGGCCCCTCTAATATCGAGATCTTGCATGGCAATTCGGATGCCGCTGCCGAGGTCTGAATAGCTCTCAATGGCTCGTAAGCGACGCTGCGATGCCTCCGGCAAGAGATCCATGGGAGGGGTAATAAGGTAGCAAAATGCCTTTCGAGAGGAGCGTCCCACACGCCCTCGCAACTGATGCAAATCGCTCAAACCAAAATGGTGCGCACTGTCTATTATAATGGTATTGGCATTAGAAACATCAATGCCATTCTCCACAATGGTGGTAGAGACGAGCACATCAAACTCATGTTGCGAGAAGGAGACAAAGAGTTGCTCCAGCTCAGTTTGGTTCATGCGTCCATGCCCTACGGCAATTCGGCAATCGGGGATGCGCTGCTGTATCATGCGTGCAATTCCCTCTATATCGTCAATGCGGTTATGGACAAAGAATACCTGTCCATTGCGGCTTAGCTCGAAGTTAATGGCCTCGGCAATAGCCTCAGGGTCGAAGCGAATTACCTCGGTAGCTACGGGGTAACGATTGCGAGGAGGAGTGAGGATGTTGCTTAAGTCGCGTGTGCCCATAAGGGAGAATTGCAGGGTGCGTGGGATGGGGGTTGCGCTCATGGTGAGGGTGTCTACATTCACTTGTAGCGAGCGCAATTTTTCTTTTACGGCTACCCCAAACTTCTGTTCCTCGTCAATTACGAGTAGTCCCAGGTCTTTGAACTGCACATTCTTCCCCACAAGCCGATGAGTCCCTACCACAATATCTATTTTCCCCTCCTTGAGGTCTTCTAGCAATTGCTTCGATTCCTTTGCCGACTGAGCGCGTGAGAAGTAAGCGACACGCACGGGCAAATCTTTGAGCCGCTCCGAAAAGGTACGATAATGCTGGTAGGCAAGAATGGTGGTGGGTACCAGTACTGCCACCTGTTTGCTATCCGCTACTGCCTTGAATGCCGCACGTATAGCGATCTCTGTTTTGCCGAAGCCTACATCGCCACAAATGAGCCGATCCATGGGGCGCGGTTGCTCCATATCCTGCTTCACGGCCTCCATAGCCTTGAGTTGGTCGGGCGTCTCTTCGTAGATAAACGAGGCCTCCAGCTCATGTTGTAAGTAGCTATCGGGGCTAAAAGCGAAACCCTCAGACTCTCGGCGCGCTGCATAGAGCCGGATCAAGTCTCGCGCAATATCCTTTACTCGCTTCTTGGTGCGCTCCTTTAGTCTGTTCCACGCTCCTCCGCCTAATTCGCTCAGTTTGGGAGGTTCGTCATCCCTGTTTCGGTACTTCGAGAGCTTCCTGAGGTTATGTACACTCACGAGGATGTAGGCGCCATCTCGGTAGTCAATTTTCACCACTTCTTGCTGCTTCTCCCCGTCGCGTTGGGTGAATAGCCCTGCAAAACGCCCGATTCCGTGGTCGTAATGCACGATAAAATCGCCGGGGGTGAAGCTCTTGAGTTCTTTGAGGGAAAGCGAGACTCCGCCCGTGCGGATGCGGTCGCTCTGCAAGCGATACTTGTGATAACGCTCAAATATCTGGTGATCGGTCAGGAAGACCATGGCGCTATCGGCGTCTTCGAACCCCTCGTGTAGGGTCAAGGGGAGAGGGTCGGGCATCAGAGAGGCTTCGCCCAAATCGCTTAGTATCTCCCTCAAACGCTCTGCTTGTGGTGTGCTCTCGGTGAGGAACCATACCCTATACCCCTTCTCTTTATAGTGCTTTAAGCCCTCAATAAGAAGATCAAAATTCTTATGGAATAGGGGCTGGGGAAGGGTGGCAAACTCTACTGTTTTCGTAGCTTCCAAGCCCGAGGGGAGCATCCCCAAAATCAGGCGATGGCAGTGGATCTCTTGGGGTAGTGTCTCGAGGGCGATTAGCTTGGCTCTCATCTCTTCGGTAGAGGAAAATCCCTCCCCCTCTACAAGCAGGGCCTCCTCTTGGTATAGCTGAGTTATTCGCCCCAATGCCGCCTCATAATCGGTAAAGAGTAGCGTATAGTCTTGGGAGAGAAACGAGAAGAGCGATTGTCCCTTTTCACCCCCTGCCATGTTGGCAAGATTGGAGGAGAGGGTAACCTCTTCTAGCTTTTCGTGTGAGAGCTGTGTGTCTATATCAAACGAACGGATACTCTCTATCTCGGTGTCGAAGAAGTCTAATCGGATGGGTCGCTCTGCGTTGTACGCAAATATATCTACGATGCTACCACGGAAGGCCACCTCCCCGGGTTGGTATACATAGTCCGTAACGGTAAACCCCTCATCCACGAACCAGGCACGGAGCTGTTGCCTATCCACCTCCTCTCCCACACGTAGGGAGCGGACATGCGTCTCCACTTCGTTGGCATGGGGGATCCCCTCCGCCAGCGCAAAGGGGTGGGATACAATAATCGGGCATTCACCCAATGAGAGGCGGGCGATGAGCTCCGAACGAAGAACTTCGCTCCCTGCATCGGTATGCCCATAGCGGATGTGACGGCGGTAACTAGAGGGGAAGAAGAGAACCGATTCGCGCCCTAAGATTTGGGTTAAATCACTATAGAGATACCCTGCGCTCTCCTCGTCATTGGCTACAATTAGTAGGGGTTGTGCGTCTTCTCGTAGGTGAAGCCCAGCCACGATAACCGCAAGAGCCGACCCAGCTACTCCCCGATAACGCACTGCCTCCCCGGGCTGAATGGAAGATAGAGTCTGAGCTAGAGAGCCAATAGAAGGGTGCTCACGGAGAGAGGTGAAAAGATGCTCCGTAGGGTCGGATGTAGGGGGCAAAGGTTGTTTCATAAGGGGGATAAAGAAAAACTAGCTAGGCTCTAAAGGCCTGCGGTAGGGGTCGCTATATAGCAAGGAGAGGGGCGTTAGGCCCTGAGAAGAGAGCTATAACTTTCTCGAACGGGACAAAAAAAAGGGTGCCCAAAAGGCGAGGCTTCTCAAGATTCCTCACCTCTCTGTGGGCACCTCGTAGGTCGGATTACTTACGAGCGATTACTTCAATTTCGATAAGTCCGTTCTTGGGAAGCGTTTTTACGGCAACTGCAGAGCGAGCCGGGAAAGCACCCGAGAAGTTCTTTTCGTACACGGCATTCATAGCGGCAAAGTCCGCCATATCGGCCAAAAAGCAAGTTGTTTTGATAACGTGATCGAAGGTGTATCCGGCTTCGTCGAGGATGGCTTTGAGGTTGCGGAATACCTGTTCCGTTTGCTCCGTTACGCCTCCTTCTACAAAAGCACCGGTCTTGGGGTCGAGACCCAACTGGCCACTTGTTATAAGCATGTTGTCGAACTCTACAGCCTGGCTGTAGGGACCAATGGCTGCAGGAGCATTGGTCGTGCTAATTACTTTCTTCATATCTCTTCTCTATAATTAGGTGATATTCATTTCGTTTGCTTCTGGCGGAGAGACTCAAAAAGGAGTATCCCTGCGGCTACTGATACGTTGAGGGAGCCAATCTCTCCCACTTGGGGGATGGCTACCGATAGCGTGGCAAGTCGAGCCACTTGTGGCGAAACCCCTTCGTGCTCACTCCCCATCACGAGAGCCAGAGGCCCCGTAAGATCGGCCGTGTAGTAGCTGTTTTCTGCCTTCTCGTTGGCGACAACAATCTGGAGTCCGCACTCGGCGAGGTAGCCTACAGCTCCGCTTATTGAGGGCACTCTGCACACGGGAATACGCATCAGGGCTCCGGCGGAAGCATTCACGGCATCTGCGGAGACGGAGACGCTCCCTCTCTCGGCAATCACAAGGGCATGAGCGCCTGCACACTCGGCAGAGCGTGCTATTGCACCAAAGTTGCGTGTATCTGTCACCCCATCGAGTAGCACGATAAGGGGATCTTCTCCTCGCTCAAAAATCTGAGGGACCAGCATCTCCAACGGAGTGTAAGAGACCTGTGCAATGATGGCAACACAGCCCTGATGGGCGCCTCTTGTAAAGCGATTGAGTCGCTCCACGGGCACCTCTAGGACGGGGACTCTTTGCTCTCGTGCTAATCGTTTGATGGCGCGAACCTCCTCCGAAACGAGCGCACGGCGCAGGTAAATCTTGTCAATCTCCTGGCCAGCCTCTAGGGCTTCTTGTACGGAGTGTATGCCAAATATGATTTTTTCTTTAATCATTGTTTTGTAGTAATTCTTGGGCAGCAGCAATGGCTACTGGGGTAATAACGGAGCCGCTGATGAGGCGTGCCACCTCCTCTTCGCGCTCTTGGGGCGAGAGGGTGCGTAGCTCGGTAGAGGCTCTTTCTGTCTCTTCGTTGTAATGCTTCAAGATGGCCATTTGCGCTTCGCTACGTGCTGCAATTTGAGGCAAATGGGTGATGGCGATGACCTGCAGGTGGTGCCCCATGGATCGGAGTACCTGCCCCATACGATCTGCCACGCGCCCAGAGACTCCTGTATCGATCTCGTCAAAAAGAATGGTTGGGAGGTGATCACACGCAGCAAGCATCGCCTTGATAGTGAGCATCAAACGTGCCATTTCGCCTCCGGAGGCAACGCTCCCTACGGGTTGTAACTCGGCATCCCCATTCGCACTAAAGAGCACCTCCACGCGATCGTAACCCGTGGGTGAGGGAGCTTCTAGGGGCGTTACCCTAAATTCTACTCGGGCATGGGGCATCTCGAGTAGCCGTAGTTCTTCCGACAATTTCTTGCCTAGTTTTAGGGCGGTACTTTGCCTGGTTTTCGATAATTTTTCACCCAGAAGTCGCACCTCTTTTAGGGCAGCTGTGGATTTTTTTTCAGCCTCTAGGAGAAGGTCTTCTTGCCCATCGCAGAATTGCACCTTCTTGTGAAGATCTTCGCGGAGGGCGATAAGTCCTTTTGTATCCGGGTGATGGTACTTTTGGCACAGCATATTGATGAGGTCGAGGCGCGCCGTTACGTGAGCAAGAGCCTCGGGATCGGTATCTACCTGCTCGGTAAAAGAGGCGAGGTCTCTAGCCACATCGCGCATCTCTATGGCGCAGGAGTTCAACCGCTCCAGGTGGCTTTCGACTCTCGGGAACTTGCTTGTTATCTCTTCGAGTTGGCGAATGGCTCCGGAGAGCTGGCCGATCACGTTTGAGGATTCTCCGTCGAGCATCTCTTGCACTTGGTAGAGGGTGCTCTTGATTTCATCGGCATGACGCAAAAGGGTCTCCTCCTCAAGCAATCCCTCTTCTTCGCCCTCTACGAGTTGGGCGTCGATCAACTCTTGGTAGCGGAATAGGTTGTAGTCATACTCCTCTCTGCTGCGAGCTATTTGACTTTTCAGCTCCTCGAGAGTGCGGGTGGCCTCTTCGTATTGAGTGTATGAGGTCTTGTAGGCGGGGAGGAGTTGAGGATCGTCCGACATCCGGTCTACTATGTGCAGTTGGAATTGGTTGCTCGAAAGCTGCAGATTCTGGTGTTGCGAGTGAATGTCGATGAGTAGAACGCCCAACTCTGCCAGCGTAGCGAGGGGGACGGGCGTATCGTTGATGAAACATCTACTGCGCCCCATGGCGGAGATTTCTCGCCATACCACACAAGCACCATCCTCCATCCAAAGATCCTTTTGGCGCAACCATTCCTCCACATGTGGGGGGAGTGCTACAAAGGTTGCCTCTATAACGCTTCGTTTTGCCCCAGCCTTGACGAGACTACTATCGGCACGGCGGCCTTGCAACATCGAGAGCGCTCCAACGAAAATGCTCTTACCTGCACCCGTCTCTCCCGTGATGGAAGTAAAGCCGGAGGCAAAAGAGACCTCCAAGAGATCGATGAGAATAAAATCTTGAATCCTGAGGAGTTGGAGCATTCGTGTCTATTGTTTTTTAGCGATTTGGGGGAAGTTAACGCTTGAGCACATCGAGCGTATTACCCTCTGTGGGGTATATCTTATTGAGGAGCTTGTAGGCCGCTTGCTTCTCTTCGGAGGTAGCTTTCTCTGCCACTTTGACCAATTCGGAAAGTTTGGTTTGGGAGAAAAGAATGAGAAGTGGGGAGCGAGGGGTGTTTTTCCAGACCTCCTCGAGTTGATTAAGAGCCTCTAAAAGGGTGGTGCGCCCCCGCTGCACGTTGGCAACAAGTTCGTCTAATCCTTTTCGGTGATAGGTGTACCACATTTGGCGGAATGGCTCTTGAGTGGGATCGCTGAGGGCCTCTGCTATGGCGTATCTGTTGTAGTCGTTGTCGTAGGCTTTCCATCCTTTCCACTCCGTGCTTGCCTGCCCGGCAATATTGACGAGCTGCCGCATCTCGTCACGAGCCACGTTGCCTCCCAAGGGCGAGAAGCTATCGAGGTCGAGAGCGATTATGTAGTATGCATAGAAAACGATGCTGGCAATGAGGTTGCTTCCTATGTCGTTGGGGGAGTACGTTAAGACGTCGAAGGATTGGTAATCGAAGTTGAGTTCTCGGTCGCGCCAAACGAGAAGAGGGGATTGGTAGGAGCTGTTGAAGACAGGGCGTTGTGCCGTGATGTAAAGCTCTCCGGCGTACTTACGCTCCTCTTCTACGGCGGTAAGGTTAATGGCAAAGGCGCATTCGATGCGTTCCGCAGGGGAGTATTGCAGCGAAGTCCAATGCGTATTGTTGAGCATGTCGGTTAGTTGGCGTTCCATTTCTGCGAACTGGCTGGCATTGACCGACCCCAGTCGTTCGGTATTGATCGTAACTTTTGCTTTGAGCTCTTGTGCAGAGATCGGCCCTACACCCAGCAGTAGGCAAAGCAAAATCAGAAATGAACGGATCGCCTTCATCACTGCAAATAATGGTTTGTAAGGTAGTTGAGGATGTCCTTTGCTACCTCTTCTTTGCTCTTGAGAGAGCACTCCAAAGGCTCTCCCTCTTGGGGAATCAAGGTGACTTTATTAGTCGGAGTGCCAAAGCCGGCTCCCTTGTCGTTTATAGAATTGAGCACCATAAGATCCATTCCCTTACGTGCCATCTTGCGCCTTGCCTCCTCGTGATTAGAAGAGGTCTCCAAGGCGAAACCTACCATGATTTGCTTCTCCTTTTTTTCTGCTCCCAGCGTGGCGGCAATGTCCGGATTCTTTACAAGAGAGAGAGACATGGAGGCGCCTGTGCTTTCTCGTTTCATCTTGCCTTCCGCTTTATGCTCGGGGCGATAGTCTGCCACAGCAGCGGAAAAAATGGCAAGGCGGCATGAGTTTGAAACTTTTTGGCAGGCGGCTAGCATCTCGCAGGCCGTTGATACTCTCTCCACATGCACCCCTTGAGGATCGGGCAGAGAGGAGGGGCCGGAGACGAGATGAACTTGGGCTCCTCGGCGAGCGCACTCAGCAGCGAGTGCATATCCCATTCGTCCGGAGGAGTAATTCCCGATAAAACGGACGGCATCAATCGGCTCGTAGGTGGGGCCTGCTGTGATGAGCACTTCTATCCCGGCTAGGCTAGGCTCTTTGCATCCTGGCTCTTTAGCCTCAAAGAAGTCGGCCACGGCTTGTGCAATTTGCTCGGGCTCTTCCATACGCCCTTTGCCCTCCAGCCCACTTGCTAGAAAGCCGTCTCCCGGCTCTACGACGTGCACTCCTCGCTCGCGGAGGGTCTGTAGATTACTCTGAGTTGCAGGATGGCGATACATGTCTAGGTCCATGGCAGGAGCCACCCAGACTGGAGCTTTCATGGAAAGGTACGTGGTGAGCAACATATTGTCGGCAACTCCTGTTGCCATCTTGGCGAGGGTGGCTGCCGAAGCCGGTGCGATAAGCATGAGATCGGCCCACAATCCCAAAGAGACGTGGCTGTGCCAAGACCCATCTCGGCGGTCGAAAAACTCCGAGACTACAGGCTTTTGTGTAAGAGTGGAGAGGGTAAGGGGAGTAATAAATTCTTTGCCCGAAGGGGTGATGACGACCTGCACCTCGGCCCCCTTTTTTATGAGAAGGCGAATAAGCGTAGCACTCTTATAGGCCGCAATGCTGCCCGTAATGCCCAGAACAATATGCTTACCTTGAAGGCTCATAAAAGGCTTGATGGTGGGGTTTGATTAGTTGTTTTCGGATGCGAGTTTGAAGCGAAGGCGTGTGAGGTGCTGTTTGGTGTCTTCGGAGAAGTCGGCCTTCATCACCCAGTCGTAATACCCGGGTTCTTTTTTGAGCACCTCGGCAACGGGAGTGCCTTTGTGCTTGCCAAAGTTAATCACGACCTCGTCTTTTTCGTTGTAAACGAAGCGTCCTGCCAAGTCGAGATTCCGCTGCTGCGTTGTAAAAGAAGAGAGGAACTCAACATCGTTTTGCAGATCTTCGGGATAGCGGTCTAGCTGAGCCTTGAGCACTTCGAGCGTGGCGCGAGTGTCGGCTTCGGCAGAGTGAGCCTCGGTCAAGTCCTTTTCGCAATAGAATTTGTACGCAGCCTCTAGGGTGCGGCGCTCCATTTTATGGAAGATCGTTTGCACGTCGATGAAACGGCAGCGCGAGAAATCGACCTCTACGCCGGCTCGGATAAATTCTTCTCCTAGGAGGGGAACGTCGAAGCGATTGGAGTTGTAGCCCGCAATGTCGCACCCTTGAATCATAGAAGCCAAGCTCTTGGCCACCTGCCGAAATGTGGGACAATCGCGCACGTCATCATCGGTAATGCCGTGGACTGCCGTGCTCTCCTCGGGGATGTGGCACTCCGGATTGATACGCCGCGTGCGCACCTCTTCGTGCCCATCGGGGTAGACTTTGATAAGGGAAATCTCTACGATACGATCCTTCTCGGGGCTGAGCCCCGTGGACTCGATATCGAAGAATACAAGTGGACGCTTGAGCTGTAGTTCCATAGAAGAAGGGCAATTTTAGCGAGCCGTAGTAATGGGCATGATCACATTGGTTAGTTCCGTATCCTTGGGGTTTTCGGAGGGAATGATAACCATAGCTCGAGAGGCATCGGCAATCTCAAAGACGATGTTGCTCGACTCAATTGTATTGATAAGGGCAATAAAGCTATGTACCTTAAAGCGGAGCTTCATGCTGAGGTTAGAGGGATTCTCTATTGGGAAGCGTTGCTCGGCCTGCCGTACGTCTTGTACATCCATGCTGACTGTCAATAAATTCCCATCGATAGACATCTGCATCACTAGGGGGTGATTGGGGCTGCTCATAAAGGAGTTCATGCGCTTGATGGCAGGCACAAATAGACGCCCTTCTATGGAGATGCGGTGAGGGTTGTCTTTAGGAATTACAGAATCATAGGGCGGATAACGGCCCTCTACGAGGCGAGTAGAGGCCTCGATGTTACCAACTTTGAAGAACGCCTTGCGGTCCGTGTGCGAGAGAGTTACCTCTTCATCTGTAAAAGACGCCAAGAGAGCGCGCAAGAAGTTCGCCATCTTTTGGGGCAAACAGAACTGATAGGGCGATTGTACTCGCACGTCGGCCGGCTCCACAATAGAGGGATCCACCACGCTAGAGTCTGTATATTTCGTAAGGATCTCGGTAGAGGTAGCTACCATTGCAAGGTACTTTGCTTTGAAGTCGAAGCACACCGAAGCAAGGATGGGTCGCCTAGCATCCTCTGCCATAGAGCCAATGGTAAGATCCAATCCACGACGCATAGCAGAGGCAGACATAGTGGCTACGTGTGCCGTTTCGGCCTCTTCTCTGTCTTTATCGTCCTTAGGATAGAGCTCGCCATCGCTCGTTGCAAAACGGATGTAGCCCCCTTCGAAAGTCATCAGTAGGGTAGAGGTCTCCGCTTCGTAGTCGAAAAGGAGGGGTTGGTCGGGCAGTCCCTTTACGTATTCCAATATATCCTTGGGATGAACGGCAAAGGTCGCGTTCCCTTCTGAGGTGATCACGGGGAGTACCCCGCGGCTTCGCATCATACCGTCAGAGCCTGTTACGTATAGGTTGTTGTCTTGTATTTCGAAAAGGAAGTAGGTGAGTACCGGCATCTCATTATAGACGGTAGGCACTACTTTACTTTGGTTCTGAAGGAGGGTCGAAAGCTCTCCGGAGGCTATTTTAAACTGCATATCAGAGGTTGTTGCTATAGTTATTCTTCGTAGGCAAAAGTAGCCATTTTTCTTGAAGGCTCTCTAGGGATTAGGAGGGATAAACAAGATTCTCTTCTGTTGCCACGTCGAGTACTTCTCGAAGGTACTTCTCGGCTTCGTAGCGTGCCATGGGGAGGTTGTGCAGGAGACAATTCCCACAGTCTCTAGGCTCGGTGCCGGGTACTACGCCCTCGAAATCGCGCACAAAGCGGAACGTGGCTCGCATTAAGTCCAGGATGTCGTGGGAGGAGAGATCTCCCTTGATAAGGAGGTAGTTGCCCGTAAGGCACCCCATAGGCCCCCAGTAAACAATGCGATCGCGCCACTCGGGATCGTTGCGAAGGTAGGTGGCTGCAAGGTGCTCAATGGTATGCAACTCGGGTACGCCCATCACGGGTTCCCGATTGGGCTCCTTCATGCGAATGTCGAAAGTGGTAATTACCACATCGCCAAAGCGGTCTTTGCGGGATACGTAGATGCCTCGTTTGAGGCGGATATGATCGAGTTGAAAACTAGGTATCTTCTCCATTTTTAGGGTGCGTATTTGATTATACTAGATTGCATTAATGAGTTGATGGATGGCGGCGAATCGCTCGGTGCGGAATGCCTTTTCTTTCCAAAATTGGCAGTACTGCGCATAGCCATCGGCGCGGTCCGGGGTGTCGCTGATGAGCCGGATCACCATCAAGGGGAGGTGGTGGATGTAGGCTGTCTGCGCTACGGCGGCACTCTCCATGTCTAAGGCGAGAGCGTCGGGGAAGTTAGTTTTGATAAAGGAGAACTCGGCAGGGGAGGATAAGAATCGGTCTCCACAGGCTACCCCTCCTAGATGGAAAGGAACCTCTGTCTCCCTGAATTTCTCAACGAGAGAAGTCTCTACGGGATAACGCAGAGGGTAACCTTGTACTTGCCCATAGGGGATTTCGGCTCCGCAATAGACGTCGTGATAGCAAACCCAACTAGCCACCACTATATCGCCTCTCTCCACACTCAGGCTGAGGGTGCCACTTACCCCCACATTGAGTATTAGGGTGGGAGAGAATAGGCGGATGGCCTCTGCCGTGGCTACGGCTACGGAGACTTTGCCAATACCGGTGGTTACAAGAAGCAACGGCTGCCCTTTGTGTGTAGTGCCTTCCCAGCTCTCAAAGCCAAGAGGTGATACCTCCTTTTTCGGGGGCTCAGAGAAGAGGGGGAGAAGCTCTTGCGCCTCTTTGGGCATAGCGGCCACTAAGAGTATTTTGTCTGCACTCTCCATATTATAAGGCTTGTTCGTATCCATCATTACAAAGATACAACAAAAAGCCCATCATCTGCACCCCAAGTGAGAGGGAGATGATGGACTGCGTGGAATTCCTTTTTAAGGCTTAAAGCCTAGTATGGAGATCTCTTAAAGACTACTCTTGGCGAGCTCTTCGTCCAAGAAAATTAGGTTTTGCTCCTTAGAGAGGTTGATGCGATCGATAATGCTGCAAGCGGTGTCTTCTTCCTCTACTTGCTCACGGATGTACTTCCAGAAGAAGTCTTGAGAAGCCATGTCGTGCTCAGCGGCTGCAATCTGAACGAGCTCTTCGATCCAGGCTGTTACCTTGCATTCGTGCTCATATACTTGTGTGAAGGTGTCTGCTACAGAACCGAATTCAGTGGGAACTTCCTCAAGAGGAAGGATGGTCACACGGCCGCCGCGGCGGTTTACAAAGTTCATCATATCGTAAGCGTGCTCCATCTCTTCTTTAGATTGAGCCATAAGCCACTTTGCTAGTCCTGCATAGCCCTTGTGCTGTAGGTACATAGACATAGAAAGGTAGAGGTTGGAAGACCACATCTCGCGGTTGATTTGTAGGTCGATGGCCTTTGTTACTTTTTCGTTGATTTTCATATCTTCAAATACAATTTTTGTTTGTTACTACTGGTAGAACAGATGAGTCTTGCTTTGGTTCAATATCGACGAAGATTATGTTTCTCTAGGGTATAAAAATAAAAAAGCACCTACCCTCAATACCAAGGATAAATGCTTAAAGGGAAGTACGCGAGATGAGATTTGAACTCATACACCGTAACCGGCACTACCCCCTCAAAGTAGCGTGTCTACCAATTCCACCACTCGCGCAAAATGTTTCAAGTTGTCTGAGGTCGCCCTCAAAGCTGTCGTCGTGCCCAAGACAGGACTCGAACCTGCACGTCGCAAAACACTCGCACCTGAAACGAGCGCGTCTACCAATTCCGCCACTTGGGCTTCTTTGTTACTCTCTTCTCCTGGCATTAGGCCCAAATGAAAAGAGCCGCACACAATCGACTTCTATCTTATTCTTCAGTACTTACTTCGCATTTTGCGGTGCGGACGGGACTCGAACCCGCGACCCCCTGCGTGACAGGCAGGTATTCTAACCAACTGAACTACCGCACCAAACTCGAAGTGTACTTCGACCGTCTTTGTCAAGAGCTATAAAACAACCTCTGCTGTTTTACTTTTGATGCTCTCTCAACTCGAAAGCGACAGCAAAGGTACTGCTTTTTTTTATTTGTGCAATAGTCGGCGAATTTTTTTTCTCTCTCCGGAGTGGGTTTTGCCTTCTTGTTTTTGCAGGTGTGTTTTGTAAGTGGCTGTTATATAGGTTTATTTGTGGATACTGTGAGGCTCTAGATCTTTTTTGACTGAGAGTGAATTTTTTTTCCTCTTTCGCCCTCTTTTCTGCTTCTCTGGGGAGCAGGGAGAGGGAAAGAGGATTATCTTTGTGGTCGGATTCAATTAGACCTTAGTAATATGACAGACAGACATAAAGAACGTATCCTCATGGCGTTCGATACCATCGAAGAGGGGTTTGAAGAACTCGAAGAGCGCTTTGAGCTTGTGCGTCCTCCTCACGGACGAGACTTCTCTCGGCAAGAGATTATGGAGCAGATCCCCTCGGCCACCATCCTCTGTTCGGTATTCGACATTCCCATAGATAGAGAGATTATCGATAAGGCTCCCAATCTAAAGCTAATTGCCAATTATGCCGTTGGCTTTAATAATATAGACATCGAGTATTGTAGAGAGAAGGGGATTGCTGTGGCCAATACCCCCGAGAGTGTAATTGCGCCTACGGCAGAGCTGGCCCTTGCCCTCTTGCTGTCGCTTTCGCGTCGCACGGCGGAGTGGGATCGTACTTTGCGCACGATGGGTAGAGATCTCAAGCCCTCTCGTTTGGATCGCTTGGGGCTCGACCTCCTCGGTAAAACAATAGGGATTGTAGGCTTTGGCAATATAGGTCGAAGTGTGGCCGTGCGCTGTCAGGCTTTTGGAATGAAGGTGCTCTACTACAAACGCCATAGGCTTTCGGAGGAGATAGAGCAGAAGCTCGGTGTGACCTATTGCGACCTTGATACGCTATTTGAGACAGCCGATGTGGTCTCTCTCCATACCCCTCTTAATGAGGATTCTCGCCATCTTGTGGATGCCGATAGGCTCGCTCGGATGAAGCCTTCGGCTCTCCTCGTTAATACCGCTCGTGGAGCGGTGGTGGACGAAAATGCCCTAGTGGAGGCTCTTTCCTCCGGGAAAATTGCCGGTGCAGCGCTTGATGTATACGAAGATGCCGACAAGCCTAATGCGGCCCTCTTCCGCTTAGACAATGTGGTAATGACCCCCCATGTGGGAACGCAGACCTACGATGCTCGTCTTTCTATGGCGCGTGAGCTAACGAATAATGTACTTGGCTTTGTGGATGGAGACCGCCCTGTAGCTTATGTAGTGCGACCGGTGTAGGCTCCGGCTCTCACTCGAGAGATTTCGGATGAATTGCGCTCTTCTCTTTTGTCTATTCCCGTTGATGGGGAAGACGGAAGAGGGGAGTGTTCTTTTTTGCCCCTTGAAACGAGAACGGATGCAGGCTGAGGAATTTAGAACTCTTGCCCTATACTTTTTGATTTTTCGGGCAGAATGTTCCCTTCTAATCAGCCTATTTCCGAAAGAATTCTACCCTGCAGGGGGGGGCTCAGCTCGAGACCTTGGTCTTTTTAGCCCTCTTTAGAGCAACAGAACTATGATAGGGTAGCGTCATTTCCTCTCTATGTCATCCTCTATTCGGAGTTGTTTGACTTCGGGAAAGCGGTGTACCATGATACACGACCAAAGGTTCTCCGTTCTCATCAACCACCTTGGAAACTTCCCCCACTTGCAAGAGTGAAAGCGATCGTTTATCTTTGCCAACAGAGAGAGCAGAAGACTGTACAGGTGCGTCCCCAGTTGTTGTAAAGCTCTTCGGATTACGGGCGAGTTCATCTATGAGCTTGCCCTTTTCTATTTCTATTAAGGAGTGATCGTAATACTTATTTTGCCCCAAGCCTTACAATCCAAGCCCTTATGAGGCTCCACGAATCCCCCTTGCTTCTTTCTCGGACGCTTCTTTGTCTACAATAACAGTCTCTGTAAGTTCCTGGTAAAAGGATTGGAGATAATAGCCGGGAGTCGCTATCTTTGTTAGGAGGATGTTGCTCAGATTCGGATTTGTGGCAAATATGTTGGGATAGATAATAGGCGCAATGGTACTCTGGAATTTAGTGCACGGCTGTCATCGAAAGAGCGAAGGGTGTAAGCATTGCTACGTTTTCACGCGCGATGAGCAGCATGGGATAGATGCAAATATTGTGTGCAAAACATCGGCCTTCTATCTGCCAATGAGGCGGGATAGGAGGGGAGACTGGAAGATCCCTGCCGGCTCTATGGTGATGACGTGCTTCTCGTCGGATTTCTTTATCGAAGAAATAGATGCCTGGAGGGAGGAGGCTTGGCGGATGATGCGAGAGCGGAAGGACTTGGAGTTCTATATGGTCACCAAGCGTCCTGAGCGCATTGCCGAGAGTTTACCTCGCTTTTGGGCTGAGCTAAAGGCCCGTGTTTATATCTGTTGTACGATGGAAAATCAGCGACGAGTAGATGAGCGTCTTCCGGTTTTTCAGGCACTGCCGCTCGTCCATCGTGAGATAATAGTAGAGCCAATGCTCGAGATGGTAGACTTCCACGGCTCGTTGAGCGGTATCGATCGCATTATCGTGGGTGGTGAGTCGGGAAGAAACGCTCGCCCCTGCTACTATGAATGGGTGTTAGATGTGCGTCGCCAATGCGAGGAGGCTAGAGTCGGGTTTCATTTCATGCAGACGGGTGGGAATTTCTATAAGGACGGAAAGAATTATAAACTTACGCACAAGCTGCAAATGGCGCAGGCTAGGCGTGCGAATATTGATATTGATTCTGAGGTCGCTCTTTGAGCTTTGAGACCACTCTTTCTATAATGTGAAAGAGTCTCTTTTTACATAGATAAAACAAAGGGCGTGTACTTGTGGTAGGTGCTAATACCCCCTGTGCATTATGTGGTGATGATGCAAGGGAAGAATCTTTTAGGAATAGAAATCTAAAAAGCAGTTCGCAAATGAACCCTTAGTACGACTATCAGTAGTGGTGTGCTCCCTTCTTATGTCCTCGTTCGAGAGTTGTCTTGTTCATGTTTTAGTAGGGAGGGGCGTACGGTCTCCTTCTGTCATGTCGCTCTTCCCTTGTGGCGAAGAGGGTGGCCTAGCTCGCCTTCTGGGATTACCTAAAAAGGGTGTGTTTTGTCAGTAATTGTACGGATTTGTTGGGCGAGGGGTGGGGTGGTAATGGTTCGAAATTCTTGTATTTATCTTGTTTTTAGGGTGGTAAAAAGGATTTCTTTCATCTCTTTTTTTGGCACGTTGTAGTACATTTCTGTATTACTAAAAGATACGGATTACCTATAAGTAGGTACAAAAAGGGTGTATGTCTGACATTTAATCCCTACTTTTGCACGCAGAAAACGAAAAGGAAACAGACAAATAAAAAAGAAACTATGGAAAAGTCAATCAAAGGAACTCGTACAGAGAAGAATCTATTAGCCTCTTTTGCTGGGGAGTCTCAAGCACGTAGTAGATATACATTCTTTGCAAGTGTAGCTAAGAAAGAGGGTTATGAGCAAATCGCTGCCATCTTCCTCGAAACTGCAGAGCAGGAGCGTGAGCATGCCAAAACGTTCTTCAAATTCCTCGAAGGTGGGATGGTAGAGATCACGGCTATGTATCCTGCCGGTGTAATTGGTACCACGATGGAGAACTTGGCTGCAGCTGCCGATGGTGAGAACGAAGAGCACACAGTGCTATATCCCGAAGCTGCCGACATCGCTGACGAAGAAGGATTCCCCACAATTGCAGCCGCATTCCGCCAGATTGCTAAGGTGGAGGCAGAGCACGAGCGTCGCTACCGTATTCTTCTGGAGCGAGTAAAAACAGAGACCGTATTCTCTCGTGAAGAAGAGATTATGTGGCAGTGCCGCAATTGTGGATACGTGCTCACTTCGAAGAAGGCGCCTGTAAAGTGCCCTGCTTGTCAGCATCCTCAGGCTTACTTCGAGCCCTGTAAGCAAAACTACTAAACACTCCTTCTCAAGCGGAGAAGCCCCCACGAAAAGTAGCAAACTATAGAGCTGCTTGGATAGAAGAGCCTCTGCACCTTATTATTATATACAAGAGGAGTGATGGGGCTAAAGAAATGGAATAGATCTATTTGTGAGACGAGAAATGGGGTCCACACCCCCTCGTCGTAAAGCGCATGGTAGCTATACCGCTCCATGTATTGCCTTCTCTCTCTTGGCTCCCCTCGGGGCATGGATGGGGAGGTGCGGATTGAGCCAATGCGTTTTATTTGTTTGTGGGGTTGCCCCCTCGGTGGTCAAAAGGCGAAGGACCCTTCCTTACGTCTATGGTTTGATCTCCGGGGGCAACTTTTTATATCCGGAGGGAGTCTCTTCGAGCTGCCTAGAAGGTGAGGGGAAGAGTCCTTGTCAAAGGGAAGTATTGCCCTCTCTTGAGGGGTGGAGTAGGGCTGTATTTGGATGTGTAAGTGTCGTTGTTTTAGAGGTTTATTTGGGAGGATCTTTGTATTTGTCCTGCCAAAATGGGGCAGATCGGCAAGAATGAGCTACTTTTGCAGGGCTAATGCTACCTGTGGGTAGCGCAAAAGAAATAAATGACACCAGTAGGTAGCCAATGAAAGTTCACCACGAAGGAAGAGGGATTCTGTTCAGTTTCTTTCTTATATTCTCAGTTATAGATGCCCTAGCATTCCTGGCATCTCCCTATATTCTTATCCCTATTGTATTGCTCGTAGGTACGCTTGTCCTTATGGGGTTGGCGTTCAATTTCTTCCGGAGTCCCAATCGGCACAATGAGGGCGAAGGGCAAGAAGATATTATCGTGGCTCCTGCCGATGGTAAGCTCGTGACCATAGAAGAGGTGTATGAGGGAGAGATTTTGCAGACACAGTGCCTCAAGGTTTCTATTTTTATGTCTATCTATGATGTACATGCCAATTGGTTTGCATGCAATGGCGTTGTGCGTCACGTAAGCCATACGGATGGGAATTTCTACAAGGCTTTCCTGCCAAAGAGTAGTACCGAGAACGAGCGAAGTGCTGTGGTGATAGAGACGCCGCAAGGGCATCGTGTGCTGGAGCGTCAGATTGCCGGGGCTGTGGCTCGGCGTATTGTTACCTATCCTCAGGTGGGTGATGTGGGTACCATTAATGATTTTGTGGGCTTTATCAAGTTTGGTTCGCGTATTGATCTTTACCTCCCGCTAGGTACGGAGATTTTTATTGCGCCGGAGACAAAGGTGAAAGGTAATACTACCGTTATCGGGAAGCTCCCCTCTGTGCAACGATGAAAAGCATTCGCTACTATATCCCCAATTGCATCACCCTTGCTAATCTTATAGCAGGTTGCCTTGCCATTTATCAGGTCTTGGTCAACGGGGATGGCAATGCCGCCGCTTGGTGCATTGTGGCAGCAGGTGTTTTCGATCTGTTCGATGGCTTGGTGGCTCGTCTGCTCCATGCTCAGAGCGCTATTGGTGCCGACCTGGATTCCTTAAGTGATGTGGTCAGTTTTGGCGTTGCCCCGGCGATGATTCTTCTCTGCTTTTTGGAGAGAGCAACCCTCTCTGTTTGGTTTGCATTGCCGGCTCTCTTGATTGCGGCATTCTCGGCTCTACGTCTTGCCAAGTTCAATAATGATACTCGTCAAACTACCTCCTTTTTAGGGCTGCCAGTGCCGGCAAATGCACTCTTGTGGATCGGTATTGTGGCTACACTCTCCCGGTTGCCGCTCACGATGCCTATCCTATTGTCTATTGTGTATCCCTTGGTATTGGTAAGTTGTGTCTATTTGGTGGCAGACATTCCTTTGATTGCATTTAAGATACACTTTCCGCTAACGGAGAAAAAAGATCGCGTACTTCTGTCTATTGCGTTGGTCTTGCTTGTCCTTGGCACACTGTTTGTGTGTTTGTTGGGGTGGGCAGGGTTGCTTCCTTTTGTCGTAAGTTACCTTATTGCCTCTGCGCTCTATCGTCTTTTTGGGCGGACTAATAACAAATAGTAGTCAATTGGTAGTATGACTTTTTTCCTCATAATCGTCCTTATAGGGGTACTCTTTTACCTCTTCCGTATCCAGATCCTCAAATGGTTTTTACGCCGTGCGGGGATGTATAACGCCTCCCAAGAGACCTCTCGCTCTCAGAAGAGAAGAGGGGAGAGGGAGCCTCACCGATCGCCCGGAGAAAAGGTGGATATCACGACGGTGGATAAGCGCAAATTTGATAAGGGACAAGGGGAGTACGTAGACTTTACAGAAGAGAAAAATACAAATCCGGAGCAGTAGACCCGAGGGGGCTCCTGCATTACAATTATTTTTTTTGCCGTTGGGGAGGTTCTCTAGTGGCCTAATCCCTATTCGTACAGCTCTGAGTGCGAGCAGATTTCGTTGTTAAAGGATGTAATATTCCATCCGGAAGGATATTTGTTTGATGGGATTTGACTACTTTTGCAGAACTGAAATTGTAGCAACGACAGAGATTGTAGTCATGGCTAAATCGATAAAAATACGAAAGGGCCTCTCCTTGAATCTAAAGGGGAAAGCCCCGTTGGAGCATTTGGTTGCTCCTAAGCCAAGCAGTACCTATGGGTTAGTCCCCGATGACTATGTGGGTGTGATCCCCAAACTTATGGTGCATGTGGGCGATAAAGTAGAGTGCGGAACGCCTCTTTTTTACGATAAAACCTTTCCCGAAATCAAGTTTGCGAGCCCGGTGGCTGGTGAGGTTGTGGCCGTTAATCGTGGGGCAAAGCGTAAGGTTTTGAGCGTGGAGGTGCGTCCCTCTGGGGATACGGCTTCGGTCTCATTTGCACCTTATAAAAAGGAGAGCTCCTCTCGTGAGGCTCTTCTTGAGATGCTACTTGGTTCGGGGATGTGGGCATTTTTCAAACAACGTCCCTATGATAGGATTGCCAACCCTCGGGAGATGCCGAGAGATGTCTTTGTAACGGCCAATCTGACGGCTCCCCTAGCTCCCTCTATGGAGTTCCTATTAAAGGATAGAGCAGAGGACTTGCAAGTTGCCCTTGCTGCCCTACAGACGCTCACTGAGGGCTCTGTGTATTTGGGAGTCCCTGCCGGCCTCGCTTTCACAGCCCCTCAGGGCGTGGAGGTGGTTACCGTGGAGGGGCCTCATCCTGCCGGTAATGTGGGCGTCCTTATCAATCATATCCGCCCGATCAATAAGGGGGAAGTGGTGTGGACCCTAAAGGCCACGGATTTGCTCGTTGTAGGGCGCTTCTTGCGCACCGGTAAGGTGGATTTCTCTCGTACGATAGTCATTGCCGGCTCCGATGCTGCGCAGCGTGGGTATGCAACGATCACTCCGGGAGCAAGAGCGTTGGACCTCTACGGTTCGGACCTCTGCGTAAAGCAAGATCACGAACGGATTATCAACGGAGACGTCCTTACGGGAGTGCGTATCTCGGATGAGCGTCCTTTTACTTCGCTCAACGTGGATCAGATAAGCATTATCCCCGAAGGTGACGATTGCGACGAGGCCTTTGGGTGGATCGCTCCTCGCTTTAAGCAGTTTAGTGCCAACCGCAGCTACTTCTCGTGGTTGCTTGGTAAGAAACGTGAGTATGCCTTCGATGCACGTATCAAGGGGGGCGAGAGGGCTATGATTATGAGCCACGAATACGATCGCGTTTTCCCTATGGATATTTTTCCCGAGCAGCTTATCAAAGCCACTATTGCCTACGATATCGACAAAATGGAGGCTCTGGGAATTTACGAAGTGGCTCCCGAGGATTTTGCGTTGTGCGAATTTGTCTGCTCTTCGAAGATGGAATTGCAGTATATCATACGCAATGGGCTCGACCTCCTCTACAAAGAAATGAATTAACCCTTCCCTATAGATATGAAAGGATTCTTTGATAAATATCGTGCAACCTTCTCCGAAGGGGGGAAGTTGCATGCCTTCCATTCGCTTTTTGAGGGGATGGAAACATTTATGTTTGTGCCTCACGATACCGCTCGTAGGGGGACGCATATTCACGATGCAATAGACTCGAAGAGAGTGATGAGTATGGTGATTCTCGCCTTGATTCCTTCTCTACTCTTTGGGATGTACAACGTGGGATATCAGCATTACCTGGCTATCGGGGAGCTCGCTGCTCGCGACTTTTGGTCGATCTTTGGCTTTGGTTTCCTTGCCGTGCTGCCCAAACTCATTGTGGCTTATGTAGTGGGGCTCGGGATTGAGTTCACGGTCGCTCAATGGAAAAAAGAGGAGATCCAAGAGGGATTCCTAGTGACGGGATTCTTGATCCCCCTCATTGTGCCGGTAGATACTCCGCTGTGGATGATTGCCGTAGCGACGGCCATGTCCGTAGTCTTTGCCAAGGAAGTTTTTGGCGGTACGGGATACAATGTCTTTAACGTAGCCTTGATTACTCGTGCGATCCTCTTCTTTGCTTACCCGACCAAGATGACGGGGGACAACGTTTTTGTCCGCACGGGTGATAGCTTTGGACTAGGAGCCGGTACGTTGGTAGATGGCTACTCCGGAGCAACTCCCCTCGGTCAAATTGCGACTGCCGGAGATACGCTTCCCGCACTACACAATGTGGTGGGCGAACCTCTCTCTTATCTTGACGCCTTCTTGGGATTCATCCCCGGCTCTATTGGGGAGGTTTCTACACTGGCTATCCTGATCGGGGCTGTGTTCCTTATTTGGACGGGGATTGCAAGTTGGAAGATTATGCTCTCGGGTGTTGTGGGAGCCTCTCTCATGGCTCTGCTTTTCAATGCGGTCGGTTCTACGGCAGCTATGCAGATGACACCCCTCATGCACCTTTTGTATGGTGGCTTTGCCTTTGGGCTTGTATTCATGGCAACGGACCCCGTAACCTCGGCTCGTACCGAGACCGGCAAGTGGATCTATGGATTCTTTGTTGGGGTCATGTGCGTCTTTATCCGCGTACTCAACCCCGGGTATCCTGAGGGGATGATGCTTGCCATCCTACTTATGAATGTATTCGCTCCTCTTATCGATTACTTCGTGGTAAATGCGAATATCCAACGTCGTGCTCGCCGTCTAAAAAAGGCAAACTAACCAATACGAGCTTTCTAATAGACAAGAAACTATGAATAGAGAGAGTAATACATACACTATAGTATACGCAGCCATTATGGTTGCTCTCGTAGCTGTTGCTCTTGCTTTCACCTCACAGGTGCTCAAGGCACCCCAGGAAGAGAATGTCAAGATAGACAAGATGGAGCAGATCCTTCGCTCTGTGCATCAGGCTGCCCCCAGTAAAAAAGAGGTGAGCCAGCTCTACAAGACCATCATCAAACAAGAGCTTCTCATCAATGCTAAGGGTGAAGTGCTTCGTACATTTGAGGGCGAAGAAATTGCCAATAACGCTGCATTCAATCTAAATACTGCCAATCAATTTAAGTTGCTCGCAAGCAATCCCGATGCCGAGCTCCCTCTGTATATCGCAGAAGTTGATGGGGCGAAAAAATTCATTATCCCCCTCAATGGAGCCGGACTTTGGAATGTAATCTGGGGCTATATGGCTATTGATGAGGACGGAACCACCGTCTTTGGTAGTGACTTTGGGCATGCCGGAGAAACTCCGGGGCTGGGTGCCGAAATTGCAACAGAGCACTTCTCTTCTCGCTTTATCGGCAAGCATATTGCCAATGCCGAGGGGCAAGTGATTGGGATTGCCGTGGTAAAGAATGGCAAGTCGCCCGACGAACGTGAGTTTGTAGACGGCGTAACCGGTGGTACTCTTACCAGTAATGGGGTTGACGCAATGCTCTCAAGCTCGCTCAAACCCTACGAGAAATATCTTCAAGCCAACGCTACCAAATAAGGAAGAATAGAGATTATGGCAAATAAAAATAAAGAGGTTTTACTAGGGCCGCTCAGTAGTAACAATCCCGTGCTCATCCAGGTGCTGGGTATTTGCTCGGCTCTTGCTGTTACGTCGCAGCTCAAGCCCGCTCTTGTAATGGGGCTCTCTGTAACGGCTGTATTGGCTTTTGCCAATGTTATTATTTCGTTGATTCGTAATACTATTCCCACACGTATTCGTATCATTGTACAGCTCGTGGTGGTAGCAGCTCTTGTAACAATCGTAAATGAAATACTCAAAGCCTACGTCTACGACATCAGCAAACAGCTTTCGGTATACGTTGGTCTTATTATTACGAACTGCATCCTAATGGGACGCCTTGAGGCCTTCGCTCTTGGGCATAAGCCTTGGGAGTCGTTCCTCGATGGGGTAGGCAACGGGGTCGGATACGGTATGGTGCTACTCATCATTGGCTTTGTTCGTGAGCTATTTGGCAATGGAAGCCTTTTCGGCTTCCGCGTGATCCCTCAGTCTTTTTACGATATGGGGTATGCCAATTTTGGCCTGATGAATATGGCTCCTATGGCCCTCATCATACTTGCTTGTGTGGTATGGGTTCAGCGGAGTTACAACAAAAATCTACAAGAAGCGTAGAGAGAAGGTAGGATAAGTTATACTAGAAAGACGGATTATGAATTACGCAGTAGATCTTCTGAGCCTCTTCTTTCGCTCGGTATTTATTGACAATATGATCTTCGCATTTTACCTCGGGATGTGTTCGTTTCTCGCGGTATCGAAGAATGTGAAGACGGCTTTGGGCTTGGGCATTGCGGTAACTTTTGTGCTTACTTGCACCCTGCCGATTAACTATTTGCTCGAGAACTACATCTTCAAAGAGGGCGCACTCACGTGGCTTAGTCCCTCCTTTGCTTCCGTAGACCTTAGCTTCCTTTCCTTTATTCTTTTCATTGCAGTTATTGCCTCCTTCACTCAGTTGGTGGAGATGGTGGTGGAGCGTTATGCTCCCGCTTTGTACGCCTCGCTAGGGATTTTCTTGCCTCTGATCGCTGTGAATTGTGCCATCTTGGGAGGATCTCTCTTTATGCAACAAAGAGAATTTGCAGATCTGGGACAAGCTTCTGTTTACGGCTTTGGCTCCGGGATTGGATGGCTCGTTGCCATTGTAGGAATGGCTGCAATCCGCGAGAAATTGCAGTTCTCCAACATTCCTAAGCCGCTAAGAGGTTTTGGTATAGCCCTCATCGTTACGGGGCTTATGGGGATGGCTTTCGTTTGCTTCTCGGGGGTTAAGCTTTAGGAGGCAACTTAGAAAGTTCGTAGAAGACTAAGTAATAAAAAGGAATACACGATATGGCGATTAATTCTATCGTAATCATTGCGAGCGTAGTTATCTTCCTCGTAATCACCCTTATATTGGTCGTTGCCCTACTCGTTGCTAAGAGCAAACTTGTTCCCTCGGGCAATGCAACCATCACTGTAAATGACGAGCGTAAACTCGAAGTCCCCATAGGAGGCACCCTGCTCAATACGCTACAAAACAACGGCATCTACCTCTCTTCCGCTTGTGGTGGTAGTGGTAGCTGTGGACAATGTCGCTGCCGTGTGGTAGAGGGCGGGGGCGAAATCCTTCCTACCGAGAAGGGGTTCTTTAGCCGCAAGGAGCAGAAAGCGCATTGGCGCTTGGGCTGCCAGACAAAGGTGAAAGAGGACCTCAAGATCATCGTTCCCGAGTCTGTATTCGGGGTAAAAGAGTGGGAGTGCGAGGTTGTCAGCAACCGCAACGTCTCCACCTTTATTAAAGAGTTTGTGGTAAAACTGCCCGAAGGTGAAGTGATGAACTTCAAGAGTGGGAGCTACGCGCAGATCAAGATCCCCAAATACAATATCTCTTATTCCGACTATGACATATGCGATAAGGATGGGAATGATCGCTTCCGTAAGGACTGGGAGCGTATGGCAAAAGTGGGGCTCTTTGGCTTGAAGGCTGTAAATACAGAAGAGACAATTCGTGCCTACTCAATGGCGAATTATCCTGCCGAGGGTAACATCATTACCCTCAACGTTCGTATTGCCACTCCTCCCATCGATCGGGCTACGGGTACTTGGAAGGCGGGTGTTATGCCGGGTATCTCCTCTTCGTATATCTTCTCTCTCAAACCTGGAAATAAGGTGACGATGAGTGGTCCTTATGGAGACTTCCACATCCACGAAGATAGCGATGCCGAGATGCTTTATATCGGTGGTGGGGCAGGTATGGCTCCCCTTCGTGCTCAGCTCTTGCACCTTTTCAATACGGTAAAGACGGGGCGCAAGGTGTCTTATTGGTATGGAGCGCGCTCTAAGAGCGAGATTTTCTATGAAGAGGATTTCCGCGAAATAGAAAAGAACTTCCCCAACTTCCGCTTCGTTATCGCCCTGAGTGACCCTCAGCCCGAAGATAATTGGACGGGTGCTACCGGATTTATCCATCAGGTTATATACGATATGTACCTCAAAGATCATGAGGCTCCGGAAGATATCGAATACTACATGTGCGGACCGGGCCCCATGTCCAACGCTGTCAATAAGATGCTCGAAGACCTAGGCGTGCCTCGTGAGCAGGTCAACTTCGACGACTTCGGCGGCTGATCTCGGAGGAAATATCAGAAGCGAAATGTACAAGGAGCTTCTCTAGCGAATATCAAGGTGCTACCCGAGAGGGGAGAGTGCCGAGAGCTTTGCTAGAGAGGCTTTTTTGTGAAAGAATAATCCCTAGAAACGATGAATGCGACTCGACATGAGGGGCTGGATGCTCTCCGTGCACTTGCTGCCTTTTTTGTGATTGGCATTCATACTTCGGGGCAGTACCTCGCTCCGGAGCATTGGCAGAGTAGTAACGGATATGTTGCAGCTTTGGTGCAGGGCTTTGTGCAGATAGGGGTACCTCTCTTTTTTATGCTAAGTGGAGCCTTTCTTCTCGCTCAGCCCATTGAGAAACCCTCTACATTCTATCGCAAACGTTTACCTCGACTTCTCATCCCCCTCGCTGTTTGGCTTCCTCTTTACTACCTCTATTTTTTTGTCAAAGGGGCTGATGTTGCGGAGTCTGCGAGCCATCTCTTTTGGGCCAAAGGCTATTTCCACCTCTGGTTCTTACCTCCGCTGATTGGATTATACCTTGTAACTCCGCTTCTTCGCAAGCTCGTAGAGCGAGTGTCAGGTCCGAGAGATCTTTCTCTTATTGCTGTGGGGATTCTTCTTTTGGAGGTGCTGGGTAACCTTGTCCTCTTTGTGTGCCAAGTAGAGCTACCCGTCCCCATCCTATTTATCCCCTATCTTGGATACTACCTATTGGGGTATGTCTTGAAGAAATATACGTTGGCGAGTAAGTCTCTTTGGGGCGTGCTGTATGGAGTGGGTACGCTGGCTATGATAAGTCTGCTCGTGCTGTACCATGGCTCCCCTTGGTCGGAGTATGTGACGAGCAACCTCTCGCCCCTCGTGGCTGAGGCTACTATTAGTCTTTTCGCACTCTTTGCTTCCAGCCCTCGCCTTTCTTACAACCCTAGATCCCTCACCTCCTTTGCAGCGTGCTCTTTAGGCGTTTATCTTATCCATATCGTGGTGTTGGATGTGGTTACGAAGCCTTTCTTGCTGTGGTGCCCCTCCGTTATGGGGCAGGCCTGGCTCTCGATTCTTTTACGCTGGAGCCTTACGGCGGTACTTTCTTTTATTGGGGTCTCGATCTTGTATAAAGTGCGCCCCCTACGCCCCTTCCTCTGAAAACACCACGCCGCTCCTAAATCCTTAAAATTCTCTCCCTGAAAAAGGGGGGATGTCTGCCCTAAAAATTTTCCGTTCTTGCCCTAAACTCTACGAAGAACCACCCGAACCCTTTTTCTTTTCAGTCTGTATTCTCTCGAGAAATAGCCTGCGTTTCTCTCGGCCTTTGCCCTTCTCTTTGTTTTTTACAGGGCAAAGAGTTTAGATTGATGGCGCAACGCTTTCAAAATTGTATCTTTGCCCTCGTGTATGTCGAAGCTTAGATTGTAACTCTAATGGATGTTCAACGCAATACATTAACCGAAGAATATAAGAAGGCGGTGCAGGAGGCTGCTAAGGTGGTAAAAGGTGGGGGAGTTATACTCTATCCTACCGACACCATTTGGGGATTGGGGTGTGATGCCACCAACGAAGAGGCTGTGCAACGTATTTTCACCATCAAGGAGCGTGCCGAGAGCAAGGCTATGTTGCTGCTTATCGATAGTGATGCCAAGTTGCCGGGATTGGTGCGTGAGGTGCCCGATATTGCCTATCAATTGATTGATGCAGCCGTGTCGCCTCTAACTCTTATCTACCCGGGAGGGCGCAATGTAGCTCCTTCGCTGATTGCTGCCGAGGGTACGTTGGGTATTCGCATCACGCATGAGGCTTTCTCACGAGCCCTTTGTGCGGCTGTGCGAGTGCCCTTGGTTTCTACGAGTGCAAATAAGTCGGGGCAGCCTGCTCCCCAGATTTTTGCAGAGATCTCCGAGGAGATCAAGGTTGCTGTAGACTATATCGTCCCCGTCCGTCAAGACGAATGCACGCCGGCTCGTCCTAGCGAAATTATATCCATTGGCTTAGGTGGCGAAGTAAAGATCTTGCGTTCATGAGTCGGATTCTATTGTATCGACTAAGGTATATTCTCTTGGATAGTCTCGCCATGTTGCTGACTATCCTTCTATTTAATATCCTGCGGTACAATATGGAGGAGGTAACATCTGCCTGGGGAGGCCTGGGAAGCTATCTCTTAAACCTGCACAATCTGACGATCAGCGCCTTGGTTTGGGTTGCTTGGATGGCTATTTTTGCTCTCTCCGGATACTATAATAAACCTGTCAACAAGAGTCGGATTGATGAGTTGTGGACTACCCTCTGCTCTGTCTTTGTAGGGAGTGTTGTCTCATTTTTGTTCTGGGTGGTAGACGATGTCGTACTCAATACCCGGGTTTATCTGGAGCTGTTTGCCGGGATCTTTTTCCTTGCTTTCTTTTGGGTCTATATGGGGCGTCTCTGTATTACTCTTTGGGGAATACGCAAGAGAGAGGACCCCGAGCATTGGGAGAAGGTCTTGCTCGTAGGGACTCGACAAGAGGTGGAGCATCTGGTGCAATGCGCCAAAACGATGCGCTTTGTGGAGAGAGGGCGAGTGCTGATAGACGAAGAGTCCACATCCGAATCCTCCGACGTTGAACATCTGTCGCATAAGATTGCCTCGCAGTTTTTCTCGCTACAACCTACGGCTATTTATCTCTCGGCCTCTCCCGAATGGAAGTCTGTGGCAGGGCATCTTCTTTACTCGATGTATCGATTCCATTGCCCCATCTATATAGAGGCAGAGAGTGTACCGCTCTCACAACCTCGCCCCAAACTAACCCATACGATACTTATGGGGGTGCCCATGATTGAAGTGACAGAGACGAATATGAGTGAGCTGGCCAAGAACCTCAAGTACTGCTTCGATCGCTTGGCTTCGCTCTTTGCTTTGCTGCTACTTTCGCCCCTCTTACTAGTGCTTTCTATAGCCGTTCGCCGCTCTTCGTCGGGCCCTGTTTTTTATCGTCAGGAGCGCATCGGCAAGCGAGGCAAGCCCTTTTTTATTTACAAGTTCCGCACCATGTATGCCAATACCGAGGGTGAGACTCCACAACTATCGTTTGATGGGGATCCTCGAGTAACCCCTTTGGGGCGATGGCTGCGACGCTATAGACTCGATGAGTTGCCTCAGCTCTACAATGTGTTGCGGGGTGATATGAGCTTTGTTGGTCCGCGTCCCGAGCGGCAATACTACATTGATCAGATCGTAGAGCATGCCCCCTATTACTCCCTTTTGCACAACGTGTTGCCCGGGATTACCTCTTGGGGTATGGTGCGCTATGGGTATGCTTCTACCCTCGAAGAGATGCTCGAACGCTTACGCTATGATTGGCTTTACTACGAAAATATGTCGCTAAAGCTCGATCTCGTAGTGCTCTTTTATACGATACGTACGATACTAAACGGAGAAGGAAAATGACCTCATCGTCCTCTACTACACAGTCCAGCGCCCTCATGCGCTTTATCCTCTGGCGAGAGAAGCACATCAGCGAACGTGTATTTGTTTTAATTCTTGCCTTTATTGTGGGGCTGGCCACGGCGGTAGCTGCTTTTGTGCTCAAAGAGTTGGTGCATACACTTCAGCACTTTGCCACTACGGCAGCGCAGCGTAATCAGTATCTCTATTTGGTGCTCCCGCCGGTGGGTATTTTTGCCACGGCCATGATCGTGCGTTATGTGGTACGAGACGATATAAGCCATGGGGTTACCAAGATCCTTATAGCCCTCTCCCAGCGTAAGAGTCGAATCAAACCGCACAATATGTGGTCTTCGGTTTTGTCTAGCGCCATTACCATTGGTATGGGGGGATCTGTGGGGGCAGAGTCGCCTATTGTGCTCACGGGGGCTGCCATTGGTTCCAATTTGGGGCGTTTCTTCAAGATGGAGCAGCGCAACCTGATGCTCCTTGTGGGGTGTGGGGCTGCCGGAGCCATCGCCGGTATCTTTAAGGCGCCTATCACGGGATTGGTCTTTGTTGTAGAGGTGCTCTTGATGGATTTGACCCTTGTGAGTATCCTCCCCTTGCTTACCGCCTCCGTTACATCAGCCTCTCTCGCCTATATCCTGACGGGCCGTCAGGCGATGTTTAGCTTCATGCAGAGCGAAGATTTTATCCTAGATCGTATCCCCTATACCCTCTTGTTGGGTATTCTCTGTGGCTTTGTGGCGCTTTACTTCTCCCGCATTATGTTCTTTTTGGAGCGGCGGTTTAAGCGTATACCTAAGTATGTCAACCGCTTCTTGCTCTCAGCTGCGATTTTGAGTGTTCTCATTGTACTTATGCCGCCACTCTATGGCGAGGGGTATAGTGTTATTGAGCACTTGCTGACCAATGATTACAGCAGCATCATGGAGGGCTCGCTCTTTGCCACATTGGGAGACTCGTATTGGTGGATTGTGCTTTTCCTCACCTTAGTACTTCTCTTTAAGGTATTTGCCTCGGTGGCTACCAACTCAGGTGGAGGTTGTGGGGGGCTCTTTGCTCCTACGCTTTTTGTGGGAGGGCTTACAGGCTTTCTCTTCTCGCATACCCTCAATTATTTCCCCTTTATCCGAGTCTACCTGCCCGAGAAAAATTTTATCCTCATGGGGATGGCCGGAACCATGGCGGCCGTAATGCACGCCCCTCTTACAGGGGTATTCCTCATTGCCGAGCTTACGGGGGGGTATAATCTTTTCCTTCCGCTTATGTTGGTTGTGCTCAGTGCCTATTGTACCATCCGGGTATTTATGCGCCATAGTATCTACTCATTGCGTCTTGCCGAAGAGGGTAAATTGCTCACGCACCAAAAGGACCAAGCTGTGCTTACTCTGATGAATCTAGATAGTGTTATCGAGACGGAGTTTAGCACCGTAGCCCCTGAGATGACGTTGGGAGATGTGGTACGAATCATTGGAGAGAGCCGACGCAATGTTTTCCCCGTAGTGGATGGGGACAAACGTTTGGTGGGGATAGTCCTCCTCGACAATATCCGCAATATTATGTTCCGCCCCGAGTTGTACGATCGCTTCCGGGTGGAAACGTTCATGGTTTCTCCTCCTGCCAAAATCTTATCTACGATGTCTATGGAGGAGGCAATGCGCACATTCGACGATACCAAGGCATGGAATCTCCCTGTCGTAGATGCCGAGGGCCACTACCTCGGGTTTATCTCTAAATCGAAGATCTTTAATACATATCGAGAGGTACTCACAGACTTAAGTCAGGGAGATTGACCTCTCTAGATCCTTTTTCGTTGCACTATATGGAACAACAAGATATACGCATTCTCTTTTTGGGTACAGCCCCTTTTGCAGCGCGGCATCTCACCTTTTTGGTAGAGGCCGGTTACTCTGTGGTGGGGGTGGTGACTACTCCGGATCGCCCTGCGGGGCGGGGGCATAAGTTGCAACCATCCTCTGTAAAGGTGGAGGCTCTTCGCTTGGGGCTTCCCATTTGGCAACCGGAGCGGCTCCGAGATGAGAGCTTCTTGGCAGAAATGCGTGCCTTACGACCCACTCTGGGGGTGGTTATTGCTTTTAGGATGCTGCCCGAGGAGTTATGGGCAATGCCCGACCTCGGGACGCTAAATATCCATGCTTCGTTGCTCCCACGCTGGCGAGGGGCAGCCCCTATCAATCACGCTCTAATGGCAGGAGATAAGGAGACGGGCGTTTCGCTTTTTCGTCTTACCAAAGGCTTGGATGAGGGGCAGGTTTTGGGGCAACGCACTCTCCCGATAGAGGAAAATACCCTATTTGGAGACCTCTACGATAGCCTGGCCGAGGAGGGTATTCTCTTGCTTGGAGACTTCTTGCAAGCTTGCCGAGAAGGCAAGGTCCCTGAGGGGGTACCTCAGCCTGAGGGCGCCAACGAACCCTATGCCCATAAGTTGACAAAAGAAAATACTCGAATAGATTGGAACCGATCTGCCCGAGAAATTCATAACTTCGTGCGGGGATTGTCTCCTGTGCCTACGGCTTGGACTACTCTGGTCTCTCCCAACCATGGAGAGCCCTTGACGTATAAGCTGTTTGTAACACGTGTTGTTTCCGAAGAGCCCCTACCTAAGAGTACCGCTCCCGGCACAGTCTTGCCCTCCCCCCGGCGTTCGTTGCATGTGGCCACCGGTGGCGGCATTTTGGCAATAGAAGAGTTGCAAGCTCCGGCCAAAAAGCGCCTTCCTATTGCTGCTTTCCTCAATGGGGTACAACTCGGAGAGGGAGCTTTGTTTGAATAATTAAAGGAGTAATTACACACCATACAGCCTGTTTTTGAATATGAAAATTCGATCGATAATACTTTCCGCCTTCCTCTGCACTATCGTGGGAGGTAGTTCGTTGCCTCTTCTGGCTCAGTTGAGCTTGGGTGGGATGCCCTCTAACATCTCCACCTCATCTGAGCTTCGCTCCGCCTCGTCTGAGGTTAAGGCGATTACCTTGCCGGCACCCCCCAAAGCGGAGATTGAGCGACTCTTGGAAGAGGAGAGCCTTGGTACTCCCCTCGTGCGTGCTACTTTTCGGACGGGGATACCTCAAGAGGTGGACCTCTCCCCGAGTAATAGTGGCTCCATCTCTTACGACAACGAAGGGCGTTTGATTTGGGAATTAGCCATCCGAAGCGAGGGGGCAGCCTATCTGCAGCTCTTCTTCGATCAATACTCTCTAGAGGAGGGGAGTCGTCTCTTTGTGCTCTCTCCCGAGAGAAATATAGTGCGTGGGGCATTTGGAGCCCACAATAATACAGAGGCTAATTGTCTTGCCATCGCTCCGGTGGCAGGGGAGCAAGTCATCGTGCGTTACGAGTCGCCCAAGGGAGATCTCAAACTCCCCAAGCTGCATATCGGTAGCGTTACTTATGGATTCCGTGCCCTGATGCATGAGACCGCAGGTGTTTATAAGCAGGGGGAACCCTGGTTTGTTGGGGGGATGGACTGTGCCCCCAATATCGTAATGCGCCCCGAACTCGAGAGTCTGAGCCGCAGCCTTGTTTTGGTGATTGCTCGAGGGGGAACCATCTTCTCGGGTGCTCTTATCAATAATACCGCTCAGAATGGTGAAGCCTACGTGCTTACCGCCTCTCACTGCCTCAATGGTTCATTCAATTATCCCCACAACCAAAACTATCGGGAAACTACGGCACGTCAGTGCGTTTTCTACTTCAACTTCCGTAGCCCGACAGGGAGTCTACTCACTCGCCCGAGCGAAGAGCAGACTCTCTCGGGGGCTGAGATCGTAGCTTGGGACGAGGATCACGATCTCTGTCTCTTGCGCATTACGGGGGTCGAAAAAAAAGGTGCAAGTGACGTGGGGAGCATACCGGCTGCTTATCGACCCTACTTTGCCGGATGGAATGTGGGAGAGCACAACCCTCCCTATACGGCCATGCACCATCCTCAAGCCTCTACGGCTCGGTACTCTCGCTGCGATAGCAAAATCCCCATTTCGGACTATAGTGTAAAGAATAAGTCTTGGTCTGATACTCACTACTATATTGATAAGTGGGCAGTAGGTACCACGGCGGGGGGCTCCTCCGGTTCGCCTCTCTTAGATTCGGAGGGACGCATCATTGGGGCCCTAACAGGGGGTAGTTCCTATTGCCATAGCCCCTTTAATGACTTCTATTATGCCATCTCTCGTTGTTGGGAGGCTTCCAGCATGCAGGATGGCACAAGGTTAGAGCCATGGCTCGACCCTAAGTCTACCGGAGTGCGCAGTTTGGGTGGTCTGGATCCCTATGCTCCGCTCAATCCACAACGTCTATCGCACAATCTCTACTCGCTCCGACGCGACTCTGTGGAACGTACTACTGAGTATATTGCTCGCCTTTCTGGGGTGCGTACCTTCTATCAACTCTCGGATAGCTCTCGCGTATTGGGCCTTAAGATTGTGGCAACAATAGGCGCCTCTTTCCCCACGGGGGATATAACCCTCTACAGTGGTGATGCAAAAGGTCCCCAAGAAGAACTCTATACGACTAAGCTCCGTCACCCCTACTATACACAATTAGGGGGGAAGGCTCCTCGCACTCTAGGTGGGGATATGGAGTTCTTTGTACCCGTACCCTACGATGTAACGCTTGCCAAAGATGCTTATTTGTACATCTCGGTAACCGGTAGAAAGGATGATTCTTCCATGCCTCTTCAGCTTCCTATCCTACGGAGCAAGCAGCTCTCTCGCTCGGGCAACTCTACCCAGATCTTACCCCTTGGGGCTAGTGTGTGGCAAGAGTCGAATAGTGAAAGTCTGCCCTCCGACCTACAATACTCCGGCTCCTTCTGGATTGATGCCATCGTCCAGCCCATTGAAAAGGAGAATGCCAAGGACGAGGATCTTGCTAAAGAGACTCCCTATGTTATCGTGCTCGATAATACGATGCGAATAGTCTTGCCTAATGCCGAAGCCGGCAAAACTGCGGTCGTTTCTCTCTATAGCGTATTGGGAGAGCGCCTCTGTCGTGTGACTACTTCGCAAAGCGTTACGGATGTAACCCTTCCTCGCCTGGATCTGAAGAGGTGGGTGGTATGGTCTATCCAGTACGATGGAAAGGTCTACAAAGATGTCGTCCAAGCTTTCTAAGACTAGTCTAGGAACGTGTAAAGAAGAGCCGATTGTATAGGCTTATGCACGCTATATGAGTACAAGGGAAGGCTGGGAATTGGAGGTTTGCGCCTCGCAGTATTACGATGCTCTAGCCGCAGAAGAGGGCGGAGCGCAGCGTATTGAGCTTTGTTCGGCCCTTTCTGTGGGAGGACTTACTCCCTCACTAGGGCTTCTGCGTCAGCTCCGTACGAGACTCCGTATCGCGATCTTCCCTCTTATCCGCCTGCGGGCGGGCGACTTTTGTTATACCCCGGAAGAGGTGGCCGTAATGGCAGACGATATACGTTTGATGCGCCTCGAAGGGGCCGATGGATTTGTCTTTGGATGTCTCACCTCGGCGGGTGACTACGATACGGAAGCCAATGCTCAACTCCTAGAGGCTGCGGGGGGATTGCCCTGTACTTTTCATCGAGCCTTCGACGTGGCCCCTCGGCCTGCCGCGTTGCTCTCTTCTATCATAGAGGCTGGGTTTGTTCGCCTTCTCACCTCGGGAGGAGCCGCTACAGCTCTTGAGGGCGTAGAGGAGCTACACGAACTCGTATTGCTGGCAAAGGATCGTATTAAGATTCAATGTGGTAGTGGGGTGATGGCGGATAATATCCTCTCTTTGGCGCAAAAGACTGGGGCTCGTTGCTTTCATGGTTCTTTCCGTCGCCCCCTTGCGGATGGTTCTCTAGCCACCAGTGCAGAAGAGGTGGCACGTGCCAGAGAGCAACTTCTTCTTCTCTAGAGAGGTTGCCCTTTCTCGTTTTTGTTTCTCTTTTTAGTGATAGGTGAGGGTGAAAAGTCGTTCAGGGGCGAAAAGTTCTTGGGCTGTGTGTTGGAGTTGCTCGGCCGTAATGGCTTGTATTCGTCGCTCAATAACGTCTAGAGCATCGTACTTACCATAGAACAAAACACTCTTACCCATAGAGAGAAAAGCATTCTCACGGGCATCGCCTGAGAT
The DNA here is from genome assembly GCF_938023125.1 of uncultured Porphyromonas sp. Classification (GTDB taxonomy): domain Bacteria; phylum Bacteroidota; class Bacteroidia; order Bacteroidales; family Porphyromonadaceae; genus Porphyromonas. The sequence goes on from NZ_CALHDW010000018.1 coordinate 354,332, forward strand.
GGCAAGTTGTCCCATAAGTTGCCGCTTGGCATTGGCAAGTTCGTCCGCTTCTAGTGGGGTAGAAGAGAGCTTCATGAGCTCGTCTAGTACCTTTTGGGTTGCCTCTTTGACGTCTCGATGGGCGCAGCCAAAGTAGATAGAGAAGAGCCCACCGCCTGAGAATATCGTGTAGTTGCTATCTACGGAGTAGACCAGCCCGGCCTCTTCTCGTAGGCTTAGATTGAGCCGTGAGTTCATCCCTGGCCCTCCCAAAATATTATTGAGGAGGGTAAGTATAATGCGGCGCTCGTCATACAAACTATAGGCAAATCCCCCCATCAGTTGGTGGGTTTGGTAGGTATCGAAGCGATGCGTTACCTGGCGTTTGTTGGGGAGCGGTGCGGCGGTGGGATCCCAAGAGAGGAGTGGTCGCTCTATTTTTGTGGGAAGGATGCTCCCGAAGTGGTAGTTGCAGAAGTCGCACACCCACGCAAGATCGAATTGCCCACGGAGGCAGAGAATCATATTGTCTGCTCTATAGTGCTGCTGGCGGAAGTCTCGAGCCGCTTTGCTTGTGATGCGTTCTACCGAGGCGGTTGTTCCCAAGATGTTATGCCCAAGGGGTGTTCCGTGGAATAGATGCTCTTCAAACTCATCGAAAATCATCTCGGCAGGGGAGTCTCGGTAGCTATTGATCTCCTCTATAATTACTGTCTTCTCTTTTTTTAGCTCCTCTTCGGGGATGTGGCTGTGTAGTACGATGTCTGTAAGTAGTTGCAGGGTGCGTACGGCATACTTCTGCCCAAAGGCGGCGTAGAGGAAGGTCTCTTCTTTGGTCGTGTAGGCGTTTAGATCGGCGCCCACTACCTCCATACGATGGATAATTGACTTGGCTTTTCGTAGAGGGGTGCCCTTAAACAGCATGTGCTCTACGAGGTGCGCCATCCCATGGTACCTATTGGGGTCTTGGGCTGCCCCTGTGTGTACGATGTAGCCGGCGTAGGATATAGTGCTAGGCTCGGGGTAGTAGGCAATGCGGAGTCCCGAGGGGAGTTGATACACTTGATAGAGATCGGTTTCGACGAGGGGTTGTAGCATAGGTCGGGTGTACGAGAATACTCTTTTTGTAAAGGCGAGGGAGTGAATAGAAAATCTTTGGTGGCGAGATAGGGGAGAGGCCCCTCTGTAATAAAAGTACCCCTCAAATCTCTTAGGATAGAGACCTGAGGGGTATTTTCTTTAGGGTTGCTTAGCCTAAGAACCCCGGCTATTATGCTTCAGCAGGAGCCTCAGCAGCGGGAGCTTCTTCCTCTACAGCGGGAGTTTCTGCGCTCATAGAAGCTGCTTCTTCAGCCTCTTTAGCAGCCTCTTCTTCTGCCTTTGCCTTAGCTTCGGCAGCACGCTTTTCGGAGAGGGCTTGAGCCTTTACTTTGTTGATTTCTTGCTCAGCAGAGAGACGTTCTGCATTTGCTTTCGCTTTAGCTTCGTTGCACTTTGCTGTTACAGCGTTGAGTGCATCTTGCTTTTTCTTGCGCCAAGCTTCGAAGCGGCTTTCTGCGGTAGCTTCGTCGAACGCACCCTTCTTCACCCCACCAAGGAGATGTTTTTTGAGAAGAACTCCCTCACGAGAGAGAATGTTGCGAGCGGTATCGGTGGGTTGAGCACCTACACCAAGCCAATAAAGAGCACGCTCGAAGTTCAGATCTATCGTAGCAGGATTAGTGTTCGGATTATAAGAACCTATCCTTTCAATAAATCTACCATCACGTGGTGCCCTGCTGTCTGCGACTACGATCTTATAGAAGGCGTGACCCTTGTGACCGTGACGCTGCAATCTGATTTTAGTTGCCATTTCTTTTATTTCTATCTATTAGTGCTGTACACTTTACAGCGACGCAAAGGTACATCTTTTTGTGGAGATACGCTCCTTTTCACCTAAGTAACTTTTCTATGCAGATTCCAGTATCAGGTGCAACGGTATGACAAAAGTAATGCAAGGACTTCATTCGGAGATTTAAAGTCCAACTTTTTCCTAGGTCTGTTGTTTAGCAGCATCCTGATATATCGTATTTGCTTGTCATCGATGTCTTTGAAGTAAGTTCCTTTGGAAAACCCAAACCTCCTATGCAAGATCGCTGCCTCTTTTCAAGGATTGGGATGCTCTCAGAGAGCACAACAAAAATAATATCTAAAGGAAAAGTAATGACAAGGAACTCCATCCTAGGATACTTCCCTTACACACTTTTCCCGGACACTACCATCTGTAGCTTCTGATATAACCTGCGCAATTGTTCATTGAGCATTGGCTGTGTCTGGAGAGACGCAGAGTGTAGCGCTCTATGATGCGTAGTGCCTACAGAGGAGCTAACTCCTGGACTATATATAGCTAAGGTCGTTGATATGCAAGGCGTCATGCACATCTTCAAGTTTTTGTGTCACTAGCTTATATAGAAGCAAAAAGAGGAGGGCTCAACTGCTGAATGGAAGCGGTTGAGCCCTCGCTTTACGTTTTGCTGTCGCTGAGACTTTAATCAGTTAGCAATGAGAGAGGATTTACTTAGGCCTAGAGATTTGTAAGAGGTATTGCTTGAGATCTGTGTCAAAGAAGACTTCGCACTTAACCCCTTGTGTATCCATAGCAGAAATGGCACGATATCGGGCATCGTATTGGTAGCCCTCCGTAAAGCCATTGTTTGCCAGCCACTGTTTTAGTTCTGCAGATTGTAGCTCTGCATCGTTACTGAGACAATTGAGACGGCACATAATGTAAAGGCCAGTGTACTTACCAAAGGTGTAGCGGACGTAATGGAAGTTAGACTTGCTGAGATCCTCTGGCTTAGTATCGAACTGTAGCTTGGTGTCACTAGAGTAGAGAGTGTTGATCTCGCGAAGACCTAGTGTCTGCTCAAAAGCCTTGATCTTATCGTGATCCTTTGTCTCTAGTTGAGTATAAGAAGGAAAGTCCTGAGCGTCAGTGATGACTACATGATCCTTTTCGATATCGTTACCTGACGACACGTTTTTGTAGAGGAGTCTTACTTGTAGTGTTGTATTAAGTTCTGCGTTGGGCTCGTCTAGAAGTAAGACAGAGACTTTTGGGTCATCGTCCTTAGTGGCTGTAAGGGTTACGGTGCCATCATGAGAGTCCTGCGTAAAGGAGCTGAACCCAAGTTCGGATAGCATCGCCTTCGTTTTAGGGCAGTCAGCAAGTGTCTCCTTGCTAAAGGCTACAATCAGAAGATGCTGACCACTCTCAAGATCGTAGATGACTCCTGGAATAGTCTTTAGAGCCGTATTAGCAAAACCCCTAAACCGCTTACCTTGTAGGGCTAGATCTGTAGGAGTGCGTCCTAGTGCCTGCTCATGATCCAATATGTCTTGACTCGTTATAGCCCCTTGACTATCTACTTGAGGATCAAAGTTGAGTGAGGGTAGCTCGTTAGTTATAGCATCTGCTTGCGTGGAGAACTCGACTTTGGTGAGGGGGCCCCACTTGCCGTCGGCGTTCTTTGCCATAGCTGCGGCGTAGTAGGCGGTGCCTGGCTTGAGATCAGGCCAAGTCCATGTATAGGGACCACTGTGATAAGGTAAAGACATGTTGTCTGGCGTCTCCTGTAGGTACTTGATTATATCAGCCTCGTTGTACTTAGACTTCTCGATAATAGTCTCGCGATAGGAGGCGGTGTTTTCGTCAGGCGTGTTTACGACAGTAGCCTCCGTCTTGGTTATATCCTTAACCTCTATGCTCACACGTGCTGTCTCGGAGGTGCCCTGCTTTCGGGTTGTGACGGCAAATTTCTGAATGTCGGAGTACTGCCCCTCTTGATCGATGAAGACCAAATAGACTGTGTAGCTAGTACCTGGCTTGAAGTCAGTCATCACGCTCTTCTGAATACCCACGTAAGGCTTGCCCGTTGTAAAGTCTGTACCAAACTGAACGATGTAGTGCTTCAAGTCGGGGATTCGCATCATCTGCATCATTTGGTCTAGTGAGGGGTCGTCTGTCTCATTGTTGAAGAAGAAGTAACCAGCGACATCATCGTTAGGCGTGATAGTAGCGGTGTAGCCTGTCGTCGTGATGTCTGAGAAGGCCACCTCTACCTTAGGATCGCCTGCGAGCTTACCCTTGGGGACGGTGAACTCAACGCGCTTGACGTTGCCAGCACAACCGATCTCATCGTACGGGAGGAAGAGTGCTGTATAGGTGTATCCCAGCTGTAGCCCCGAGAGGTCATACTCCTTGCCTCCATCTACGTTAAAGATCTGTACACCCATACGAGCTGACATCTCAGGGGTAAAGAGCCGTAGGCACTGCATGTCGTCCATATTGGCGATCATAAAGCTCTCAGGGATGATCACCTTGATGTTCTGTACGTTGCCACCGACCATTCCTACTTTGAGCTTCATCCAGCCCGTCTTCCCGTTTTCGTGAGGAGTGATGGTAGGGTTGAGTGATAGGTCTACCTCGTCTGAGAGGAACTTGATGCTATCTATATGCTCTATGCGGTAAGGTAGTACCTCTCCGCTCTTGGAGTAGATGAGCATGCGCTCGTTGCTCTGCGCCATGGTGAGCGAAGGTAGGAGGGCCAGTAGCCAGACCAGAATAATGTGTAGTAGTTGCTTTTTCATTATAGAGTTATCTTGAGGGTGTTGTGTGCATTTGTTGTCGCGATGTATAGACCACTAGGCCATTGGCTGGCATCTAGGATGCATGTAGCGGATGTGATGGGGTAGTGCGACATGAGCTGCCCATCGGTAGCGTAGATGTAGAGGATCTCATCATTAGAGGTGAAGCCCTCGATATGGAGCTCTTGCCCTACTCTGTAGTAGCTCAGAGTAGCTGTCGGAGCTAGGAGTGGTGATGCGATGTGTGTCGTGTTGCCCTTACGATCCTTGGCAAAGAATAGCTTGTCAATGCTACTCATCGTCACCATCTCTGGAGTGAAGTGCTGGCCGGCGTCGCTACGCACCACCTTGATAGCCCCCGATGCGAAGGTGATTTTGCTGATCTTGCTCAGATCATAGCACAGCTCTTTGCTCTCCGTGGTCTTGACTACCAGAGTCGTGGGTAGCGCCTGAGCAGCCACCACTGAGGGTAGTAACAAGAGCCAGAGTAGGGGAACTAGTGCTAGTCGTTTCCTTAGTCTGTTCATAGTTGTTTGAAGATCGGGTTGATTGATTTTTCGTTTAGATAGAGGATCTCTCTGTCGTCCTATCTGCGTAGGCAAATATAATGTTTTTCATATAGATCTGGTCTGGTAAAATGCAGATTCCAGTATTGCTCCTTAGAGTAGGGGGCGAATGCATGCTACCTCGCCTCTAGGGAACGAGTACTTTCGCTACATTTTCTATCCGGCCATTGGCTTGTGTTGCCGCCACTAGATAGTAGGCGTGAGGGGGGAGGGTGATGCTTTTTGTCTCCCCTCGAGAGAGTGATAGGCTTGCGATGGGGAGCCCCTCTATCGTGTAGATCGTATATTCCGCAGCTTGACTTTCGGGTGCCGTGATAAGGAGTTCTCCTACGCATTGTGCGATCTTTATTCCCAGGTGGAGAGGGCTTGCTAGGTTGCTAGGGTCCCCTGGCCAGTTCTCTTTGAGGTCGATGCGCCACCCATTCCGGAGAGGTAGGGTGAGGTCCACTTCATTGGATCCGGGGTTGTTCGCAAGTCGCAGCCATTTCTTCCACCAAGCCTTGTTCTCACTCACCGTTATGCCGGAGATGTCGGGTAGTTGGTTGACGACCTTTTGTAGCTGGGGCGTGGAGAATTGGTTGTTGGCAAGGAATAGAGAGAACAGATTCTTGGCAAAAGGAGCTATATCTAGCTCTGTGAGCTGGTTCCCATCAAGCCAGAGGAGGTATAGATCTTTGTTCTCCGAGAGGTCAATTTGCCTTAATTGATTGTCGGAGGCAAGCAGCTCGCAAAGATCCTTGTTTGCCTTTAGATCCAACTCTTGGAGTTGCGCCTTCTGGCAAAATAGATATTTGAGAAGAGGTGCCTTTGTGAGGTCTATCTTTTGCAGCGGGTTGTTGCTGCAACGTAGGTCGGAGAGAATGGGCGCCGATATGCTGAGCGATTGGAGCTTATTGTCCATTACCTCCACCTTCTCCAGCTCGGGTTGCTGGGTGAGGGTGAGTTGGGTAAGCTCATTGTTATTGGCATAGAGAACGTGTAGAGCCGGGTTGCCCGAGAGGTCTAGTCGGCTTATCCCACAGTCATTCAGATTGAGTACTCGTAGGTCGTCTAGTGTGCTTACATCAAGATGCTTGATGGCACTATTTTCGATAAATAGCTGCTGTAACTTTCTGTTCTTACTTACATCGAGTTGCTCTATTGGGTTGCCTCCGCAACGTAGCACTGTAAGCTCTCTTAAGTGATCTATCTGCAAGCTGGATATCTTATTGTTCTCGCAGCGTAGCGCTATGAGTCTGTTTAGTTCGCTTAGGTCGAGAGATTCGATTTCGTTCCCATAGCAAATAAGCATGTCAAGTCGGGGAGAATGTTTTACATCCAAGCTCTTGAGATGATTGTTGGCAAGGTGCAATTCCTCGAGCATAAAGGCTGAGGATAGATTAAGTTGAGAGAGTTCGTTGCTTTGGCAGTGCAAGAAGCGAAGTTTCTTTAGCCGTGTTATGTCAAGCTTCTCGATGCCATTCCCTTTGTCGTTGTTGCCTAGGTAGAGGGCAATAAAATCTAGAGGGTCGCCATAGATGCGGATGGTATTGCCTTTAGCTTCCCCTCGTATGCCATCTACTCCGTAGTTCTTTGCGGGGAACTCTTCGCGAACGCCATCTCCCCAGTCTATGGAGAATGGGGAGCGGCAGTGGATCCCCAAGACAATCTCTTCGGGTGCATTCGCAGAGCGTTTGAAGGTGATGGCCTCCTCCTCTTGGGCTTTGGCTCCGATGGTGGAGCCTAAAAGCAAGAGTGCGCAGGCGATTAAACTTCCCTTCTTTACTAGAAATCGTAACATAATCTTTAGCCTTCGTTTTCCATATAATTACCAGCAGGGGCAAACATGAGCACAAGTACCTTTTTGTCCCCTTCCTCCTCTGTTATCTCGGAGAGCTTGGTGAGGTTGATCATAATGTCGAGGTTCTTCTCTTTGTTAGTCGCTACGAAGCCGTCTTCACCCAGTGATTGAGGGGTGCTAAATCCGCTTGCTGTGAGTAGTTGGATAAAGGCTTCGGTGAGCGAGAAACTCTCCCCGTTGGGTTGTGTGGCATACTCTATTTGAGGATAGAAGCCCCAGAATTCATCAAACTCTCCGGCTCCATTTTTGGAGACAAAGTAGCACCGGAAGGAGATTTCTTCGGAGGCAATATCGTACCACATAAGGGCGTGAAGTCCCTCTTCGGGGTTGCTTCTCTTTTCGTTGTAGGTGCCGTTGTGAGCTGCCTCATAGGCTTTGATCTCGTCTTGACTAGCCCCAAATGCCAGGGTGGGCATGGGGAGCGTGCTAAAGGTCTTAGGCTCTTCGTAGGCTACAATGTTTGCTTTGGAGAGATCGATGCTTCGCAAGGATCCTTTTTCGCCACTCATCTCTTGTAGGGTCTTGAGGTCGAGGGCGTTGATCTCTCCCGAAACTATGATCTTTTGGGTTTGAGCATATTGCTCGTTCGATAGGAGGCTTCTGAGGCTACCGGCCTTGTCTACATGGAGCGTAAGGGCGGTTTCGTTTTGGGCGAATAGGACGCCGATAGAGAGGGCTAGAGAGGTGAAAAAGAGGATTGTTTTAGACATAACTCAAACCGGCTTAGAGAGATACTTTTGTTATTTGATTGTTGAAGGAGACGAAGTAAACACCCTGAGGGAGTACGATCTCCAAAGGTGTGTTGGCGGATGCTTTCGTCTGATATAGGAGCTGACCTTGAGGGTCGAAGATCCGTATGCTTCCCGTGCTGTTGGGGAGGAGGGAGAGTGCATTCTCTCTTGTGCTTACCATAAGGGTGCCTTCTCTTCCGGCAGATGAAAGTGCTAAGGGTTGGCCTACCTCAATCTTTGTCTTGCTGAAGTGGAACATGGCATCGAGGGCAAGGCGCATTTCCTCGGTGGGGACGTAGAGGGTAAGTCCCTCTTGATCGGGGAAGGCATTGACGTTAAATCGTGAAGGGTTGCCCGGGGTGATGATGATTCGTTTTAGCTGGGTACATCCCCTGAAGGCGTGCGATCCGACCTCTTTGAGAGATTGGGGTAGCGTGATCTCTTGGAGCTTTGTACTCCCCTCAAAGGCTTGAGCAGGAAGTGTCTTCTGGGGGTACTTGAGCGAATTTTTGAGTTCTTGCCCATTGAGTGACAACGTACAGCCTGAGGCGGCAAATAGGAAAATTAGAACTAGTCTTTTCATCGGAAACTTTTTATTGGAAACGTTATACCTATTCACTTATAGAAGATGCTTTCCAGAAAGGAGAGGTCGCCCGAGGACTTACAACTAGAGTATCCTAGGGGAGAGATTCCATGCCAAGAGAAAACTTACGCCGCAAATGTAGCAAAAGATTTTGTTCCTATTATTTTGATAATATCAAGGTCTTGTGTAGGGTTTGTGGGTTGCCAAATAGAGCCCTTCCCGCTCCCCTCGTTGTGGGGATATGCCGTGTGTTGAGCCGCTTCTTAGGGTCGGGGGGGAGGGGAGCTCTGCCAAAGGGGCGTGTGAGTGGCCTCTAGGATCCCCCTCGAGGGCTCGTTAAGGGATATGAATTTATTTTCTAAAATCTCTTCAGAAGAGTCTGTGAGCCTTTGTTTATTGGAGGGGTTTGCTCCTCTACTTTTTTGTACGAATTCGGCTAGAGTGTTTGCTTTTCTGTATCTTTGTATCTGCAAGTTTTTATCCCTCTTTTAGGGGGCTTATTTTGGAGTGATGGAAAGAAAGATTCAGAGGGCATTAATCTCCGTTTTTCATAAGGAGGGGCTCGAAGAGATTGTACGTGCGCTGCACGATTTGGGAGTAGAGATTGTCTCTACCGGAGGTACTAAAGACTTTATAGAATCCCTAGGAGTGCCGGCCGTGGCAGCCGAGGATCTTACAAGGTATCCCTCGATGCTGGGGGGGCGTGTAAAAACGTTGCACCCCGCTATCTTTGGGGGTATCTTAGCTCGCCGTGATGAGGAGAAAGACCTCCAAGAGGTGGATCAGTACGACCTTCGCCTCTTCGACCTCGTGCTCGTAGATCTCTATCCATTTGCCGCCACTGTTGCCTCCGGAGCCCCCGAAGCCGATATTATCGAAAAGATAGATATTGGCGGTATTTCACTTATCCGTGGAGCAGCTAAGAACTTCCGAGATGTCCTTATCATCTCCTCCTCTTCGCAATATCCTCTCTTGATGGAGATTCTAACCAGCCAAAAGGGATGCACATCGCTAGAAGAAAGAAAGCGTTTTGCCGGGGCTGCTTTTGCCGTATCGTCAGGCTACGATAGCGCCATCTTCAACTATTTCGATGGAGGAGAAGGCACCGCTTTGCGTATTGCTTATGATGGGGTAGAGACGCTTCGATACGGAGAAAATCCCCATCAACAAGGCCGTTTCTTTGGTGATTTTGAGGCCTATTTCGATAAGATTCAAGGCAAAGAAATCTCTTACAACAACCTGCAAGATATTGCTGCTGCTTGCGATCTTATTGCCGAATACAAGGCGCCTACCTTTGCTGTCCTTAAGCATAATAACCCTTGTGGAATAGCTTCTCGTGCAACGATAGAAGAGGCTTGGATGGCCGCTCTCTCCTCAGACCCCGAGTCTGCATTTGGCGGGATCTTGGTGGCCAATCGCCCCATTGATAAAGCTACAGCGGAGGCTATTGGGAACCTCTTCTTTGAAGTGCTCGTGGCTCCGGACTACGATACGGACGCCCTCACGCTCCTTACACAGAAGAGCAAACGCATCCTTCTTATCCAAAAGAAGCCGATCGAAAGTCGCTTTACTTTCCGCTCTGCTCTGGGCGGCGTCTTGATGCAAGAGACCGACCTCCGTAGCGAAGGTAAGGGAGACTTCGAAGTCGTTACGAAGAAACAACCTACCGAAGATGAGTTGGACGACTTCGTCTTTGCTCAAAAGGTGGCAAAGCACTGCAAGAGTAATGCCGTAGCTCTTGTAAAAGATAGTCACTTGCTGGCAGTGGGGATTGGCCAGACCTCGCGTGTGGCAGCCCTCAAGCAAGCGATTGAGAAGGCGCAGCATTTTGGCTTCGATCTCCGAGGCGCCGTGTTGGCTAGCGATGCCTTCTTCCCCTTCGACGATTGTGTGACTCTCGCTGCCGAAGCCGGCGTAACAGCCGTAGTGCAACCCGGGGGATCGATGCGTGATGGCGACAGTATAGCCAAGGCCGACGAGCTAGGGCTAGCTATGGTATTTACGGGGGTACGCCACTTCAAACACTAACTTGCCCTCTCCGAAAGACTAACAGACTAGATGTTTACAAGATAATGGGACTTTTCTCCTTTAGACAAGAGCTGGCCATGGACCTCGGTACTGCCAATACCATCATCATGAAAGATGGTAAGATAGTACTAGACGAGCCCTCTGTTGTCGCTTTCGATCTCCGCACCAATGAGGTGCTTGCCATTGGGCACGAAGCGCGTGAAATGTACGAGAAAGCACACGCTTATATCCGTACCGTTCGTCCCTTGCGAGACGGCGTAATCGCAGATTTTAATGCTGCCGAGCAGATGATTCGTGGGATGGTCAAGATGCTGAACAAGAAGTCGCATCGACTATTTACCCCCTCTCTCCGTATGGTAGTGAGTATCCCCTCCGGGAGTACCCAAGTGGAGATACGTGCCGTACACGACTCTAGCGAGCACGCCGGTGGGCGTGACGTGTACATGCTCTTCGAACCCATGGCTGCGGCTATCGGTATCGGAGTGGATGTGCTTACACCCCAGGGAAATATGATCGTAGATATAGGTGGAGGCACTACCGAGGTGGCCGTAATATCCTATGGCGGTATTGCCACAAAGCAAAGTATCCGCACGGCCGGCGATGAGTTTACCAACGACATTATGAAGTACATGCGCCAAAAACATAATGTTCGCATCGGGGAGCGTACTGCCGAGCAGATCAAAATAAGTGTGGGAGCTGCTGTTAAAGACCTCGAGAATCCCCCCGAAGACTTTATCGTTTGTGGTGCCGACCAGATGGATACACTCCCTCGTCAGATCCCCGTCTCGAGTGTAGAGATTGCCGGATGTTTGGACGAGTCGATTGTAAAGATCGAGGCGGCTATTCTCAAAACGTTGGAAGAGACTCCTCCCGAGCTTTACGGTGACGTGATGGAGAATGGTATCAACCTAACGGGTGGTGGCGCCTTGTTGCGTGGCCTTGATCGCCGTCTCACCGATCGTTTCGGTATTCAGTTTACAGTGCCGGAAGACCCCCTCCATGCTGTGGCTAAGGGTACCGGGGTGGCATTGAAAAACCTGGATACATTTAACTTCTTAATCCGATAGATCTTGATAAAGAGGGTGGGGTATGGCTTGTCCCCCCCCCCCTCCATTTCGATACTTTTAGATCCGGCTAATAAAAAGAGGTGCACAAGGCTACCGAATTCCTCCTCTCCCGAGGGCATTGGCTTCTCCTCCTAGTGATTGAGGGGATCGCTCTTGTGCTGATTTTTAATAGCGGTTTTTACCATCGCTTTATCAATGTTGCCTTTTCTAATCACCTTGTGGGATCGATCCAGCAAGTGACGGGAGAGGTCTCTAGTTATATAGGTCTTCGGGAGAAAAATCGCCTACTTACCGAGAGCAATGCTCAGCTAGAGATGCAGTATTTGCAGCTCAAACAGCAAATCGATTTTGCCCTCGCTGATACCGTCAAACCCCTTACCTTCGTACAAGATTCTACCGAAGCGATCCCCCAACTTCAGTTCCTTACGGCTCGTGTGGTTAGTTCTACTCTCAATAGAGGGCACAACCTTATTGTGATTAATCGTGGCGAAGAGGCGGGTGTGAAAAAGGATATGGGGGTGATGAGTGCTCGTGGGGTTGTGGGGATTGTCTCCTCCGTGTCGAAGGGGTACTCTGTGGTAGTCCCCTTGATTAATCCTACGCTCAAACTTAGCTGTAAGCTCAAGCGTACAAACCACTTTGGCTACTTGGCTTGGGATACGCCCGGCTCGGTTACATCAAAGCTTACCGACCTGCCTTCACATGTGCGGGTCAACGTTGGCGATACCATCGTGACAAGCGGGTATAGCTCTGTGTTCCCTCCCAATCTGTATGTAGGTAGGGTGGATAGTTCGTATCGGGCGCGAGATGGCGTTGCTTTGGGTAATAGTAATGTCCCTGTAGCCTTGGGTGCCGACTTTGGAACGCTGGATTTTGTATACGTTGTGATGGCTGGGGTCTCCGTTTCGCATGAGGCATTAGATTCTGTTCAATCTCTCTATATTCCTTAGACTATGGGGCGTTATCTACTTCTCTTTTGCAAGATTATAGTACTAATTTTGCTGCAAGTGTGGGTCTTTAGTCCGCTCTATATCTTTCGGTTAGCGACTCCCTTCCCTTATATCTATATCCTCTTTCTTATCCCAATAAATGTCTCCAAAATGGGGATCACATTGTGGAGTGCCTTCTCGGGTCTTCTGCTTGATATCCTATCGGGGACTCCCGGGCTGCACATGGCGGCCTTCACGGCTACGGGATTTCTGAGAAGCTATCTTTTGCCTCTCTTTGTAGACTCGGATACAGATGGTTCCTGCCCACCCTCGCTGGCTGTGAGTGGCTGGGGAATTGCTCTTTTGCTCCTTATCCTTACGGCATTCCATCATACTCTTTTATTCTTCTTGGATGCTGTTGGGGCTTTCGATTTACCCTATTTCTTGCTGCGCTTGGGTACTAGTATTGTGGCAACTTATGCACTTACTCTTGTGTGCTTGCTACTGCTGGGATATCGATCTCGTAAGCGTAGAGACTAGTTCCATTTACTCGGATGAAACAGGAGAATCGTAGCGAAGCGCAACGCTCTATCTTCCTTATGGCACTAGCCGTACTGCTTGTCCTCGGATACATGGCACGGCTCTTTTACCTCCAGATATTGAGTCCGGAGTATAAGTCAAAGGCTGAGAATAATGCCTTCTATCACAATGTTGTCTACCCCGAGCGTGGGGCTATATTTGATCGCTCAGGCAAGCTCCTTGTTTACAACGAGCCGGCCTACGATGTGATGGTTATCACGAAGGAGGTGGGAGAGAATTTAGATTCTTTGGGGCTCTGTCAATTACTCTCGATCAATATAGAAACACTCCGCCAACGCTTCGATGCTATACGAAATCGCAATATAAACCCGGGCTATTCGCCCTATACGCCTCAGCGTCTTTTGGCTCAGGTTAGTGCGGGAGATGCCGGGCGTTTTCAGGAGCATTTGTATAAGTTCCCGGGCTTCTCTGTGCAGCATCGTAGTATCCGACGGTATGGAACAGAGGTGGCAGCCCATGTCTTGGGCTACATGAGCGAATGCAGTCCCGCAGATCTGGAGCAAGATAGTCTCTTGGCTCCGGGAGACTATGTGGGAAAGTCGGGCATAGAGCGTACCTACGATGCCGTCTTAAGGGGGACTAAGGGGTATAAAGTAATGCTCCGAGATGCACGAGGCCGGATACAAGGGCACTACAATAATGGTGCTAATGACAGGAAGGAGATGGCAGGGCATAATCTAACGCTCTCCATCGACGAGGGGCTACAAGCTCTGGGCGAGAGAATGATGCAAGGCAAGCGGGGAGCAATCGTGATGATAGAGCCTGCTACGGGAGAGGTACTCTGCCTTGTGACAAGTCCCGCCTATTCGCCCTCTCTTCTTGCGGGGCGAGATATAGGAAAGAATCACTTGCTCTTGGCTTATAATCCGAATAAGCCTTTGTTCAACCGAGCCCTGCAAGGTTCCTATCCTCCAGGCTCTACCTTCAAGCCGACACAAGCTGCACTGCTGCTCAATGAGGGGGTTATTACACCTCAAACACTCTATACTTGCTATCGGGGTTACCCCTATATGCGGGGGCGTCCTGCTTGCCACGGGCATGCCTCTCCCTTAGCGGTGGAGTTTGCTCTGACTACTTCGTGCAACGCTTTTTTTGCTTGGGGGTTGCATTATATGCTCGACGACCGTAGCCGTTATCCTTCTGTACAAGAGGCTTTCACGCATTGGAAAGACTATATGGTACGGATGGGGTATGGCTATCCTCTTGGGATTGATTTACCCGGAGAGAAGCGTGGCTTTATCCCCAATAGCGAGTACTACGATAAGTGGTATAAAGCGGGATGGAACTCCTCCACCATTATTTCCAACTCTATCGGTCAGGGCGAAGTTCTGGCAACGCCCCTACAAATGGCCAATCTTGCCGCTATTATAGCCAATAGGGGTTACTATTATCGTCCCCACGTTGTGCACGAAATCGAAGGCATGGCGCTTGATACTACCTATAGTCATAAGCAGTATACGGGAATCGCTGCGCAACATTGGGAGATTGTGGTAAACGGAATGGCGGGGGCGGTGCGTGCCGGTACTTGTCACGCTGCCAACTTTGCTCCCGGGGAAATTGAGGTCTGTGGGAAAACAGGTACTGCCGAGAATCCTCACGGTCCTGACCACTCGGCCTTTATCGGATTTGCTCCTCGCTATAATCCTCAAGTAGCTATTGCCGTATATGTAGAAAATGGAGGCTTTGGTGCTATCTATGGGGTGCCTATTGGGCGTGTGATGCTAGAGTACTATTTGCGCGAAGGCCACCTTTCGCCTACGGCTGAGGGGATTGCCTCTCGAATGTCTCACTCTTATCTTTCGTACAGAAATGCGCCCTAACGCTCCGTCTTCTATCTTTCGTAGAATTGATTGGCTTCTCGTAGGCTTATACCTCCTGCTTGTTGTCACGGGCTGGTTCACTATCTGTGGGGCTAGCTATAGCTTCGAAACGCCGAGTCTGGTTGAGTCGGGGAGCCGTCCAGCCATGCAGTTGATCTGGATGGGGCTAAGCGGAGTCCTTATCTTCTTGATACTCTTGAGTGACGTAGGATGGTTTGAGACTTTTGCTCCTATTTTCTATCTGGCGATGATGGGGTTGTTGCTGGTGACGATATTCATTGCCCCCGATATTAAAGGGTCGCACTCGTGGCTGGTATTGGGCCCTATGCGCCTACAGCCTGCCGAGTTTGCCAAGATTGCTACGGCTCTAATGCTGGCAACAACGCTCAATCGTTATAAGTTTCGCCTCAATTCGTGGCGAGCCTATGGTGAGGTTTTTGCTATTGTGCTTCTCCCGATGATGCTCATCTTTTTGCAAAAAGAGGCGGGGTCTGCTCTGGTGTATACAGCACTCTTTTTAGCTCTTTATAGGGAGGGGCTCTCGGGAGTATTCCTTGGATTGGCCTTTGTGGCCGTAGTGCTATTTGTGATGGCTCTATCCCTTGCGGATACCATGTGGGGGGCTACCAATGCGGCCTATTGGGCTCTTTCTACGGTCATCACCCTATGTGTTTGTATCGCTCTTTTGCTTAGTCCTAAGGATCGCCCTCGCCTCTTCGGATGGTGGGTTGTGGGCTATATAGGGGTTTATTTGATAGCGCTTCTTTTCAATCACTTCTTCCCCTTTGATATGGGGTTTGTGGCTATCGGCATCCTCGCTCTACTCATAGGCTATTGTTTCTTGATAGCTATAAAACGCTATGCTCGCCCCTATCTTCTTGCCGCCCTTTTGGGTATTGGGTGTATCTTCTATTCCCTTTCGGTTTCGTTTGTTTTCGACAATGTGCTACAGCCCCACCAACGAGGGCGTATTGCCGTTGCGCTCGGGCTTAAAGAGGATCTCAAGGGCATGGGGTATAACGTGAATCAGGCAAAGATTGCCATCGGTTCGGGGGGGCTTACGGGTAAGGGCTTCTTGCAAGGAACGCAAACTAAGCTCAGTTATGTACCCGAACAGGATACCGACTTTATCTTCTGCACCGTGGGCGAGGAGCACGGATTCTTGGGATCTACGGCTTTGCTGCTGTTCTATTTGGTCTTAATTCTGCGCTTTTTCTACTTGGCAGAGCGGCAGGTAAATGCTTTTGGACGAGTCTATGGCTACTGTGTCGGCTCCATATTTCTCTTTCATCTTGCCGTTAATGTGGGTATGGTATTGGGGTTAGTGCCAGTGATTGGTATCCCCTTGCCTTTCTTTAGTTATGGAGGCTCTTCGCTGTGGGGATTCACGATCCTGTTGTTTATTTTTGTGCGAATTGATGCCGACCGCAAGAAGGAGAGTTCGCAACGATCCTTCTGATCTGTTTGGAGGTAGTGCCTATCTCCTTAGTCGTTGATGCGTTTTCGTAGGAATCTTTTGTAGATGTAATAGAGCCAGGGACCTGGTACAAGGCGAGGAGGAATGCGCAGCAGAAGGTTACGCACATACTCCCATTTGTTGATGAAGCCGATCTTGTAGAAGGTTTTTTGTAAGCAGATGTCTCGCCGGATATAGTACCATCCTCTCCGACGTCCGAGGGTGGCGTGATTCATGCGGAAGTAGAGAAGCGACTCGGGTAGGGAGTGAAGTCGCCCTCCTTGTAGGATAACTCGAGCCCAGAGGTAGTAGTCTTCGAATAGGGGGAAGTGCATGTATCCTCCGGCTTTTAGGATGGCGGCTTTGCGGAAGGCTACGGCCGGATGATTGACGGGGCATCGATAACGTGCAAAGCGCACAATCTCCTCGTGGTGCTCGGGTAGGGTGCGGCGAGAGACAACTTCGCTGGGCGAGTCTACAAACTCATCGATGCTACTGCTGAGAAGATCCACTTCGGGATGTTCGCGGAGAAAGTTGATCTGACGTTCGAAGCGTGTGGGAAAGGAGATGTCGTCCGTATCCATACGCACGATGATGTCGTAGGAGCAATTTTTTATCCCTTCGTTTAGGGCGTTCCCCAATCCTCCGTTCTTTTTGAGCCGCACCACCTTAAACACCTCAGGATGCTGTGCTTGGTAGCCTTCGACAAGGGCGTCTAGCTCCGGCGTGAGAGGTCCATCGCATACAAGCACTACCTCTGGAGCGGGGAGAGTTTGAGAGAAAATACTATCTAGTGCTGCCGTGAAAAATTGGGGTTGCTCCTTGTAGTAAGTAGAGAGAAGTACGGAAAACTTCATCTCTTTCTCGCTGTTTATGGCATCGTTCATCACATCAAATTTCTTTTTTTCTCTCTTATCTAACGAGTATTCTTCGTGGATATTGTTTCCCTTCAACGTTTTCTTGTTGAGGGAGTTTATTCTGCGATGGGATCCTCTTGGAGCAGAGTCTGGGTATGTTGCAGCGCCAAATGGATGTCTCTACAGATGTTTCCCTCGCCTACCTGTTCGGCAATGCCCGACTTTTCGAGTGTCTCGCGCACTTCGTCCCTCACCCCCGAGAGCACAAGCACGATCCCAGCCGCACGGCACTTCTCGGCCATCATGGAGAGGTTGTGGGCCCCGGTTGCATCGATAAAGGGCACTCTTCGCATTCGTAGGATGCGCACCTTAGGCTTCCGACCCACAAATTTGGTAACCTCTTCGAAGCGGTTGGCAATGCCGAAGAAGAAGGGCCCCTGGATCTCAAAAATCTCTACTCCTTGGGGTACTTCTAGGGACTCTTCGGTGGTGGTTTGAGCTGCCTCGTTGTCCAACGGAGCCACCCGGTCTTGGCGAACTACGTCGCTGGCAAGATAGGTGCGGCGCATGAAGAGAAGCACACTTAGTATCATTCCTATCTCGATGGCAATGGTGAGGTCGAGCATTACGGTAAGCACAAAGGTCACCACGAGCACAATAATATCACCCTTAGGACCTCGTAATATGGCGAGGAAAGAGTTCCATTCGCTCATATTATAGGCGACAACCACCAATATGCCGGCAAGGCAAGCCATGGGGATATAGGCGGTAAGGGGGCCTAAGAAGAGCATGATAAGGAGAAGAACCACGGCGTGTACCAGTCCTGCAATGGGGGAGCGACCGCCATTTTTGATATTGGTCATGGTACGAGCAATAGCCCCTGTTACGGGGATTCCTCCCACAAAGGGTACCACCACGTTGGCTACCCCTTGCGCCACGAGCT
Source organism: uncultured Porphyromonas sp. (assembly GCF_938023125.1). Taxonomy (GTDB): domain Bacteria; phylum Bacteroidota; class Bacteroidia; order Bacteroidales; family Porphyromonadaceae; genus Porphyromonas. The sequence continues at coordinate 372,357 of NZ_CALHDW010000018.1, forward strand.
CTACATTGGAGTTGTGTTTCTCCCCAATAGCTCCATCGGCCACAGAGGCGCTCAGTAGGGACTCTATCGCCCCCAGCATGGCAATGGTAAAGGCGCTGGGGAGTAGTTCATGGATGGTGGCCATGTCAAGGTTGAGGAGGTGAATTTCGGGAAGTTTCGAAGAAAAAGTGAAGCGATCGCCAATGGTCTCTAAGCCCGATACTGAGGTGTACTTTTGTAGGAAGTATACCACGAGTGTCATTAGGATGATGGCAACGAGGGATCCGGGTATCTTTTTAGAGATTTTTGGGAAGTGGAAGACCAGAATTACCGTGGCAATGCCTATGAGAGTGGCAGCCCAGTTGAGGGTGCTAAAGTGCTCGACATAGACACTCCACTTGCCGATAAAGTCTCCGGGTAGGGCCCCTGTTGTTAGTCCGAATAGGTCTTTTATCTGGGTCGTGAAGATGGTAACGGCAATACCGCTCGTAAAGCCTATTATAATAGGATAGGGGATAAAGCGAATCACACTCCCCAGCCGCAATACCCCCACAAGGATGAGGATAAGCCCGGCTATGAAGGTGGCAATGGCAAGTCCTTCGATGCCATGTTGCTGGATAATGCCATAAACGATAACGATAAAAGCTCCTGTCGGGCCCCCTATCTGTACGGAACTCCCGCCCAAAAACGAGACAATAAATCCTCCTATAATGGCGGTTGTGAGACCCACCTCGGGGCTTACGCCACTGGCAATACCAAAGGCAATGGCAAGGGGTAGGGCAACGATACCTACAATAATCCCTGCCATAATATCCTTGGTCAAACGCTCCGTGGTGTATCCGCGGAGGCTCTTGAACAGCTGAGGCGTAAAGTCCTCAAGGGCATGTTGCCATGCTCGTTGCTTTGTTGTGTTCATAATGTTGGTAGCTCTTAAAAACTACCGCAAAGATAGCCGCTTTTTCTTTATTAACATTGTCTCAGGAGCCTACCGCATGTCTATCGGATAAGGTCTAGTACAGTCTTGTTGAGGTAGAATGTCTGCGTCTTATCCACCCATACGGCATTGTTGGGTGCTTTCAGAAGCTTCTCTTTGCCGCGCTTGAAGTCCTTATCTGTACCGATCGCCATTTTGGGGCTAAAGGGATAGATGCGGAGCTTTTTCGACTTGGCGAGGCTTACCTCTAGGTAGTCAGGGATCTGACCTTCTGCCCCTACGATGCGGCAGTTCTGCCCTTCGAAGAGTTGTTTGTGAGGTACATATGCCTCTTGAGTGATGAGGGGGAGTTGACCCTCTAGCCCCCAAAGTCGGCATAGATATTCATTGACTTCTGTGTTCAATATCATACCCATAGGACGAGTGCCTTGGGGGTGGTAGGCGGCCATGAATACCTCTTCGCCCGTGTGGCTATGGGTAGTAAACCCGAAGGGCATGTGCTGCTGATAGATGAGGATAACCACGGCACTGAGAGATCCATTGTAGAGGCCGGTTTGTGCCGAGCTTCCCTTGCGTTGCTCTAGAGGTATGGGGCTGTTCTTATATTCTTCGCATTGGTAGAGAGCATCGAGCTCCTCTTCGGAGAGATCGATGGCAGCATACTTATGGAAGAGCTCGCGAGCTTGGTCGTTGGGAGCTTCGTTGAGCATTTTGGCGAGCCCGGCAGCGGTGCGCTTAATGGCTGTGAGCTGACCAAAGAGTACCTCCGGCCCTTGCTTATCTCCTTGACGAAGGCGTTGCAACCCAATACTCAAACCGCTATTGCCGTGGTCGGGCATGATAATGATGGCTGTATTGCCGTCACGGCGAGCAAAGTCTAGGGCTACCCCTACGGCTTTGTCAAAGGCAAGCATTTCTGAGGCGATCCCTACGGGGTCGTTGGCATGGGCTGCCCAGTCTACTTTACTCCCCTCTACCATGAGGAAGAATCCTTCGCCCTCGGGATCGTTGAGTAGAGAAATTGCTTTCTGGCAGCTCTCAGCTAGTGAGGGAACTTTGCTAGGGTCTCTATCGAGGTCGTAGGGCATATCGTACTCCCCAAAGAGTGCCCACATTTGCTTGCCTTGGAAGGCGCGCATGGATTCGAGGTCGTTGGCAAAATAGGGGATCCCCTGATCTTTGAATGATTGCTGTAGGGCCGGGGTTATGATTTTGTTTCCTCCCCCTATCACTACATCCACGGGGAGGTTTACGATCTGCGGAGCAATCCAATCGTATTTCTTGCGATTGTAGGAGTGTGCGGAGCAGTCCGCCGGAGTGGCATGGGTAAACTCGCATGTAACAACAAGCCCGGTACGCTTCCCCAGCTTCCACTTGCCGGCCTCTAGTAGGGTAGTCATGGGTTGATAGGCCAGCTTAGGATCTAGGGGTTGTAGGTCGTGATCAGTGCTTACAGGATAGGTGGCAATGAATCCACTCTGTGAGGGGATACCGGTCATGTAGCAACTCGTGGTGGGGGCAGAGTCGCCGATGGGGGCATCTGAGCAGTAGGTGAGTACCGTCCCACATAGGATCGAGTCGAGGTGTAGATGGATCTTATCGGGGTGCTGATAGCGTTGGTACCAACGTGCCAGAGATAGCGCAGGTAGGGAGGTGCCATCGGGGATCATTACAATAATATTACGCACGGGTTTTACCGTGGCAGGGAGTTGCCCCCATAAGGAGCCACAACCCAGGGCCAAAAGGGCTAAGAGGAGGAGTTTCTTGCGAATCATAAGAGAAATGGTTAAAAAATGGGGATGGTTTTTAATTGGCACGGGCTAGCTCGGGGATGATTTGAGCGAGTACGCTCACCACTTCTTCGCGAGAGACCCCGTCTGCCGGTATTACAAGTATCGTATCATTGCCTGCAATTGTGCCCACAATGGCATTGTTGGAAATGGAGTCTATGTCTACACAGATGCTGTGGGCATAGCCCGAGCGTGTCTTGAGCACAATAAAAGAGCCCGAGTAGTGGATAGAGCGGAAGCCCTTGGTGCCCATTACACGGAATACATCTTGCGTGGCCCGAGCTTGGTCGCTGGGCATTCGGTAGCAGCTAATATCTTCACTAGAGTAGCGGTCTTTGGAGATATTGAGCTCGTACATGTCACGCGAAATGGTGGCCTGAGTGGCACTGATCCCATTGATCAAAAGTAGCTCGCGTAGCGTCTTTTGGTTGGGGACATCGTTGTTGCGAATGAGACGACAGATGAGCGCTTGTCGTATTTCTTTCTTTGTTGCCATGATGCGTTTTTGATATGTCTAGTGGGTCATTCTCCCCTCCTTTGTTGCCTTTGTGTCTCTGGGACTAAGGGGAGATAACCTCTCTGCAAATGTAGTAAAAATGAATAATATAAGTGATATGAATAAGATGCTCCTCCGGCTTTTTCTAGGCTATATGCCTATCGCTCAAAATCCTCTGCCTGAAATTTCCTCCTTTTTCTGCTAGTTTCTTGGGGGAATTCTGCCCAAAACTTTTTTGTTTTCTGCCCGAGAAATAAAAATTTCCCGCCCTAGATTCTTTTTATTTTTACCCAGGCTTTTTTGAGGTCCCTCTCGTAGGGAATTTCTTCGCTTACTTGTCGTCTCTAGTAGCGGAGGCTATGCTCGTTTGGGCAATAATAGCTAACTTTGTGGAGCTTAACGCACGAAGTTAAACAACTACGTTGTGCCTTCTCCTTTTTCTTCCCCTTTGGGCTCAGGAGAGAGGAGGTGGCAGAGCTAGATCTAATGAATATTGCACAATGGATTTGATGAAAGAAATCGTAGCGCGTGCTGCTGCTAACAAGCAACGTATTGTGCTACCCGAGGGGACAGAACCTCGTACCCTACAAGCTGCCGATCGTCTTTTGGCAGATGGTGTTGCAAACCTCGTTCTCATTGGCGATCCTGCCGCTATCAAGGCTAAGGCTGCGGAGTTAGGGCTTACCCATATTGGGGAAGCAGAGCTAATCGACCCTAATTGTCACGCCAAGAAAGAGGCTTATCGCGACCTCCTTATGGAGCTCAGAAAGTCTAAGGGAATGACGAAAGAAGAGGCTGATAAACTCGTGGTAAATCCCCTCTACTTGGCTTGTCTTATGATTAAGGCCGGCGATGCAGATGGTGAGCTCGCCGGGGCGCAAAATACAACAGGTAACGTCCTAAGACCCGCTCTCCAGCTTATCAAAACGATGCCGGGACTCAGCTGTGTGAGTGGGGCCTTCCTCCTCTTTACGCAAGCAAAGCAATACGGAAGAGAAGGTCTTCTTGTAGTAGCCGACTGTGCCGTTACTCCCAATCCTAATGCCAACGAACTCGGACAAATTGCCGTTGCTTCAGCTACTACGGCTCGTGCTATTGGCGGTATGGAACCCCGCGTGGCTATGCTTAGCTACTCCACGAAGGGAAGTGCTAAGGGCGAACTCGTAGATAAGGTGGTAGAAGGATTGCGCGTGGCCAAGGAATTGGCTCCCGACCTTACCATCGATGGAGAATTGCAGGCTGATGCTGCCCTTGTAGAGGCAGTTGCTACCCTCAAGGCTCCCGATAGCCCCGTGGCAGGGAAGGCTAATGTACTCATCTTCCCCTCTCTCGAAGTGGGTAACATTGCTTACAAATTGGTAGAACGCTTGGGTGGTGCCATCGCTGTTGGTCCTATCCTCCAAGGTATGGCTGCTCCTGTAAACGACCTTAGCCGCGGTTGCTCAGTAGATGACATCTACAAGATGGTGGCTATCACCGCCAACCAAGCTATTGCGGCTAAACAATAAAATCAACTCTTAAACTACACTCTACAAAATGAATGTATTGGTGCTTAATTGCGGTAGCTCATCCGTAAAATATAAATTGTTTCAGATGCCCGAGGGTAAGGTGCTTGCCCAGGGGGGTGTGGAAAAATTGGGCTTGGCCGACTCTTTCCTAAAGTTCAAATTGCCTTCGGGTGAGAAGGTAACTCTTGAGAAGGATATGCCCGAGCATACGGTGGCTATCGACTTTATCCTCAAGACAATTACCGGCAGCGAATATGGCTGCATCAAGAGCCTTAGCGAAATCGATGCCGTAGGTCACCGTTTGGTACACGGAGGCGATAAGTTCAGCGAAAGCGTGGTAATTACCGACGAGGTAGTAGAAAATGTGAAGAAGTGTATCGATCTTGCTCCCCTTCACAACCCCTCTACACTCAAGGGGGTGGCTGCCGTTACGGAGCTAATCCCCGGGGTGCCCCAGGTAGGTGTATTCGATACCGCCTTCCCTCAGACGATGCCGCAACGTGCATTCATGTATGCTCTTCCTTATGAGTACTACGAAAAGTATGGCGTGCGCCGCTATGGCTTCCACGGTACAAGCCATCGCTTCGTAAGTAAGCGTGCTTGCGAATTCTTGGGGATTGACTACAACAAGGCTCGTATTATTACCGCCCATATTGGTAATGGTGCCTCTATGTGCGCTATCAAAGATGGTAAGTGCATCGATACATCCATGGGGCTTACCCCCACAGAAGGCCTTATGATGGGTACTCGTGTAGGGGATGTAGACCCCGGTGCACTCGTCTTTATTGGGGAGAAAGAGGGTTTGTCTATGGCTCAGCTCTCCGAAGTTATCAATAAGAAGAGTGGTGTACTTGGCGTGAGTGGTGTCTCTAGCGACATGCGTGAGATTGAGGATGCTATCGCTCAAGGTAACGAGCGTGCCAAACTCGCTTTGGAGATGTACGACTACCGCATCAAGAAGTACGTAGGCGCCTTTACCGCCGCTATGGGAGGTTTGGATGTCCTTATCTTCACGGGAGGTGTCGGTGAGAACCAAACCACAACTCGCGAGTATGTTTGCCGTGATATGGAGTATATGGGTGTCAAGATTGACAACGAACTCAATGCAAAAACTCGTGGAGAAGAGGTGCTGCTCTCTACCCCCGAAAGCAAGGTAAAGGTAGTGGTAATACCTACCGACGAAGAGCTTATGATCGCTCTCGATACAGTGGCTCTCACCTCAAAATAAATCCCTTCCCATTAAGGAGGAAGAAAGAAGCGGTTCTTACCTGTACGGGTAGGAGCCGCTTTTGTGTTTCCTCTCCCCTTCTGACGCTGCGCCCCCCGATTAAAACCTCTCTCTTACAGATAAGAAAGAGGAGCCTATATATAATAGGTGTACCCATTGCAAGAGGCGGATGCACGCTGTCTTTTCCATCCCGACGAGGGGGAATGGTGTGGATACTGAGAGGAGCTGCCGGCATATCCGGTGGTGTGTGGGGCGTTAGTCGCAGATTAGTCGCTATCTTTGTAGCATGGAAGTATATCCGCGTTATGTAGTTGAGGAGCCGCTCCTTCGGCGCAATTTGAGCCTTATTCGCAAGGTAGCGGATGAGGCCGGAGTAGAAATTATTATCGCTTTTAAGGCCTTCGCCTTGTGGAGGCTCTTTCCCATCTTTCGGGAATACGGCTTTGGTAGTACCGCCAGTTCTCCCTGGGAAGCTCGTCTAGGGTATGAGGGCTTAGGGCGCAAGGCGCATGCTTTCTCGCCTGCCTATCGGGCGCAAGATTGGGCGGAATGGACTCGTTGTTGTAGCCATATAACCTTCAATTCCCTCAGTCAGTACCGAGCGTTCTGTACCCCCTCTTCGGAGGTCTCTTACGGCTTACGTATCAACCCCGGTTACTCTCCTGTGGAGACAGACCTTTATAATCCGGCTCTACCCGGCTCGCGTTTTGGGCTCTCGCCCGAGGAGTTGGGCTTGCATCTCCCCGAGGGGATAGAGGGGTTGCATGTACATGTTTTGTGCGAGGGGAATAGCTTCCAGCTAGAGAAACTGCTCTCCATCATAGAGCAACGTTTTGCCTCCCCCCTCTCAGAAGCGCGTTGGCTTAACCTAGGCGGCGGGCACCTTATGACCCACAAAGAGTACAACGTACCTCATTTGATTGCGGTGCTCAAGGCCTTCCGTCAGCGTCATCCGCACCTACAACTTATTTTGGAGCCGGGGTCGGCATTTGCTTGGCAGACCGGTTATTTAGAGAGTCATGTAATAGATATTGTAGAGCACGACGGCATTAAAACGGCAATTCTCGATGTTTCGTTTACTTGCCATATGCCGGATTGCTTGGAGATGCCCTACAAACCCGTGATACGAGGTGCGCACCACGACCCCGTGGAGGGGCTACCTACCTATCGACTCGGGGGCAATAGTTGCCTAAGTGGTGACTTCTTGGGAGACTGGAGTTTCGATAAGCCTTTGGAGGTGGGCGATGCGCTTATCTTTGAGGATATGATCCATTATACTACGGTTAAGACCCATATGTTTAATGGAGTAGCGCATCCCGACCTCGTGTTACAAAAGGCTAATGGCGAGGAGGTGCTCCTACGTCGCTTCGACTATCAGGACTACAAAGAGCGAATGGATTGACGCCGGAGGACAGTTTTAGTAGAGACAAATTTAGATAGATATGGGATTATTCGGAATCTTTTCTAAGAAGAAAAAAGAGACACTCGATACAGGGCTTGAGAAGACCAAAGACTCGGTACTTGGTAAGATATCTCGTGCACTTGCCGGTAAGAGCAAGGTTGATGACGAAGTGCTCGACAACCTCGAAGATGTGCTCATCTCCAGCGATGTAGGGGTGGATACCACACTCAAGATCATCAAGCGTATAGAGGAGCGAGTGGCTCGTGATAAGTATGTGTCTACTGCCGAACTTAACGGCATCTTGCGTAGCGAGATAGAGGCTTTGCTCACCGAGAGCGGTACGATCGATGGGGATAGTTTTGTGCTACCGACAGAGAGTAAACCCTATGTAATAATGGTGGTAGGGGTCAATGGCGTAGGCAAAACTACGACGATCGGCAAGCTCGCGTACCAGTTCAAAGCCGCCGGTCATAAGGTGGTAATTGGCGCTGCCGATACCTTCCGTGCGGCTGCTATTGACCAATTGAGCGTGTGGGCAGAGCGTGTGGATGTACCCATGATCAAACAGAAAATGGGGGCAGACCCCGCTAGCGTGGCCTATGATACGGTGGCTAGCGCCGTAGCACAAGATGCCGACGTCGTGTTGATTGATACAGCCGGTCGTCTTCACAACAAAGTGGGGCTGATGAATGAGCTTACCAAGATAAAACGTGTGATGCAGAAGGTAGTACCCGATGCCCCCCAGGAGGTGTTGTTGGTACTCGATGGCTCCACGGGGCAGAATGCTTTTGAGCAAGCACGCCAGTTTACTGCTGCTACCGAGGTGAATGCTCTTGCCGTAACCAAACTCGATGGCACGGCTAAGGGCGGGGTAGTGATTGGGATTTCCGATCAGTTCAATATCCCTGTAAAGTATATTGGCTTAGGGGAAAAAATCGAAGACCTCCAGGTCTTCCGTAAACATGAGTTTGTAGCTTCGCTCTTTGGCGAATGAGAAGAAACGAAGTAAACGTAGTCACGCTCGGTTGCTCCAAAAATCTGGTGGATTCGGAGCTCTTGATGCGGCGCTTTGCAGCGGCAGGCTACTCGGTGCGCCATGATCCCAAGCGCATAACGGGTGAGATTGTCGTGATCAATACCTGCGGTTTTATCGGAGCGGCCCAAGAGGAGTCTATCAATACGATACTCTCTTTTGTGCGTGCCAAAGAAGAGGGGCGCATTGGCAAATTGATTGTAATGGGTTGCTTGAGTGAGCGATTCCGTGGCGATCTGAAAGCCGAAATTCCCGAGATTGATGCTCTCTACGGCAAGTTCGATTGGAAAAATCTAGTGGCCGACCTGGGCCCTTCTTTTGCTCCCGAGACGGATACGGCACGACTCCTTACGACCCCCAAACACTACTCCTATGTGAAGATCTCAGAGGGGTGCGATAGGGGGTGCTCCTATTGTGCCATTCCTCTTATCACGGGGCGGCAAAAATCGCGTACCATAGAGTCTCTTGTAGATGAAGTAAAAACGCTTGTAGACGAGGGCTGTAGCGAATTTCAATTGATTGCACAAGATCTTACATCCTACGGGCGGGATCTTGGCGGCAAGGTGCTGTTGGCTCCCCTTTTGGAGCAACTCTCGGACCTCCCCGGGGTACGTCGCCTTCGTTTGCACTATGCCTATCCAACCCAATTCCCACGAGAAATTCTCCCCATCATGAGGGAGCGAGATAATATTTGTAAGTATTTGGATATTGCCTTGCAGCACGCAACGGACAACATGCTTCAAAAGATGCGCCGCAATATCACCCAGCTCGAGACAGAGTACCTCCTCGATGAGATCCGCCAAGAGGTGCCGGGCATTGCCCTGCGTACCACGCTGATTGTGGGGCATCCCGGGGAGACGGAGCAAGACTTCCGAGCTCTGTGCGAATTTATAGAGCGTAGGCAATTTGAGCGCATGGGCGCCTTTGCCTATAGTCACGAGGCTGGTACCTATTCTTATAAGCACTACCAAGACGAGATACCCGAGGAGGTGAAAATGGATCGTCTGGAGCAACTTATGGCACTGCAGGAGCCGATTGCCGAGGCATATAGCCGTAGCTTGGTAGGGACTACTCAGGAGGTGCTTATTGATCGCAGGGAGGAGGAGTTTGTCGTGGGGCGTACTCAGTACGATTCTCCCGAGGTGGATCCCGAGGTGCTTATCCCCATAGAGCAGGCTCATTCTCTCCGTGTTGGGCATTATTACTCCCTACCTATCGTAGGAGTAGATGGCTTTGATTTATTGGCGCAAGCCCCATTGTCCCGATAGTTATGATAGAGACCCTACAATGGATTAGCCAACTTGCCGAGCGATCGGAGTTGCAATACGAGAGTTGTGAAGAGCTGTGGAGCCTATTGGGGCGCATAGTTTCGGATCGGCTTGCATCCGCCATTCCCGTTTCTGTGGCGGGGGTGGTGGCATGGAGTGTGCGTAAAGACCTAGAGTATGTGGCTCTCTTGCCCTCGGGGGTGCGCCTGCTGGTTCCCCCTCGATTGCACCTTGAGACAGGCTTGGCAACAAGTGCGGCTCCCGATGATCTTGAGGCGATCTTGCAAGAGTCTTCCCCTCTATCCCCCAAGAGCGTACATGCTTTTTATCAAGCCCTCACCGAGCAGATGTTGCACCATTTGCACAGTGGCAATGCTTTCCTTTGGGAAGGAATTGGGCTGTTTGAAGGGGTGGCTCAAGAGGAGTTGGCGTTTACATTTACGCCCTCTGAGCGACTTCTCCAGAGCATCAATAAGCCTTTTGAAGCTTTTTCGCCCATTGCCTTGCCTCAAGACAAGGCTTTAGACGATCTGCCCCAGCGTGCGATTGAAGAGGAAGAGGAGCTCACAAAGATTCCGGTCTACTCTGTGCGTCAAGTCTTTCCGGTCGAAGAACCTGTGGAGGAGACGCTACATCCTAGTCTTTTAGAGGATGAGTCGACCGGAGAAGAGGAGGGGAGAGAGGCGCCGCTACTCCCTATAGAAGACCTTTTGCCTCAGCAAGAAGAGGAGGAGGCCTTGCCCCCGCTGCCTACCTTTCCCCCCGAGCTGCCCTCTCTCCCGGAAGAGGAGTTTATGGAGCCTTCGTCTAAGGAAGAAGAGGGGGCGTGCTGCGCATCCGAGGATCCCATACCCCCTATTCCTACTCGTTCCCACTCGCAACGTAAAGTGTGGCTTTGGATCGCTCTCCCCGTATTGTGTTCACTCCTTGTGGGAGGCTACTTTGCCGGGACCCAACTTCTCTCCCGCCCCTTGAGAAAACCCGCTCGCGAAAAAACGGTTCCCGCCCCTCATCGAGAAGCTGTTGCACCTCAGGATTCTGTCGTTGTAGCCCCTGCCCCCGAAGTGGTTGAGGAGGTCTATATCACGATTAAAAAGGGGGATCGTCTTGCCGATTATGCCCGAGAGCATTACGGAAATAAAAAGTTTTGGATTTATATCTACCTTGCCAACAAAGATAAAATCTCCAACCCCGACAATGTGCCCATTGGTACAACCCTGAGAGTGCCCCGACCCGAGGAGTATGACATAGATGCTCAAAGCCCCGAAGCCCTGGCACGTGCCGATAGTCTTGTCACGGCAGTACGTAATCAACTCTAATAGCCTAGAAAAAGTTGTACATTTGTACCCAGAAAGATTGTAAGTAACCCAGAAAGATTGTAAGTAACCCAGAGAAGAAGAGAAAGAAGAATGAGCAATATCTTTGGAAATATCATCCCCAACACCTTTTTTGTGACCAAGGGGAGCGGAGAGAGTGATCTCGAACTCCATGCCGGTAGCTACCACATGGCCCTTTACGATGCCGGTATCTCCGACTATAATATCATGACGTATTCGTCCGTGCTACCTGCAACGGCTCGCCTTGCTACCATGGACGAAGTGGATATGCCCCCCTTTGGCTCAGAAATGAAGACGATCATGTCCGTTTCGCATGGCTATCAAGATGAGTTTGTATCGGCAGGAATTGTCTATGCTTGGATGTACAAAGACGAAAACTTTGATGAGAAAGTGGGCGGTCTTGTGTGCGAAGTGAACGGACGCTACCGCATCGAGGAACTCGAGTCTCGTCTGATCCGCGTGATTAACGACCTGCATCAGAAAACCTACAGCCAGTATTATCTCGGCGAACTTACTTTTCTTACAGAGGGTATCACCATTACCAAACGGTATGGAACGGCTCTTGCCTCTCTCTGTTTTGTAGACTTTGTTCAACCTTCATCTCCTATGCTAGAGAGCTAATGAGGCCTTAACCCACAAACAAACAATGAACAAATGCTACGCTGGGGTAGTGCGCTTTGCCTTGCTTTGCGTACTACCCTTTGTCTTTTTATTCTCCCTCTGGGGACAGTCCGCGGCCTTGCGAACTACGGATCGAATCGTTGTAACGCTAGCCCCTCAACCCCTAGAGGGGCCACAAAAAGTCTACTTTTCCATCTCCGAGGGAGACCAAGTCTCTCTTGAGTCGCCCACCTCGGGTAGGCTCACACTAGGCAAGAAGGTGAATCGTAAACAATCCGTTTCGCTAGACTTGCCCTCGGGGGTTACCTCCTTTTCTCTGGTGGGCTCTCTTCGAGAGTTCTTCATTCCGTATAGAGCGAAGGGCGAGAATACCCCTAAGGTGGCGGCTCTCGATCTAAAGGGGGCGCCCCATCTTCTTACGCTCAACTGTGCGGGCAATGACCTTACCTCCCTCGACCTTTCTAAGAACACGAGTCTTGCGTATCTCTTCTGCGACGCCAATCCCATTGCCGAATTGGACCTCTCAGGGCTACCCGATCTTACCTCACTCTCGGTCTCCGATCTGAGGCTGAAGAGATTGGATCTCTCGGCAAACCCTAAAATTGCAGCCCTAGGGATTGGGGGTAATCCTTTTGATCAAGACTTCGATATCTACGCTTATAGCTCCCTACCCTTGCTCCAGCTTGCATGCGATCGCCTGGGGTTAGAGGAGTTTGATTGCCGTAAATTCCCCGCCTTGGAGATGCTCTATATTCATGGGAATAAGCTGAAGTCCATGGGCGATCTTCGTCCCCTTCGCTCGTTACTACACCTCTCCATTGGAGATAATCCGCTTTGCGATTTTGACGAGAGTAGGCTGCCGCATGGGCGATTGCGCTCGCTTTATTGCTTTGGACTAGGCATTTCTTCTCTTGATTTGAGCGACTTTACCTATATCAATAGGGTCGACTGTAGCAACAACCAATTGACCCATCTTAGTGTTAATCGTTGCGAAAACCTGGAGGTTTTGCGCTGTGGACGCAATGCACTAACGGAGCTTGATCTGACGTCCCTTTGGCTCAAAGAATTGCAATGCGACCGCAACCAGCTATCCGCTATCCTCTTGAGTGATAGAGCGAATATGCAAAAGCTCTCTTGCTATGGCAATAGATTGTCTTTGGAGCGCATGGAGCAACTTGTTGAGCGTTTGGTTAAGAGTAGCCCTGAGCAGTCTCCGAGAGTTTTTACTCCTTTTACTACTCGGGCAGAGGTGCCAGAGTCTAATGTCTGTCCTAAAGGCCTCGTTGACAGGGTGCGTACTGCCGGATGGGAAGTGCGTGTCGTAACCGGTGTAGATGCCGAAGGACGGGAGGTGACGGAAGATTTTGAGGGCTCGCCTATGGCTCTAGAGCCTACACCACAACAATCTGTTTTTCTCTACCCGAATCCCGCCGGAGAGTTTCTTTTGGTAGAAAATCTATCTCCAAATACTTGGCTATACCTCTATAATGCATCGGGAGAGTGTGTACAAAAAGAGTTGACGGGAGCATCGGGGAGCCTAAAGTTGCCCCTATCTCACCTCCCTGTTGGGAGCTATTTTTTACGCGCTGATGAGGGTGTATTCCCTTTTATTATAGAGAGATAGGGGAGGAATCGACCTTGCTTTCGGAGGGACTTTTGAGAATCCCTTTACAGGTCTATTGCTTTGTCTCTTAGGAGATTTAGGGCATTCTACTTCCAACTTTACATAAAAAAGAACCCTGCTTCCCAGCGGGGTTCTTTCGTCTTGTTAAACCTAAATCCAATACTATTATGAATAAACCACGGTGCAAATGTACGATAAAATTTGACATGTGCAAGCGTTTGGTAAGAAAAATATCTAGATTCCTTTCTTTTTGACTTTGACCTATCCGCTTTGAGGGCGAAAGTAGACGTTGTGTTCGTAGGAAGCTAAGCGTAGAAAAGGAGATGGATTTGAAGAAAATTTTCCTTGCCCTTCTATAGGATTAGCCTTGCCTATTCGGGTGTATTTCGGGAGAGTTGCTGGGGGCTTAGCCTAGGAGAAATACATCATCCCATTGTGCCGTGTTTCCCCTATTTCCCTACTTCGTGGATTTGTAATTTTTGCCAGTTCAATTTTTAATTCTAACTTTAGCTCGTCGCGCTCAGACCAGGGAGATATTCATCCGGAGAAGCTACCCATTCGAGGGCGTTCGCTTGATTGTTATTAGAAATTAGTTTTGTTGTTTGGCCTATAACGGCCTAGGCTTTAGTGAGAAATGAAGATGAAAAGTAGAACTTTTTGTATTGCGTTTGCATGGGCGTTTTTGCTGAATACTACTAGCCTTTTTGCTCAAGACGCAGCAGGGGCGAAGGAAAAATACCAGCGTGGCGGTCTCTCAAAATGGCTTACCTCTGTAGTGGATGTCTCCTATGAACGGGGAATTTTATATTCGGATTATCGCCTTGGGCATACTGCGGCATTGCATACTCAACTGGATGGATTTCGAGTGCAGTATTCGCTTTTTCTTCACTTTGCAAAAGAGGGAGGAGACTGGTTGGGCTTGTATGTTGCCCTCTCGGAATATGCCCGTAGAGCAGAAAATGACCCCTCAAGCCTCTCGGCTCTCTCGGGTTTTTATGGAGGATTGACCACAAAGCTTTATTTGCACAATAGGGGGAAGAAGGTGCGTGTCTCTTGGGTTCAGAATGTAGGAGCAGTTCTTACAAATTTTTCCTTTGGTGTGGGATCGGCCACTCCCTTTACGAATAGTAAATGGGGCGTTGGGTTACAGGAAGCCATCAAATACGATTATCTTTTCCCTTCGGGATTCGCTTTTGGAGTGAAGGGGTATATTGACTATAGCCACCTGTTTCGCAATTCCTCCTTCTCCGGTTTTACTGTCAATCCACAGCATGTAACCTCATTAGGTATTGCTGCTTCTTTTTCTTTCTAGCACTAGCCGTACCTTACTCTAGAGTAATACTCTAAATTTTAATCCTATGCGAGGAGGGCAAAATTTCTGCTCTTCTCGTTTTTTATTTAGGGTGAAATGTGTGCCCTCTTTGCCTGGTTTTGGAGGAGAAATTGGGTGAAAAAAGCTTCTGTGCTGGGCAGAACTTTGTACTTTTGCAGCCGTAAATAGACTTTGTAAACCTACGGATTGATGAATTTCTACAAGTTATTGGGTTTCGACCCCTCTCGGCACAATCGTCGTACCGAGCTAATGGCTGGTTTTACTACGTTCCTTACGATGAGTTACATTTTGGCGGTAAACCCCGACATTTTAAGCCAGGCAGGGATGGACCAAGGGGCTGTATTTACAGCTACGGCACTTGCTTCTGCCATTGGTACTATCCTGATCGCTTTCCTTGCTAAGCTGCCTTTTGCCCAGGCTCCGAGTATGGGTATCAATGCATTCTTTGCCTTTACGCTCGTAAAAGGGATGGGGTATAGTTGGGAAACAGCCCTTGCTGCCGTATTTGTAGAGGGGATTATCTTTATTCTTCTCACTGCATTTAATATCCGCGAGCAGATTGTAAAGTGTATCCCGCTCAATCTTCGCTATGCCATTTCTTCGGGGATTGGGATGTTTATTGCCTTTATCGGTCTGAAAAATGCAGGTATTATTGTTTCCAATGAAGCTACATTTGTCACTCTTGGGCAGTTTACTCCTACGGCTATTTTGGCTTGTATCGGGATTGTGATAAGCGGTGTGCTTATTGCTCTCAAGGTGCGTGGGGCTCTCTTTTATGGTATCTTGATCTGCACCCTCATAGGCATCCCTATGGGGGTTACTCAGTTGCCCGATGGGTTTATCCCCGTCTCGATGCCCAAATCGTTGGACCCAACCTTCTTAAAGTTTGACTTCAAGTCGCTCCTCAATATGGATATGGCGCTGACCATCTTTGCCCTTGTCTTTATGGATATATTCAATACGGTAGGGACCCTCATTGGGGCTGCTGCCAAAACGGAGATGATGGACGAGAAGGGGAATGTACGCCACATCAAAGAGGCTATGATGGCCGATGCTCTTGCCACAAGTGTGGGCGCTGTATTGGGGACCTCTACGGTTACCACTTTTGTGGAGAGTGCCTCGGGGATCGCTGAGGGCGGTCGCACGGGTCTTACCTCCTTTACTACGGCGGTTCTGTTCCTCTTGGCTCTATTTTTTGCTCCTCTCTTTTTGTTGGTGCCTAGTGCCGCCACTACGGGAGCTTTGGTTATGGTAGGGGTGTTTATGTTGGATGCAATCCCCAAGATCGACCTTACAGACGTGTCGGAGGCGCTACCTGCCTTCATTACGATGATAACGATGGTGCTTACCTACAACATCGCAGAAGGGATGGCGCTGGGGATGATTTGCTACACCCTTGTGAAGCTGTTGAGTGGTCAGTGGCGCCAGATTTCTCCAACACTTGCGGTCGTTACCGTGCTTCTTCTCCTGCGTTACATCTTCCAGTAAAAGCCTGGAGAAAAAGGGAAAAGAAGCTCCTCGTGTTAATAAAATAGGGTGCAAATGTTTGTCGGTTGTAGAATTATATCTACCTTTGCAGTTGCGTGTATGAAGAGGAATGTCCGAAAGGCCGTTTTTCTCGTACACCTAAGCTAGCAGAATAACAACATAAGATAGAAGTATAAAAGTAATATTGTAGACTATGATTATAGTTCCAATCAAAGAGGGTGATAACATCGAGCGCGCGTTGAAGCGTTACAAGAAAAAGTTTGACAAGACTGGTTCAGTTCGTGAGCTAAGAAGACGTCAGGCTTTCATCAAGCCCTCTGAAGTGAAGCGCAAAAAGATGGAAAAAGCCATCTACGTGCAGGCACTTCGTCAGGCAGAAGAGCAATAAACATAGGCTCCAAAGGACTCCGGCTCTTGTCTTTCGGGAGCTTGGGAGGAGGAGAGGGGAGGAATACTTCCGATCCTTTCTTGAACGGGATTCTTGGTGGAAGAGCCTTTGGGGCGTGAGCTCCCTTGGGTGTGTAAAGTGCCCGATGTTGAGCGGGCCCTTAATTGCCTCGCCTCACTTTTTAGTATGTGACTTAGCGTTGCTTCCCTCTTTTGTGTGGGGAGCAACGTTTCTTTTTTTTAGGAGTTTATGCCTCATCCTAGCATCGAACGTTTTCTGAGTTATCTCCGCTACGAACGCAATCAGTCGGAGCACACCGTTGCGGCATACGAGTTGGATTTGCAGCAGTATGTGCAGTATGTGGAGGGCGTGCTAGGCGAGGAGTTTGTGCCTAGTGATGGGGATAGAGACTTGATCCGAGGTTTCTTGTCCTCTCTAATAGAGCAGGGGCGGAAGAGAAGCTCTGTGCATCGTAAACTGAGTTCCCTCAAGAGTTACTATCGTTATCTCGTAAAGATCGGTACGTTGGAGCAGAGCCCTGCTCGTCTTGTGCGTGGTCCGCGAGGCGAGAGTCCGTTGCCTGCAGTGCTCTCGGAGCAAGAGGTTAGCAACCTGCTTTATGCGCAAGAAATAGATAAAGGGGATTTTGTTGCCCTACGTAATCAATTGATCCTAGAGATGTTCTACGAGACGGGCATGCGTAGAAGTGAATTGGTAGGGCTTTTGGAGGGGGGCGTTGATTTGTCTTCGAGGCTACTACGTGTTTTTGGGAAGGGGCGGAAGGAGCGAGTGATCCCATTCGGAGAGCATCTCGCTGCTCGCATCGCAGAATATCTTGCACTCAAGCACCAAAAGGTGGGTTTATCTCAGATTTTTTTTGTTTCTTTGGGTAACCAACCTCTTAGCGGAGAGGTGGTGTATCAGATTGTACACGAGCGGTTACAATCTATTCCAGGTTTGGCACGTCGAGGTCCTCACGTATTAAGGCATACATTTGCTACGGCTATGCTCAACAATGGAGCGCAGCTGATGGCGGTAAAGGAGCTTTTAGGGCATAAAAGCGTAGCTACAACGGTACTATATACACACACTTCGCTAGCAGAGTTGCAACAGATGTATAACGCTCATCCACGAGCATCAAAGAAGAAGTCTATTATGGAAGTTAGGATTCAATCAGTACATTTTACCGCTACTACGGCACTAGAAGAGTTTGTACAAAAGAAGCTCGATCGTTTGGATCGTCTCTACGGAGGTGTAGTTAAAGCTGAGGTTGTGCTAAAGGTTGCCAAGGGAGGCGAAGATAAGAATAAGGAAGCTTCGATTCGTTTGGAAGTGCCCGGTCCCGATCTTTTTGCAGAGAAGCAGGCCTCTAGTTTTGAGGAGGCTGTGGATTTGGCTGTAGATGCTCTTAAGCGTCAAATCGAAAAGATAAAGGAACAGCATTAAGTATAGTCCTCAATCTTTGTCAGGGAACAACTATCCGAAGTCCTATTGGGGGGCTCTGGAAGTATTGCACCGGAGTGGGGAGAGCTGGAGGCTCTATTTGATGCCTTTCTTCCCCTCTTCCGATATTGAGGATTCGATATATTTGTGACATAGATTGAGTGGGGTTTTGCCCCGGCGCCATAGGAGGGTATTTACTTTCGGAGAGAGAGTAAGCCCTCCTTTTTTATAGACTATTTCCAACGAGAGAGGGTGAGGCGGCTCCCTTCTCTTTTTGGATTGAGCCATAGAATAAAGCAGGGTTCATCTGGTTCCCTGGGGGAGGTCTCTCGGATGGTTGGCTAAGCCTCAGAATAATGTGGGAGGTGTTAGTGCTTGTAAATGAGCTTTTTGTATAGGTCTCGTCCCTGCTAGGTTGTTTCGTGTAGGTCTTTTATTTGTAAATAGATGCTAACTTTGCGTGTGAATATATAATACATAGGATTTATGAAATTCACAGCAAAAGTTTTATTTGGAGCTCTTTTGGCGGGAGGGGTGCTGTCTGCCTGCCATACTTCGTCTCCCAACAATGGCGGCACTACGACCCTAAGTACAGACTCTGCGTATATCTCTTTCTCTCTAGATTGCCCTCAAGGGGTGTTGCGAGAGGGGGGCGAAGATCCTATTCATCAGGTTCGTCGTCTTACCCTTTATATCTTCGATGGGAATAGTCCCGAGAGCAAAATGATTGGAATTAAGAGGGTGGAGGGAAATATGGCTACTCCTACGCCGATCAAACTTGTGCGTAAAGAATGTTATATACTCTCCTTTGTTAATGCTACGGAGGCATTGGAAAAGAGGTTACAGGGATATACGCAACTTAAGGATTTTCGGGAGGCTATCAAGGGGGATATTTCCTATCTGGCAGATGTGGATGGGAGTAAAGTTCATAGCGTTGTCATGTCTCCCGTGAGCTCAGATCTCTGCCATGTTTCAGAGGACCAGTTCAGTGAAACAATAGAGGGGCTTGGCGGGAAAACGGCTTGTCAGTTAGAGGTGGAGCCGATGCTTGCTCGAGTTTTCGTTTACGGTGCGCCCCATGTGGCAAATGGCGAAGTGCTATTGCTGGATGAGAAGATCGCCTTTCGCACCATCTATTTCTCTCAGGAGTTTGACTTGATACGCCGGACAAAGCTAGAGGGTGAGGAGCGACCCTATGCCAAAGACTACGCCTATAGCCCCGGTTATGAGGCGATAAAGGATCAGGCTCCCGGCTCTCTGACGGCTGAGTTTATTGGTAAATATCGTGTAGCTCCCAATCCGGCATTGTTTTATGCTACGGCCGGTAAGGAGCGCAATAGTGCGGATCTGTCCGACAAGAGGCTATATGTAAAGGAGACGACTTGTCCGCCTAATCAGTATCTTGTGTCCCTTGTTCCCCATATTGTTGTAAGGGCAAAGGTGGTGCCAAAGACGTTGAAAGATGCTCTAACTGCAGACGAGGGTTGGGTCCGTTATAAGGGCGGCGCGATGAAAGAGAGCGCATTTGCGGCTCTTGTGCAAGAGGTACTGAAAAACGTAGATGCTTATAATAAGCCGGTGGATGGGATGCCTTCGGGATTCTTGCCGGCCTTGAAGCAGGGATTGAAAGACCCCGAGAAGAAGGGGTTGCTCACGGCTTGCAGTGCCGCTTTCACCATTAATGGGATACAATTCTATCACCACTCCTATAATTATTACTTCCTTCCGATTCGTCATTTTGGGCAAACAGAGGCGCCTTTGTGGAACTCTTTCGGGCGTTATGGAGTGGTGCGCAATAATGAATATGCTGTCCATCTGAATACAATTCTGGGATATGGGAGTAACCTTTTTCCCGATAAACTGACCTCGGAGCGTATTGCCGAAAAGTCCTCCCTCTCCTTTACTCTCACGGTTAAGGATCTGTCTTCGCATACGGCCGAGGCTGATTTGGAGTAAGTCTCTCCCTAATAATCGATCCGGTGCAGCCCTAAATCTTCCCAGGTTTAGGGCTGTTTTGTTTTCGTTCTTCGCCTAAAAGTGAAAAGAAATCAGCCTTAAGATGCTCGAAGAGAGCCGTCTGGCATTTCCCTTTCAAGCGGGGAGGAGGGGAGGTGTGTTCATCTAAATGCCATTATATACATATCTTTGTTGCCGAAAGAGCCAGCCAATAATGGGTTGGGAGTTTAAACTAAAAGATGATATAGAGATGAAGACAATTCGTTACACTTGCCTTGTGGCAACGTTGCTAGTGGTAGGACTTCTTGCCTCTTGTAGCCCCAAGGGTGCTAAGAAATTACTCGAGACGATCCCTCAAGAGAGTCTATTTGTGGGCTATTGCAACGGAGCAGATTTGATCAAAAAGGGGAATTTTGAAAAGTATATCCCGAAAGATGCTGCCGAAGATGAGAACTTTATTCTTTTGAAGGATCTGGTTAAGTCTGTAAAGTTGCACGATCTGTTCTTCTTTATCACTCCGGAAAAGAATCTTACCTTCACTTTTTTCGTAAAAGACTTTAAGCAGTTTAGCGAGACTTATTCTCAGTTGGACTTGGACGGGAAGCGTGAAGAGAAAGAAGGATACTGGATTGCCTCTAATAAGAATTGTACCGTAGTAAGTAATAAAAAACAGGTCTGGATTATCTCCAACGACATGGGGTTGGATCCTCTTGAGACCGTCAAGAAATATGTAGAGATAAAGCCCGAGAAGAATGCTAATACCATACCGCACATCAGCGATATCTATGCTAAGGATGCCGGTATGTATATGAATTATGCTCTCCTTGCTCATCTGGATGAACTTCGCGGTCTGAACTTTAACCGCAACTGTGTAGAGGACGAAGATATAGATTGGCGAGACTGGGATGAGGATTT
Source organism: uncultured Porphyromonas sp. (assembly GCF_938023125.1). Classification (GTDB taxonomy): domain Bacteria; phylum Bacteroidota; class Bacteroidia; order Bacteroidales; family Porphyromonadaceae; genus Porphyromonas. The sequence goes on from NZ_CALHDW010000018.1 coordinate 393,100, forward strand.
GGATGAACTCTCTAAAGAGGGGGTAGAGCAAGATGAAGTAGAAGCCATTGAGGAAGAAGCACCTCAAACCATGGACTTTGAAAAAGCGCTCCCCATGCTCGAAGAGCAAAAGGTTATGCGCATGATTGCTACCATTTCTTTTGAGAAAAAAGAAATTAGGAGCGAAATTAAACTTTATGATCCGGAGGGGAAGCCCTACACCAGTCCTTTTATGAGTGATGTTAAGGTGACAAAGGAACTTCTTTCCAACTTTCCAAAGGATGTTGCGCTTATCGCTGTTTCGTCTCTTGGAGAGAAAACCTTAGACGCAGTGTGCGAGGCATTGGCTCTTACAAGTGCGTCGGATGCTGAGGCTCTCTTGGCGAAGCAGGTTATTTGCCGCCTTGGAGGAGAAATAGCCGGCGCCGTAAAATTACCAAGCTCAATCATGACTTGGGATTCTACCCCAGAGTATATGTTGCTCGCCCAGAGCAAGAATAGTGCCGAACTTCTCCTGCATCTGGATACCCTCTTGTGCCAAATGAATGATGCGAAGAGTTCGCAAAATAATGGAGTGTATCACCTGGATGAGGACTTCCTCAGTAGCGAAAGGGGAGCCTACTATGGGGTTCTAAATAACTATGTGTACTACCGAAATGCGCCTTTTGTTCAGCCCAAAGAAACGGCTCTTGAGAATAAACATATTGCCTCGTTTGTGGGGAGTTATGGGGGATTGTTCGTTGACTTATCTTCCCAGTCCTCTCTAAGCGCACTTATAAAGCAAATTGCAGAGTATAGCTTGGATGGGTACCTCATGATGCGTATGTCTTCTCCACACGAATCTACCATAGTCTTCCGCAATGATGCTGCCGAGGGGAATAATATCCTAGAGGGCTTTGTGAAACGCATGTTCCAAGCATAAGCAAAGTGCAAACAATTACCTTACAAGATACCCTGCCTTGTGTCTTCTCGGCAGAGCCGCCTCTCCGGTCGGAGGTGTGGCTTCAGTCGGGGCTGGACCTAAGGCAGGGTATCTCCTATCTCGTGTCGGCAGAGAGCGGAGCCGGCAAGTCGTCGCTGTGTGCCTATATCTGTGGTTATAGGCGTGACTACAAAGGCTCAATCCTCTTCGATGGTAGGGATATAAACTCCCTCTCTGTGGGGGATTGGTGTAGGATAAGAAGGGAAGAAATTGCCTATTTGCCCCAAGATTTGGCCTTGTTTCCGGAGCTCTCGGCAGCGGACAATGTCTTCCTAAAGAATCGACTTACCCACTACAAATCCAAAGAGGAGATCGTTCGGCTTTTCGATGTTCTGGGTCTTAAAGACAAGTGGAATAGCCCCGTGAGCAAGTTGTCGGTAGGTCAGCAGCAGCGTGTGGCTATCATACGTCTCCTTTGCCAAGCGTGCCAATTCTACCTTATGGATGAGCCCGTGAGTCACTTGGATGAAGAGAATAATAGGATCGTCGCAGAGCTTGTGCGTGAAGAGGCAAACAAGCAGGGTGCGGCTATTATATCCACCTCTGTTGGCAATCCCTTACTTCTAGATTATACGCATACACTCAAGCTATGAACCGCCATCTCTTAGGGAAACTCTTGCGCAAAAACGTAAGTGTGGGACAATTGGTCGGCTTTGCTCTTGCCAATGTGATAGGGCTTTGTATCGTGATGATAGGGCTGCAATTCTATGCTGATGTGCGTACCGTTTTTTCGGGCGAGGATAGCTTTATCAATAAGGATTATTTGGTGCTGACCAAAAAGGTCGGGGGGCTAGATGCCGTGGGCGGTCTCTTCTCGAGGGGCGATAGCAAGGCGGGTGTCTTTTCGTCTAAGGAGATAGCGCAACTCTCATCCCAGCCTTGGGTGCGTAAGTTGGGTACCTTCTCATCGTCTAAATATAATGTGGTGGCCGTTGTGGCACAGCCGGGGCAGGGCGGTTTGGAGACGCAAATGTTTTTTGAGACTATGCCCGAGGAGTTTCTCGATGTGGAGGGGGCCGATTGGCAATTTGATCCGGTTCGACCTCAGGAGGTGCCCATCATTATCCCCAAAGACTATTTGGCACTCTATAATTTTGGCTTTGCATCATCGCAAGGATTGCCCCGTGTTAGCGAAGGCATGGTGGGGCTGATCCCCATTCAATTCTATCTGACGGGGTCTCAAGGGCAGAGTCTGAGCGTTACGGGCCATATTGTGGGCTTCTCTAGTCGTATCAATACGATAATAGTGCCGGAGAGCTTTATGGCGTGGAGTAATAGGCAGTTGGGTATCGTTTCTCCCCCGGATGAGGTGAGCCGAATAATCTTAGAGGTCTCTCAACCCGGGGATGCCAAGGTGGAGCAATACCTCGATGCGCATAATTACGAGGTGGCAGGAGATAAGATGAATAGGAATAAGGCAAACTACCTCTTGACCATTAGTCTTGTTATTGTGCTTGCGGTGGGGCTTCTGATTTCTACCTTGTCCTTCTTTATTCTCACCCTCAGCATTCATCTTCTTCTGCAGAAGAATACGGAGAAGTTGCGCATTTTGCTCTTGTTGGGATACTCTCCCTTTGAGGTGGCTCGCCCCTACGAGAGGCTTGTTGCTCTGGTGAACCTTGGCGTTTACTTTTTTGCTGCCATCGCCCTTTTTGTGGTACGTGGCCTATATCTGCCGAGATTAGAGGGCCTTGCAGCGCCTAGTAGTATATTCTCAGCTCTGGGGCTGGGTTTGGTCATCATACTACTGATCTCTCTGGGGAATATTCTTGCCATCAGAGGCTTCATGAGACGTCTTAGATACCTATGATTTTCGCAGGGCCGAAGTCTAAAAAGAAGGATTTTTTGCCAGATGTTTGGTGATTTCTGATTTTGTGTGTACCTTTGTCTCCGATTCTTGAATGCCCTCCTATGGATTGGTGTGTTTACAAGAGAATGCGGATCGTCCTTCCCGCTCAGAGGAGTGATAGTAATAAGGGATGATGCGCTGCAGACGGAGGGGCAGTTACCAGAGTGGCCAAATGGGGCTGACTGTAACTCAGCTGGCTTACGCCTTCGGTGGTTCGAATCCATCACTGCCCACTCCTTTCCGTCATCAGGAATGCGGAAGTAGCTCAGTTGATAGAGCATTAGCCTTCCAAGCTAAGGGTCGCGGGTTTGAGCCCCGTCTTCCGCTCTACGCTGACTAAGCAAGCTATAAGATGCGCGTCTCTCTCTCTGAGATGCGCATCTTGCTTTTTATACCACCCCGAGCACTAGACTCGGCGCCACAGGCTTGTGTATGTGGGAGGAATTTAGTTACTTTGCAAGCGCAAACCACACAGGGTTCCTTGGCCGAGTGGTTAGGCACCGGTCTGCAAAACCGTTTACGGCGGTTCGATTCCGCCAGGAACCTCAGAAGTAGGGCTCCGCTATCCGACAGGATGGCGGAGCTCTCTGCTTTTATCAGTACAGCTATCTCTCCCTACCATCACTTCTACATCTAAGCCACGAGGCACATCGCCTAATATGTGGTGGTTATTGGCTATCTTTATGATAGTCGATATCCGATGAGGGAGGGTAGTAGCCACTTCCCTTATAGGCACCCACGATTAGACTCTCGGCGGCTACCACGAGAGACATTTCGATACATGAAGCATATCTCCCCCTTTATCTTACTGGACCTCAAGATGAAGCCCAGAAGTCTCTTCGAAGAATACACTATGGAAGGCAGTCAAATAACTTCGGAAGAGAGAGAGCTTGCCTTCGCCCGCATGGTCTGGGCAGGCTACCACCTCAAAGAAGAAGCTCTCCGCTACTTGGCTGAGAAAGGTGCATCACGAGACGAGCCTCGCTGGTTCGAAGTCCGCGGTACTCTTGCCTCTATAAACGAAGACCTGATACAGCGCATCACAGAGCGGGTGCGCATAAAAAAGGAAGACCCAGACATAGCTGAGCTATTGGGCTTCACCCGCTCCAACTACAAGCCCAAAGTCTTGCGCTCCTTTTCACTGGAGGAGCACGCGGACCTTCTCGAAGAGATATTCCGAAGAAGCTTCTCGATGCGAGAGCTCGTCCGAGAGTATATCAAAGATCGGCCACCTTACCATCCGCTACTTGATCCCTCCATTGACCTAAGCGATAGTGTGCGCTGCCTCAAGCGCATCGAGATGATGGAGCAGTGGGATAAGACGCTGGAGATCAACACGGATTTTGTGTGGTGGACTTACCGAGGTCTCTATGCCTCTTGGTTTCTCATGCACTGGGAAAGGCTCCAAGATCAAAAGGCCTTCCCTCTACCCAATTATGTCGCGGAGCACACAAACCCAGAGATGTGGAGCCTCCCACCATGCCACCCTATCGAGCTTGCACTGGCCAAGAAGTATTTCCCCATTGAGGAGCAGGAGTATCTCAAAGCCAACGATGACCTCCAGCGAGAGCGCCTCCTATCCTTAGCTACCAGACAAGCGGAGATCCTTTGGCTACAAGCCCCTGCATTCGATGATCCCGTCTATGTATGGTGCACGAGCTATGAGGGCAAGCCCGCTCAGCACACCTCGCGCCTATACGAAGAGGGAGTAGTATCCATCTGTATCCAAGACTACGCCCAGACAGGCTGCGATAGGGGACACCAAGAGTACTTCGACGCACTCGCCGCAGGGGAGAAAAGCCCACGTCCCAAGGGCGCTGCGTACATCCAGGACTTTATGAAGCTGGCGAGCAAAGCCAAGGAGCAAGACCTCCTCGTCGTAGCAAGATACAAGGGGGAGAGCGCCGTACGCATTGGCCTTATCAAGCAAGGGACAGAGTATTATATGGAGCAGCACGCAGGCTACCGCCTCTACTGCTTCAAGCTTAAGAGTGCCTACTGCACACCCTGCTGGGGGGCTCTTTGGGACGACCTTGACCCCAAAGATTATCCGCTCCTGCAGAGCACCATCAAGACAATGAGGACCATCACTCAGGTGGTCAATCAGCGAAAGAAAGAGGCGGTCTACAGAGCCTACTATGGCGTCATCTACCCACAGCACTACAGTCTCCTCTCCGATGAGGCTACCGAGGAGCTATGCAAGATGTGGCTTACCTCTGACCTTGCAGATGCCTATGGACTATCCGTCACACATATAGATCCTAAGGGCTCTACTCCCCACGTAGATATCAGTGGGAGATCCTGGGGAATGACCACCCTTGCCCAAGTAACTCCCAGTAGCGACCCAGACAAAATCAAGAAGAAAGAGAATAGACTCCCAAGCATAGATGACCCTTACACCCAGTACGTCGTCTTCGCCGACTATATGCCTGACATACACCGACGCCCTTGGGGGAAGGATCGACACCGCATCGGACTTGAGGAGGTTTGGAACGGCCTCTATGACATACCTAAATACAGAGAGCAGATAGCAGAGCTCTGCTCTCTAAGATATCAACCCGAGAAATAACATCTAAGGACTACCACATGAGACCGTTGCGCAAGACCTCATATATAGGTGTATGGGTGCATCGGTAGAGCTATATAGGATGGCGAAGAAAGCTATATAGCTTTGGACTGATTCCTAT
>NZ_CALHDW010000019.1 GCF_938023125.1 uncultured Porphyromonas sp.
TAAAGTGGCACGCGAGCTGGGTTCAGAACGTCGTGAGACAGTTCGGTCTCTATCTGTTGTGGGCGCAGGATATTTGCGAGGCTCTGACACTAGTACGAGAGGACCGTGTTGGACTGACCTCTGGTCTATCGGTTGTTCCGCCAGGAGCACTGCCGAGTAGCTAAGTCGGGATTGGATAAGTGCTGAAAGCATCTAAGCACGAAGCCAGCCTCAAGATTAGATATCCATATAGGGAGGTTGTAGACGACGACCTTGATAGGCTATAGGTGTATATGCAGTAATGTAAAAGCCGAGTAGTACTAATATCCCGAATATTTTCGCGAAAAGGTTGTAGAGTAAATGTAGAGAGTCTCAGTTTCCGTATACCTTTAGGGGTTATGGAAAAGCGAGGTTCGCTTACTTAGAGCTTTAACTCATTCTTGAGAGTTTCTAATTGCCAAGATGTCAGACTTATTAAGGTGGTTATAGCGTTGGGGTTCCACCTCTTCCCATTCCGAACAGAGAAGTTAAGCCCAACCACGCCGATGGTACTGCGTAAAAGTGGGAGAGTAGGTAGCCGCCGTTTTCGATGAGAGAACCCTTGAGCAGGAATGCTTGGGGGTTCTCTTTTTTTGTTGGAAGGGGGAGTTTCTCCGGAGCTGGAGAGGGAGAGGCATAGAGAGGGGATTGTCGAGCGGGGAGGTCCCTTTCGCGTTTTGGAGCCTTCCTGGAGGAGCCTTTAGCCCCCTTTGGCTCGGTTCTTCTCCGTCCAATGTAGGGCTTTAGAGACCTCTCCATTACCCCGACAAGGAGAACTCATGGGCTTTCAAGAATATCTTGTTCATGAAACCCTGATTAAGTGACCTCTCGTAGGACTCGTTCGGGGCTGTCGTTAAGCTTAGGGGACTTTGAGGGTAGTCGCTTTAGGGGGAGGCTTAGCTCGAAGAAGGCGTTGTGACTAAATTGGGAAGAGTAAGCGAATTGCGTTTTTCTCTTATCTTTGTAGTGAAAGAGGGCTATTTAATCGCCCCGTGGGCGTTGTTAAACCACGGACTTGCGATTATTTAGTTCTCTTTTTTTGTGGTTACCGTAGAAAATGGCAGGTTTCAAACATGCTTCTATGATCCCTAAAAAGACGGAAGGCTAACACATTACAGAAACGTGTTAGCCCCCGCGGACGAAGAATAGCGGCATTACCCGGGTAATCCTCACTACAAAAGTAGCAAAACTATTCGGAGTGTGGGCTGAACAAGGATGAGGAGAAGGAGGATATAGGCTAAGGGAGTCTCTTAAGGGGAGTCTCAGATACTTTTGCTTCCGCAGCTAACTACGAGAGGAACACATATAGAGGGAGATGCTCCCTTGTCCCCTTGCTCCTTCCTAGCTTCGCAGCGACGCTTTCGTTTGGCGTCAGCTAATTAGGCGGAGAGAGTAGACTGAAAAGCTCTCTGAATATTGCCTGATTTCTCGAAGAATCTTGCCCAAAATCCTTCGAACTTTAGGCCTATTCCGAAAAGGATTTCACCCCAGGACGAGAAGACAATCCCGAAAGGTCTGTTCGACCACCTCTATTCGGACTTTATCGTTCACACACTCTTCTCCTTCTGCCAGAGGGGGGGAGAAGAATGATTAGATGCAAGATTTTAAGCCTCATGAGCAATAGCCTTTGCTCTTATGTGGGTAATACTCTTAAAAAGGGTACCTTTGTATCTAGATGTCATTTATTTAGTGAGAGAAAATCTACAGATGAAGTCTGCCCAAATGTATTGGGCTTGGTTTAGTAATAGGACAACGAATTATGGAGGGGAACGCAAGATTGTTATATCAATTTATAGGACTACAAATCCAATTTGTAATACCTGTATATCAGCGCAACTATGATTGGCAAATAGAGAACTGTGAACAATTGTTTGGGGATTTGCTGAAGTTGAGTTCCTCCAATAGATCTACACATTTTTTTGGTTCGATAGTTACCTCTTCTACAGACAGCATGTACAATAGATTGGTCATTGATGGGCAACAACGTTTGACCACTATTTCGCTACTGCTACTGGCAGGAATAAGGGCTGTGAGAGACGGAGTTCTTGAAATTACGGACGAGTCAAGAATGAAAGAGGCTGAGACATTCTTAAAAGTAGAATTCTCTAATTCGGAGCGGAAAATAAAGTTACTCCCAATCGAAAACGACCGAATTGCCTATGATAAGATCTTTAGAGGTGAAGAGGGGTTAGTAGAGAATTCGAAAGTAACTCGCAATTATCGCTATTTCTATGAGAAGCTAACAAGGAAGCCACAGACCCTTTCTTTCGACCAAATACTTGACGCTGTTAAGCGATTGCAAATCATATCAATAGAGTTGGGGAAAGATGATGACGCGCAACTCATCTTTGAGAGCTTGAACTCTACCGGATTGGCTCTTACTGAAGCCGACAAAATACGCAACTATATTTTGATGTCATTGACGCCCGAAGAGCAACAAGTTTGTTTCAATGATTATTGGCAGAAGATTGAGTATAAGACTGAGAATCAGCCGACAAGATTCTTGCGTGACTATCTCACCATAAAGCGGCAGCTACAACGTCCCGTTCGTGAGTCTAACATATACTCCGAATGGAAAAAATATATGGAAGGGCGTGAGCGTAAGACGGAGTTGGTAGAAATGCTGGAGTATGTGGGGTACTATCAACAGATCACCGAAGCCAAACTCTCTACTCCCAAGCTTTCGGAGAAGATGCGTCATATCTGCAATATCGAAACAGATGTGGCCAATGTATTCTTCATTCAATTTTTGAAGTATGTCTCTACCCATGCACTTCCGGACGAAGAAGTGTACAAAGTGATTGACTTGGTAGAAAACTATTTGGCAAGACGTATTGTATGCAATATGCCTGGTAATGCACTTACGCAGGTGTTTTGCGCCCTGCATAAGGATGTGCTGAAAAGTATGGATGAGTACGCTTCTGCTAATGTTGAACTTAAGAATTCTTATTCAGAGATATTGGCTTATCACATTATGCGACGTGATGGTAACTATCAGTTGCCAAGAGATGTACAGTTTGAGGAATCGATAAAGATACGTGATGCCTATCATATGCCAAAGCCATTCCAGATTTTTCTCTTTGAGAGGCTAGAGAACGCTATACCTGGTGAATACAATGATGTAGCTACCGAGATGAAAAATAAGGATGCCACCATTGAACATATTATGCCACAGACACTCACTAAAGAGTGGAAAGCAATGCTTGGGGACAACTTTCAAGAGATACAAGAGAAATACCTTCACACATTTGCCAACCTGACATTGACCGGTTTTAATAGCAAACTGAGCAATAAGCCATTTGGTACAAAGCGTGATGGTAACACTATAGGAAATGAAATATGCCCAGGATATGGAGACTCTAAGTATCGTTTAACGAGGAGTGTAACATCTTGTGATAAATGGACAGAAATAGAGTTACAGAATCGCTGCAAAGAAATGGTGGATATCTTTTTGCGTCTTTATCCATTGCCGGCAATGGCATTCAAGCCACTACCCAAGCCTATTGACGAGGTCTCTTTAGATGAAGAAACATTTTCCCCCACAAACAGAAAACTAAAAGGGTTCCGTCTTTTTGGGGAAGAATATGAGGAAAATACATGGAAAAATATGCTCTTACAAGTCGTTAAGACCGTGGAACAAAAATACACTGACATTGTAGATACACTCTATGATAAAGAGGCCTTCTTCTACTCTGCCCAAAAAGTCCTAGCAAAAGAAGTCAATGCAAGAGATTGCACAGAGATTGCACCGCAGAAATACTTGTTGACATCTTTGGATAACACAAGCAAACTTCGGTGTATGCGTTCTCTTTTTGACAAGTGTGATATTGCTGAGTCTGAGCTAGTGATGCTGCTTGAACCTATAAAAGAATAATACCCGATGGAATACATTGGAGTTTAAGGCCTTTTGTTCCCTATCTAACTCTATGGGCTTATAGATCAATTAGTTTTTCTATCTTCGTGGTAGGAGAGTTTTGGCGTGTATGTGCGAGTAAAGTCAAGCTGCCCCTCTTCGTGAGCCTTGAGTTGCCTTTGTGCAGCCCAAGGCTTTATATTTTAGGAATCATCCTTTCTGCGTTGCTGGCTCTATCCGCTTGGATATGTAATGCTTCCCCCCTATGGTACAGCAGTCCTCTTCCGGTCACTTCTACAACCCCTCATCGTTTGCTGTTTTTTGTTAGATCGCTATAAGCGTTTGACAGATAGTAGACTATGATACTCTTATGTGGGGAGTGTAGAGTGAAAAATCCCTAAAAGTGGGGATTGTAAACGCTATTTGTCTATTCTACCTTTGCCAATAGTTAAAGAGGGATTCGGATAGCGATAGGATAAGATTAGGCTAGAAGGACCCTTCATATAAGCGATCACTCCCGATCGGAAAGGGGAAAACGACAAGTTGAAGGGATAAAAAATGATAAACGTAGAACGAATCAATCGATGGTTCTTCCGTGTGGGGGACCAGATTATCCGCCATCGCTGGTGGGTATTAGGCGCCTTTGTGCTGTTGCTGGCAGTGGGAGCCAATGGGATGCGAATGCTCAATGTCAAGACTTCGTGGGAGGATTATTTCCTAGAGGATGACCCGATGCTCCTACAAACAAAGGAGTTTAAGGAGGTGTTTGGTAATGATAATTACGCTGCCGTGCTCCTCGAGTGCGACAATATATTCACCAAAGAAAAGCTAGAACTTATCCGCCAGCTCTCCAATGAGATGATGGATAGTATTACCTATGCCGATAAGATCACCTCTCTTACAGACATTGAGTTTATGGAGGGGAATGAAGAGGGGATGACCCTTGAGCAGATTGTGCCCGAGGAGATCCCCGGCGATCCGGCCGGATTAGCCGAGGTGCGGCGCAGGGCATTTCTCAAACCCAACATTGCGCATCGTCTTGTATCGCAGGATGGTCGTCTCTCGTGGATCTTATTGAAATTAACCCCCTTCCCAGAGACAGGGGGTGCAGAGAAGGCAACGGGGGAAGAGTTGCGGCATATCATAACCAAGCCCGAGTATGCTTCACTTCATCCCAAGGGGGCCGGGATGCCCTACCTTACTGAGCGGAAAATGGATTGGATAGATCATGAGCTTCCCCTTGTAATGGGGTTGGCCGTAGTCCTTGCCATCCTTGTTTTGGCATTGGCTACTCGTTCGATTCGGGGTGTGATTGTACCGGTAATAACGGCTTTCTCTGCCATCATAATGGCGTATGGTCTCACGGGATATTTGCATTTGAGTATCGATAGCGGTATGATGCTAGTACCTATGCTATTGGCTTTTGCCGTCTCGGTGGCGTACAACATCCATATACACTCCTACTTCCGTAGGCAGATGCGTCTTCATGGCAAACGGAAACAAGCGGCCATTGAGACGATTAGCGAGACCGGATGGCCCATTCTATTTAGTGCGCTTACCACTCTTGTGGCACTTCTTTCTTTTCTTGCGATCCCCATGGCGCCCATGCACTTTGTGGGCATTGCCACGGCTTCGAGTGTCTTCTTTGCCTTCTTCATTACGATTATGGTGATGCCCACGCTCTTGAGTTTGGGTAAGGATAAACAGCCCAAAGAGCATGCGAGTGAAGAGGGTCAGCATTGGTTGGATCGTAAGTTGGAGCGCTTTGGTAGTGGTGTATTGCAGCACGAGAGATTGGTTTGGATTATCTTTTTTGCGGTTACCGCAGTTATGGTGTATGGCTTTACCAAGGTAGAGCCGGCCTTTGATGTGGAGCGCACACAGGGGCGACGCATCCAGTACATACAGGATATACTCGAAGTGGCTGAGAGCGAATTAGGCTCCATCTATTCGTATGATATAATGATAGAGTTCCCGGAAGAGGGGCAAGCCAAGACGCCTCAGTCTCTTCGGGCCCTCGACTCTCTTGCACGCCTTGCGGATGGGTACGTGCTCACCAAGCGCACGACTTCGGTTCTTAATATTCTCAAAGACCTCAATCAGACGCTTCATGCGGATAATCCCGCCTACTATCGTTTGCCCGAGACCTCGGATGAGATTGCTCAGCAATTGCTCCTCTATGAGAATGCGGGAGGCAGCGAGGCCGAGAACTGGATGGACTATGACTACCGATTCTTGCGCTTGCGCGTGGAGATGGTCAACTATAACTCGGCAGAGATTGAGCGAGAAATGAATGAATTGGTCTCGGTGGCTAGCCGTTTACTACCTAATGCCAAGGTTACTCCCGTGGGGACGATGCCGCAGTTCTCGGTAATGATGCAGTATGTGGTGCGTGGGCAGATCGTCTCATTCCTGCTCTCGCTGCTGATCATTGGAGTGCTGATGATGGTGGTATTTGGTAGCGTGCGTGTAGGGCTCATTGGCTTGATCCCGAATATCATGCCGGCTCTTGCCGTGGGGGGCTTGATGGGTTTCCTCAATTATCCGTTGGATATGATGACAGCTACCATCATGCCTATGATCCTAGGGCTTGCCGTAGACGATACCATTCACTTTATCAATCATGGGCATTTGGAGTTCGACCGCCAGCGCAATTATCGCTCAGCCATCCTCAAGACCTTCCGCATCGTAGGTACGCCCATCGTTCTTACGAGTGTGATTATATCTAGTAACTTTGCCGCCTATTGTATCTCCGATGGTATGATGTTCGTCCATATGGGGATCTTGTCGGTTGCCGGGATGCTAACGGCTCTTCTTGCGGACTTGTGTATTACGCCGCTCCTTTTCCGCCGCTTCAAAATCTTTGGCAAAGAGGAGGAGAAAGAGGCTCAGTAATGGAGAAGAAACTAATTCGAGAGTGAAAATATAATACCGATATAGTATGAAAAGAATAGCAATACTAGGCATTGCTGCAATGCTTGCCGTAGGTAGTGCCATGGCACAAACCGGGCGTGAGATAGCCCAAAAGGTAAAGGACAGACCCGATGGAGATACACGTCAGTCGGAGATGACCATGAAGCTAATCAATAAGCGTGGTAGTGTGAGAGAACGCAAACTTATCTCCTACTCCATTGACGTAGGAAAGGGGAAGAAAGACCGTAAAACGATCATGTTTTTCCTTTACCCGGGTGATGTGAAAGGGACGGGCTTCCTTACCTGGGATTACGACGAAATAGGGAAGGATGACGACAAGTGGCTCTACCTCCCTGCCATGAAGAAAACCCGACGCATCAGTGGCTCTTCGGCCAAAAAAGACTATTTCATGGGCAGCGACTTTACCTACGACGATATGGGGAGCCGCAATGTAGATGAAGATACGCACAAGTATCTGGGCGAGGAGACGATCGATGGGCACAAGTGCTGGAAGCTGGAGTCCACCTCCAAAGATAGTCGGGATGTCTTTAGTAAGAAAGTCGCTTGGATTCGCCAAGATTGCAACATTCCCGTAGTTGTGGAGTACTACGATAGAGCAGGGAGACTGCATCGTAAGCTCGAGATCTCCGAAATTCACAAGATAGATGGATTCTGGACGGCCCAAAAGATGCAGATGACCAACGTACAAACGGAGCATAAGACCATCCTGGAGTTTAAGAATAGTAAGTTTAACACCCCCCTAGCCGAAGGCAAGTTTAGTGTGACTTCGCTAGAGAAAGGATCGCTATGAAACGATTTGTGAGAGTGCGCTGTCTCCTCCTTATGGGGGCAGCGTTGCTAACCGCCTTGCCTCTCATGGGGCAAAACGAAGAGGATACATCCCCTCCCGCCTTCGACGTAAAGGGGAATGTGGAGACGTACCATGCCGTGCGCAGTAGCTCGCCCTTCGATTTTATGACCTCACGTACCCGAGTGCGGGGTGAGTTTGAGAAACGCTTTGGGCAGTCGCTCGTAGAGGTTTCGATCAATGCCGTCTACAACGCCGTTCTCCCTAGTGAGACGGGGATCCGTTTGCGAGAGGCTTTCTTCGAGCATCGAGGGGAGCACTGGGGGATACGCGCCGGACGACAGTTCGTTATTTGGGGTGCAGCAGATGGCGTGCGCATTACCGACCTCGTTTCTCCGTTGGATCTGACGGAGTTCTTAGCACAAGATTATGACGATGTGCGTATGCCGGTAAACGCCCTACGTCTATCGCTTTTCAATGAGATATTTAAGGCAGAGGGCGTTCTCGTTCCTACTTTCGAGGGGTATAAGCTCCCTACGGATCGCTCTAATCCGTGGAATATCTTTGCTCAGGCGAAGGACCCCAACCTTACCGTTACCTGGAACGACAAGGGGAGTACACCCGCACTTAAACTGGCTAATATGGAGTATGGCTTGCGCTTGAGTGCCACCCTGCCGGGGGTAGACTTCTCGCTCGCTGCCCTGCATACATGGAATAAAATGCCCGTAATCACGCGGCAATTCCTCTCCCCTACGGAGGTAGAAGTCGTGCCGCATTACTATCGCATGGGATTTGTGGGAGGCGATGTGGCTGTGCCTCTTGGGCAATTTGTCCTGCGTGGGGAAGCCGCATTCAATATCAGTAAGCACTTTACATACAAAGGAGTAGGAGAGCAGCGAGGCTTCAATACCCTCAATTGGCTAACTGGCGTTGACTGGTATGGCGCTAATGATTGGATAGCCTCGGCGCAATTTTCTATGGAGAATATCTTTGGGTATAGCGACCTCATTGCCCAAAAACGTAATACCTCTCTTTTGACTTTTCATCTCTCAAAAAAGCTATTAGGCGCCACACTTGAGCTTTCGGACTTTACCTATATCGACCTGACGGGTAAGGGGTGGTTTAGTCGCTTTACGGCGGACTATGCTCTTAGCGATCAGGTGCGCCTTATCGTGGGTTACGATTGGTTGGGAGCATCGGAAGGGCACGACAGTCTCTTTGCTATCTACAAGGATAATTCGGAGTTCTGGTTCAAGGCTCGTTATAGTTTCTGAGATTTTCCTCCCATTCTCATTGGGGAGTTTCTTTCTTTTATGGCAAGCTGCCTTCTCACGCTAGGGGGCAGCTTGTTTGTTTTTGTTCCTCCCGAAGATGCTTCTTTATCTTTCTAAGGAGCAAGTGAGAGGAGCATAAATGTCAAATGTTGCTTGAGGTAAATGTTAGATGTTACTTTTTCGATTTTCTCTCTATGTCGCTTATTTACAAGGGCATTTGTTTGTGTAATGTCAAATGTTTCGTTCGCGAACCGATATATGATGCCTTCTATCACTAAAATGCTTTCGGCGGAAGGCTTTCTGCCCGAATCACTATAATTCTTTCAGTTTGGGATGAAGGTACGGATGGTTTCCCCCTTTCCCTTTGACCTGTCTTTGTTCATGTTTTTACTATTTCTACGAGAGCATTCTTTAGGCTATTGTGCGAAGATTTGGTACCTTTACACTCCGAATAATAAGGCTTGTCCCATAAGAAAGAGCGATTGCGAGAATAGAATGAACGAACAGATTGCCCCAATTGGTATTTTTGATTCCGGTTATGGTGGGCTTACCATTTTGCGAGAGATTCGTAAGTTAATGCCTCAGTACGACTATCTATATCTGGGAGACAATGCTCGCTCTCCGTATGGCAGTCGCTCCTTCGAAATTGTCTATAAGTTTACATCGCAGGCTGTAGAGCGTCTGTTTGAGATGGGCTGCCCCTTGGTTATCTTGGCATGTAATACGGCCTCTGCCAAGGCGTTGCGTACCATCCAGCAGCAAGATTTGCCTCAAATGAGCGATCCCTCGCGCCGGGTGTTGGGGATTATTCGCCCCACGGTGGAGGCTGTCGATATGATCACCTCGAGTAAGCATGTGGGCATCTTGGCAACGGAGGGGACTGTCGGCAGTCATAGCTATCAGATGGAGATTGCAAAGCTTTTCCCGCACATTATCGTGAGCGAGGAGGCCTGCCCCATGTGGGTTCCTTTGGTGGAAAATGGAGAAGCCGATAGCCCGGGGGCCGATTACTATGTGCGTAAGCACCTCGATGCGCTGCTCAGCAAGGATAAGACAATCGACACAATAGTCTTGGCATGTACCCATTATCCCTTGTTGCGTCAGAAGATCAAAAGGCTTATTACCCCCAGCATTACGGTGGTTTCCCAAGGGGAGTATGTGGCATCTTCGCTGCAAGACTACCTAGGGCGCCATACGGATATGGACGCTCGTCTCTCTAAGGGCGGCTCCATCCGCTATCTGACCACGGAGCAGGCCGATAAGTTTGCAGAGAAGGCCTCCGTGTTCCTCGAAGAAAAAGTACAAGCCGAGCAGGCTACAATTGATTAGCCCCCCGGAGTATAAATAGAAATAAAACATACTAGATAGATTCTTTCCTATGAAAAGAAAAATCATTTTTACCATTGTCTCTTTTATGGCAGTAGCCGCATTTTCTCTTTCGTGCTGCGCTAAGAAAGTAAGCAAAGATACCCTCAACGGTTCGTGGTTGGTACAAGAGATGAATGGCAGCGCCATAGACCACCCCGAAGGGGAAAAGGTGATGACCCTCTCATTCGATACAAAAGAAATGCGCCTCGGAGGTATGGGGATGTGCAATAGCTACGGAGGGGACTTCCAGATGACTCCCGAAGGCGCTTTCACGGTCTCCAATATTATCTCTACACGCGTTGGCTGTGAGGGTATGGGCATAGAGGTAAGCCTCTTTAGAACTCTAGAGAAATCTGCCAAGATAAAAGTTAAAGGCGAAAAGGCAGAGATCTACAATGCCAACGGAGAGAAGACCTTGGTCTTGCAACGCACCGCCGAGAAGTAGTTTTTAGTAAGGGTGGATAAAAGAATAAAGTCAATGAATATCCGTATTTCCGTACGTCCTTTTTTTGTTGCGATGGCGCTGCTTTTGCTCTCGTCGGTGGGAGCACAAGCTCAGCAGGGTGAGCGTCTTTTCTCTCTCAAGGAGATTACCAATTGGCATTTTTCGCCCCGGGGGGCCGGTGGCTCGTTCCGCTCTATGGTGGATGGTCGCTACTACACGGCACTCAATGATACCCGCACGGCCATTGTGCAGTATGAGTTTGCTACGGGTCGGGAGGTCGCTACACTTTTCGATCTTTCGCAGCTAGCCTTGGGGGCAATGAGCAAGAATGGCGACTTTAAGACCCCCGAGAGCATAGATGATTACCAGATCTCTCCTTGCGGCAATCATATCTTGATCATGACGGATATGGAGCGGATTTATCGCCGTTCGTCTCGCTCTACCACGTACCACTACGACGTACGTCGGAAGCAACTTGAGCCACTCAGCTCCGGCAAGCTGATGATCCCTACCTTTAGCCCCGATGGGCGCATGGTGGCTTTTGTGCGAGACAACAATATCTTTATTCATAAGTTCGACTACAACAGTGAGGTGCAGGTAACCACCGATGGCAAGCGCAATGAAGTAATCAATGGGGCCACCGATTGGGTCTACGAAGAGGAGCTCTATTGCACCAAATTGCTCTCGTGGAGCCAAGATGGCGGTTATTTGGCATTCGTTCGCTTCGATGAGTCGGAGGTGCCGGCTTACAGTATGCCTATCTATGGTACCGGTCTCTACCCGGGAGAGTACACCTACAAATACCCCAAGGCCGGAGAGAAGAATTCGTCCATATCGTTGCATGTCTACAATGTGGATCAGAAGGTGGTGCGCCCCGTCTCTCTCCCCATCGACAAGGAGAGCTACATCCCTCGTATCGAGTTCACTCCCATAAACAATGCCTTGGCTGTTTGCACCCTCAATCGTCACCAAAATGACTTCCGACTCTTCTTGGTAGACCCTGCAACGCTTATTGCCAAGCAGACCCTAAGAGACACCGATGAGGCGTATGTGAAAATCGAATGGGTGAATACACTAGCTATTGACGCCAAGGGCTTTACGATGGTGAGCGAGGCGGATGGTTATGCCCACCTCTATCGCTATAGCACCACGGGAGAGCGTGTTCGTCAATTGACAAAGGGTAAATGGGATATTATCACCCTCTATGGTGTAGACAAGGAGGGGAATGCCTACTATCAAGCAGCAGATGAGACCCCTATCCGTCGCCGTATCCTCAAGGTTTCGCCTGCGGGTAAAACGATGGTGTTGGCAGGCGAAGCTGGTATTAATCAAGCTACTTTTAGTCACGACTTCTCCTACTTCCTCAATGTCTATAGCAGCAGTAGAGTAGCGCCTCAGTACACAATCCGCTCTAGCAAAGACGGCAAGATACAGCGCACGCTCGAGGAAAACAAAGAACTCACGGCCCGCCTGGCTCAATACAAATACCTACCGAAGGAATTTATCCAACTTGAGATTGGAAACGGCATAACCCTGAATGGATGGATGCAGAAGCCTGTGGATTTCGATCCCAACAAGCAGTATCCTCTCCTGATGGTGCAGTATAGTGGCCCCGACTCGCAGGAGGTGCTCGATAAATTCGAGATTGATTGGGAGTTCGCTCTCGCCCAAGAGGGCTACATCGTGGCCTGTGTGGATGGTAGAGGCACCGGAGCTAGAGGACGAGAATGGCGCAAGTGTACCTATATGAATTTGGGTATCCTAGAGAGCGACGACCAGCTAGCGGCTGCCAAGGCTTTCGGCAAATATAGTTACATTGATGCCTCTCGCATTGGCATCTGGGGCTGGAGTTTTGGTGGTTATATGACCCTTCTCTCGCTTTGCCGTGGTGAGGGCACCTTCAAGGCCGGGGTATCTATTGCCCCCGTAACAGACTGGCGTTTCTACGACTCTATATACACAGAGCGTTACCTACGCACCCCGCAAGAGAATCCCGAAGGCTATCGCAAGGGAGCGCCTCTTGCTTTGGCGGATCGCTTGAAGGGCAATCTGCTCATTATCCATGGTAGTGCGGACGACAACGTACACCTCCAAAATACAATGGATTTCACCGAGAAGCTGGTGCAGAGCAACGTGCCTTTTGAGATGGCTGTATACACCGATCGCGATCACGGCATCTACGGCGGCAATACTCGCTACCATCTTTTCTCACGGATCGTTAACTACCTCAAGAAGAATTTGTAAGCAAGCAGCACTATCATAAAAAGGCACAACTCGTACCCGAACTATGTCTAGCAACTTTGTCAAAAAGCCTGAGTGGCTCCGCATCAAACTAGGTGGCTCCGTCACCTATGGCGAGACGCGTAAGGTGATCGAAGGGCATTGCCTGCATACCATTTGCAGCAGTGGGCGGTGTCCCAATCAGGGAGAGTGCTGGAGCCGAGGTACCGCCACCTTTATGATTGGCGGGAACATTTGTACACGTAGTTGTCGCTTTTGTAATACCCTCTCGGGGCGTCCTTTGCCTCTCGATCCCAACGAGCCTCGTGCTGTGGCAGAGAGTGTGCGCACCATGGGTCTAAAGCATGCTGTAATTACAAGTGTAGACAGAGACGACCTCCCCGATGGCGGAGCGCATCACTGGCAGGAGACCATCCTTGCGATACAAGAGCTTAATCCAAATGTAACGTGTGAGGTCCTTATCCCAGACTTTCGAGGGGATCTAGCCATGGTTGATCTCGTAATTTCGGCTCGCCCCAACATCATCTCGCATAATCTAGAGACGGTAAGGCGTCTTACTCCCTCGGTGCGTAGTGTGGCTACCTACGAGCGCAGTTTGGCGGTGTTAGGGCATATTGCCAAGCAGGGGATCCCCGCAAAAACGGGCATTATGCTAGGGCTAGGAGAGAGCGAAGAGGAGATCTTGGAGACGATGGACGATGCCCTGAGTGTGGGCGTTAGCATCCTCACCATCGGGCAGTATTTGCGCCCGAGCCGCAAAAATATTCCTGTGGAGGCTTACATTGAGCCGGCACAGTTCGACCACCTTCGAGAGGTGGCTCTCCAAAAGGGGTTTACCCATGTGGTTAGTGGTCCCTTGGTGCGCTCTTCGTACCATGCCGAGGAGCAAGTCAATCGTACTTCGCCTACTGATATCCCATACGAACACTGATACTTTCCCACCCTTAGGCAGATAAGAGAATTATGGCATCCCTACCCCACGAGCGACATTTGCTCATAGACAAAGGCAACAGCTACGCAAAAGTAGCTGTAGTGGACGATGGTGTTTTTTCTCCCGAGGTGGTATTTATGGAGCAACTTACCCCTGAGACGTTGGCGCCTTTGTGCCAAGTGGCTCCGGGCGGACGGCTATTTACCGTCTATTCATCCGTGGGGGAACCTCAACTATTTGCTCCTGCCTATCTGCAAGAGCAGTCATACTATTTCTTACAAATCGACGCCGAGACAGAGTCTCCTCTCCGTGCCCTTCATTACGAAAGGGCGCAGCTGGGGGCCGATCGTCTTGCTCTGGCCGTTGGTGCCTTGGCTTTTACCGAGAAGGATACAGACGTGCTCGTTATAGATATTGGCACAGCGATTACCTACGAATGGGTCTCTAGCAAGGGAGAGTACCTCGGAGGCAATATCTCTCCCGGCCCACGCACTCGGAGCCGTGCGCTACATATGGCTACGGCCCTCCTACCCGAGGTGGAGCTTACGTCCGATGCTCCCGAGATGGGAAGCAATACGCATGAAGCCATTTTGGGCGGGATCGCTTGGGGGATTGTCTACGAAATTGAGGGATACATCCGCCAACTTCAGTCCAAAACGCCCCATCTAAAGGTAATTTTGACGGGTGGATACGCTACATATTTTGCCGATAAAGTAAAAAATGTGACCTTTGTAGTGCCCGACCTTGTTTTGAGGGGGCTTGATAGATTATTAGAGTACAATGCACAGAAACATAAGTAACACCTCCCGTTGGATGTCAGCCCTCTTAGTGCTGGCTCTCACGGTCGCCCTTCCCCATGGGATGAGGGCACAGAGCAATAGTACGGAGTCTCCCTACTCCCGTTTTGGCATCGGAGACTTGTCTCAGAAGACTGCCGGAGTATCGCGAGGTATGGGGAATGTCGGTATTGCCTTACGCTCCGATCGCTTTATCAATCCTAAGAATCCGGCCTCTTATGCTGCGGTGGATAGTCAGACTTTTATCTTCGACTTCAGCGCCAGTGCCGGTACTTCGTGGTTTGTGGAGGGGAGTAACAAAGATGCTCGCCTCTTGGGCAACTTTGAGTATGCTACCATGCTTTTCCCCGTGGCTCCCTGGATGGCGGTAAGCGCCGGTATTATGCCTTTTTCTACCGTTGGCTATCGCTTTGGATCCTCTCAAGAGATCGAGGGGGCAACCAATAAGCAGTACACCACCCTCTATCAGGGGAGCGGTAATATCTCAGAGGTCTATTTGGGAGTCTCTTTCGACCCGATTAAGAACCTCTCTTTTGGGGTGAATGGCTCGTATCTCTTCGGCACGCTTGTGAATCGACGTCTCGTGGACTTCAACTCAACGACCGCCAATAACCTTACAAACATTGGGGCTCTTTCGTTGCACGGCTTTAAGCTGGATGCCGGGATGCAGTACGCTGTCTCTTTTGCCAAAGAGCACTCGCTCACCTTTGGGGTTACCTACTCACCCTCCTTGCCTCTTGCTAGTAGATTGGTAAGTCAGAAGCTACTCTCTTCCAGCACCTCAGCTACGCCCCAACAGGCCGATACCATCACCTCCAACAATTCTTACCATACGCCTAATGCTTTTGGCTTAGGCTTGGCATATCAGTGGAATAATAAACTATTGCTCGCTGCCGATGTCCAATATAATATGTGGCAGAAAGCCCTCACGGGCCAACCACACTATCAGGCTCGTGATCAGTGGCAAATAGGTTTGGGCGCAACCTATACCCCCAGTGAGGTAGCACGTTCTATTTGGCAGAGAATGGAGTACAGATTTGGTCTCTCCGCCGAGAATAGCTACATCACCTTGCCCAGTAATCTAGCCTATAAGGGCTATATGAAGGGGGGCGTTTCATTCGGTTTGGGGATCCCTATGGTGGACCGACGCTCTTGGGTGGACCTGACTTTCGATTATAATCATCTCTTCCCTCAAGAGACTAGTTGGGTACATGAGAATTATTTCCGTATTACATTGGGATTGCGTTTCAATGAAGCTTGGTTCCGCAAGATACGCCTCGACTAACGACCCCTACCTCTATATCACCAACCGATTATACAAGACGAAATAAATAGTAAACAAGCAACACTATGAAAGGACTAAAGTGTATTATCTTTTCGGCTACGCTACTTGCCTCTTCGCTTGTAGCTTGGGCACAAACCGGGATAGCCTCCGGTACTCCCTTCGGATCGGGGCAAGATAGCATTCGCTGCCGCGAAAATATCAGCCTCTTCTCTTCCTATGTAAAGAGCGAAAGCTATACCGATGCCTATGAATTTTGGAAGAAGGCCTATGCAGAGTGCCCCGGCTCTTCAAAGAATATATACATATCCGGAGTAAAAATCCTCAACTGGCAAATACAAAAAGAGACAGACCCTGCCAAGCGTGCTGCCAAGGTAGATGAGCTGATGAAGCTCTACGACGATAGAGCAAAGTACTTTGGTGACGATCCCCGCTATGGCTTGGATTGGATCACCGCTAGCAAGGTTACCGATTACCTCCAGCTTGTACCCAAAGAAAAGGTGGACTACGATAAAATCTATAGTTGGACTAAGCCCGTTATCGAACAGATTGGCGGGGAGACGGATGCTAAGGTGGTGTACTTCAACGTCTACTCTTCGCTCAACAAGGCTATCGGCAACGAGTCTTGGCACCAGCAGTATATCAATGACTACATGAGTGGTAATGATATCATGGAAAAGGCCGTAGAAGCTGCCGAAGCAACGGGTGATACCGTACGCATTGAGTACG
Organism: uncultured Porphyromonas sp.; assembly: GCF_938023125.1. GTDB lineage: Bacteria > Bacteroidota > Bacteroidia > Bacteroidales > Porphyromonadaceae > Porphyromonas. Next base: position 16,660 of record NZ_CALHDW010000019.1, read on the forward strand.
TACGAAGCCTCAAAGATCAGCTTGATATGCTCTTTGTACAGAGCGGGCTTGCTCAGTGCAATATGCTCGTAAAGATCTACGGTAAAGACCTAGAAGCCAACAAGAGCAACATCGCTTTCTTGCAGGCTATGCTTGATATGTTCCGCAATGCCGATTGCGAAAAAGATCCTCTCTACTTCAAGGCTAGTAAGTATCTCTTCGCCATCAAGCCTACCGCTGCCTCAGCGCTCGGTTTGGCTAAGGAGGCTATGAGTGCCAATAAGAACACCGAAGCGACCGAATATCTCAACAAAGCTATTTCGCTTACAAGCGATAAGAACATCAAGGCCAGCTGCTACTACACACTCGCTGTGATGAGCATGAATGCACGTCAATACTCACAGAGCCGTGCTTATTGCCAAAAGGCTATGGCCGAGAACCCCTCAATGGGTAGCCCTCTTATCCTTATTGCCAAGATGTATGCAGCAACAGCCAACAGCATCTTCCCCGGAGACGCCCTCAAGCAACGTTGCGTATTCTATCTCGTATTGGATAAGCTAGAGCGTGCTCGCTCTATAGACTCACGTGTAGCCGGTGAGGCTGCTTCGCTTATCGCACAGTATCGCCGCCACCTCCCCAGCTCGTCGGACATCTTCATGCACCCCGAGCTAGACAAGGGTAATAGCTTCTTCGTAGGCGGTTGGATTGGCGAAAGCACTGTTATCCGCTAACCATTATCGTTCATGCCTATGGGGGAGAGAGAAGATGCTCCCCCGGGCATGAATCAAAATTTTTTTTTGACATCGTCCTCCCTTAGAGTCGTGCCAATAGCTCCTCGTCTACAGGTCAAGCGTTCTCAGCTTAGAGTGCTGAGCGTCTTGGCTTTTTTGTTTTTCCCGATCCTCTATAGTTGTGGAGGAGATGGTACCACACAGGTGGTGAAGCACGAGTTTAGTCTCGACTCTATCTACAGCATGTACACCGATAGCGTAGATGTACTTATCTCAGACTCGGGCAAAACGCAGTACCGCATGGTAGCTTTGGAGTGGTATATCTACGAGAAGCGGGAGCGCCCTTGTTGGGTTTTCCCGAAGGGATTCTATGCCGAGAAGTTCGACGATAAGAAGAATAAGCTCGCACAAGTGAAGTGCGATACGGCCTACTACTACATGAACGAAGAGCTGTGGGATTTCATAGGGCACGTCTTGGTGGTTAATCTCTCGGGCGAGCGTTTTACCACTCGTCACCTCTATTGGGATAAGAACCAGGGAAAGGTCTTTTCGCAAGATACGGTGCGGATCGAAGGGCTAGGGCGTTCGCTAATGGGAAGCCACTTTGAGGCATCGCAAAACTTCCAGCAATACACGTTCTACAACAACGTTGGTCAGATGGACGTAAAAGAAGAAAAGTCAGAAGAATGATACTCCTCACCAGCTCTTTCCCCCCCCTCTCGTTGCTCTCTGTGCTGGGTGTGATTGCTCTACTCATCCTCTCGGCTTTCTTTTCGGGGATGGAGATTGCCTACCTCACGAGTGACCGCCTTAGGGTAGAGGTGGACCTCTCGAAGGGAGGAGCCGTCTCGAAGGCGCTCAAAATGCTCTTTCGCAACCCCGACCGCTATGTTACGACCGTACTCGTGGGCAACAACATTGTGCTTGTGATGTATGGTCTCTTGATGTCGTTCATCTTGGATCCCTATTTGGAGCAGTTCATTCACTCCGGTTGGCTCCTTGTCTTGGTGGATTCTCTCATATCTACCCTTGTTATTATCGTATTTGGGGAGTACCTCCCCAAGTCCCAATTTAAGCGGAATCCGAATAGTGCGATGCGGCATTTTTCGTTGCTTTCTGCCTTTTTCTATTTTCTCCTTCTGCCTATTACCCTCTTCTGCTCGGTGCTGTCGCGAGGGTTCCTCCGCCTCATGGGTGTGCGTGGGAATCAGGCCGTGGTGCATCGGCGCCTAACGACCGTTGACCTCGATCACTACCTCAGTGATACGCTCCTGCACGACGACGATCAGGGGACACTCAATACGGAGGTCAAGATTATTCAGAATGCGATTGGCTTCTCCGATGTGCGGGCGAGAGACTGCATGGTGCCCCGTAGCGAAGTGGTGGCTTGCGATCTTGCGACCTCGCTAGAGACCTTGAGGGGGATCTTTGTCTCCACGGGTCTCTCCAAAGTAATCGTCTACAATGGAAGTATAGACAACGTGGTCGGCTATATCCACTCCTCGGAGATGTTTCGTGGGGATGATTGGCAGCAGCGTATGAAGCAGGCGCTTTTTGTGCCGGAGAGTCTCTTTGGTCATAAGCTAATGAAGCAGCTGATGCAGCGCAAGCAGTCCGTAGCCATTGTGGTAGATGAGCTAGGCGGTATGGCCGGTATCGTAACCATGGAAGACCTCGTAGAGGAGATCTTTGGAGATATTGAGGATGAGCACGACAAGAAGCAGCTAGTGATCCGTCAGGTAGACGATAGCAACTATATTTTCTCGGCCCGCTGCGAGATTGACCTTATCAACGGGGAGTTCCACCTCAACCTGCCCGAGAGTGACGAGTACAATACGCTGGCGGGGCTTATCCTTGCCCATCATGGAGATATCCCCAAGACTCGTGAAGTTGTGGAGATCGGCAAGCTTCGCTTTACCATCTTGCGCTCGAGCTCTACACGTATTGAGTTGGTGAAGTTGACGCTTCTCGACTAATCGTTCCCGCCTCTCTCCCTCCCTTATTTCTTCCCTTTTCTCCCTCGTTTGTTGCCGTTTTCTCCTTCTGTTGGGGGGAGTCGGGGCTAATTTTTACTCCTTTTGGGGGCCTTGCTTTTCGCTTTCCTCCTTAGAAGATAGCTGCGTTTTGCCTCCTTGTCGGGGGTAGGCTAGGTGAGGTCGGACTACAAAAGAAGGGCTGACTCTGGTTATTCGGAGCCAGCCTTTTTTTTATATTCCACGAGGGGGTTGTTGCTCTCCCGTGGGGGAGTGTGAGAGTAATAGGTGATAAATGAAAGGAATGTAGCTGAAAACATCGCCTTGTTTTGCCTGATTTCTCGGGGAGTCTTGCCCTAAATCTCGGAGAGTTTTGCCCTGTTTCGGCGCCATTCTTACCCTCTTTTGGGGGTAGGGGCAACTATCGGTTAGCGGCTAATCCGATTGATTCGGATGTAGGATAGACCATCCTCTTCTCCCACGGTATGCTTTAGCTCAACATGCATAGCGCTAATGAGGTTGTCGCTTCTGTGTGGGTAGAAAAGAGCCTTGCAGGGAATGGTACTATTGCCGTAGCTGCCGAGACTCTCAGACTCTATGTGCACATTAAGTTTGTAACGAGAGATCACTTCGGGCGGATAGATGGATAAGGGGCCGTTTTTCTCCAATTGTGCCACAAAGCTAGGGGTGCCGTAGGCCTTGGCTATCCGTTGTAGAGATGGTTTGTCTACGGGGTCTTGTAGGTTCTCATGGGTGTACATGATGTAAAAATAGGTGATAAGGTCCGATTCGTTGAGCGAGGTTGGAGCCATATACTTCTTGAAGTGACCATCTTTTGAGAAGGCGAGGAGAACGAAAATCCCTTCGTCTGTTTCCGGGATAAAAGCCCCCAAGGTGATATATACAGAGGTGTTGGTGATTTGCTCAATAACCCCCGAAGACAAAGCAAATTGATTGTCGAGGGACTCGTGCAGTCCGTTTGTGGTAAACTCTTCTTTGTCAAATAGCAACTTCCCATCCTTCGAGATGGTGATCAGAGCCTTCTTGTCAAACAGGTCGGAATTCTCTATTTTGACGTCTGTATTGGCCTCTTGTATAATGATGTGCCAGCCATTATACGTGCTGTCGGCCACGGTCTTGAGGCCTTTGTACTCAGCCTCCGACGATGGCATCGCAGTGGCTTGTTCTCCCTTTCCATCTGCACACCTCTTACCGCTCTTCTTGCAGCCGATGGTCAGTAGGGCGCTCAGGATAGCAAGCGAAAAGAGTATTAATACTTGTGTCTTAGAGTAATATTTCATAATCCTGCCTATTGGCTTAATTTTTCCATACTCCGCGTCTCTGCAGTGTAGTTTGTTTGCAAAAATACTAAAATAGAATGAAATGAAGGCTATTTTCGCTTGGGATAAACCCCCTTTGTGGGCAACTCTGCCGGTATCCCTTTCTCCATAAGGGGGAAAAGGGTGGGGGAGGTCTCTCTTTTCATGCGAGCCCCATCTAAAATAGCCTCACAAGGCTTTAGCTTCTCCCACAAAAGGGAAATGGAGACGGCGAAAAAGTATAGACGAGAGACCGGACTGCATTGACCGTAAAGAGCGTTTGGGAGATTTCGAAATGGACCTTATCATTGGAGTTTAACAAACTCATTCGACAATACCTAGCCAAAGGGGCTTCCTTCAAATATATCAATGACAAACAAAAATGATATATCAGGATATTGCTAAACAACAGACCCAGGAAAAGTTTGGACTTTAAATCTCCGAATGAAGTCCTAGCACTGCATTTGTTATACCGTTGCACTTGATACTAGAATCTGCAATCTGCAGATTTGGATGTTTGCTTTGTATTTCATATCTTTACTCCAAAGTTCACTCAGTAGTCGGTTTGTTCCACTGCTGATATGAGTAGAACATATATAGGTTGATATGGCAAGAAAATCAAGCAAAGAGAACATAGTAAAAGAAGCATTTAGGCTTTTCATTTTAAAGGGATATGACAGAGTTAGTATTGCCGAAATTGAGAATGCTGCAAATGTTTCAAGAGGATTAGTGTTTTACTACTTCAAGAGTAAAGAGGATATGTTCAAAAGTGTGGGAGACATGTTCTTCTTCAATCACATTTCTTCTTCAAGTGAAGGATCTCAATCAAAGTATTCCATTTCAGAAACACCTTTGAGAGACTTTATAGTAGAACAACTCTGTGCTATTAAGAACAGGATGGATCTCCTAAGTCAAATAAACAAAGGAGAGGCGAAGCATTTTCACTTCTATCGATTTATTCTTGAGCTCAAAGCTTTATATCCAAGTTTTGAAGATGAAATGAAAGCCTATGAGGAAAGAGAGTCCTCTTGTTGGATAAATATTATCGAATTGGCTAAATCCAAAAAGGAAATATCGTCAAGTGAAACAAGCGAAGATATAGCTTCTTTGTTTAGGCACACTTATATAGGTCTTTCGTTTAAAGACGCATTATTTTCAGGCTTAGATATTGAGCAGCTGGACAAACTTTGGAATACTCTATACTCACAAATCAACACACATTGATATGGATAGGAAAGTTTATATAAATCGGATTGCCTCTTTTTTGCCCAATTCTCCTATTTCTAATGACGAAATGGAAGAATACATAGGACTGATTGGGGGAAATAAGTCTCGAATAAAATCAATCGTACTTCGCCAAAATGGAATTCAACAGAGATATTATGCTCTAGACAAGAACAGCAAACTTACCCATACAAATGCCCAACTAGCAAAAGAAGCCATTGTCAAGCTATTTGATGATGGTCAATTACCTCAAAACGTAGGGCTATTGGCGTGCGGAACGAGTACCCCTGATCAATTACTCCCATCGCACGCCTCTATGGTACATGGGGAGTTGGGTAACTTCCCGATGGAGATATTCTCTTCCGCAGGTGTATGTCTGACTTCATTACAAGCTCTGAAGATTGGCTATAGTCATATCCTTTCGGGGCTTCATAGTTCAGCCATTTGTTCAGCTTCCGAACTGTCATCCCCAACTTTTATGGCAAAATTTTACGATGCGGAGTATGAGGCTATGCATAGTGATGTAGACAAAAATCCCTACATAGCTTTTGAGAAAGATTTTCTAAGATTCATGCTTTCTGATGGAGCTGGAGCTGTCCTATTAGAAAATGAACCCAAGGGGGATCTTTCTTTTGAAATTGAATGGGTTGAAATGACGTCATACGCTAATGAGTTACCTGTCTGTATGTTTATGGCAGCGGAAAAGGACTCTGATGGCACGTTAAAGGGGTGGAAAGAGTATTCCTCTGAAGAGATTAGAGAGAAGGGAGTGTTTGTGGCAAAACAAGATGTCCGAATTCTCAAAGAATATGCCACTAAGTATTGTGTTAATCACATTGAGAACGTTCTCAAGAAGCATAATGTATATCCCAATGAGATAGACTATGTCATTCCTCATATTTCATCAATGTTTTTCTATGAGAAATTAAACGATGAACTCGCCTCACGCGGCATCCCTCTCACTAAAGAAAAATGGTTTACTAATCTAATCTCTGTGGGAAATATCGGCTCTGCTTCCATCTACGTGGCATTAGAGGAGTTCATAAGAACAAATAACATAAAGAGGGGACAGAAGATACTCCTTCTTGTCCCTGAAAGTGGAAGATTCTCGTTTGGAACAGCGCTTTTGTCTAAATGACAATCAAAAGCTTGCTCTTAATAATCACCTATAATGCATAGAAGTATGAAAAAGAAATTACTGCTGTTTATGCTGTGTTTGAGCGTTGGAATGACTGCTCTTTCACAGAACAAGACTGATATCTATGGTCTATTGACGGCCATAGATCATCCGTCAAAACCCACTCAAGGAGCTATCCTTGCCATTATGACTGAGAGTCAATATATCCCGATTGAACTGAGTACAGGTGAGTATGTCCCAGTCTCTACACCTCAAATGCTTTGTGGTAAGCCTATTCAAATGGATAGCATCTATCACTTTGTTCGTACTGAAACGAACGGAGTTTTCTCCTATAGCTTTGAGCAACTCTATAAGGGAGCCTCCTACATCAACGCGGAAGGATACTTTGTTTCTGCGCTTATGGGACCATCAGCCCCTGGAGGAGCCCCCCTGCCAGGAGTCGAATATTATTTTGAGACAAAACAGGGAGAAAAAATGCGATGTGCTTCATTCCAAGGTGAATCAGGAGAAACTGGCACATATTGGACTTTAGGAGGCTGGAGCAAAGGGCACACCTATGAAAAAGGAATTGATGGATGGGGAAGCAACAATAAGCCCGATAGTTGCTACTCAGTTAGATTCCTAGTTTTGTCTCCGAGCATTTATATACCAACCCAATTATTGTTCGGAACGCCTATGTCCACAGAAACTTTTTCCCCTCGGGAACCTCAGATTTTTTCTGACAAACTCACAATCAGTATTCAGGCTTATGAACCAATGAAAAGCGTAGCTATCATTGAAATGGATGGAATTATCAATATCTACAGAGCCAATGGGGATACGCATATTGATGTCCCTAAGGTCCGTTTTGACCATCCATTCATTATGCGAATAGAATACATGAAGGAAAACTCAACATTCACTCAAAAAATATACACGAAATGAAACGAATATCTATAATCATATGTCTTATACTCCTTGCTTCTCTGGGTATTAAGGCACAACACATTTCCGGGTCATATATACCATTTGAGTCATATATACCAAGTGCGAAAGCATGCTTTACTAAAGAAGATTATCGGGCAAGTTCAACAGTTGCTCCTACGTGTACAGCTCCTCTCTCTTGGAATGCCGATAGAACAGTCAAGCCTTCCACGTATTTACTTAGAAACCTTTCGAATCTTCCTCTATACTTATTAGTGGTGGATCAAAATATATATCCGTCTATCAGTGACAATTTGAATGATTATGCTCAAATTATCGCCAATAAATTTGACTGTGATGTATTTATAGTTCGAGTAAATCCTGGAGGATCTGCCATTGCTTTAAGAGAAAGACTGCAAAGCTACAGACCGAATTTATTCGGATGCTTTTTCATTGGAGATGTTCCCTACGCCGAATACCAAATTGAAAATGAAGACAATAAGGGTTACAATACAACATTCCCCTGTGATTTGTTCTTTATGGATTTGGATGGAGAATGGGTTGATCAAAAAAGAAGCCCTGGTCCTACTAGCAAATTTACAGAGGGGGCAGATGGTAAATTTGATAGGCATTTTGGGAATGTGCAGCCTGAGATTTTTATAGGAAGACTTCCTCTGTATAAGAAGGCAAGCTATTCTGAACAAGTCTCCTTAGTGAATCAATACCTTAAAAAAGTCAGTGCACATTGGTGTCAATCCGATGGAATATCACGACAGGCTTTAATGTATATAAATAAGTCTTGGTCTCAAAATGAATATCAAACAAAAAACAACTCTGAGAAAATTACTCCTCTAAAGCGAGCTGGGTTTGAGATTGACATTTACAATTGGCTTCACCATAGTTCATTCTTCTCTTTTAATGATTATCTATCAAGACTAAACTCTTCAAGATATTCTTATGTCAATCTTTGGTGTCATTCTGGAATTGGGCATCATGAATTTGAGACGGATAAATCGCGTACTTACTCAAATGGTTCAGAGTTTTTGAACTCTTCAATTACTCCAATAATATATAATTTGTTCTGCTGTAGTGCTCTTCGATGGACAGATCTAGATAATCTAAATGGTGAACCTTTTCTTGCTGGATCATATATCTATGGGAGTAAGAGCAATGCTCTTGCAATTATTGGAAGTACAAAGGTAGGCTCAATGCTTGAATCAAGAGCTTTTCATGATCTTCTCGCACAATCAATCTCTATTGGAGAAGCATATATGCGTTGGTGGAACTCACGGAATATTTTCGGTGGTGTTTTTTCTGATTTTGACATTGGGTGGCATTATGGTCTAACTATAATTGGCGACCCATTAGTTCGACTTGTCAATCCCATAGACCTCTATATGCAAGATGCTCCAGATGACGACGGCTCTATGCCCAATGCGATGGATAATATGAAGTACAACTTCTGGGAAAGTCAAGATATATGGATTCGTAATCAGCGAGACGGAGGTACGGAGCATCAAAACCCCGTCTACAGAGATGGTAAGCCCGTATTTGTCTATGCTCGCATCCGTAACAGAGGAGTCAAGACCTCTCCACAAGGAGCGACGGTGACGCTTCGCTGGTCACAAGCGGGTATATCACTGGATTATGACTCTTTCTGCGGTAAGAATAAGCTCGATAATGGTGTCGCTACGGGCGGACTAATCGGCACTAAGGGAATACCATCCGTTCGCCCTAACGAGAGCGTTGTCATCTGCTTCCCATGGTATATCAAAGACCCCAAGCAGTATCAGCAGTACGCTAAAGATGCGTGGCACTACTGCCTACTAGCAGAGATAGAGAGCATACAGGAGCCTATATCGGAGAAGATGCACAACCTACGAGACTATGTCAAGAGCTACAATAATGTGGCGATGAAAAACATCTACAACATTGAAGTCTCAGATGATGACAACAGTCTCATCAGTGGTGTCATCTCTATACACAACCCGTCAATAGACAATCGCATCTATAAGATTGAACTAGAGACTTTTGATAAGAATACCTTGCAACAAACTAATCTCTGCACCAAGGCGGAAGTTTCCCTCATCCCTGATAGAATGTTGTACCACTCTATGGTAGGAAATAAAGCAGAGTTACGCAACTTACAGCTACTCAAGAGCGAGGGTCGCTTGGTGGCTCAGACAGATCTAGCCTCAATGGATAAGGTTTGTCTAGCCCCTGGGGAGATGGGATTGCTCAATGTCAAGTTCAACTTCAAAGAGCAGATGGCTGACCTTGATGGGGAGTATATCTGTCGTGTCCTACTCAAAGATCAAGAGACGGGAGAACTCGTTGGTGGCGAGACCTATGTCATCAAGAAGAAGTCCCGCCCTAACTTCGACGTAGTGATAGGACATAAACTAGAGGAGGGAGCCGTGCGTCTTGTGGCGCAGCAGATATCTGAGCCAGCGACCTATCGTTGGCGAGACAGCGAAGGAGAGCTACTCTCTGAGGGACTAGAGTTTACCACCAAAACCTCAGCACCCGTTCAACTAGAGGTCGAGGCAAAGGTCGATGGAGTAAAGGGGGAAGCTCTATTTGAAGGAGGCTCTAGTTCTCTCGCTGGCCTCTTGACTATATCTCCAAATCCCGCAAAGGATTATCTTGATGTGAAGGTGAAAATGGAGAGTGAAGCTTCTCTAATTATAACCTCTGTCGCAGATGGGTGTAGCTATATATATCCAATCTTAAAGGAAGGGAGGATAGATGTTGGTTCCCTACCACGTGGTAAATACTTAGTTAGCCTCTTCTGTAAAGAAGAAATGTATGATAAGCAAGTAATTATTCTAGAGTAAAATGTATTTGTCTCTAAGTAGTGTTGATAAGTTCATTTTTTTTGTATTTTTGTGGCGAACCTTCTTCGGTGTCGTCGGAGAGGTTTGGGATTAAGGTGGATTTGGGTATTTCCCCTCTCTGCCAGAAGAATGAAGTAAAAAGAGTGAATATGAAATGTAGTGTACGTTTGGTCCTATTTGCCTTGGTCTGCATGTGTGCAACCATGGCCCATGCACAGGGCACTAAGGCTAAGATCTATTTGAATTCCGGCGAGGTGTGCCGTGGTTTTATTGATGGCTATCCTTTGCAGGAGACCGAAGAGATCTCTGTTTTTGATTTTCAGGTGGGCAAGAAACTTCGCTTTGAGAGAAAGGATATTGCTCGCTTAGTGATTGAGCCTGAGAAGATGAGTGATGACTCTGTGGTCTTCTCTTCGGTCAATGTCTACATCAATAAGAATCTGACCGTGCGTCGCTTTGTTCGCTCTGTGGTGGTGACGCCTCATATTGCAGTCTTTGTCGGGATCTATGCCAAAGGTTTGTCAAAAGAGGGGAATACTATTTATTATAAACAGAATAGTGGGCTCTATCCGCAGGAGTACTATTACTTGATCCGCCGAGGAGAGTCTTCGGCTTCTGTTTGGTTTGTGGCGGACTTCGAGGCTACCAATGACGTTTCTAGTTCGGTCAAGAAGCGTTTCATTAAGCAGTCTGTAGCTTATTTCCATGACGCCCCTGAGCTGTGTGCTCGTCTGGAAAAGGGCGAGTTTGGTCCGGGTGAGTGGGAAAAGGTGATTTTCGCCTATCTGCAAGAGCGTTATCCCGTATCGGATGAGGAGGATTCTGCGATTCCTACAACTTGATCTTTATGTTATCCATAATCTAGAGAATGAATATGAAAAAGTTGGTTTTGCTCTCTCTCGTGGGAGCCCTCTTGTCAGTACTTCCTCTTACTGCACAAGTTGCTTTTGAAAACTTTGAGGATGGAGATAATGAGTATCTATTTACTCGCAGGTCGTCTGTTTTCTCTCTTTCTGTTGGTATGCCGGGGTCTATAATGTCTTTGCCCTCACGCACGCCCGAGGCCTATGTTGTTGCCGGTAAGATACCCTCTATTGCGTTGGAGTATTCTCAAGGGCTATGGGACTTCCATAAGGGTTGGGTTATGTCCTATACCGGAGGTTTAGAGTATGTACGTAATGTGACCTCTCTCATCAAGGGTGTTGATATCAATGCTGAGAAGTTTAAATACGACTACCATCTCAAAGATGCTGATAATAAAACGTTCCATGAGTTTGATGCCTTTACCGGGATTGGCTTGCACAAGAGCTTTAGTGCTAAGTTCGAAGTGTATGTGAAGGGGTATTTGGTGATCCAGTTCTTGTCTCAAGATGACGATGATTTGTTGCGGGAAAAGAAAGGGTTATTCAATCTGCAAGGTCGTATAGGTGCCCGTTATGCGTTCTTCAAAAGCTTTTCGGCCTTTGCGGAGACGGGCTACATGAGAGACTATGCTCGCCTAGGGGTTGCTTACCAATTCTAAGCCTCACACCTATGACATAAAAGTAGAAGCCAGATTAACAATGAAACAGAGCTATATTTTAGGTTGTCTTGCGGGTGCAATGCTTGCCTCGGGCGCCGCATGGGCCTCTCCCTCCGGCTCCCCTCTTGCAAAGCCCTCTAGTGCTGCCATGCAAACGGCTCAGCGACCCCTACAAGAGGGGGTGGACTATGAGCTGACGGAAGATCGTAAGGGGCTGGCTGCTTGGATGGCAGAAGACCTCGCTACCGTAGACTTTACGGCCGATCCTGTACTTGCGCAGCTTGAGTATATCGATGTACGAGCCTTCTTTATGCGTAGCTCTGTAGAGCATGTCTTATTACCCGAGACGCTCACCACCATTGGCGAAATGGCATTTTGCTATTCGGCGCTCAAAGAGATCACTCTGCCCCAAAAATTAGAGCACCTCGGAGAGATTGATGGAGTAACGGCCAATCCCTTTGCCGGCTGCTCCAGCCTAAAAAGTATCTCGGTAGCTGAGGGAAACAAGCGCTTTAAGGCACAAGATGGTGTGCTTTTTATGGCAGGAAATACCCTTGTTGCCTATCCTTTGGGGAGTGATAAGACTAGTTATACTATCCCCGAAGGCGTGCAATACCTTGGTCAAAGTTGTTTCTCAGGAGCCTTCTCTCTCCAAGAAGTGGTTTGCCCCTCCTCGCTATATCGCATCTCGGCTCTTGCCTTCGAAGATGTGGAGACGCTTGCCAAAATTACCCTTAACGAAGGGCTAGAGTATATTGAGTGGGGAGCCTTTAAGCGTACGGCTATAGAGACCCTTACGCTACCTAAGAGCTTAAAGATGCTGGAAGATGGTGCGGACTACGAAAACCCCTTTGTCGGCATGGAGCATCTCAAGTCAATCTCTCTTGCCGAGGGTACAACCTTCCTCCAAATAAGGGATAAGGCTCTATACCTTGCCGAGGAGCCGGTATTGATTGCTCTGCCTGCCCGGAGTGGGCATACTTCCTTTGCTCTAGGGGGAGAGACAACAGCCATTGCTGTGGGGGCTTTTGCCTATCACCGTACCCTCGAGAGCTTCAGTGCCCTGCACCATATGCGCATACCGCTCCGTGCCTTCGACTCTTGTGCCAAGTTGCGCACCGTGGAGCTAAAGACCGGTACCCCCTTTATTGGCACACAGGCTTTTAGTGATTGTGTGCAGCTGACGGCCCTTACCATCGGTGTACCCTTTGTGCCTACTCTGGAGGATGAAGATGCCTTCGATGCAGTACCCAAGGGCTCTTTTGTTTTGCATATCCCTAAGGGGTACTCGGCTGCGGAGTACAACAAAGGTGCCGTGTGGCACGCTGCTCTAAAAGGGGCTACGGTGGCTACGGACGCCACTGCTGCTCAGTGTATTGTATTGCATCGGGGTGAGTATGCTTCGCTTGGGGCTGATGCACAAGGGGCTGCATTCCATAGCAGTTGCCCCGTCGTTGCCCCTCGTACTGACGATGGTACCCAGATCTTTGGCAATGTTGTAGGGGTTACCTCCATTGTCTTGGGGGACGGAGCCGAACCTAGACTCTTCTTGGCAAAGGTAGAACCTAAGCACACGGGCTTACTGACCCCTTGGCTCAATCGCTACGACCGCACTCGTCGGTCTATTGAGGAGTATGAGCACAATGTGGCACACCGTGTAGTAGTGAAGGAGGAGGATAACTTCGGCGCTAAAATGGTAACTTTTGCGGACGAAAAGGCCCCGGGAGTTGCGGTTGCCTATATGTTCTTTGATGATGAGGCAGCCGAATATGTCACCTGGACTTTTGACTCAAAGAGCCTTTACGAAAAATCCAAAGTGGGCGACTTCTTGGCCGAGCGGTATGCTCCAGCTACAGGAAAAGATATTGATGATGAGCCTTTCGACGGCTTTGTAGGCCCCGATGGCGTGGGTTACGAGTACCGAGAACTGAGTGTGTCTGAAGAGGTGGAGCCTGTGGTGTCGATAGCCTTCTTTATTAGTCAGGAGTCTACATTCAAGGCTAATCCTCTCCCAACGGTACCTGTGGTTGCTACGGAGGTAGCCGCCTTGCGCTTCGATGGAGGCCGGCTCCACTTCCCCGAGGGGGTGCAAAGTCTGTCGGTTTACTCGCTCGATGGCACCCTTGTATTACGCGAGGGCGTGTTGGGTAGTACCTCCTGCTCTCTTGAGGCTTTGCCTAAGGGTGTCTATTTGGTGGTGGCAGATCGCCCCAATGCGAGCCGCCTTGTACTCAAACTGATTCGCTAAGCATCGTCTAAAGCTATTGCTCCTCCTCTTTCTTCGTCCGCCGATTGTGGCAAACGTGAAGGGGGAGGCTAGCGAGTGCTTGCTACTCTTGTCTTTTTTTGCCATCTCGTTTTTTTTTTATCTTTCGCCACGAAACGAAATTTGTCTCTGACAAAGGGGTTGATGATAAGGGGCTTATTATTGTCTATACGTGCGTATTATTCCTAATATAAAACACTAAAATAATAAAGATATGAAGCGAGTATTATCCATCTTAATCTTGGGAGTCGCACTCTTCTCGTGCAGTCAAAGAGGACCCCTGGGCGGTCAGAATAAGGTGAACAAAGAGCAACAAGACACCACCAAAAACAATGAAGGGGAGAATAATGGCAATACAGATGGCCCCAACACTCCACCTCAGGGTGAATATATCTGTTCAGGGCATCAGATAAACCGCTACTATAAGATCAGCGCTCTCTCTATCAGAGAGGATGCTCTCAAAAAAGATAATCATGGAAACTATCTTATG
>NZ_CALHDW010000020.1 GCF_938023125.1 uncultured Porphyromonas sp.
CTAAAGCTCTTCCCAACGGAGAAATAGTAGGTGAGAGACAGGCTTGCTTTCCAGCGATTGTCTCGAAGCATAACTTTGGTTTTTTCCTGGAGGTCTAGGAATGGATGGTTAAACGTCTGATCAGATTCGGGTACGAATAGATTCTCAACAGCGAGGCGGAGATTCCAAGGTCCCTTACTCCAAAAGCCCGACAAGGAAGAATTCCATCCCGTAGAGGAGATGAAGTAACTATACAGTCGCCGGTGGGGGAGATCTAGATCGCCTTGTATTCCCCAGTTGTTGTGCTGATAGGTTACGCTAACCCCTGCGGGGATAGAAAATAGAGAGACCTCTCGCGTCTGTGTCAGTTGGTAGTGTTGGTAACGAGGTTGCGCGTATAATCGGATGATCAACAGCTCACTACCCAATGGCTTGATACCAATGTTTGTTTTGAAGGTGACGTATTGAGAATAGAGCGCATTGCTCCGTTGCTGTATGATTGCTGTCTTTCCGTTTACTTCGTTTCGCTCAAAACTCAGCACCCAATCCCTATCCGTGTAGTTGTATGCAAGGGTATTGGATAGTTCTATATAGGGGTGACTCCATGAGTGGTAGAGGCGTGCTGTAGCTGCGTAGCAGTTCTCTAAATTTGGATTGTTGCGCACAAAGAGCCCCTCTCTGACCTGACGCATAGCTTCGGTAGTCTCTCCAAGTTCGGGGATTTGGTTAGCTGTTTCTACTTCCCATCTAAGGCGATGGTTTTTGGGTAGCTGGTAGCCAACTAAGAGACGTGGATTGAAGCTCCAACTCATTTGTGCTTTGTCTAATCCCTTGTGTGCCGATACATAGTGCAGGCTTAGGGCCGGAGTGACTCGATAGAAGAATTTACCCCATCTCCCCTCCCACGAGAGATACGTGCGGTCTCTCCACTGATCTTGTTGGTCTTGCGTTTGTCCTGTGCTGATCCCATTGAGATGAAAGAGGGCATGAGAATACATGAAATGAGATCCTACATAGAGCCATCCTCCCTTTAGAGGATGGGCATATTCGACTTGAGCTATGAGTGAATTTTTAGAAGTCTTGCCCTCTAGATGCTCCTCTAGAGAGGTTTTTTGAGTTGAGGTTAGGCTCTCTACTAAGTTGTATTCTGTGCTCGTTTGGTTGTGTGTATAGACGAGGTTGGAGAAGAGACGACTGCCTGCACTGCTCAGCGTGCGGTCGTAATAAATATCCACTACGGGAGTGAAGACTAGTCCTCCGCTTGTTATGTTACCTAGGCGACGTTGTTGTTCGTTGCCGATTTGTACGAGGGCATCGTAGGATTGTGGATTGCTACTTTTTTCTAGTGAAGAGGAAAAGGATAGTTCCAAATGCCGTTTATTCGGTTGGCTAAAGGCGTAGCTTGCTTTGAGCATATGGGAGTTGAGCCTTGTGTGAGTCGTCCCAACGGATTCGTATAGATGCCTCTCGGTGGTCGTGTACTCGGATGTTTGTTCCTCCTGCTTCCCTAAGTTCGTATGACGAACGAAGTTGTTTGTAAATAATTTGAATTGATGTACTCCTGAGTTGTAGTTGTAGTACAGGCGAGCAACAGCGTCGGTGGCAAAGGGTGCTACTGAGGCTTCTACGCCAGCATGGTGTCCGTTATCCAGAGGTTTGGTGATTACATCGAGTACGCTCCCTTGGGTGTTGTACCGCTCGGGGGCTATATCGAAGTAATCTATCCGAATAATCTTGCCGGGAGGTATAGAGCGTAACTCTTCGTTGGTTGCGTAATGTCCATTGATGAGGATGAGCGGAGTGGCTTCTCCTGTTGCAGAAGCGATTCGCCCTGTGCGTGCCTCTGCCTTGATTTGAGGTAGTGTTAGGGCAAGGTCAAGACTGCTCTTAGCTTGCTTGATTTGTTCTCGGCTGAAGTGATAGCTTTTGCGGTCGATGCCCATTTTTTGCTTGGCTGTGACGACAACCTCCTGTAATTGAGCCGCTGGTGCAGTTGTCTCTAAATTGAAGTCATACCGACCCGTTCCCTGGATATTTTCTCCCTCAATCTCTGCGGTCGTTGCTTTGTAACCAACATATCGCACCTCAAGGAGATATTGCTTTGCAAAGGGGGAATTTAGATTGATGTGGTAGTACCCTCTCTTATCTGTATAGGTGACAAGTGTTGGATGCGAGGTGATGGAGTCCGAGTGAAGTGCTACAAGAGCCATCTCGGCAGGCTCTTTTTGATCGATATAAACGAATCCCTCTATTG
>NZ_CALHDW010000021.1 GCF_938023125.1 uncultured Porphyromonas sp.
ACCAATGGGAGTAACCTGCCTAACATCTGAATTAAATATGAACCGGCAATTCTCTAAGTCAGAAAGGTTTTTATCAAGAGAAATGACATCCTCGCTATTAGACGGGAGGCAAGGCAAGGACAATTTAAGCACTAGCTCATCATCATAGACAGAAGCTATATTAATCTCCAAGCCATACTCCGTATAATAATTCTTGCTTTTGATATCCCAAGTAACGATATGCAGTCTTTCTATTGATGCATCTTTCGTCTTACTAAGGATAGAGATGTTTCTATTCATATCCCACTCTATATTCTTTAACCTATATATCAAACTTTTAGCGTTCTTATTGACTCGTAGCAACAA
The DNA here is from genome assembly GCF_938023125.1 of uncultured Porphyromonas sp. Classification (GTDB taxonomy): domain Bacteria; phylum Bacteroidota; class Bacteroidia; order Bacteroidales; family Porphyromonadaceae; genus Porphyromonas. Next base: position 346 of record NZ_CALHDW010000021.1, read on the forward strand.
CCAAATAATCATCAACTCTATCAAGCTAACCTCCGGAGATCTTATCGTACTAGCTCAGAATTTGGGGCGCGAATCAGTGATACAAAGATATGAAATACTCAAAGAGAGGAAGCATGAGAGGCCACTTGCAGATCTATCTCCCTGAGAAAAGCTGACGGACCATATCCCTTCAGTAATTATGGAGTCGTCATGGGTAGCAAAAGCCCAAGATCTCTCCCCTCTCTCGTACCCCCAAATAAAACCTACTGTAGGTCGCCTTTGCGACCCACGGTAGGTCGGTCAGGCGACCCACAGTAGGTTTTAAGAGCGACCTACCGTGGGTCGTTTTTCACCCCCTGCCGAGAGCCCATTCCAGAGGAGTGAGAGGAGCAGTTTCATAGGAATAGCTACCTTCAAGGCAAAGATCCCATCTTCCCCGAGGGAAAGTATTAGCCCTCAGAAGACAAACGCAGACAATCTCCCCATACGCCCCGAGCCTATGAAACGCCTCCTCATGCTCCTCATCCTTCTTCTCCTTTCCTTTGAGCAATCGGTTGATGCCCAAAGGAGGAAGAAGACTCGGGACTCCCTACCCGACACGGTCTATCTCCTGAATCACTATCAGAAGAGCCCGCAGTGGAAGCATAGCTCACTCCGAGCAAAGACCCCGGCAAACGCTCCCCGTAAGAAACGCAACTATGGTTGGGACTTCCTTGCCCCTGCTTGGCGTGGGGTGCAGGACTCCATTGACGTACCCGCCTTCCGCTACCAATATGGGACCTACGAAAACTATGGGACGTGGGAGTTCCGCTTTGACCACGTCCCTCTCTACATCAGCTTCTACGTGCGAGACGAGCCGACGACACTAACGGCCGACTCGCTGAAGACCCTCCACTTCACTTCGATGGATGACCTAGAGGATTTAGTCTCTATATCGCGAAGGAGGATGAGGAAGCTACCTAGTACCATCTTCATCGTGCACGTGACTCGGGGTGGGGTACGTATGTATCGGACCTTCGAGACGCAATGTAACCAAGGAGATATATGCTATGTAGAAGTGCCAAGATTCATCAACCCGGATGCTATAAGAGCATCCAATGCCGTCATCCTCAAATATGGTCATGACTTCTGTCTGGATGATCCAGAATACCCCACCACTCCCGAGCTTCGTAACCATGCCTTGGAGACCTCACGTCGCATCATGAGGCACAAGCATGATGTCGAGTGGATCCCCTACTTCACCCGCTACCACAGAGGGACGTACTACTAAAGAGGGCTCTAGAGAGAACATCCCCTGAGTATCGGGAGCGCTAGCCGTCCCCCCATACTCTCCCCCTACTTAAAGCATAGAAACATAGCATACTCCCCAGCCGATGAAA